>JANRIN010000289.1:0-173017 GCA_033764965.1 Leptolyngbyaceae cyanobacterium bins.302 | reverse complement strand
TCTGGGTCAAAGGCTTTTGCATCTAAGACTTCGTGGGTGTCCTGGGGATTGATGTCACCGGATGCTTCGACTTGCACCACCACACAGATGGAATGAACCCGCCCATCTCGTTCCGGCGCGGAGTAAACTCCCACCAGGCGTTTGATTTTTGTAATATCAAGCCCGGTTTCTTCCTTTAGTTCTCGATGGAGAGTGGTTTCGATCGTTTCGCCCCAATTCACCATGCCGCCCGGTAGTGCCCATTTGTGGTTATCACTGCGCTGAATCAACACAATGCGACCATCCGGTAAGACAGGAATAATACTGGTTCCGGTAACGGGGTGGCGAAACAAAATTCCTAAAACACTCTGGACAAAGTGCCATAAGCGACCCATAAATCAATTCCCAACTTAACGTCAGCACAAACGAGCTCTTTCAGAGCAGGATTCGGGTTCAGTATGGCTTAACCATTGCCAAATCGCCAACTGAGACCATAGATTGAAACCCTTCGAGCTTGTTTGCCTATGCCTAACTTAACTCAAGCCAGATCGGCTAAAACCTGCTCGATGTGGGTTTCAGGCTTAACTTTTTTGTAGATTTTCGCGATCGTGCCATGTTCATCAATCACAAACGTACTGCGGGTAATGCCCATATATTCCTTACCCATAAATTTCTTCAACCCGTAGCTGTCGTAAGCTTCAGCAACTTTTCCCCCTTCATCGATTAACAAAGGGAAGGGCAGGTTGAATTTGGTGATGAACTTTTCGTGGGATCTGGCATCGTCTGTACTCACGCCCAGCACAAGGATATCCAGAGCTTGAAACTGATCGTAGGCATCCCGAAAGGCACAAGCTTCTTTGGTGCATCCGGGTGTGTTGTCACGAGGATAGAAATACAAAACAACGCGCTTGCCTTTGAGCTGAGACAGACTAACCAGATTTCCGCTTGCATCGAGCAGGCTAAAGTCGGGAGCAGGATCACCAATATTGAGAGACATACTAAATTACACCTTTGGAACTGGGGATGGATTGGGCACGACGCGGATCAATTTCCACTGCCATTCGCAACGATCGGGCAAAGGCTTTGAACGTCGCTTCGATAATGTGGTGCGAATTGATGCCGTCAAGCTGGCGCAGGTGCAGAGTCATTTGAGCATGGTTGACGATCGCCACAAAAAATTCCCGCACAAGCTGAGTATCATAGGTGCCCACTCGTTGAGTTGGAATTTGCAGCCCATAGCTTAAGTGCGGACGACCCGAAAAATCAAGGGAGACTTGAATCAGAGCTTCATCCAGGGGAGCAACAAAGTGACCAAACCGGACAATGCCTTTGCGATCGCCCAGGGCTTGATGCAGCGCCATGCCCAACGTAATTCCCACATCTTCATTAGTGTGGTGATCATCAATGTCGTAATCACCCGTTGCCCGAACATCCAGATCAAACAAGCCGTGGGAGGCAATTTGGTGCAGCATATGATCCAGGAATGGCACCCCCGTTTTAGCCATACACTGCCCCGTCCCGTCCAAATTCACCGTGACTTGTACATCGGTTTCACCTGTGGTGCGGCTCACCTTCGCAGTCCGCGATGAAGCTGGAAAGGCAAGATTATTCAGGGTTTCGTGAGCCGGATTGGAACGAGTTTCGCTAGTTTGCATGAGGCTAAGTGGCTAAATTAAAACACCAGTGAAGATTACTGCTCCTATTATGAAACGGAACCGAGCAGCACAACCGAATTCCTGCAATTCCCCAGGGATTCTCAGTTTGAAGCGTTTATACTAAGCTGCTCCTGAAACAATGTCGATTATTTTCTCGCTGCTCCAGGGTCTGAGGATTTGTAAGCCTGAGAACCAAGTAGAACGGGTGCTTCAAACGGCTGAAGCCACCCTTGCGCGAATGCCCAATCCAACACCATCCGAATTCCGCCAAACAGGGCAAAACTTTCTAACAACAGCACTGCCAGTACCCAGGGACTTGCCTCCTGCCAGGTCATTTCGGCTAATGCTAGACCCCGGACTAATCCAAACGCTCCAACCGCACCCGATCGCAGATGGGGATTTTGATCTTGCCGAATGATGTACCGGTAGGTCACAGCAAACAAAAAACCCGAAAATTTGGCGATCGCCCCGCTCACAATCACAGCAACACCTGCTTGCCAGGTCACTAACCCATCGAGTTCAGGAAAAGATAGCGTTGCCCAACTGTTGACTTGCACCATTAAACCGAAAATTAATGCAGCAGCGATCGCGCCCAAACCTCCCACCTTAAAGGACTGCCACCGCTCCTCCCAGGTCGTTCTCTGGTGGTCTGCTATTTTTTCAATCAATGGCTGGTTCTCTACAGTTCGAGTCATAACGCTACAAAGCTCTCAGGTTTGCTTCTAATTCTTCCAATGCCTGCAAACTCCCCACCACCCAGGCGCGATCGACGGCGGCTTCCACCCAGGCAACGATCGGCAACTGCGAAAAAAGAGCGCTCGTTATACAAATTTATCGCACATCGAATTCCCTCCGACCGCCGTTCCCACTTTGAACTATGATCTTTCTTGAAGTTGTTTTGAAACGGATGTTACAGACGATATGGATATCCTCAGTTTGGGTTGGGTCGGCTTGTTGGTGGTGTTTACCTTTTCCATTTCTCTCGTCGTTTGGGCGCGGAATGGCTTTTAGCCTGGATGGAAAAGTCGTTGGAACGAAGCATTTGGAGTGGAACTATTTTTTTAGGAGTCCTTAAGCAATAACTGCAATCGGCTATTAGCTATTAGCCAAGAGCTAAGGACATTTCCAGGAAACAAAATACCCCTACACCCCACCGCCTGCGGCACCTCCCATTGCCAAGGGGAGGATGGGAGGGGTAAGAGGTTCCAAATTGGGTAGAAATATTTCTGGAAATCGCCTAACAGCTAGTCGAGAGTGTGAAGTTGTTTTTTAACAAGCCCTTAGTCCCAAGTATTCATCGCCAAATGCTTCGCTCGTTTCAGCTTTCCAGAATTGATCAGCATTCGATTGAGCAATGGAAATTTCTCCTTACAGCATTTTAATTCTCGTGGCGCTGGGGCTACTGGTGGCGGTGAGCGGTGGCATTGGTTATCTCACGCTTGCGGAGTGGCGTGATCGCCGTCGTCGAGACGAAGAAGTTCGAGCGAATCGACCCACGAAGAGCCGCAAAACGTAATCTCGTAGTCATTAATTTGTCAGGTTCCTGGCTCTCCTTGTTGTTTATTTTGTTTCCTGCCCTATGAGTCTCCTTCAAGACAGCATCGCACCCCACGGTGGACAGTTAATTAACCGCATTGTCACGCCAGAACAGCATCAGGAATTTTTGGACAAGGCGAACTTTCTCCCCGTGGTGCAGATTGATAATCGGGCGGTTTCGGATCTGGAACTGATTGCGATCGGCGGTTTCAGTCCCCTTACGGGCTTTATGGAGCAAGCAGATTACACTGCCGTCGTGAATGAGATGCACCTGACGAACGGCTTGCCCTGGTCGATTCCGATCACCCTGCCCGTAAGTGAAGACGTGGCGGCACCTTTGAAGGAAGGCACCCTGATCCGGTTGGACGATGCTAAAGGGCGCTTTGTGGGCGTGTTGCAACTAACTCAGAAATATCGCTACGACAAGATGCACGAAGCCCTGCATGTGTATCGCACGAATGAAGAAAAGCATCCCGGAGTCGCCGTAGTTTATCGCCAAGGGGACGTTTACCTGGCAGGTCCAGTGTGGTTGATGCAACGCGATCCTCACCCCAATTTCCCCACGTATCAAATTGATCCGGCTGAGTCTCGTGCCCTCTTCCGTGAAAAAGGCTGGAAAACGATCGTCGGCTTCCAAACCCGAAACCCGATTCATCGTGCCCACGAGTACATCATCAAATGCGCCCTGGAAGTTGTGGATGGACTCTTTTTGCATCCCCTGGTTGGAGCCACCAAGGAAGACGACATTCCCGCCGATGTGCGGATGCGGTGCTATGAGATTATGCTGGAACACTACTTCCCCAAAGATCGCGTGATTCTGGCGATTAACCCCGCCGCCATGCGCTACGCCGGACCACGAGAAGCCATCTTCCATGCTTTAGTACGCAAAAATTACGGCTGCACCCACTTTATCGTGGGACGGGATCACGCTGGCGTAGGGGATTATTACGGCACTTACGACGCTCAATACATTTTTGATGAGTTTCAACCGGAAGCACTGGGAATTATGCCGCTGAAGTTTGAACACGCCTTTTACTGCACTCGCACTCAAGGCATGGCAACGACCAAAACCAGCCCCAGCCTGCCAGAAGAGCGGATTCATTTGTCCGGTACGAAGGTGCGGGAAATGCTACGCCGAGGGGAGTTGCCCCCGCCAGAATTTTCTCGCCCTCCCGTTGCGGCGGAACTGGCACGCGCCATGAAGGTGTTCACCGAGAATCAATACGAGATTTAAGCGGGGTTCAATGTTTGCAAAAAGGTTTGTGCCTCTGGATGAACCGATGCTTTGAACTCATGGGGAGAACTCAGTTCAACCAATTGCCCATCCTGCATTAAGCCAATCCGGGTCGCCAGAATAAAGGCTTCCTGAATGTCATGAGTCACGAACACCACCGTTTTGCCGAGTTCTTGTTGCAAGCGGCGAAATTCTTGCTGTAACTCTAATCGCGTGATTGGATCAAGTGCGCCAAAAGGTTCATCCATCAACAAAATTGGCGGATCGGCTGCCAATGCCCGCGCCACGCCGACTCGCTGACGCTGTCCTCCAGAGAGTTGGTGTGGATAGCGATCGGCAAACTGGGCTGGCTCCAATCCAATTAAATGCAACAACTCATGGGCACGGGCTTTGATTTGTTTAGAGTTCCATCCCTGCAAGGTGGGTACTAAGCCGACATTTTGCTCGATCGTGATGTGGGGAAACAAGCCGATTTCTTGGATTACGTAGCCAATCTGTCGGCGCAGTTCGATTTCGTTCCAATCTGTTGTGGTTCGATTTTGGACAATCACTTTACCCTGAGTCGGCGTAAGCAACCGATTGATCAGCTTCATGGTGGTGGTTTTGCCAGAACCGCTCCGCCCCAGTAACACCAAAAATTCCCCCGTTTGAATGGCAAAGTTCAGGTCAGCCAACAACAGGCGGGAGGCATCCGGTTGAGAGCGATCGCTCACCCTTAACGACACCCGCTGAAACTCCACTGCATTACTGTTTGGCTGCATAAATTGCTACTGAAAAAACGCCTCTTTAAGCTATCACCTTCCGCTGATGTGACTCAGATTTCTGTTGCAGGAAGCGGAATAGCCCGGTCAAGTCCATAGAAAAGGATTGATGTTTGCAGTGGCAAGAATTGTATTCACCTTATCGACTTTTTGGTACCGATCGCTGTGTAGGATAGGGTATTGAGCGATTTTGCCCTTTCACCCTTGCACCAGGTATCTCAAGCATGACGGCAGTTACACCCAACCCCAAGTCCGTTCCCGCATTTTGTGAGGGAATTCAGTATTTCGCGGATTCCTACCCAGAGTTCGATCGCTATGGCATTCTGGCTTCCATCCTGGAGGGGCGAACTGCCATCACCGCTCCAAACGATCCCTGTGCAATTTATCAAACGGTGCTGTATGCCGATGCCTTGCGTTACCTGACGCTGCAAGTCACTGCCAGCAAAGCATCTGGGCATCCAGGCGGATTTGCCAGTCAGGCAGAAGCCTATGCTGCTCTTGTCATGTTGGGACACAAAAATTTCATTACAGAAGTCGGGCACCACGCTCCAGGATTCTACAGTGCCATGTTTTTAGATGGCTCTCTGGAAGACATGGGCATTGAAACCGTGCAGCAAATGCGCGATCGCTTCCGGGAACGTCACGGCTTACTGGGGCACCTCTCTGGTCAAATCCCCGGTTTACTGGCTCCCGCCGGACCACTGGGGCAAGGGCAGCATTTTGCAATGGCGTGCGCCCGTCTCCATCCCGACAAACTCTTCCCCTTTACGGTGGGCGATGGTGGTTTGGGCGAACCCTACATCATGAGTTCCTTTGGTCACTTCCATACGGCTTATCCCGACTCCACCAACTTCCTGCCCATCCTGGTGTGGAATGGCTATTCCCAGGAACACCACAGCATGGTCTCGACGCTTTCTAACCAGCAAATGGTCGCGTACTGGGAGGGGAACGGGTTTGAGGAAGTGATTCTGGTGGATGCCAAAGAGTTTGATGACCAGGATCAGCCTGGGGATTTTGTGGATAGCACTGCCTTTTCCTTCAAACATCGGATGCAATTTACCGAAGCTGTGCTGAAAGGGGCAGACAAAGCAGCGCGATCGGCATTGGGCGGCAAACTCACGGTGTTCATCATCAAGCAACTGAAAGGAGCCGGAGTTCACGCCCGGGGAGCCAAATCCCATAACCTCTACGGACACCACACCTTAGACAATCCCGATATTGTGAATGCGTTGAAAGCCCGTGCCCTGCCGCCGGAAGCCTGGGAACTGGTGCGAACCAACTGTGCTCGTGCGGGGGGTGGTCCGGCTAGCAAAACCGTGGTCACGGAGTTCACCCTACCCCTACCTGATTTAGGCACCTTGCCATTAGAAGAATATCCCGTAGGCGGCGATCCCAAAGTATCCACCACGTCGATGGGTCGGCTTGTGGCTTACGTAGGACAAACGGATTCTGGCTACACCGTCACCAACGCCGATGGCAACGAAGCCTCTGGCATTGCCAACATCAATCAGGCATTGAAGATCATTCATCCTGTAGAAGATCCGCTTTACAACCAGAAACCGGGCGGGCAGGTCTACGAACCGTTGAGCGAAGATGCCTGTGCTGGACTCGCGGCAGGACTGGCATTGATGGGTTCCCGTACGCTCTGGTGTTCCTACGAATCCTTTGCCATCAACGGCTTACCCATCTGGCAAACCGTGATTCAGGCAATGGCAGAGTTGCGTCGTCCCACTCCATCCACAATTACCCTGTTCACCGCTGGCGCGTTGGAGCAAGGTCGCAACGGCTGGACTCACCAGCGCCCGGAAATTGAGGCATATTTTGCTGCCATGATACGAAATGGCAATGTGTTCCCCCTATTTCCGCCCGATGCCAACAGCATTCAAGTCTGCTATGAGTGGGGTTTAAGCACCTTCAACAAGGGCATTGTGATTACTGCCAGCAAATCGCCGTTACCGATTCGCACCACGTTTGAGCAGACGCGGCAGGCACTGCAGGATGGGGCGATCGCGTTGCAGGACAGCGACGGTTCGCAGAAAGTGGTGCTGGCAGCGATCGGCGATATGATTCTCAATCCCGTGTTTGAAGCAGCGAAACAACTGGAAGTGCAGGGTTACGGAGTGCGAGTTGTTTCCATTGTCAACCCCCGGCGGCTCTATCGCCCTACCGATGTTGCCTGGGAGATGTGCAGTGAAGCGGATGGGGGATTTTTGGATGATGCCGGATTCGATCGCCTCTTCGCTGGAGATGCGTTAATTGGCATCACCGGAGGAGCTAGCGCCATGCTCGAACCCATCATGCTCCGCAGCACTGCCAAGCGGGATACCTTTGCCTGGAAACGGGGCGAAACCACCGCCAGCCCTGCCGAACTGATGGCAATCAACGGCATCACCGCTGAAAACATTGCTAACCGCGCGATCGCCTTGCTGGGATAACGCTAATTTTTGAACCTTTATATGGGCGAACGGCACTTCGCCCCTAGCCAATCTATTGCGAAACTTTTGACAGCTAATCTTTAAATCTCTGTACGGGCGAACGGTCGTTCGCCCCTGCCCAATCTATCGCGATTACAATTTAATTCGATCCCTTAAAGATTCAACCCCTGATTGACTGACACAATTCCTGAAACTCCTTGAGCGCCGTAGGTTGCGGTTAGCGACAGCGTAACCCAACAGGATCAGGACTATCGTTGAGTTTTACGCTGTTCAACCCAACCTACCAAAGAAGATGTGTCAGTCAACCAGGATTCAACCCTCAAATACTTTGCCTCGACTGGCTTCAACCAATGCCTGAAAAATGCGTTGATGGGCTGGATCGTGGGGCGACAGTTCGGGATGCCACTGCACTGCCATCATCCAGGGATGATCCACTCGTTCCAACGCTTCCACTAATCCATCCGCCGCGTATGCCGCAGGTTTCCAGCCCGGAGGGGCAGATTGCACCGCTTGATGATGCCAGGATTCCACCATGACCTCGGCTGCTTGCATAATCGTGGCTAACCGACTGCTGGCTTCAAGCTGAACGAGATGGGGTGTGGGGCGACGGGGATGATCCAACCGATGGGCGATCGCGTCGCCATACACATCCGGTACGTGAGGAATTAGTTTGGCACCACTGGCAACACTCAAAATTTGCATCCCGCGACAAATTCCCAGCGTTGGAATCGAGGCAGAAAGGGCTGCTTTAGCAAGAGTGAGTTCAAACTGATCGAGATCGCCATCCACCAGATAAATCGTGGGGTGATGTTCGCCACCGTAGGCTGATGGATCAATATCTCCTCCGCCCGCAAAGATCAGTCCGTCTACGATGTCGAGAATGCGATCGGCTTGGGTTTGGTGCGGCGGTAACAGAATCGGAATGCCGCCTGCTTCCTCCACCGCATCCAGGTAATGCCCCGGCAGCGAAATCTCTCCCGCCTCATTGCGGGCGTAGGTGGTAATGCCAATAATCGGCGCATTGCTTGATTGCATTATCTCTAACTTTGTCAGGAGTTGATTTGCTCAAGATCTGTAGGAGTAACTTGTAGAAGGCTAAACTCACTAGACATACAATCTTTCACAGCTTCATAGTCGTTTCCAATCACCGGACGCAGATAACCTCGGCTACCAGCCGACCAGATTATAACGTTCCAGTGCAGCGCGGCTGTTATGCAGATTCCGTAGCCTAAAGCTCTTTATGAAGAGGGAAGGCGAATAACCCTGATTAACATAAATGCCATAGTTGCAACTCCTGAAGCAACACCTAAACCCCACCATAACTTTATAAGCTGCGGATTCAAAGATTGTGAATCTAGGATTTCACCTGAATCAGAAATAAATAACCCAGGGTAATTCACAAGCATTTCAGCACCACCAGCAGAGAACAGCCAATAACTCCCAGTAGCAAAAACAAAGAGTAATGAAACGAAAAAAGCAATCAAATGTGGATAAAGGGATTGAGGTTGTAGATAGTCCTTGAGCGTTAAATTGCTTGTGATGCATCCTACTCCCATAACAATCCAAGGAATATTTGCCCAAAAAATAAATCCTGAAATTAACATGCGATAGCCAGCTTTAAGCTCAGGATTTTCAGCCATATACCCCAAAGAATGCAAATACCAAGATAATGCAATACAAACTGTCCCCAAAATCAAAAATATCCAGAAGAATCGCTCCATCCAATTAGCATTGCGCTCTTGAGTTTCGGGTGCTATTGGCACAGTTTCTACTTGTGTAACTGGCACATATTCTGACCTATTGGAGTAAATTTCATTGACTTTAGTAACAACTGATACAATGCTAGGTATCCAGTACAGGCTTGCAAACCAGACAACGCCAGAAATGAGTAAATGAATACCTATATTGCCTAAAAACAATGAAGTTTCATGGGCATAATTGAAACTGTTATCAGATAGTTGAGTGACAGTTGCACATAAAACAAACCCAACCACAATTGGAAGAATAACTGTTGAAGTGTATATAGGTGCTGATAAAAATGATGTGCTAGTAGATGTTCCCCCATCATTTTTGTATTCAACTTTTACATGATCTCCTAAAGGGGTGTAAAAAACTTCCTTGATGACTTCTTCTTCATTAGATTCGACAATAACAATGTCGCAGTTGAGTCCAAAAGTACTGAAAAAGTTTTGAGGAGTGCGTTCTCCATAACTTCGTGAGGCATATTCTTCTTTTCTAACCACTCGAAAGCTTTCGGGGCGATTATGAGCTATAAGCTTCGCAGCTTCTTTTATAATCCAACCCACCAACACACCAGTTCCCAACTCAATCACCATTATGAGCGTCAGAGTTGATAGGTTGACATGAATATCCAGATTCATCTCTTTTTACTTTACTCAGTAGATATAGCTTTCCCTGTTTGTGATGTTACTTTATCGGATCAGTATTAAAGACTTGATACGACATTTCAACCTATAGCTTGGTTCTAGTTTAAGCAGATCCGAGATTTGTCATTACTCTGGAGTCACGTAGGCGGCGGAGATGCCGCCATCGACTAGAAATGTAGAGCCGTTGACAAAGGACGATTCATCACTGGCGAGAAACAGGGCGGCATTGGCAATCTCGTGAGCTTGTGCCAAACGTCCTGGCGGAATATGCACCATGCGGCGTTGTTTTCGTGCCGGATCAGCCATCAACTCATCCAGCAAGGGCGTTTGCACCGGACCGGGACAGAGGGAATTGGCACGGATGTTTTGGCGGGCAAACTCCACGGCAATCTCGCGAGTCATTGCCAGCACACCGCCTTTGCTGGCAGTGTAGGCAATTTGGGGCGTAGCAGCACCCATCACCGCGACAAAGGATGCGGTGTTGATAATCGAGCCGCCGCCTGCCCGTTGCAGAGCGGGAATACCGTATTTGCAGCCTAAAAACACGCCTTTGAGGTTGACGTTAATTGTCAATTCCCAAATGTCTTCGTCTGTATCCAGTACCGAGTTATCGCCAGCATGAAAAATTCCGGCATTGTTGAACAGCACATTTAAGCGCCCATACGCCGATTCTGCTGCCTCGATCATGGCTTTAGCGTCCGCCGCTTTCGACACATCAGCTTTGACAAAGGTGGCTGCTCCTCCCGCTGCCTGAATCAGTTCCACAGTTTGCTTGCCGCCTGATTCGTTGAGATCACACACCACAACCTGAGCACCTTCTTTGGCAAACAGTAGTGCAGATTCCCGCCCAATACCGCTTCCGGCTCCCGTGATTAGGGCAACTTTATTGGCTAAACGCATGACGAATTCCTTCTGAAATCTTTAGGGTTCTGGATTGAGTAGATCACAAATGCTGTTGTTTTGACTGCGAAAGCCGCTTTCGATCCCCCTAAATCCCCCTTAAAAAGGGGGACTTTTAATCATGTTTGGTTCGGTTCCCCCTTTTTTAAAGGGGGGCTAGGGGGGATCACTCATGGTTTGTGTTCTACTGAGATTTAATAAATTGCAAATTGTACGGGCGGGTTTAGCAGACCAATCTGCACACTGTAATGGATTTAATGGCAAAACCCGCCTACAGGTTCAATCACGATCGCTCGAAGTAACGCGCCCGCTCCCAACTGGTGACGACCTCATCAAACTTGCGCTGCTCGGTGCGGAAAAAGTGCAGGTAATGCTCCACTACGTCATCGCCCAGGATTTCCCGTGCCCAGGTACTTTTTTGCAGTTCGGCGATCGATTCATTCAAACTAAAAGGCACCTGGGGCAAGTTTTGCGCGGCGTACACATCCCCTTCAAACATGGGCGGTGGTTCAATTTGATGTTTAATCCCATCCAGTCCAGCAGCAAGGGTGACGGCAAAAGCAAGATAGGGATTGGCATCGGCACCAGGAGCACGACATTCCAAGCGTAAGGCAGAACCATGCCCCAACACGCGGAAGCCTGCGGTGCGGTTGTCGTAAGCCCAGGCGATGCCCGTGGGAGCGAAAGAGCCGGACACATAGCGCTTGTAGGAACTGGGGTAGGGGGCGTAGAAGGCAAAGATTTCGCGAATGTGGTGCATCCAACCGCCTAAAAACCAGCGAAACAGGGGTGAACTTTTGACTGCGCCGAAGGGTTCTTCACCGGGAAAAAGTGCCTTTCCCGCCTGATCCCACAAACTGGCGTGCAGGTGCATACTGGAACCCGCGTAGCGTTCATCCCACTTCGCCATAAAGGTGAGCGCCACATCATTTTGCCACGCGATTTCTTTTGCTAGATGTTTGTAGAGAATGTGGCGATCGCACATCTCCAAAAAATCGGTGTAGCGCAGGTTAATTTCCTGCTGTCCCGGTCCCCATTCGCCTTTGGAAAACTCTACGGGAATGCCAGAGCGATCGAGATGTTTGCGAATTGCCCCAATCACAAACTCTTCCTTCGTGCCTTGAAAGATGTGGTAGTCCTCGATGTAATGCCCGATCGGTTCCAGGTCGTGATAGTTTTTCTGTCGCGCCGTTTCGTAGGAGTCGCGAAATAAATAAAGCTCCAATTCAGACGCGCCCATTGCGGTGTAGCCCATTGCCTGAGCCGCTTCCACTTGCTTTTTCAGGATATTGCGAGGAGCAACGCTGACGGGAATATCTTCCTCCTCATTCAGCACATCGCAGAGGACGATCGCGGTTTTTTCCAGCCAGGAGGCAACTCGCAACGTGCGAAGGTCAGGCACCAGGCGAAAGTCGCCATACCCCGTTGCCCAACTGGTGAACTGATAACCGGGAACCGGGTCCATTTCCATGTCACACGCCAGCAAATAATCGCAGGCATGTACCCCATGTTCCAGCACATCATGCACAAAATACTCGCCCATGATCCGCTTGCCCACCAAGCGCCCATACAGGTCAGGAAAAACCGTTAACACTGTTTCAATGTGTTCGTCGGCGACCTGTTGCTTTAGAGCATCCACCGTCAGCCGACCTCGATTCGATTGAGTCATCGCTTAATCTGCAATAAAAATACTTTTAATTTCGCTGTAATGGTCTAACACTGCCATGCCCAACTCCCGCCCCAACCCACTCCGCTTCACCCCGCCAAAGGGGGCTTCCAGATGAACACTGTGCCCCGTATTGATCGACAGCACTCCGGTTTCAATCGCTTTTGCCACTCGCAATGCCCGACTAATGTCACGAGTCCAGATTGATCCAGACAAGCCATAGAGACTATTGTTGTCCATCGCGATCGCATCAGCTTCCGTATCAAATGGCATCACACATACGACGGGACCAAAGATTTCTTCTTGAGCAAGTCGCATCTCCGGTTGCACATCCGCAAAAATGGCTGGAACGAGGTAAGTCCCCTGCGCGAGTTCTTCATTGTGAGGAGCATCTCCACCCCACAACAGTTTTGCTCCTTCCGATTTGCCCATTTGAATGTATTGCTGCACGCGATCGCGATGCTGCCTTGAAATCAGACAGCCAATCTCCGTGGCTTCATCCAGCGGATCGCCAAGTTTGAGGGTTTGAAATTGGGCAGTCAATCGCTCCAAAAACTCAGCATAAATGGAACGCTCGACCAGAATGCGCGATCGGGCACAGCAATCCTGCCCCGCATTACCCAACACACTCCACATTGCCTTTGGCACCGCTTGATCCAAGTCCGCATCGGCAAAAATTAGATTGGCAGATTTGCCGCCCAATTCCAGCGTCACTCGCTTGATGTCATCCGCCGCCAACTTCATGACCTGGGTGCCAACTTCAGTCGATCCGGTGAAGGAGATTTTTCGCACCAGGGGATGCTTGACCAACGCATTTCCCACTTCACTACCGGAACCCGTCACCACATTGAATACTCCCGCCGGAACACCTGCCTCCAGTGCCAACTCTGCCAACCGTAAAGCGGTGAGCGGCGTTTGAGAGGCAGGTTTCAACACGATCGTATTTCCCATCGCCAGAGCCGGAGCCACTTTCCAGGCTGTGATTGCGATCGGGAAATTCCAGGGCGCAATTAAGCCACACACGCCGATCGGTTCACGTAACGTCAAACTGGTGCCAGCAGCCGCAACCGGAATCGTTTGTCCGCCTGCTTTATTGATGGCTCCGGCGTAGTATTCAAAGCAATCCGCCGCTAAATTCACTTCATCCCGCGCCTCGCGGATGGGCTTGCCGACGTTACGACTTTCTAATTGCGCCAATGAGTCCAGATTGTCTCGAATCAGAGTCGCCAGCCGATTGAGCATTTGAGTGCGATCGCGACTATTGACTCGTCGCCAATCTGCCTTGGCTGCATCCGCCACTTGCACAGCACGATCCACATCATCCGCTGTGCCTGCCGCCACCTTTGCCCAGGCTTCCCCTGTCGCCGGATTAATTAATTCGGTGTATTGCTCCGACGCTGGCAGAACGCGATCGCCCCCAATCAACAAATGCTCCGTCACAATTTGCCCTCCGTACTCCAACAGGTTCCAGGTCTGGATTCCAAACCCTATCCTCCAACCCCTAATCCCTATCCCCTGTTTCCCTACTTCGCCAGCGTATCGGCTTGCTCAATTTCCCGCATCGCGTGTGCCAGCAGTGCATTCTCCTCTTCCGGTGCCCGTGAGACTAACTTCTTGCTGGAGTAAAGGAAGAAGTACACCGTCATTGCACCTACGAAAATTGCCACACCCCACACTCCCGGACGGAAAGCCGGATCGGCAAAACAGGCAAACAAAGCAACCAACGCCAGCACTGCACCGACCACGGCTCCGGGAATACCCAGGGGACTTTTGTAAGGACGAGGCAACTCCGGGCGGCTCAAGCGCAACTGGATGTAGCTGATCATGTTTAAGAAATAGGAAATCACAGCCGCAAAAACTGCCATGTTCAGTAATGCGGCTCCCACTTCCTTGCCCGCAAATTGAATCGCAGCCGCACATCCCAAGCCAATCACGCCGCCCGTAATCAATGCCAGAGCGGGAGTGTGGTATTTGCTGGTCAGCGACATCCAGCGGGGAATGTAGCCTGCCCGCGAGAGCGAGAACAGCACCCGACCATACCCGTAAATAATCGTGTGGAAGCTGGCAATCAAGCCGCTAATGGCAATGATGATCAGGGTACTGGTAAAAATTCCCTCTCCAAACACGGTTTTCAGTCCATCTGCCAGCGGTGCGGCTGAAACTCCAATGCCTGCGGCTCCCGGAGCCACGCCAGAGTTCAAAACCAGCACTAATCCTGCCAAGATCAATAAGGAAAAAATTCCCCAGGTCAAGGCTTTGGGCACATCTCGTCCGGAATCGTGGGCTTCTTCTGCTGCCAGGGGTAATTGTTCAATGCCGAGAAAAAACCAGATGGCGTAGGGCAGAGCGGCAAAAATGCCCAGAGTCCCCTTAGGTAAGATGGCTGTTTGCCCCGGATCGGGGGGAATATTTGTGAGTAAAGCCGGATCGAACTTGCCCAATGCACCGACATAAAATATCACTAGCACACTCGCTGCCATCAATGTGACAAACAATCCCAACTTGAGGGTGATTTCAACACCGATGATGTTAATAAACACAAACACCACATAAAACAACACCCACCAGACTGGAACAGGAACGCTCTTTAGTGGCTCTAAAGTATTCAAATAACCACCAATAAAGTACACAATTACGGCGGGTGTTAGGACAAACTCACAGGCATCGGTAATTCCATTTAAAAAACCACCGAGCGGACCGAAGGCGTTGCGGGTAAAGGAGTAGGAACCGCCTGCATGGGGTAACGCCGAAGACAACTCGGCAATGCTGAACACCATGCACACATACATCGTTGCCATCAGAACAGTGGCGATCGCTAATCCCCAAAATCCCCCTGCTGCCAGTCCCAGGTTCCAACCCGAAAACTCGCCCGAAATCACCGCACCGACCCCTAACGCCCAGAGCAAGATCCAGCCTGCACTACGGCGTAGTTTTCGCTTTTCTAAATAAGCATCATCTACATCTTCGTAACGCACTCCACGAACATTTCGATCTCTGTCCATAAAGCTTCCTGAGTGAATGAATAATCAGCAAAACCATCTAGCCAGCAAGGCTAATTTCTGTAGAGAACAGTTAAGGGGGCAATTTTCGGATTTATGGTCTAACATTAGACCTTAAAGTGAGTTCTAATCGTCAATTGGTATACCTTTTCTTTAGAATTGTTTTTGCTGCCAGGGCTACCAGAGTTCTCACACCAGACCCAAACAGTGATAATGCTCCATTCTTTGTACCGATCCCCCTCAGTCCCCTTTGAAAAGGGGGATGCCGCAGGCAGGGGAATCTCAATCCGTAGCGTGCCGAAATTAAATTGACACCAACATCCTTTTACGCTCAGTGAACGCATGAGAAGCCGATTAACTCGTGAAGCAACAGGTTCATTCAATGGCAATGACAACGCCGCGATCGCTGCCCTGATCTGGAGTGTAAAGTCAGGCACTAATCCCTACGAAGTGACGGTGGAGCGGTTGAGTGCAGCGATCAAAATGGGCTTGTATCGGCGGGGGGAGCAGTTACCCGCAGAACGAGAACTAGCGGAAATCATGGGGGTGAGCCGCACAACGCTGCGGGAAGCGATTCGGGTGCTGGTAGAACAGGGATTTTTAATTGTCAAACGGGGACGCAATGGAGGCACCTTTGTTGCCGAGGGGCAAATGTTGCCAAACGTGGTGGAACTGAAACAACGCCTGATGCAAAAAGGGGCAACCCTCAACGACATTCTGGATCATCGTTTTGTCGTGGAACCGGGCGTTGCTGCCTTAGCTACCGATCGTGCCACCCCTCAGCAGCTAGACGACTTGCAAACCTTAGTCCAGCAAATGTCCAAAGTGGTGAAGCAGTTTGATGAACATCGACAGTTAGATACAGAATTTCATCTCCTGATTGCCAGGGCGACCCAGTGCGATCGCCTCGTGTCGGTTGTCGCTGGGATTCACGCCGATTTGTCTGATCTGCTGGCAATCATTCCCCACAGCCCTGCCGCCTGTTTGGACTCCGTTACCCAGCATCAACAAATCCTTCAGGCGATTCGCAGCGGAGAGGGCGATCGAGCGCGGCAACAGATGACCGCTCACATTACGCGCACCAACAGTTTACTCAAGGGCTTACTGGGATAAACCCCGACCAGAATGGTATCACTTCATACAATCTTCATATTTCATGTCGTCTGGTGAACTTAACACCACCACGAAGAGAGTGCTACGGTGCATGGGGATTTAAACCACACGCCAGTTTAGGGCACCCTGCTGCGATCGGCTCGTTCATGAAGCGGCTGTAAGGTTCTCTCCTGCTGAATGTTTCCCACGAAATATTCGGGCGATTTTGGTGTGCAGTTTTTTGTGTTCAAACTTTTACTTCGTTGCGATTACTGACGTTCAATCTTGCCTTCGACCTGATCAACGCCCGCGATCGTTCCTGTCATTCCCTGCTAAGGACTTTTCACCCATGCCGTCTACCCCTGTTCGTTTTGCCCAGTTCAACGCCTCCCTCAACCGCAACAGCGCCGGACAACTGGTTACGGATCTGTCCACCCCCAACAATGCCCAGGCAAAAGCAGTTGCCGAAATCATTCAGCGCACCAATGCCGATGTATTGCTGATCAACGAGTTTGATTATGTAGAATCCGATCCCCTTCAGCCTGTGCGCTTGTTGCAACAAAACTATTTGTCCGTGAGTCAAAATGGGGCGGCTCCGGTGGAATATCCCTACGTTTACATCGCGCCCTCCAACACGGGCATTGCCACCGGGTTTGACCTGAACAACAACGGCGCAACTGTCACCACTCCCGAAACCCCTGGTTACGGGGACGACTCCTTTGGTTTCGGGCAGTTTCCCGGTCAGTTTGGCATGTTGTTGCTGTCCAAATACCCGATCGACACTGAGAACGTCCGCACCTTCCAAACCTTTCTGTGGCAGGATATGCCCGGAAACCTGCTAACCAATGATCCCACCATTGACAATCCTGCGACTCCAGTCAACGAAAATTTAGCGGGGTTCTATTCTGCTGAAGAACAGGCAATTTTGCGGCTGTCCTCCAAGAGTCATTGGGATGTGCCGATTCAACTGCCCACCGGAGAAGTGGTTCACGCCCTGGTCAGTCATCCCACGCCGCCCGTATTCGACGGCACTGAAGACCACAACGGCAAGCGCAATCATGACGAAATTCGCTTCTGGTCGGACTACGTGACTCCCGGTGCAAGCGACTACATCTACGACGACAACGGCACCCCTGGCGGACTCACCCCCGGCTCCAGCTTTGTGATCATGGGCGACCAGAATGCCGACCCCAACGACGGGGATAGCTACAACTTCGCCATTCGCCAACTGTTGCAAAATCCCAACATTAACACCAACAGCATTCCCGCCAGTCCCGGTGGCACCCAGCAAGCCGCTTTACAAGGGGGCGCAAATACCACCCACAAAAGCAATCCTGCCTTCGACACTGCCGATTTTGCTGACACGACCCCCGGCAACCTGCGAGCCGATTACGTCCTACCCTCGACCGACCTGGACATCGCCAACTCTGGCATCTTCTGGTCGCTCAACACCGACCCCACCTTTTCTCTGGTGGGCACTTTCGACCCCACCCTACCTGGTGGCTATCCCAGTTCTGATCACCGTCTGGTTTACGTCGATGTGGCAGTGGGGACGACGGCAACGGGACAAACCGTGCTAGAACCAACCTTTCAAGGACAGGTGACGATTCCCACCGGCTTTGTGCCAAGTGGGGCAGCGGGCACTCCCAACGGCACAGCTACTCAACTGGGCGGCTTATCTGGCGTGACCTACGATGCTGCCAATAACCGCTACTTCGCCATCTCCGACGATCGTGCCGAAAATGGTCCCGCCCGCTTCTACACCTTCACCGCCGACGGGGGAACCAATCCGCTGACAGTCAACTTCACCAATGTCACACCCCTCCAGCAAGCCGATCGCAGTCTCTACCCTCGCCTTAGCCTCGACCCGGAAGGCATTGCTTTAACGAACAAAGGCACCGTCTTCATCTCCTCGGAAGGTGAGGCAAACGCCACTGCCGGACGAGTTACCAATCCTTTTGTAAATGAGTACGCCCTGGATGGCTCCTTTGTCCGATCGCTGCCCGTTCCCGTCAAGTTCAATCCCCAGTTCCAGGACACCAACGGCAACGGCGTCACGGACGCAGGCGACACTCAAACCAGCGGCATTCGTAACAACCTGGCATTTGAAAGCCTGACGCTTTCGCCCAACCAAAAAACGTTGTATACCGCTACGGAAAACGCCTTGTTCCAGGACGGAGCCGCTGCCAGCCTGACTGGAGTCAGTCGCTCTCGAATTTTGCAGTACAACCTGGTCAGCGGACAACCCGAAAAAGAATACCTCTACGAAGTCGATCCGGTGGCACAGACTCCCAATCCGGCAACCGCCTTCAGCACCAATGGTTTGGTGGATTTGCTGGCGATCGACGATCGGGGCACCCTCTTAGCTGTCGAGCGATCGTTCTCCACGGGTGTTCCGGGCACGGGCAACACGATCAAAATCTACGAAGTTAGTTTGCAGGGTGCCACTGATATCAGCGTCTACGACTCGTTAGCAAGCTTGAGTTCGGCTCAACTGGCAGCCATCCAACCTGCCCAAAAACGGCTCTTGCTGAATCTGGATGACCTCAACTTGCCCACGGGCACCGACAACATCGAAGGCATCACCTTTGGTCCCAAACTGCCGGATGGTCGCCAAGCGATCGTGCTGGTCAGCGACAACAACTTCAGCCCGACTCAATTCACCCAAATCCTCACTCTGGGTGCCGACCTTTTACCCACGGTCACGCCCACCGTGGAAACTCGTCCGCCCCTGCTAGACAACGAGGAGCAGAGCGAAGATGGAGACGATCCGGCGATCTACGTCCATCCCCACGACTCCAGCAAAAGTTTTGTCATCACCAGCGTCAAGGATGGCGGATTACGGGTGTATGACCTGGGGGGCGGGTTGATTCAAACCATCGCCCCGGATGACATTCGTTACAACAATGTGGATGTGTTGTACGGCTTCGAGTTGTGCGGCAAAACAGTGGATCTGGCGATCGCCAGCGATCGAGAAAACGATAAAGTCGTCATCTTCCAGATCGATCCCAATGGCACCGCTGGCAATTACCTCACGGATGTCACCGCCGCGACCACGACCCTATTTCAAGCTGCTCCCTTTGCGCCGCCTTACTCCGCTTCCAGTCGCAGTGCTTATGGGTTAGCTGCCTACAGTAGTCCACTGACCGGGGAGGATTATGTTTTTGTAACGCGGCGAGAAACTGGAGATGTGGCGCAACTGAAGCTCATTGATACGGGCAACGGCACGGTAGGAGTAGAACGGATTCGGAACTTCACGGTTCCCATTCCCGCAGGCGCACCCGCCGACACCGATCCACAACTGGAAGGCATGGTGGTGGATAAGGAAACAGGCATTCTCTACATCGGTCAGGAAAATGTAGGCATCTGGAGATACGGTGCCGAGCCAGGCAGCAGCAACAGCGGCATTCTAATCGACAGGGTGAAAGAACTGGGCGGCAACCAACTCACCGATGATGTGGAAGGGCTGACCATCTACTACGGTGCCAATGGCTCTGGTTACTTGCTGGCATCTAGTCAGGGTGATAACACTTTTGCCGTCTACTCTCGCACCACCAACGAGTTTTTAGGGCGATTTGGCGTGGGCGCGAATGGCAGCATCGACAGTGTGCAGGAGTCCGATGGAGCCGATGTGATCAATGTAGCCCTGGGTCCGAACTTTCCCTTTGGCTTGTTTGTCACCCAGGATGGTGCCAATGATCCCGCTGTGTTGCAGGAAGACGACGGCGAACTGGAAAACATCAGCAGCAGTTTTAAGTTTGTGCCCTGGGAAAATATCGCCAACGTCTTCCCCACTGCCCTGCAAATCGATCCAACCTCCTTTGATCCGCGTCATCCCTCGCCCCTTGCATCCTTTGATGATGTGTTAACGGGCACAAGCGGTGAGAACAAACTGGTTGGTGGTGCAGGAGCCGATACCTTTGTGTTGGCGGTTGGAGGTGGAACAGACACCATTACTGATTTCAGCTTGGCAGAGGGCGATCGCGTTGGGCTAACTGGAGGCTTGAGCTTCGGCAGCCTGACGTTGACGCAATCTGGTGTTGATACCTTAATTCAGGCTGGCAACGAGACCCTGGCAATTCTTACAGGTGTGCAGTCCAGCACCCTTTCTGGCAGCAACTTCACCCTGATCTAACTCCATCACGTCGGGACATTACTCTGTAGTGTCCCGATTTTTTTTGTTCTAAACTGTGTCAACGTCCAACAGATTGGCAATTCTCAAACGTGCATCGATTCGTCGCCCAAGGTGTTTATCCGCAAACTGGGGTAAGGGATTTGCAATTTAATCACATACCCACCGACGAGTTTCGACTGTGCTCAACCCGCGATGATCGAGAGTTGAGCGCAGTCGAAACCCAGTTTGGCGGTACTTTATTTTTACGTAACTCCCTTAGGAACGTGGATTAAATAACCTGGGTAGGTTGGGTTGAAGCATGAAACCCAAAACCCCTATAGACGTTGGGTTTCGTCACCTCAACCCAACCTACTAAAGTCGATCTTATTTTAATTCTCGTTCCTTAGCACTCAATTAACGTTGTTCTGGAGGCAAGCCAATATGACTGCTGAGGGTGCGTTTGCTTGGCAGCAACGCACCCTATAAGATCCACTGAAGATAACCCTTTGAGTAATTGCACTAAAGCACTTGTCGTAAGGCAGATAGCAGTTTCTCCACACTTTCTGGGCGACTGTTGTAGCCCATCAAGCCGACGCGCCAAACTTTGCCAGCCAATTCGCCCAAGCCACCACCCACTTCAATGTTGTGTTCCAGCAGCAAAGTGCGGGCGATCGCTTTGGCATCTTTGCCATCGGGAACTCGCACTGTGGTGAGTGTGGGTAAGCGAAACTCGCGATCGACGTGCATCGACAGTCCTAGGTCTTCTAAACCCTGCCAGAGTAGCTCCACATTTTTCTGGTGTCGTTGCCAGCACGCCGCTAAACCTTCGTCCGCAATCAGCCGCAACGCTTCCCGCAAACCGTAGTACAGATTGATCGGTGCGGTGTGGTGATAAACTCGATCGCTGCCCCAATACTTGCCTAACAGGTTTGCATCCAGATACCAGTTCGCAACTTTGGTTTGGCGGTTTTGTAACTTCTGCATGGCACGATCGCTCATCGTGAAGGGCGACGCACCGGGAGAACACCCCAGCCCTTTCTGGCTACAGCTATACGCCAGATCCACGCCCCACTCGTCGAGGAAAATCGGCACTCCACCCAGGCTGGTTACGGTGTCTAGCAACAGCAAACAATCAAATTCTCGGCACAAATCCCCCACCCCGTCCAATGGCTGTCTGGCTCCGGTTGACGTTTCGGCATGAACCAGCGCCAGAATCCGAGGACGGTGCTGTGCCAAAGCTGTCCGCAGTTCTGCCAACGAAAAGACCTGTCCCCAGGGCTTGGAAATCGTTCGCACATCCGCACCATAACGTCCTGCCATATCTACTAAGCGATTGCCAAAGTAGCCCATCACACCCACCAGCACCACATCGCCAGGTTCAACCCCATTGGCGATCGTGGCTTCCATTGCTGCCGATCCGGTGCCGCTAACGGCGATCGTCATGGCATTATCCGTCTGCCAAACGTAGCGCAACAGGGATTGAATCTCGTCCATCATGCCCAAAAACACCGGATCGAGGTGCCCCAAGGGAGGCGTACTCATTGCTTGCAATACTGTGGGATGAGCGTTAGAGGGTCCGGGTCCCAGTAACAAACGATTGGGTACGGATAGGGGTGCGAGTTGTAAGCGTTGGCGATCGCGAATGGAAATGGTTTCAGTCATGATTGGCACATTGGTTAAGCATTCCTTTCGAGTCTACGCCGTCAGTGCCCTCTCTGGCTCTTTCCCAATTGATATAGAAAAACAACTTTAGAAATGGAGCATGGGGGATAGGGGGATGGCTACAGTTTTATAATCGAGGTGTTCTAGAACTTCTCTCCTTTCGCCATGATTGCTCATCCGCAAACCACTTATCTTACGCCAGAGAATTATCTGTTAGCAGAGGAAAGTAGGGTCGAAAAGCATGAGTATATCAATGGCGAAGTTTACGCAATGGCAGGGGCAGAGGATGCCCATGTCACGATCGCTGGAAACCTGTTTGCTCTATTGCGCAACCATGTGCGGGGTAAGGATTGCCGTGTCTTCATTGCCGACATGAAGGCGCGTATCGAGGAATTAAACATCTACTATTATCCCGATGTCTTAGTGACCTGTGATCCGCGCGATCGGGAATCCCCATCTTTCAAGCGTTATCCCTGCCTGATTGTGGAAGTGTTGTCTGCTTCAACTGAGGCATTTGACCGGGGAGACAAGTTTGCGGACTACCAACATCTAGAGAGTTTGCAGGAATACGTGCTGATCAACCAGAAGCGGCAACGGGTGGAATGTTTTCGCCGCAATGCAGAAGGGCTTTGGGTGTTGCAGTCCTACCACCCAGGAGATACCGTCTATCTCACCAGCCTTGGGTTTGAGTGCTCGATCGCAGAACTCTACGAGGATGTAGATTTTCCAGAGCGAGTTTCAGAGGGCGATCGTTCAGAAGTTATGCAGCTCGACCTTTAGAGATTGCGCTGAAGCCTCAACTATTAGTGTTTAAGGTTGAATTAGTACTAGGTAATTAGTGCGATTGTGCTAGATGAATGAGGATTGGGCAGACTAGATTCAAGTTATCTTGTCGTTGTCGTGCACTGCAAATTCATTGTGACAGTATGCAAACTATCGGAGTAGCAGGTAGTCAAATTTCGTACCACAGAACAGAAAGCCAATTAGTTATCAATATCCCTAGTTATCCTTACTTCAAGCAGCTTTGGAAAATCGCAAACAAAAAGTCTATAGAACGGGATGAAGAAGGTATCTTTGGAGAGTCCTTTACTGGGGTCATGCTGTTGTTTGTGGTGTATCTTATACCGCTTACAACGCTTCAGAAGATTATTCTTGAACCGGCTCTCTTAGGAACTTGGTTTACATTTGCTGTGAGTGCCTTTTTTGTATGCTACCTGGCTAACTTTGCTTATGCCCTCAACGGTTCAGCTCGGTTAGAACTAACATTACAAACTTCTCGGTTACATCGAAAAATCCATTTGTTTGGCTATTGCTTTAGAGTTAGAACCGTTGATGTCCACCAGGTAAATTTCCGTCCTTGGAGAAAAGTTCTCCATGAGGAAAGCGAACCGCGAGTATTATGTTCTTTAATCACTAGACAGAGAACTTATCGAGTTGGTCGGGCAGTAAGCCAAGTAGAAGCAGAGTGGGTCATAGCAGAAGTAGCAAACTTTTTAGAAGAGACGAATAAAACCAGCAGTGATGCTACGTAACATTGTGCTGAGCTGGAAAGGAGCATATGCGAACTATTGATCTGCGAGGGTTGCTACTGTCTAGTTAGCTTAAACGTTGTACAGCCATGAAGTAAGGGCGCTTCATGAAACGCCCTTACAGGAAGGATAGTTGTTATCCTATGGCTAATATCCTTAAGTCAAGCCGCCTTACTCTTCCTCTAGTTCATCAGATATTTCGGGCATCTCGGATGCTTCAACCGCTTCAATCGCCGCTGTAACCTCAGATACTTCTGAGATTTCACTCTCTGAAGCTGTTTCTTCTTCATTAGAAACAGGAATAACGGTTGCTGCCACGATTTCGTCATCTTCATCCAGGCGTTGCAGGCGCACTCCCGAAGCCGCGCGAGATTGGCAGGAAATTGCATTCACGGCTTGGCGAATGATGATGCCGCGATTGGTGATCATCATCAACTCATCGCCTTCATTCACGATCCGCAGAGCAGACATCCGATCGCCTGCTTTGCGAAACTTCGTTGCCACAATCCCCATGCCAGCCCGATTTTGCAACCGGAACTGAGACATCGGAACTCGTTTGCCATAGCCCCCTGCGGTTACGATCAAAATCCAGGGACCCGTAGAGCCATTGGTGGGTTCGGGCGTATCCTCAGCCGCAATGGGTTCAGTGGCGATCGCCTCAGTGGTTGTCGTTTCAGTGATGGTGGTATCTTCTTCGCCGGAGTCGCTTTCTAACGCTGCACCCAAGTTTGCCACGACATCACTGGGCAGGATATCCAACCCCACCAGACTATCGCCTTTCCGCAGGTTCATCGCCCGAACGCCACGGGTTGCCCGTCCCAGGGGGCGCAATTGCTCATGACTGGCGCGAAAGTGAATCGATTTACCCTGAGTCGAGCCAATGATGATGGTGTCTTCAGCCCGAGTCCGCCGCACCCAGCGCAATTGATCCCCTTCTTCCAGGGAAATGGCAATCAAGCCATTGGTGCGAATGTTACTAAATGCTGATAGGGCAGTTTTTTTGATGTAGCCCTTGGAGGTGAGCATCACCAGGTACTCATCTTCCGTGAACTCTGACACCGAAACGATCGAGGTAATTTTTTCGACTACAGGAATGGGCAACAGTTGCACAATCGGAGTGCCCCGCGAAGTGCGGGAACCCATTGGAATCTGATAAGACCGCACGCAATACACCACACCGCGATCGCTAAATAGCAATACACTGTCATGATCCCGGCAGGCAAGGAAGTGCTCTACGGCATCATCTTCCTTCATGCGAGTGCCCGCTTTACCCCTGGTTGCGCGGTTTTGCGACTCAAAGGTGTTCACTGGCATTCGCTTGATGTAACCCTGCTCTGTCACCAGAATGATGGCACGCTCGTTGGCGATCAGATCCGCTTCGGCAATTTCGTCTTCCGACTGCTCAATAACGGTGCGCCGGGGTGTGGCATAGGCAGCTTTGACTTCCCCCAATTCCGTTTCAATAATTTCGAGAATTCGTTCCCGCCGTGCCAAAATATCTTGCAAATCGGCAATTTGGCGTTGCAATTCTTCGTGTTCCTGGTGGATCTTCTCCGCTTCTAAAGCCGTTAAACGACGTAGCTGCATTTGCAAAATTGCATCTGCCTGAGCATCCGATAGTCCATATTGATCAATTAACTGCTGGCGGGCAGTGGGAGCATCGGCGGCATGGCGGATCAGTTCGATAATTGCATCTAGGTTTGCCAGGGCAATCAACAAACCTTGCAGGATGTGATCCCGTTCTTCCGCTTTGCGTAACCGATACTGGGTGCGACGGGTAATGGTTTCAACCCGAAAATCCAGGAAGACGTGGAGAAACTGGTTGAGGGTCAACAGTTGGGGTTCTCCAT
Source organism: Leptolyngbyaceae cyanobacterium bins.302 (assembly GCA_033764965.1). GTDB lineage: Bacteria > Cyanobacteriota > Cyanobacteriia > Leptolyngbyales > Leptolyngbyaceae > JSC-12. The sequence continues at coordinate 147,218 of JANRIN010000289.1, read as the reverse complement.
TGACCAGCGCCAGCATATTCGCGCCAAAATTTGCCTGGAGTGGCGTTTGCTTATAGAGATTGTTCAGCACCACACGGGGATAGGCATCGCGCTTGAGTTCAATCACGATCCGCATCCCGTCGCGATCGCTCTCATCTCGAATGTCCGAAATGCCTTCTAAGCGCCGCTCGTTCACCATTTCAGCGATCCGCTCAATCAGTGCGGCTTTGTTCGTCTGAAAAGGCAACTCGGTGACGATAATGGCTTCTCGATCGGGTCGTCCTCGTTGCTCCAACGTCTCAATGTTGGCAACGCCTCGCATGATGATCGAGCCACGTCCAGTTGTGTAAGCTTCCCGAATCGCCGAAATACCCAGAATTTGGGCACCTGTAGGAAAGTCAGGACCCGGAATATACTGCATTAACTCCAGATCCGTCAGGGTGGGATTATGAATCAGAGCAATTAATCCATCAATCAACTCACCCAAGTTATGAGGGGGAATGTTGGTCGCCATCCCCACGGCAATTCCAGAGGAGCCGTTTAGCAGCAATTGGGGAAAGCGGGCAGGGAGAACAAGCGGTTCTTGCTGCGACCCATCGAAGTTATCAGCAAAATCCACCGTTTCCGCTTCAATGTCCTGCAACATCGCATTGGTTGTCAACGGACGCAAGCGCGACTCTGTGTATCGCATTGCCGCCGGGGGATCGTTATCCACCGAACCAAAGTTGCCGTGACCGTCGATCAGGGGCGATCGCATGGAAAAATCCTGCGCCATCCGCACCAGGGCATCGTAAACTGCAGTGTCGCCGTGGGGGTGGTATTTACCCAACACTTCCCCGACCACACGAGCACACTTTCTAAAGGGGCGATCGGGAGTCAAACCCAGTTCGTGCATAGCATAGAGAATGCGACGGTGAACGGGCTTCAAGCCATCGCGGGCATCGGGTAGCGCCCGTCCCACAATCACGCTCATGGCGTATTCCAGGTAAGACCGTTGCATTTCGTTCCGTAAATCTGTGGGAACAATCCGGTCTTGAGGCGATTCCTGGGAGAACGTCATAGGTTAAAAAAACTCCGAAAACGGTAGCAATTTATCGTAGCCGAAAACAAGCGAAGTGGAGCAATCGCTCGGTTCCCCAAACGCCCATACAAAGGGCACTCGTTAACCCATCGATTCTAACACGCCAGACTCAATTCAGAGCAGCGAGCGCTCCTCTTGAATCCCAATAAAATCCAACTGATAAATAGTCGATCGAAAGGCATGAAAAAAGCCCTGAGAATAGAAACTCATTACAGCAATCTTATGTCAATCAAGATCTGAGAAGGATTTAAATTATTGGCACTTAACCAGTCGCATGGCGCGTAAGATCTTGGCTCATTCGATCGCAGTTTGATTCAATGACCTGGATGAGCATAATTCGTTGCCGTTTGGCACCCTCATTGCGGATTGACTCCAAGTTAAAAATCACACATCGTGTGAATGAGTAATTATTAGTCTTCACCTTTTACTTCACCATACTTAGGAGTCGTTAAGAAATAACTGCGATCGGCTGTTAGCTAACAGCTATTAGCTAACAGCTATTAGCCAAGAGCGAACAGCCAGCCGAAAGTGTGGGGTTGTTTTTTTAAGCAAGCCCTTAATCATAAGAAAAGCCTGGAATGAATTCATTCCAGACTCCCTGTTTGCACCAAACTTGAGAACTTTCTAAGCCTGATTAGTCAATGGCACGCTTTACATCATCTTTGACATTTTCAACAGAGTGACGAACGTTTGCCTCAACTTGCTTGGCTTTTCCTTCTGCCTTGTCATCAGGGTTTCCAGTAACATCACCAACGAATTCCTGAACCTTACCTTCTACATTTTTTGCTGTCGCTTTAGCTCTATCTTCTGCGCTCATAGTGAATCCTTTTTTATGTTTTACTAAACTGTATGTTTGTATACTAACCAACTGCTTTAATAGCCTCCTCTACCAGAAGAGTGAATCTTCAATCATCCCAAGCCTGCTCCAATATGCTTTACCTTAGATAGATGCTGAGTTCAATCAAATGTTCGTTCTGTATAAGGATTCCAATTTCCCTCGAAGTTAGCTCATTCATAAGCCATTAAATACTTGAGCTTTTTAAGCCTTGGCTACTTAGATGGTTATTTACTGTCATAAATTCAAGTAGTTTGTAGATATGAAACTGATTGATCGGTGGGGTGTGGCAGAGGGTGTGATAGAGGTATGGACGTGGGGTGTAACAGCAACTTTGTCACAATATGGCAGAATTAAATAAATTTATTGACCCACAAATGACTCCAGCGATGACGCTTGGGACTCTATCATCATCCGATTTCAATGTGGAGTTGCTCTTGTTACGCGGCTCTCACTGGCGCACGAATTAAAGTACCAGTGTCCACTCACCCACTCACCGTCCGCGTCTAATCTCAAAGCCTTTCAGACCTTGGGGATGTTCGTAGTTGACGACAACTTCATCTACTTGGGCATGGGGTGGACCTTTGTGGCACCAGTGGATCATTTCTTCGACAGAAGCACGATCGCCCTCAAAAACTGCTTCCACTCGTCCATCCGCAAGATTCTGCACCCATCCAGTTAAGCCATACAGGGTTGCCATATCTTGCGTGGAAAAGCGGAAGCCAACTCGTTGAACTCGTCCAGCAATGAGAACGTGAGCGCGAATGAGTTCCATCATGTTCTAAATTCCATACAACTCGCCGTACTTATGCCGAATGTACTGCATCAGGGGTGCGGTTGTGAGGGGGTGTCCGGTCACTCGCTCAACGGTTTCAGCAGCGGTGAACTTACAACCGTGACGATAGATTTTATCTTGCAGCCAGTGGTGTAAAGGCTGGAAATTGCCTTGCTCAATCTGGGTTGGCAAGTCGGGACGATCGGCGAGGGCAGCGGCGAAGAATTGGGCACTCATCAGGTTGCCGAGGGTGTAGCCCTGGAACACGCCGCCCACTCGTCCACTATACCAATGCACATCTTGCAGCACCCCTTCTCGATCGCTGGTTGGCACCACCCCCAAATCAGTGCGATACCGTTCGTTCCAGGCTTCAGGTAAATCGCGAACGGCTAACTTACCCTCCAGCAAATCCAGTTCCAGGTCGAAGCGAATCATGACGTGCAGGTTGTACGTCACTTCATCGGCATCAGTCCGAATCAACGATCGCGCCACTTTATTAATTGCCCGATAGAAGGTTTCTAGCGGCACGCCCTTTAACTGAGCAGGAAAGGCAGCTTGCAGTTGGGGGTAAAAGTGATTCCAGAAGGGGCGCGATCGTCCCACCATGTTTTCCCACAAACGAGACTGACTTTCGTGCACACCAGAGGATACGCCACCTGCCAGAATCGTGCCTTCCAGTTCGGGCGCAACTCCCATTTCATAAAAAGCGTGTCCCATTTCATGAATCGTGCTGAATAAGCCCTGCCCCAGATCGGTTTCGTAAACGCGGGTCGTGATTCGCACATCGTCAATGGAGAAGTTAGTCATGAAGGGATGCAGGGTTTTGTCCTGTCGTCCCCGTTGCAGGTCGTAGCCCATTTGCTGTAAGACCACATGGCTGAAAGCAATTTGCTCGGCTTCGGGAAAAAATTGCCGCAAGCAGGAATCATCAATAGGTGGCTGAGATGTGATGGCTTGCACCAGCGGCACCAGTTGTTCTCGTAGCTCGGCAAACACGGCTCGAATGCTGGCAGCGGTCATGCCGTAATCAGAATATTCAATCAACGGATCGGCGATATGATCGTAACCAGGAAAGAAATTGGCAAGCTCTCGGCTGTAATCCACCATGCGTTCCAGGTAGGGCTGCACCAGGGCAAAGTTGTTTTCAGGACGAGCCTGTGCCCAGGCTTGATAGGCTTGCGATCGCAACTGAGAAAAGCGGGCAGTAAAATCTGAGGGAATTTTGGTGGCGCGATCGTAACTGCGACGAGTAACCCTCAGCAAGCTGGCGGCATCGGAATCGTAGGGCAAATTGGCAGCGTAGGACTCCAAATCGTCCAGCAGTTGGGCGATCGATCCACTGGTAAACTTCTCATGAGCAATTTGGCGTAGCGTGGCGAGTTGTCTACCTCGTGCGGCGGCTCCTTTGGGGGGCATATAGGTTGCTTCATCCCAATGCAAAACGGCAGCAGCGGATTGAATATCGTTAATTTCAGCCAGCAGAGATTTGAGCTTGAGGAATGCAGTCGGAGTCTTCTCTAAGGTTTGCATAGGTTTGAGTGACGATGCATGGATTGTCTAGATTTCCTTATTGTAAAGGGAGTAATTGTTTGCCTTAGAACAAACCGCATCGGTTGGAAGTGGGACTCAATTAAATTGCAATTGCGACAGATCGAGGAGGGGCGAACAGCAGATCGCCCTTACAGGGATTTGATGTGTAGGTCTATGAATTTAAAGGGGTATAGTCTGTCCTCATCCCAACCCCTCTCCCCAAGGAGAAGGACTTTGACGAATGACGGGATTGGTTATTGGCAAAGGACGCATCACCAATGACGCATGACAGAATCGATCATTGGTTGTTGGCAAAGGACGAGGGACGGCTGACTGGGGAGAGTTTGGTGCTTGGGTTGGCTGTGATGGTGATGCGTTGTTTGATCAAACGATTTAACCAAATTCGTTTTCTGGATTTGAACGGGGACAAAGTTGATAAATTGTAAGTCACTCCCAGGATTTGCAGCGGATAACCCGCGATCGCTTGAGTCAACACGGCTTCCTGAGATCTCAACCAGCACCAAGTTCCATCGGGTCGCTGCATCCGATACTCAAGGGCAGTGATGTCTCCAGTTTTCAGCATTGTTAAGTGCTGGTAGTAATTTGCCACGATATCTAAATCATCGGGATGAATTAGCTCGGATAATCCGGTTAATGCCATTGTTTGAATCGCGGTGTCGGTATAGCCCAGCACTTCAGTAATAGGGCGGCTTGCACAAACAGTGTGTTGCTCAATCAAGTCGTAAATATACAGACAGCCCGGAACCAGCCTCACTATCTGGGCTTGAAATTTAGCCAGAGCTTCAATCATGCAAACAGAACAGGAGCTTGCATGGACTGTAGGGCAAGGATTGGGATAAACACTCATAATCAACTCATCTTTGGAGGAGGTTCGGGCAGGTTGAGCAGGGTTTTGCTTGTGCCGCTTTGTATTGGGAACAGGACAGCTTTCGCCTCTCTACAGCTAGTTTTAATGATGAGTTGTAAGGATAGTGTGAAGGGAGAAAAGAGTCATGAGAGATTACGAGAAAAACGTAATTTTTGAAAACAAAAGTTAACTAAAAGAAACCTTAATTTACTTGACACTGCACTCAAAATGAAAATTCCGCTACTCTAAAATTATTATGAAGATTTTAGTTGTAGAAGATGACCAAGCCGTAGCGCAGACTTTAAAAACTCTGCTCTCTGGCTACAACTATGCCGTCGATGTGGCAACAGACAGTGAATCAGGATGGCAAATGGTGGAAGCCTTTGATTATGACCTGATTCTGCTAGATGTGATTTTGCCTGGGATGGATGGAATTGGCTTGTGTCAACGGTTGCGGGCTGAGGGGTTTCAGCGTCCTATTTTATTGTTAACAGGGCAAGATGGGGGGCAGCAAAAAGCGATCGCCCTCAATGCCGGAGCCGATGATTATGTGGTTAAACCTTTTGATGCCAAAGAACTGATTGCTCGTGTGCAAGCATTGCTACGACGCAGCCATGCTACCAACCAACCCATCCTGACCTGGGGTGAATTAACGATTGATCCCAGTAGTTGCCAGGTTATATACAACACGCATCTCATTTCTTTAACACCGAAAGAGTATGGAATTTTGGAATTATTTTTAAGGAGTCCGCGCCATATTTTTAGTTCCAAAATGATTTTAGAACACGCCTGGAATTCTCTGGAATCGCCTGGAGAAGAATCAGTACGAGTTCATATTAAGGAGCTACGCCAAAAATTATCTCAAGCTGGTGCGCCAAAGGATTTAATTAAAACGATCCATCGTGTCGGGTATCAATTGAATTCTGTCTACGCAACGTTTCTAACAAACTCAATTCAACAGCTACCTTCGACCTCACAAATGGTAGAACTCAAATCAGTAAATGAGGAGCTTAAAAAAAGTCTGGAGGAACTGCAAGTGACTCAGGCAAGCGTCTTGCAACAAAATGCTGAATTGGAACTGGCTTATCAAGCGCTGGCACAAAAATATCAGCTCGATCGCGATCGAGAGGCAGTGGTCACAGCGTTACAAAATAGTGAACATCGCTACACCAACTTGACCGAAGCCGTTCCAGTAGGAATTTTTCGATTTGATGCAGCAGGTCAGTGTACCTACGTCAACCATCGTTGGAGTGAATTGACAGGCAGACCGAAAGAAGCCGCAATGGGCATGGCATGGCTGGAAGCTGTCTATCCTGACGATCGCGAACACCTGATGCAAACCTGGCGCGATTGGGTGGCAACCTGGCAACCGGGACACCCCTACCACCACGAAGGGCGAATTGTGCGTCCTGATGACACCATTGTTTGGGTTTATGTATTAGTCCTGCCGGACACGGATGCAGATGGGACATTGACCGGCTACGTCGGTTCCCTAACCGATATCAGCGAACGGAAACAGGCTGAAATTGAACTGCGGGAGATGAGTCTCGCATTGAGCAACACGATCGAAGGAATTTCACGCTTAGATACTCAAGGCTGTTATATTGCGGTTAATGATGCGTATGCTGCGATTGTAGGCTATACACCAGCGGAAATGTTGGGCATGAGTTGGCAAGCCACTGTCCATCCTGATGATTTAGAGCACGTCGTGGCGGCGTTTCAGCAAATGGTCAATACAGGCAAGATCGAGCTAAAAGCAAAAGGTGTGCGAAAAGATGGCTCTACTTTTCACAAAACGCTCTTTCTGGTTGCAACCTACGATGCCCAACATTGCGTCACCGGGCATTATTGTTTCATGAAAGATATCACTGAGCAGAAGTATCTGGAACTGGCTCGGCAGCAAGCTGAAGCCGAACTCAAGCAAAGTGAGCAAAAGTTCCGTGCGATTTTTAACAGCACCTTCCAATTTATTGGGGTTTTAACTCCGGATGGCACCGTGATTGATGGCAATCGGGCGGCGCTAGAGATTGTTGCCGTGGAACTTGCGGACGTGGTTGGCAAACCGTTTTGGGAAACTCCTTTGTGGACACCCTTTCCAGAACAACAGGCGCTTTTGAAGCAGGCGATCGCCCGTGCGGCTCAGGGAGAATTTATTCGCCTGGAAACCAAGCATATCTGGGCAGATGGCTCTCTCGCCTTTGTAGACTTTTCCCTCAAGCCCGTGTTTGATGAGTCAGGGCAAGTCATCATGCTGATCCCGGAAGGGCGAGACATCACCGATCGCAAACAATCGGAGCAAAAAATCCGAGAGCAAGCCACCTTACTGGATATTGCCTCAGATGCCATTTTTGTTCGCAATTTAGAGCACCACATTCTTTACTGGAATCAGGGTGCCGAGCGGTTATATGGCTGGCAAGGTGCAGAAGCGCTCGACCAAAACGCAATCGATCTACTCCAGGAAGACCGATCGCTGGTGCCCAATGTTCTGAGAGCCGTATTTGATCAAGGAGAATGGCGGGGCGAAGTCCGCAAAGTAACCAAAACAGGAAAAGAAGTAATCGTATCGGGACGGTGGACGCTGGTTCGCAATGAAGCAGGACAGCCCAGATTTATTCTCACTGTGGACACCGACATCACAGAAAAGAAACAGTTGGAAGCCCAGTTCTATCAAGCTCAACGGCTAGAAAGTTTGGGAACTTTAACGAGCGGCATTGCCCACGACTTGAATAACATCCTGACTCCAATCTTGGCGATCGCCCAGATGTTTCGTGCAACACCAGAAAATTTCGATCCTCGTACTCAAGAGATGCTGCACACCTTAGAAAACAGTGCGAAACGAGGTGCAGATCTAGTCAAACAAATACTCACCTTTACTCGCGGCACAGGTGGTAAACAAGTCAAATTGTTGATTAAATCAGTCCTGTTAGAAGTTTTTAAGGTTGCAGAACAAACGTTTCCCAAATCCATTCACATTCAAATGTCCTTTCCATCTACGCCTATAGGACTGATTTCTGCCGACCCAACTCAACTGCATCAAGTCTTTATGAATCTGTGCGTCAATGCGCGTGATGCCATGCCCAAGGGGGGCGTTTTGTCCCTTTCCGTTGAGCCTTATACCGTCGATGAAGTATTTGCTCAAATGAATCTCGATGCTCAGGTTGGAAGCTACGTTCTGGTGACGGTTGCCGACACAGGCACAGGAATTCCGCCAGAAGTGTGCGATCGCATCTTTGAGCCATTTTTTACCACGAAAGCCTTGGGGCAGGGCACCGGACTGGGATTGTCAACTGTTCTCGGCATCATTCGAAACTATGGTGGTTTTTTACAGGTGGTGAGTGAAGTGGGCAAGGGTAGCCAGTTTAAGGTGTATTTGCCCACCATAGAAGGCACAACAGCCTCCCCGGAACAACCAGGCGAACTACTCAGGGGTGACGGAGAATTGGTACTGGTTGTCGATGATGATGTGGCAGTGCAGCAAATTAACCGATCGCTGTTGGAAAACTACCGCTACACGACTCTGGCAGCGAATGACGGGATTGAAGCGATCGCGCTTTACGCTCAACACCAGGATGCCATCAAAGTTGTGATGATCGACATCATGATGCCCCACATGGATGGAACCACTGCAATTCGCACTTTGCTAAAAATCAATCCGCAAGTTCAAGTGATTGCGGTCAGTGGATTAGCGGCTCACAAAGAACCCGCCCTCGCTGCCGGGGCAAAAGTGTTTTTAACCAAACCCTACACTATTGAAGAACTGTTGAGAAACCTGCACGGTTTAGTGAATTGAAGCAGCGAATTCAGTAGCCGCGATGGAACTGAACCTCTTGAAGGTGTCATTCGTCATTCGTCATTCGTCATTGGTCATTCGTTATTGGCAGACAACCAGTGACTAGCAACCAATGACCACGGATTAAAGCATTTAGATCGATCGCTTCAGTACGACCATTTCCGACCCGACAACTGGACTTCGCGCCAGCAACACCCCATTGGCATCGGTCATTTCTAGCTTGATGAAATTGAGTTGCTGAGTCCGCTTGAGCACATCATTAGCTAAATTGTCTTGCTGAGGCGCTGATAAGCTATACCAGCCATTTCCGACCTTTACGGTTAAACGACTGGAACGAAAGTTTGCTTGCACAGATTGAATTAAGCCCGTCACATACTGATCGCTAACGGTTGCCACCTGATCTTGAATTCGGGCGATCAGAGTCTGTTCTGGCGTGAGTTTGAGGGTTGGTGTCGGGGAGGGTGCGGGAGATGGCGTGGGCGACGGGCTAGGCGCGGGCGTGGGCGTTGTACTAGGCGCGGGTTTGGGCGTTTCTGCGATCGGTTTGGGTGTTTCTGTGGCTTTAGGAGTGGGTTTGGGCGGTGGGACGACCTTGACCTCTGGCAAATTCTTGGGCTTGGGTTCTTGCTTCTCTTGCGCTGGAATTGGCTTTGCGGGGGCAGTTTTAGAAGGAGGAACGACTGCTACTGGTGGGGGTGGTTGGCTGGAAAAGATAGATGAGCCGAGCCATAGCACTAGCACCAAAACACCCGCGATCGCCCCTGTCAAAGCGCGATCGGGCAAGGTTTCATTGATGGAGGCAGGCAACACCCCCCGAATCTTGGGTAACACCCCATTCCACCAGTTCCAGAAGCGCTGCCAACCCTGTTGAAGTGTTATCCCAAAATCGTTCATTCGGGAAGGCAGGGAGCCTGGAGGGGCAGATGAGGCTGGGGTTGCAGCGGCAGAATTGGGGTCGGCTTCCAACCGTGCTACGGCTCCTTCCAAAAGCTGAATGGTGGTTTTTAACACCTTAATCGTTCCAGCTTTCAACTTAGGCTGAGTGTCTCGCCAAAAAGCTTGCAAAGTTTGCAGGGTTTGGCTTTGAGCCGTAGACGCAGGAGTGACGGGTGCTGGTTCGGGGGTCGATCGAGGTTGAAGTTCAACTGCAGTTTTGAGTTCAAGCGAGGATTGATCTAGAAAACCCTCTGCTATCAGGTCTGGTTGCTCAGAATCCTTGGAACTCTCCGGTTCAAATGAGGATTGATCTAGTGAATCTGCTGCGGTCAAGTCTGGTTGCTTAGAATCACTCTGATCAGAATCACTCTGATCAGAATCGCTAGATTCGGGTATAGGCGGCTGTTCTTCCGGCATCATCTCCTCCTCATCAGAGGTAGCACACAAGACTTCAGGCACACACTACCCCAGTGGATCACTCTACCATTTCCTGCTAACGGTTCACGGTTTCTGCCTCAACGTTGATACAAACTGAATCGGTTGCAAAGATGCTTTGAGGTACAGCGGATGACAGGGTTGCCCCTGCTTAGTCAAACCAAAACAGGCGAGAGAGTGGCAACCGAGTAATTTAAGTACAACCTGATTGCGCTGATGCAAAGTGCCCCAATTGCCCCAGGCTAAAACAATTTGATCAACTCGTTGACCCAGAGTTTGCACTATGCGATCGTTGTCTGCACCGATCGGATCGGTGACATGACGCAAGTTTTTAGGGTGAGCCGTGCAGTAGGCAAATAAATTGACCACTTCTAGCCCACCATAGCCCCACGATCGGGCAAATCTAATACAACGCCGAATAGTAGGGTCATCCAGGGTAGCATCTGCCCGATTCGGATTGAGCATCACAAACCCAACTTTGGGCAAGTCAACATTCCACTCGCGCCATAGCAAATATCGATAACACCTTGTGGCATCAAACAATGCTCCAGTTTTCATTTCATCAGCAACTAAGGATCGTGGATTAAGTAAGATCGAAAAGTTATTAGTGGGTTGGGGCAAACGGTCGTTCGCCCATCCAGGAAAATTTCGGAGCTATATAAATTAAATTCTCATTCCTAAATAGATCAAGCTTGAAAAGCTAAGGTCTATGAAGTTAGAGCAAGGCAGCAATGTCAGCGGTTTGGAGAGATAGAACGTGGGTGCTGCCGAAGATCGCACCCTATAGTATCCCCCATAAACTAGACAAAGCAATAAGAGAGAGCCGCTGCACAATGGGTCAGAGAAATTACCGAGTGGCAGAAACTATGCAGCGAAAACAATACAGTGCCGAGTTCAAGACCAAAGCAGATCTTGAAGCCATCAAAGGATTGAAAACAGTCAATGAAATTGCGAGTGAGTTCGGGGTGGTGTATGTCTTTTACGATCGCAACGATGAACTCGATAAGAAGGGCGATCGACTGGGGGAAGTGGGAGCGAAAGGCGATCGTCATTACCCACTCACCAGCGCCGAGATAAAACCTACTGCGATCGCTCCAATTTGAAAGCACTTTGTGCCTCTTGCCATCGCCGCCATGACCTGGCAGCGATGCCACTCAAGGACAATTGAGAAGCGATGGAGTGTGAAATGAGTGCCAATCGAGACTGAAAATTCATAGCCTAAATTTGAGCTTAAATATTTCGCCAGGTTAGTAGGGTTTAGTCAATGGTAGTCAGGATTCAAGAAAGTTTAGTTATACTAAAAACCCCTTACCATTTGGGTTTTAGCCCATCAGATAAGGGGTTGAAAGTGTCCTAAACGTATACCCCCAGGGGAATTCGAATCCCCGTCGCCTCCGTGAAAGGGAGGTGTCCTAGGCCTCTAGACGATGGGGGCGTGTTTTTTCGGACATTTCCCAAGGTATCGAAAACTTGAGCCAATGTCAAGCAGAATTTCCTTGGGACGAGAACGGAAACGCTTCTACTCTCCGTTTCATCGCTATTTTAACGTGGCTTGGGTACAAATTTACACAGCGATGAGAATCAAGTTACGATCGCAGCTATTTGTAATCGGATACGACAGGCAGAACGTCTACTCAGGAGTGGCTGTGCAGTTTTTCCTTGTCCTAAGCGTTCTGCCCCAAGCTAGAGTTCACTAGAGTTTCGTAATCGAATGAGCTGTCGCCGCAACTGCGGAGATGCTTGAAGCTCAGATATTTCTTGAGCCGTTGCTTCTACTTGAATTGATTCCAAGTACTCATCTGCTCCATACGCGAACGCATCCATCAGAATTTCTAACAAGGACCCGTGCTCACTCAAAGTTCCTTTTTCTTCAATCAATCTAAACTTGAGGTGGACTTCACATTCATATACCCCTATCTCTAAGGTTGAAGTTCTTTGATGCTCTAAAGATTCGTACTGCATGGGTAGAAATTTCCTTAGGTATAAAACCAGCGCTTAATCAGTATCTATTCCGTTTGCTATTCGTTGACTTATGGTTCAATTGGTCTTTGAGCAAAAATAGTAAATTATTCAAAGCTCTGTGAACTATTGCCATTGTGGATAAGGTGAGAATCTTGCGATGTCTTAAACTTAGCATTTCCAAATGGGTTCTTATATTCAGCTAATTAGCTGAAATTAAATCTAGAAAAGCAAGGGGTTTATTAACTTTTAGATAATACTTAAGTAAATGTTTTTTGCATGGGCATCGATTGATACAGACATCAAGAAAATGCTGTTTCCCATTAGCTATTATCAATAATAAAAACAGTTTTTTTATGAAACTTTCGTGATTTAGTATCCAAACTCTTTAAAGAAAAGTTCATTAATTAGGGCGAATACCCTGATATGAGCTTTTTGAAATAAGCCCTATCTCAGTTGTGCGTTCTCCGTAGAATTACGGCTAATGAGTATCATTTAAACTTTAAAGAACAGATTGGAGTTGCTATCAAAATATTTTTTGATTGAGCAAACTAAATTTCAGCGAGTTCATTAAAAATTAGTGGTTTTACCGAACTAAAGTTCATTTTTTATGCTTGCTGTACGGATGCGATCGCAAAAAGTTTTCGACTCAAACTATTTCAATCTTCTTTGCTTACAAGCTATCCCAGCTTCTGATTAGAGAAACTGGGATAAAGCAAGGTGCGAAAATTAACTACTCGATTCGGTATTATTTAATTCACCCGACAACCTGTTTTAAGTGAGTGGCTAATCGAATCGCTAATGCTGCCAGAGTTAGGGTGGGGTTAGCAGCGGGAGAGGTGGGAAATACGGATAAATCGCAGGCGTAGAGGTTGTTGTAGGCATGAAATTTGAGGTTTGTGTTGACAACTCCAGTCGTGGAGGTTCCCAGTCGCAGAGTTCCAACCTCGTGAGCGACGCCACCCAGCCCAGCTTCATTCAAGTTGAGATTTCCTCCAGGCAGAGGAACGCCGCCTAGCATATTGATAATCCGATCTTTGACCATGTTGATTTCACCCCAAAAAGGATCGGCAGTCGGGCTGCGCTGAATGTTGACTTGGGGTTTAACGATCGCGGCACCATTTTGCTGAACAAAGTTGCTATTGATCAGAGGAGAGTTGAAAAGAAAAACGATTTCGCACAGCATCGTGTTGTTTTTGAGTTGCTGGTGTTGTTTCAGGCTGTCGTCATCCATAAATCGTCCCTGGTTAAAGTCCGCTCCCAGTTCCAGTACCAGGTTGTAGGCGTGATTCGTAGCAGAAATATTCTGATGTTGGGAAACAATTTTGCTGCATTCCTGGGGGTTGTAGAAGGGGGAGTTGTTGGGGATAGCGAAATGGGTGAAGTAGATGGGATGGTCGGTGATGCCGGTGCCCAGCAGGTTATTGGGGTTACGGAGATTGCTAAGTTGGGCAATTTTCGCGCTTTCGATCGTGCCCGCAGCTAACACTACGGCTTTCGCTCGGTAAGTCCGATACTTTTTGGCAATTAAATCGTAGGCAGTGACCCCGGTCACATTGTCGCCGTTGGTTTGAATTTGGGTGACGACATGGTTGAGGTTAATCGATAAGGTTTGATTACCAGAAGGTCCATTGGTGAGCATGGATTCCATCAGCAAATCGGCGGTAGAAAACATCCCTGTGGGAATCGTGCTGAGGTTGCCGTTGGAGTATTGAACCGCTACGGGTGCATCCAGATGGTTGTATTCGGGAAGGGCATTCCGCAGCGATCGCTTGATGTTTTGATGGTAAGCGGAAGCGGGTAGAGTGCTGCGATTCATCAAGTCTTCTGCCAGTTCGTAGCCGTTATTTTCCAAATATTGTTTAATGTCTGGCGACCAAAACTCAAGTTCCCAGGGCATCATGCGCGGAATCAAACCACCCCAAAAGATCGATCGACCCCCCAAATTAAAAGCCTGCCCCCCATTGAAGTTAGAGTTGGGTGTGTTGATGTAGTTATTCACCTTGAACTCGTCATACAAGCCCCAAACGTGCTTACTGAACTGCCCAATTTGATGCTGTCGGGGCAGGTTGGCAACATGAGTTGGAAACAGGTAACTTCCCGCTTCCAGGACTAAAACATTTAGCCCTTGATCCGAACATTGATCGGCTAATACCCCACCCCCTACACCAGAACCAATGATAATCACATCAAAAAGTTGGTTCTCATTCAAATTGGGTGGAAAGAAAAGCTGTTGTACTTGGGAATTTTCCACCACCATTTCATCAATTAGTGGAAACTGAACTGCAACTTCGTTAAAAACAAAGTTTGCATTTGCAGTGGGGAAAACTTGCAGATTTTGTCCATTCATCCAGTAGTTCGTTTCTAGTACGAACTTAAATTGCAATCCCTGAGGATAAGAAGTTTCGGTAAGCTCGAAGCGCCATTCATCATTCTCGTAAATTCCAGTAATGTCCTTATCCCAACCATCAACATTAGTTCGAAGCGTAACAAGTAAGTCAGGGCGATATTGAATCGTTTGAAAGCGAATGGTAAACATAGACAGTTGCATCCTTAGAGGTAGTGTGTGTGTTCAAGTCTCAATCGATTGCAAAGGGGCTAATTTTGCAAGTTAAAACTGAAGTCCATACAGACTTCTTGAAAGTCAAAATCAGAAAAAGTTAATGACTTCTGTTAGAGGAAACCATTGAATCAAGATGGGTTCCGGATAATTTCTATTGATGTCATAGATCCCCTATCTTTTCGGGATTGGTGCGGTTTTCCCCTCATTTGAGTGATGACTGACTATTTTTCACGATCGCAGTGGTTAATAGCCTATTTCAAGTCCTTGATCCCACCCAACAAAGTCGGTTAGTTCGGTTATGCCCATCCCCTACTTAGATGAATGAAGTGGACGAAGGCAACTCCTTAGATCAACGCTTATTCTGAAGTTGTGAGTCGAGTTTGCCCGGGTTGAAGACTGCTGAAAAGTGCAGCACGGGTAGCTTGCTCATGTGTTATGGAGATTGCCTAAAATGACTCTTATTCATTCCCAAGTCAAAGTTTTAATTGCAGAGCGTACTTTGAGTATGGCAGAGCTAATTGCCAGAAGCCTGAGAATGCAGGGTTACACGATCGCCGGAATTGTGAACTCGGCTGAAAAAGCGATCGAGTTTGCCACGCTTAAAGTGCCTGATATTGTGTTGCTGGATTTGCCTCTACACGGGGAGCTAGATGCTTTTATGGCAGGGTGGAAGATTTTAAGGGAGGTGCGCTGTCCTGTTGTGTATATGACCACGCAACCAGGAGATATGCTGCATCAAAGGCAGTTGTTGAACTGCTATGGTTTCTTGCTGAAGCCGTTTACGGTTGAAGAACTGAAAGCAACAATTGATCAAACGATTGAACAATATTGGGTTGAACAATCACGCGATCGCTCACTCTCTCCAAATGCAGCGGAAACCGATGCGCCCTTTTTGGTACTCTTAGCCCTTGCCAGTGCCATGACTCCCATGCCTCGAATTTTGTTTGTGGGCGATCGACTCAACATCTACACGATCAATCTTGAGACAGCTAAATCTCTGCGCGATTATTGTCAGAAATGTGCTTTCCCTTTCGCTTACCAAATCTTTGCCTGGAGATGGGAAACGGGTCAGTATCAGCGATACGCCCAAAAGAGTTGAGTCCGACTTACAACACTTTAAGTAGCTTTTCAGCTTTGCGAACAATGTGCTGATGGCGACGATAGTGATAAATCGGGGAAGCTTTTACTCTAGCAATCATCGTCTCCAGGATCTCGCGGGCTGATTGTGGGTCTCCTTCTTGCTTCTGAATGGTAGCTAAAAGCAGAGAAGATTCTGGATGACTCCAATAGCGAATATCTTCACTTAGATATTTTTTTGCACTTTCCCAATCTTGTAATTCGTAAAGAGATTTGCAGTGAAGAAGTGATGCTTCACCAGATTTATAGTCTGGATCTAAAGTGATTAATTTTTGCAAATACTCATTCGCTTTAATATATTGTTTTTGTTGCATTTCGATGTAGGCTAAACCCCATAAAGCATGACTATTTTTAGGCTCTTTTTCATGAGCTTGTTGATAAGCGTCAGCCGCTTTATCGAGTTGCCCAATTTCGGTAAGCACGTTACCCAACGTTACATACTGGTGTGGTTTGCCAATATTCCGAATGCCTGCTTCTGCATTCCAGAGATCTTGCTTGAGCGTCCAACGTTTGAAAGCATTTGCTTGTAAAAAACCTGAGCGTGGTAAGTAGCACGCGATAAAGTAAATTACGGCTCCGGCAACGTTGAGAAATAGCAAAATCCATAGCCAGATTTGGCGATCGAGTTCGTTGCGAACGCAATCGAAAATCATTAGCATCCAGAAAGCACTGGGTAGGAGAATCCACACTCCCAGCGAAGACAAAACCATTCCCAGCATGGGACCGTCCTCAGTGGCTACAAGTTTAGAGTTCCCAGAACAACAGGAACCCTATCTAAGAACGAGGAGATGAAATGTCATTCATCATTGGTCACTCGTCATTGACAAAGAGCAAAAGACTGATGACCAATGACCAATGACTAACTAACTTAAAGTTTCTGATAGGTAGTCAGCGGCAGCTTCAACCAGGGCGATCGCGTTTTCGTACATCATGCGAGTGGGACCTAACACGCCGACGCTACCAACCGGAACAGAGCCTTTGCAATAGGTAGAAGAAATCAAGGTACAGTAACGCATCGGTTCTAGCGGATTTTCTGAGCCAATGCGGATCATGACACGTTTACCCGATCGCTCAAACGAGGTCGGTTCAAAGATCAGGGGCAGGAGTTGATCTTGCTCGTCTTCTAGCAGATGCACGATCGTTTGGATTTGCTGCACCTCGGAAAATTCGGGTTGCAACATGACTTCTGACAACCCGTTGATCATCATTTGGGTAGGTGCTGGTGTTTGAGAGCGACGACCCAACTCTGTGAGCACTGCTTGCAAAAAATCGCCATACCGTTGAAATTCGCGATCAAGTTCTCCCCAATCTAAAGAGACTAACTCCGCGATCACTTTTCCGCGTAACTCACTGTTCAAAAAGTTGGATAGGATTTGTAACTCCCGTTCCAGCAATTCAATATCTGGTGCAGATCCTTCTAAGGTTGGCGGCAGTTCCATCAAGGTCGATCGCGTCTCGTAATCATCGGTGACAAAAATCAGCATGACTCGCCCCGGATCAACCATCACCAACTGAACATGGTGTAGACGGGTAGTATAGGCTTGCGGCATGGTGATTAGGGCAATGTAGCCGCTGACCGTTGCCAAAATTTGGGCGGCACCCCGTAACAGCGCCTCCAGGTTATGGTCTTCTCGGTTGAGACGATCGCTCAACAGTTGCTCAATCTGAGTTGTAAACGAACTGGCAGGAGTAATCAGTTGATCCACATAAATTCGATACCCAGAGTCGGAAGGAACCCGCCCAGCAGAGGTGTGGGGCTGATATAACAACCCGACTTTTTCTAGCACCCCCATTGCACTGCGAATGGTGGCTGAACTCACACTCAAATTATATTCTTTGACAAGAGCCTCCGAGCCAACAGGTTCTGCCGTGGCAATGTAGTGGCGGACAGTTGCCCAAAGAACCTGCTGTTGGCGATTAGTCAATTTAACAGTGGACATTTTTATCAAACAAACGTGCTAGAAGGGCTTGGAATGGTGACGCATCAAGTTATTCCAATATAAGGTTGAATCCCCCCGTTTGTTGTACTTCTTAGAACAATCATTATCAGAAGGGGAGGAAGGGAAAGGAAAAAGGGCGTTGCGGAACGAGGATATGAATCCCGACTTGTCATGCTGAACGGAGCAATGCCAGAAAAAGGAGCTAGGGCGTGTTTTAAAACCCTATTGATCCTCCCCAACCCTCCTTAAAAAGGAGGGAGCCGAACCGTTCAAAGTCCCCCTTTTGAAGGGGGATTTAGGGGGATCCCCACTCAGCACTGAGATGACTAGAAGGTTTTAAAACACACCCTAGGAAATAGGGGAAAATTTTGGAGCTACCGAGTAGAGAGAGAATTCGACTGAGGTTGGGCTGATTGGCGCTGGAGCCAGTCCTGACCCAGTTGAATGGTGATGTCTGACCCTAAATCGCCTGTACCTTCAACCCGAATCTCGCCCAATCCCAGGAGCGATCGCACGGCTTCAGCACTCTTCACATCGCCTTGCTGCGCCACAATTCGGGTTGCCGTTAAAGGCTCCCCATAGGGATCGGTGACGATCGTATTCGTGTAACCAGCCTGCCCTAGTCGGCTTGCAACTGTTTCGGGGGTTGCGCGGCGGGTGCTGTCCTGGATGGAGATTCGCAGATCGGCGGGATTCGCGCGATCGGTTGAGGCAGTCCCCAGGTTGAAAAATTGGGCGGAGAGTGCCTGGATGCGATCGGGATTGGGAAGCCAGTAGCTCGTGCCATAGGTGCCAATATCGCCATACTCCCCCGGAACGATGAGCATCTGCATATTGGAGCGATCGATATTCGTGGCAAACCCAACCAGGGCAACCAGCTCCTCTACAGAAAGATTGGTATCAATGTGAGACTTAATCACCGACAGAATTTTGGGCAATCGTGCCACGGTTGCGGGGTTGAGTGCCTGTTCTGAGAGGGCACGCATCACCATTTGTTGCCGCTGCACCCGTCCGATGTCGCCTAATTCATCGTTGCGGAACCGCAGGAGTTGTAATGCTTGATTGCCGTTGAGATGCTGTTTACCAGCTTTCAGGTTGACATAAAGATGCTGACTGTCATCCTGATATTTCATATCCTTGGGAACGGTGACCGTTACTCCGCCTAAAGCATCAATCAGCGCTTCTACCCCTTGCACGTTAATCGTGACATAGCGATCGATGCCTGTGCCTCCCAGCAACTCGCTCACGGTGCGGGCGCTTAAAGCAGGACCGCCCAACGAGTTAGCTGCATTGATTTTGTTGGCTCCATAGCCCGGAATTTCTACCCGGGTGTCGCGGGGAATGGATAAGAGTACAACCTTCTTGGTTTCCGGGTTAAACCGCAGCAGCAGCATGGTATCAGTCAACCCATCAAAGGAGTTGACCAGGGCATGGTAGCCGCGATCGGGCTGACTCGGATCCGCTTCGGATAAATCGCTGGTTAACACTTTGGCACCTAACACCAAAATGTTGACAGGGCGAGTTAGTTCCGGCAATTGCAGATTGTTGACCGAAGATAAATCGCCCTTGGAGAAGACCGCCGCCTCTTTTGCCGAAAGCTTCCGTTGCATGAGCGGCGTACTTGCCATTGTCATTGCCAGAAATGCGCCCGCAGTTGCCGATAAAACTGCCACTCCTGTCAGCACCACCCCCATCCAGAGCCAACGGTAGCCTCGTCTGGAGACTTTTTTCAAGGTTGGTCGGGGTGCTTTGGCGTTCGCGGGTTCGTTTGGTTGAGAGTTCACAGGCGGTTCAATTGCGTCCTAGCAAGCAGCATAGTAACAACAATTTTGCAAATGCGCTGTAAATTTTCAGCAATGCTCATCAACATTCCAGTTGAGCGAGTGCAAATAACCTGTGCAATATCACCAAGATCTCCTAACAGTCCGCCCCAACCGGATTGCTATACGGCACTCACTGCCGATTTACAGCTTCTAGCGCCACAGCGATCGCGCGTTCTTTTTGAGGATCGGTACCCTGAGCGTATTCCACTGGAAATGGAACGTTAATATCCGGAGTAACTCCGACCCCTTCGAGTCGCTGCTTCCCATCCAGATGTACATCTGCAACTGCCAAGTATAAAACGCTGCTATCGTTCATCGCAAACAGGTTGCCCTGAACAACGGCACCTGCTGTCTTCACGCCAACAACAGCACCAATCTTGTACTTGCGAAATCCGTAGGCAAGAATCTCCTTTCCACTGCGGCTTTGCTCGTTGATTAGCATCACGACGGGCTTACTCCAAGCTGAACTAGATGTGGAGGACTTTAGATTTCGAGCAGTCCCAGTGAGTCGGATATTTCGAGGCGTGTAAAGGTGAAGGTAAGAAGCAGAAGCTCCTCCCCATCCTTCTCTTAAGTCCAGCACAAATCCGTCTACATCTTTTAGACGACCAAACAATAGCTCCGTTTCAAGCTGCTTTTGGAACTGTTCACCCGCGTAAGACCAAAGATGAACATAGCCAATTTTCCGACCTGCCTGCTCAACGACTTGAGTACTGGCTTTCATAGCATCTAAAAACATCACGGTGCCATCCAGCATTTTGGGAATCACTGTAATTTCTGTTTGACTGTTGGGAACCGAAGAACGCTGAATTAAGAGCTTCAGAGGTTGATTGGCTTTGCCTACAAACGACTGAATCGGGTGAAACGGTTGCCCTTCAACACTCAGCAATCGATCACCAACTCGTAACCCTGCCTGAGCCGCAGGGCTACCATCGAGAATTGCACGAATAAAGGTATTCCCGCGACTTTGCTGAGTAAAAATCCCAATCCCACTGTATTGTGGCTTGCCATTGGGCAAGACTGCCTTCAGTTGCTGTTGTAATTCAGGGTTTCTCGGCAGGAAAATGCCCAATACCTGGTAGTATTCTGGTTCATCCGGTGTATAGAAGTGAGTGTGTGAAGTTTGCAGTTCAGCTAGCATTTGATTAATGACTCTTGCCAGATCAGGTTTTGATCGAGCCTGTCTTGCCTGAGATCGGTATTTTTCATGCATGTTTCGCCAATTCACACCGTTAAAATTTGGATCGAAGAAGTTGTCATTGACAGTATTCCAGACTTGCTCAAACACATCAGGTTGTGACTGCCCAAATGTGGGAAGAAGCGGTACGATCACTCCACACAGAAGTAGGATCAAACCACTCAACACCACGACCGCAACCCGACGGTTTCCTCTCACCAAATTCAATTGCTGCATTCTAGTTCTCAACACTCTGCCTAATATTAGAATTCAAGGCTGGATTAGGTGTTCCTAGCTGAAAGCATATCCTGCCTCTTTTTTGAACATTTCGTTAGTAATTGAAAAAAGTCATTCCACCGACACTGTGAGTCGTATAACGATGCTCATCCGGTAATTGCCTCATGGTCTATCCGCCGAATAGCGACAACCGCAGGCTTGGGAGGTTGATTGGCTTGTTTGCTGGGCCAGTTGGAGCCGATCGGCACTTTACGTTTTTGCACAAAGGGCTTGCCGTCTGTAGTCATCAGGGAGATGTCTCGTTCTTCCGCTGCCATGTCTTGGCGTGTCCCGTTGACTTCTCCAGGATGCTGGACTGCCAGGAACAGGGTTTTGGCATCTGGAGTGAAGCAAGGTCCAGTGGTTTCGCAATCCATTGGACCCATGCCAAACAAAAATGCTTGTCCTGCGGCTTCCCCAGACATGGGCATATACCAGATGCCATTGTTGCCAAACACACCCCGCAGGCTGGATTGGTTGAGAGGCACCCCATTTTTGCGACGATCGCTGGGAATTGCCTGATTCATCTTGTCGGATGACATATCTGTCACCATCCAGAGGTTGCCCTTGGGGTCAAACGCCAAGTTGTCAGGATTGGCGAAACCCATCCCGCCTGCTGCTGGTTCGCCTCCCGTTGCCACCATTTCCCAGCGGAAGGTTTTAGCCTCAGGGGCGTTGTTGTCTTCCGTGAGTTTCATAATCCAGCCATACTCGTAGGCGGTGTTGCCATCAGGACCGCGAAAAATGCGGATATCGGGGCTACCGTCCTGCCGACTAATGCCGCCGGAGGTAAAGGTGATGTAGAGCGCACCATCGGGTCCAATTTCCGTATCTTCGGGACGGGCAGTACAGGTGGCACCTGCGGCATTTCCGGCATAGTGAGCATCAATCAAAATTGCCCCTTGCTTTTCCAACTCATTACCGCTGTACAGATCGCCCAAGGTTTTGAATTTCTGCTTGAAGGTGTCAATCTCTTCATCCGCTTGGGCTGGAAAAGCACCTCCCGCCGGACGTTGAGGCAGAGGCAGCATGACTCCACTCAAAAACGCAGGGGACACCGGATCAACAGGCGTATCAGGCGCAAGCGGAATCCAGCGTCCGGTGCCGTCTTGGTTGAATTGAGCGGCGTAGAGCATCCCCTCCTCCAGCAACTGGGAATTAGCTTTAGCGGTGGGATTTTTGACCGTCCCCTGGCTAACAAATTTGTAGACGTGTCCACCCCGGCGATCGCACCCGGAATAAAACGCCAGCGGTTTGCCCTCTACCGCCCGCACGCCCACGGCTTCGTGACGATAGCGCCCCAGCCAGGTATGTTTGGTGCCGTAATCATCAGGATTGGCTGGATCAATTTCCACCATCCAGCCGTATTTATTGCCCGCTAAACCAAAGACATTGCCCAACCCTGCCATTTCCTCGTCGGTGATGTTAAACGGACAGTTGATGGGATCAAACGACGTGCCATCTGCGTAAACTGGTTCTGGAACTTGAATTTGAATATTTTCTTCAGCACTCAACACCGTGCCCCAGGGGGTTTGTCCACCCGCGCAGTTTTGAAAGGTGCCAATGATTTTGTCGCCCAGTTGATCCACATAGCCCTGTCCCTTGGTTTTCTGAAAGATGGTAACGGCGGGTCCAGTGGACTTCAAGTAGCGCCCGTCCACTAAGCCGGATACCCCAGACACGCGGCGATCGCGATTGGAGTTGGTGCGTTCCCACTTACCATCGGCATTCCGCCGAATTGAGATAATACCTAAACCCTGATCTGCCAATCCTTCCCAGCAAATCTGCTTGACCTTTTCCTTAATCGGATCACCGTTCTTCAAGGCAAAAGCGTTTAGACCAGGGATGCGATCGTCTGGGACGGCTTTGATCGCTGTTCTAACTGCCTGCTCCACTTCTTTAAAGGGCAATTTTAATCCAATCACACGCTCAAAACTTTGCTGCCAGGGCACTGCACTAATGTACTCAAAGTTGACGCTCAGCAGGGCTTCATTCTCGCCTGTGGGAACCAGCGCCAGGTAGTCATTGTTGTAGCCAAAGCGGGAGGTGCCCACCTTGTCGCCCCAGGCAGCAATTACATCGTAAGTAAAGCCCTCTGGTAGCACCAGATCATCCACAATTTCGTAGGAGCCATATTCATTTACCTGCTGATCGGCTGCCATCGGGTTGAATGATACGGTTTTATAGCTTTCGCTAGCGGCTTGTTGTTCAGTGGTGGCAGCGCCAAAGGTTAAAGGCATGGGACCTTTGATCGGCTGAAACCCTAGCTTGACTGAAGTTTTGGTCAGGGACGAGCTAGACGATGAACCCAATTGTTGGAGTTGACCACACGCAGCGGTGCCGAGAGTTGCGCCCAAAAACAGTAAAAAGTGACGACGATTCAGAGTCATAAAGCGTTGAGGAGTAGTTCTTACTAGGGGTAGATTGCCGTAGTAACGACTCTAGCTCGGTTACTTTAAAGATTGGTAAAATTTCGCACGACTTGCTCTGATACAAGCCCTTTGAGGTGGGTTTCAGACTAAAAGCTGAAACCTACGATCGCAAAATTACAATGTTGCCGCGATCGTCCGTAATGCCACTTGAGCCTCGTACCGCAAACCCTTAGCGATGCGGAAGAGTTCCTCCCCTGTGTGGAGATAGTGCTCGTCGTAGTTAGCAGTGAAATACTCTAGCTGCTCGATGCCGTCACCCAACTGATTCAAGCAGTAAAACAAATTCGCTGCTGCTCCTGCAACAGAAGCGGGATTAGGCTGCGATCGAAAAACTGTTTCAGCCTGTTCTAGCCAGTTGCGGCAATCATCCAGGTAATCCTGAAAATCTTGCATTAACTCGTCGTCAAACGGATCAGCCGCCAGATCATTAATTTGATCTCTAAGCGAATTGAGAATTCGATACAGCAAGCGATTTACCGGTGTATACACCTGGTTTAACCATTGTTTAAGGTCTGCTTCGATCTGCTGTCCGGTTTGCTGTTGCTTGCGATGACGCTCCTGGGCGGTTGCCGTGCGTTGCTGGCGATCGCCCCGTCTACTCACGCTCACCCCAACGGCTTCTAGCTGGTCGTGATAACGGCGTTGCTGGTCATAGCTTTTACGACTTTGTGGATCGCCAAGGATCTCGTAGGCAGCATTGAGGCGGGCAATTTTGTCGTGGCTGGAAACTTGTTGGTTGCTGTCGGGATGAAACAGCTTCGCGAGACGGCGATAAGCTTGCTTAATTTCTGCCTGGGTCGCCGTCGGTTTTACCTCAAGGGTTCGGTAGTGATCGTGTTCTGGCATGAGCTTATTGTACCGTCCCAACCCAGAGAAGGGGAGTTCCCCGGTTGATGGGTGCGTTAGGATCGGAGTAGCGAGTTTCTATTGGTTATGCACAATTACTCACGCTGGTTAGCTGGTGGTTTTTTGACGATCGCGAGTTGGAGTTTCCTATCCTCAGCGGCGATCGCGAATCCAAGGGCTGTTTCAATCCCGGCTCATCTGCCTGTGAACCGCCTTTCTCGCGACCTCACCCGTTCGCCATCAGAGGATTTTTTCCGGCAAGGACAAGCCCGATTGGAGCGAGAAATTCGGCACCTTGCGAAAACCCAGGAGTTGTCAATGGAAGACTTGCTGCAAGTGTCGCCGGATGGACGATTAGCACCAGAAGCCTTGGAGCAGGCTCCCCCTATCAATCCCCGACTGGATAAACGCAATCGCTAAGGGCATAAAGAGATTTCCGAAAAAGGTTCTCTCCACTGCCCACCTCTGACTAAAGTGCGGGCTGAGAGCGAAAGTTTGCTGAAGCAGATCGCTAACTGACTCGTTCTGCTAACTCTAGCCAGCGTTCGGTTGCCGACTCGATCGCTGCGGTCAATTCGGCTAATTGGGTGGTCATCCGCTGCATTGCTTCGTAGTCGCTGGGCGGATTGTTATACAACTGTTTTTCCAACTCTTCTTTTTCGGTCTCCATTGCTGGAACTTGAGCTTCCAGGGTTTCGTATTCTCGCTGTTCTTTGAAGGAGAGTTTTTTGGGGTTGGGGGTTAGGGGTTGGGGGCGGGCTGCGCCACGCTTCGCAAGGGGGGTTGGGCTGGGTAGTGCTTCTGCTTTTTGTGTTCTGCTGCTTGCCCGTTGTCTGTCCTCTGCTTGCTGCGCTTCCGCTTGAGATTCCTGCTGCTTTTTAAAGTCCAGGTACATGGAATAATTGCCGGAATACTGGCGCAATTTGCCCTCTGACTCGAAGGCGAAGATCGTATCAACGGTGCGATCGAGGAAGTAGCGATCGTGGGAAACCACAATCACACAGCCGTTAAAGTCTTCCAGGTAATCTTCCAGAACTGCCAGGGTTTGCACGTCTAAATCATTGGTTGGTTCGTCCAAAATCAAAACGTTGGGCGCACGCATCAGCACTCGTAACAAAAACAGACGACGTTTTTCACCGCCGGAAAGTTTTTGGATTGGGGCATACTGCTGATCAGGCGGAAATAGGAACCGTTCCAGCATTTGGGATGCGGTAATCACGCTGCCATCCGAGGTTTTGATGAGTTCGGCAACGCTTTTCAGGTACTCAATCACCCGCTGATTCTCGTTCATCGTCACATCATCGGAATGCTGGTCGAAATAGCCGATGTGAATAGTGGAGCCAATTTCGACTGTTCCTGCGTCTGGCTGAACTCGTCCTGTAATGATATTCATCAGGGTGGATTTGCCGGATCCGTTGCTGCCAATGATGCCGACTCGATCTTCAGGATTGAACAGATAGGTGAAGTCGTTGATCAACGTGCGATCGCCATAGGCTTTGGTGATACCGTCCAGTTCAATCACTTTCTTGCCAATCCGCCGCCCCACGGTGGAAATGTCTACTTTGCCGTGAGTTTGTTTAAACTCCTGCGCCTGCATATCCCGGATGCGATCGATGCGGGCTTTTTGTTTGGTACTGCGGGCTTTGGGGCCGCGTTTGAGCCATTCCAGTTCGCGCCGTAACACTCCCACGTGTTTGCGTTGGCTACTGGCTGCGGATTCTTCTGCCTCGGCTTTTTTCTCCAGGTAGTAGCTATAGTTACCCGTGTAGGTAAACAAATCGCCTCGATCGATTTCTAGAATTCGATTGGTGACTTGATCGAGAAAGTAGCGATCGTGGGTAATCAGCAGCAATGCGCCCCGGTAGCGATTCAGATAGCTTTGCAGCCATTCCACTGAAAGCGCATCCAGGTGGTTTGTGGGTTCATCCATCAGCAGCACGTCGGGTTCTGAGAGGAGAGCAGTGGCGATCGCGATGCGTTTGCGGTAGCCGCCAGACAAATCCCGAATCCGCGCCTCAAAATCTTGAATCCCCAATTGGCTCAAGATGGCTTTAGCAGCGGTTTCTAGTTCCCAGGCTCCGGCAGTATCAATCCGCTGGGAAACACTGGAAAGCTGTGCCATGAGTTTATTCGTGTCTCCCTGCCCGTGGGCAAGTTTGGCAGACAATTCCTCATACTCTCGCACCAGTGCCAACTTCTCGCCACTATCGGCAAAAACTTGCTCCAAGACGGTGCGAGTCTCGTCCAACTCCGGTTGTTGCGGCAGGTAGACAATCTTGGCACCGGAATTGACCCAAAACTCGCCGCCATCGATCGGTTCCAGACCCGCAATCATTTTCAGCAGAGTGGATTTGCCTGAACCGTTGGTGCCGATTAAGCCCACCTTGTCTCCTTCTTCCAGGCTAAAGCTGGCATCTCGCAAAATCTCTTTGATGCCAAAATCTTTTCGGAGCGATCGCAAAGTAAACAGGGTCATGGGTTAACTCAGTAGGCGTAAACAGGAAGCAGGGAAAAATTGAATCAAACTAATGCAAACTCGCTTCCCACACAGCGATGTAAATCCGATCTTTATCATTACGCTCGATCGTGCCTTTTAATGCACCTGTATTGAAATTGTATTGGGTCGATTTGCGGTTCCAAATGTTGGTGAGTTCTTGCTCGATCGGAGCCGTCAATCCACCATCTAACATTCCGTTCAAGGTATCTGCCATGACAGTGCGATCGACCGTTTGGGAAAACGACGCTTCTGTTTGCAGAACCCTGTTACTTTCTTTGTCATAAATGTAGGCAACTGTCACTTGATCAGGGATCAAATCGTACAACGCTGTTAGGGTATGCCCCCAGTACCCATCTTTGGATGATGTCGGTTGCCCCAACTGATTCATAATCGTGTTCATTAGAGTTCCGGTCGGGAACGCGGGTACAGACAAATCAGTGTTGCCACTCGTCGGGGAAGGAGACGGGGACGGGGGAGACGGTTCCACGCTGGCGGATGGGCTGGGAGATGGAGCAGGAGAAGCGATCGGTGCTGAAGGCGTGGGGGAAGCCGAGGAGGAGGGGGAAACGGAGGACGCAGGATTGGAAGTGACGGGAGGCAGGGAGTTGTTTTGAGAGTGATACCAAACGGCACCCAGAGCAGAAGCGGCTGCACTGGCAACCACTGCCAGCCCCAGCAACACCCACTTGCCCGATCCGGAGCGAGGCGGGCGAGTAGTAGGGGTAACGGGGGATTGATAGCGGGCAGGTTCGGGCGCGATCGCGGGAGGACTCACGGGAATGGTGGCGCTGGTTTGCGGGGGGGACGTTGGCTTCACTCTAGCGGGAGTATATACGGAGGCAGTCCCCGGTAACAGGTTGAGCCAATCGATCACTGACTGAGGACGATGCTGCACATCCAGCGCCATTCCTCGCCGCACGGCTTCGTTAGTAGCAGCGCTGACTTCCGGGAACAGGTCACGGGGAGACGGCATGGGCTGACGATCGCGCAGAATGGACGGCACCGGCACATGGGCAGTCAGCAGAGCGTACAGAGTCGCAGCTAACCCATACACATCCGTTGCGGGCGATCGCTGCGCCTGAGCCAAGTACTGTTCGGGAGGCGCGTAACCCGTGGAAATGATGCTGGTGTGAGTTTGGGTCGTGCCGATCGTAAACTCGCGCGAGATCCCGAAATCGATCAGAATCACCTCATTGGTGCCCTGCCGCAGAATAATGTTTTGGGGTTTGATGTCTCGATGCAGCAAGCCATTGGCATGAACGACTTGAAGAGCGGCAGCAATTTGGCGCATGTAATCCAGGGCGATCGCTTCCGGCAGCGGGCGATCGGGAAAAACGACTTCCTCCAGCGTGAAGCCAGGAATGTAGTCCATCACCAGGTAGGGCATTCCTTCTTCAATAAAAAAGTCACTCACCCGCACAATATTAGGATGCACACACAACGCCAATCGCCGCCCTTCATCCTGAAACTGTTGTTGAGCCTTGCTAAACTCGGCATCTGGTTGATGAGTCGGCTTCAAGGTTTTAATCACCACAGTTTGTTGCAGGTAATGGTGCGTTGCCCGAAAGGTGATGCCAAACCCACCCTCGCCCAAAACCTGATCCAGTGTGTATTTGCCACCTTGCAAGGGTTTACCAACCAGCACGTTCATCAATGCGAACACTCCTCAATTTCAGCGTTGCCCTTCCAGGATAACGGTTGATGCTGGCTTCGGATAGCCGTTGAAACAGATCGGTTAACCGTCCCAGGGTGGGATTGCTACGACTGATTTGCGGGTTTCCCACACCAGATTTTTGTAGGTGGATCAGCGAGGATCAACATAGAAATCGGAGGAGATAATCAATGAAACGGTCTTTTATCAGAGCATTTTCAAGCTGGATTTACACAGCGTTACGTGGTGTCATCCGTAACCCTAAATATCGTTGGTGGGCGATCGCAGGTTCTTTCGTTTATTTGCTCAATCCGTTTGATCTCGCTCCGGATGCTCTACCCATTGTGGGATGGATTGATGATGGGTTACTTGCCACCATAGTTGTAACGGAAGTCTCGCAGTTGATGAGCGATCGACTTAAGGCGCAAAAAGATAAAAAATCTGCTCAGGCAAATATTGAGTCCGTGATGAATGTGAATGCGGTGCCCGTGAAATAGGGTTGAAGAGGGGACAAGACATTTGGCAGGCAAATTTTAAGTGATTTCCAAGTTTGTTGACCAAAAGTTTGTTCGGTCTGGTTGTGTGTTTCCTGGTTGATGAGTTCCTCGTTATTGAAAGGAGAAGGAATGATGGCAACGGAAGTGAAAGAGCGAATTGCAGCCGATCTGCAAAAAGCAAAACAGGAAGGTGGGCTAAGGACGGATCGAATTCGTGACATTGTGAAAGCCGCCGTGGCTCAAGCCGTGGGGGAGATTAAGGAAGGATCAGGAGAAATTCGCACGATCGCCAAAGATGCGATCGCCGCCGTGATTGATTCTGTCAAAGAAAAAGGACAAGAAGCGAAAGCTGAGATGATGGCATCCGTTGAGGGTGTGGTCGATGGCATTCGAGAATCCCGGCAAACGACGATCGCCCATACCCAATCTCAAGTGGATCAACTTCAATCTGAGTTAGATGCTCAAACGCTTCAACTGGAAGCCGAAGTAGACGGAGCATTAGTTGCGATCGAAACTGAAGCCAAACAATCTTCTGACGACGTAAAAACTTTGTTGGAAAAGATCATTGCAACCGTGCGGGAAAGCAAGCAATTTAATATTGTGCGGCAGCAGTACACCAAGATCAGAAGCCAATTGGCTGTATTAGATGAGCGTCTGGCTGAACGGTATGGCGATCGCTACGACCAAGTTAAGCAACAACTAGAGAAATACTGGGACAATGCCAAAGACTGGTACGAGAAAAATCGGACTGAAGTAGAGGCGGGCAAAGCGGATCCCGTTGAACAAACTCAAGTTGGACTGGGTGAAAAACTGGCTCAAGCAGGTTCCTTTGTCGCCAAGAAAGAGCAAGAAATTAAATCCAAAATCAAGGATGCTTTACACTCTGAAACTCATTAGGGACTAATTCAGTAAGCTAAATAAAAACTCCCCTGGTGTATAACCGGGGAGTTTTTCTGTTTTAGAAGCCTGCGTAAGAACAGACATAGTTCAACATTTTCGCAGCGGCGGGAGACTGAGGATAAACGGGCTGACCATTGGGGTTCAGGCGATCGTCAATTGTCAACCAGTATCGTTTTGGAACTGCACACTTCGCCTGGGCAAAAATGCGCTCGTTATCCAGGTAGTAGGTGAAGTCAGCACTTTTTTCACTAGCTTTCTTAATCGAGCATTTGTCAACGCTGATCATTTCACCACTGCCGCCGACACCAAATTGAATTCGGGTCGGTTGACAGTAATAGGCTACAGGTTGATACACGGGTTGGGCGTGGGCGATCGTTGGCATCAGCGCGATCGTGGTTGTTAAGGCAAAAGGGACTAAGCTTCGCATAGGAACTCCTGGCTTTCAATGAATGTCCTATGTTTTGTTTCATCAAAAATCAGCCTAATTCCAAGCAAGACCTCAAACACTACCCCTGGGGGTAACACAGCCTTGAGCAAGCTATTCAACTAGAAAAAACTATCAAAAAGAGAAAGGGAGGTCTGGTTAGACCTCCCTTTCCTGAAATGGGCAAAGCGAGACTCGAACTCGCAAGGATTTCTCCGCCGCATTTTGAGTGCGGTGCGTCTACCAATTCCGCCATTCGCCCTTAGTCATTAGCTTTCTCATTATACTCAAGTCAAGTGATTTTGGAGTACGCCCAGTTGATCAAAAATATTTTTGCAAAGTTACCTGAAAATTTGGAGGCTGAGATCTTTGAAATCCTTGTTAGCAGTGAAACGGTGAAGATTGAAAGAATTGTTTCTAGGGGGCACACCTCACCCGAAACAGGCTGGTACGACCAGGAACAAAACGAGTGGGTGATTGTTCTACAAGGCGAGGCGGTTCTCTCATTTGAGCATGAGGAACCGTTGTGCCTCAAGGTTGGCGATTACATCAACATTCCTGCCCACAGCAAGCACCGTGTTGACTGGACTGATCCCAATCAGGAAACAATTTGGTTAGCTATTCATTATTGAAACTACCAATTTCGCCAACCACCTTTAACTGAGTTCTTGTCGCTATTCTCTACAGGATGACTTTCGAGCAACGCTTGATACGCCTGACTGCTGCCCCAGCGATCGATTTCTCTGGCTCGTAGTACGGGAACTGGATGGGTGAGTTGGGCAGTGATTGCCTGTTTTAACAACTCTCCGATCTGGTCTTTGCTAATGGCATCGTAAGCGCGGGCTTGTGCCAAAAACGCATCCAGGTTGAGTTGGCTGGCAAGCGTGGGAGAACCACCCGCCAATTTCATCAATACGGATGCAACCACTCTAGGATTTTGAGTGGCTAACAACGCGGCGCGATCGCAGGTGAATTCCGCACAGCGTACCCATTCCAGGATTTGAGCCTGTAAGGATTGGGCGATCGAGGCTCCCAACGGCAACTGTCCCGCTGCCAGCACCAAAATGTTTGCCAGCGTTAGATACACCCCATGCTCACACTTTAGATGTCCCAATTCATGGGCAATTACGGCTTGAATTTCTTCTGGCGTGAGCAATTCTAACAACGAGGTGTGAACCACGATGAAGGGCTGCTTGCCGCGCATGGCAAAGGTGTAAGCGTTGGGTACTGGATGCTGCCGCACATAGAGTTGAGGCGGTTCCAGATCCAGAATTTTGCAGGCTTCCACCAGCAAGTGGTGCAGATCCGGCAGTTGGCGATCGCTCACCAGCACACTGGCGGCAATGTTCTCCAGATAAAAGTATTGTTCCGCAACTGGACCCAGCAGATTCCGCACTAAGGTATCCAATCCAGGCAATTGCTTAAGATTGGTCGTTGCTTGCAGATCAAGCGGATGGCGAAAGTGATCCGCTCTTAAACCCAGGAGAGGAACTTTGAGGAGAGACATAATCAATCTGTTTTTGTCAGCCAGTATAGCGAGATCTTCGCCAACTCTGCATATCGCTTGTTATATCGCTCGTCAGCGGGTGTTGCCGATAATGCGGCGGAGTTTCGCGCCTAGCCCTTGCAACTTCGTTTCCAGTTGCTCATAACCCCGATCGAGATGGTGTAAGCCTTGAATCGAGGTTTTACCCTGAGCGGCTAATCCTGCCAATACCAGCGCTGCGGATGCACGCAGGTCGGGAGCCACTACGGGAGCACCAGAGAGGAATGGAACGCCTCGGACGATCGCAATATTGCCTTTGACTCGAATATCCGCTCCCATGCGGTTAAGTTCTGCCACATGGCGCAAACGGTTTTCAAACACGGTTTCTGAAATCACGCTGTCCCCATCACTCAGGGTGAGCAATGCCATGAACTGTGCCTGCATATCCGTGGGGAAACCAGGGTAGGGCAAGGTTTCGATATCAATGCCGCGACACCGATCGGTCGGAATGACGCGGACGGTTCTGGCACCTTCATTCACCACGCGCACGCCCACTTCCTGAAGTTTTGCAATGACGGCAAACAGGTGATCGGGAATAACTGGAGACAGGGTGATTTCAGAACGAGTAATCGCTCCTGCCACCATAAAAGTGCCGGCTTCCACGCGATCGGGAATGATGGCATAGTCGGTGGTGTGCAAACGCGGCACCCCAGAAATCACGATCGTATCAGTTCCGGCTCCCTGAATTCGAGCACCCATTGACTTGCAGAAATTGGCTAAATCAACGACCTCTGGCTCTCGTGCGGCGTTTTCCAAGATGGTTTCACCCTCTGCTAAGGTCGCTGCCATCATCAAGGTTTCCGTTGCGCCCACGCTGGGGTAATCCAGGTAGATCCTGGCTCCCTGTAAACGGTTGCTGCTACCCTTAACGCTGGCGTAAACCATGCCGTGCTCAATTTGCACGTCGGCTCCCAAAGCTTGTAGCCCACGCACGTGCAAATCCACCG
Source organism: Leptolyngbyaceae cyanobacterium bins.302 (assembly GCA_033764965.1). GTDB lineage: Bacteria > Cyanobacteriota > Cyanobacteriia > Leptolyngbyales > Leptolyngbyaceae > JSC-12. The sequence continues at coordinate 114,374 of JANRIN010000289.1, read as the reverse complement.
GTCTCGCGCCGATCGCACATCCACCCGGAAGCGGGACTCTGGCAACGCCCAAGCGAGCCAGCAAGGGACCAATGATGAAGAAACTAGCCCGCAGTTGACTGACTAATTCGTAGGGCGCTCTAGATTGCCCAATTTCAGAGGCGTTAATAATCAATCCGTCGCCCTGGCGCTGTAATGTTACGCCCAGGGAGGTCAGGATTTCTCCCATCCGTGCCACGTCAACAAGTTGGGGGACGTTTGTTAAGCGGCACTCCTCTGGACATAAAATGGCTCCTGCCATTAAGACCAGGGCTGAATTTTTCGCGCCGCTAATGGTGACGTGTCCAGCGAGCGGGGCACCTCCCCAAATCTCAAGAATAGAATCGTTTTCCTCAAGGGAGGGATTGGGGTTAGGTAGGGTGGGAGAGAGAGTAATGGTTCTGTCCTCCAGTAATGAACTGCGTTGCTCTAAATTTCGGTCTGTATTCTACAAGAAACCTTTTAGTTGTCCTAGTTTTTTTGGGAGTATTCTACGCAAGAACCTTTTGTATGGAGATTATTTTCAAAAAGTTTTTCCCTGGAGCAGTTGACAGTCGTCCGCAGTTGTCTGATGATTATGAATCGCTGGTTAGATCAATGATTAAGCGGAACTGGCGGAATTGGCAGACGCGCTAGATTCAGGTTCTAGTGGTAGCAATACCTTCCGGGTTCAAGTCCCGGGTTCCGCATTTGAGAAAAGTCTGAAAGCCTGCTTATTCATAGGTAGGCTTTTCTAGTGTTTGAATCGGTTCAACTGCTTAATTTTTCTTATCATTCAGTGGTTTCTGTAACGAAATTTTAATCACTACTCCCTGCTCATGCTGACCAGTCTGCAAAATCCTTTAGTCAAAAGAATGCGATCGCTGCATCGAGCCAAAGGACGACGGGAAGAAGGACTGTTTTTGCTGGAAGGCACTCACCTGCTGGAAGCAGCATTGGTCGCCAATCGGGCGATCGTAACCGTCTGTTTCACTCCTGACTGGCAAACTCGTTATCCAGATCTTGCGGCACAAGTTATGGAACGGGCAGAGCGGACAGAGGTCGTGAGTCCAGACGTAATCCGGGCGATCGCCACTACAGTTGAACCGGATGGTGTGGTGGCAGTTTTAGCGCGAACTTCAACGCCTGCGCCAATGTTCACTCAACTAGGATTGGTGCTGGAAACGATTCAGGATCCAGGCAACCTGGGCACCATGATCCGCACCGTTGCAGCGGTTGGAGCAGATGGGGTGCTGCTGAGTGCCGATAGCGTTGAGATTGACAATCCCAAGGTGTTAAGAGCTTCGGCAGGTTCCTGGTTCCAAGTGCCCATGACTACTAGCCCTGACCTGGCAGCAGAACTGCATCACTATCAACAGCAGGGGTTTCAAATCATTGCCACGCTGCCAACCGCTGAGGATTCGTACTGGAGTGTAGATTTACAAAAACCAACGCTGCTCTTGCTGGGTAATGAGGGCGCAGGACTGTCTCCCGATTTGGCAGCACTGGCAGATCAAGCGGTGAAAATTCCGCTCAGTCCAGGAGTGGAATCTTTAAATGTAGCGATCGCGGCGGCACTGATTCTGTACGAAGCAAAACGGCAACGGCAGGAGATAGGGGATGGGGGTTAGGAGTTGGGGGTTAGGAATTAGGGGTTAGGAGTTGGCTAATCACGATTCCTCAGGGGCATTCTTAGCTTGGATGAATTGATCGATGTCGGCGATCGCTTCTGCCCACACGTTTAGATCAAAATTGGTTAAGTCTGCTTCTGTCTCGGCAGTTTTGGCGCGAGAATGAACCGTATGGTTGCTGACAGGGGGAGGTGCAGCCGTGGTCTCAGCGGATTCAAGGGTTTGTTGCAGTTGCTCTAGCGATTCATAGAAGGCTTGAGCGGCAGCGCGTCGCGCGTCTTGCTGCTGATTCATCATCCCGACTCCAAACAAAACGACGGTTAGCGAGTTCAGTAAGCACAATGGCAGACTGCAATCCCAGTTACCTTTAGGATCAGAATGCCCAATCATACCCAGGATCGTTCAATAAGTCATGTATCGGAATTGTCACGGGTGGATGAGCATTGTGTGAACCGCAACCGAGTATGGAGCGATACATCGAACAGGGTTGTCTGATGGGTGACATCCCGTTGAAAATAGGTGAGAAGATGCCAGGAGAAAACTGTGAGCGAGTCATTTGATTACGATTTGCTAATCGTGGGAGCTGGGGTAGGAGGGCATGGAGCCGCCCTCCACGCTGTGAGTTGTGGGCTGAAAACGGCTGTAGTGGAAGCAGGTATTATGGGAGGAACCTGTGTGAATCGCGGTTGTATCCCATCAAAAGCCCTACTAGCAGCCTCCGGAAAAGTGCGTGAGTTGCGGGATGCCCATCATTTGAAGTCTTTAGGCATTGAATTAGCGCATGTGGCGTTCGATCGACAAGCGATCGCCGATCATGCCAATGCAATCGTCACCAAGCAACGGGATGGGTTGACGAATAGCCTGAAGCGGCTGGGGGTGGACACGATTCAAGGATGGGCACGAGTTGCGGATGTGCAGAAAGTCACGATCGAAACCCAAGACGGAGAAAAGGTCGTCACTGCCAAGGACATTATTCTCGCCTCTGGATCGGTGCCCTTCGTGCCGCCGGGAGTGGAAATCGACGGCAAAACGGTCTTCACCAGCGACGACGCAGTACGGTTAGAATCGTTGCCCCAATGGATTGCGATCGTGGGCAGTGGTTACATTGGCTTAGAGTTTGCCGATGTTTACTCTGCCTTGGGCTGTGAAATCACCTTGATCGAAGCGTTGGATCAACTCATGCCAGGATTTGATCCAGACATCGCCAAGCTGGCTCAACGAGTGTTGATTACTCCCCGCGATATTGAAACCAAAGTGGGCGTGCTGGCAAAACGGGTCATTCCGGGTTCACCCGTGGTGATTGAATTAGCGGATGCCAAGACCAAAGAAGTGGTGGAGACGTTGGAAGTGGATGCTTGCCTGATTGCGACTGGGCGCATTCCCTACACCAAGGATTTGGGATTGGAATCGATCGGCGTAGAACTCGATCGCCGCGGGTTTATTCAGGTTGATGATTATCTCGCGGTGCTGAAGGATGGACAACCCGTGCCTCACCTGTACGCGATCGGTGATGCGACAGGCAAAATGATGCTGGCTCATGCCGCTTCTGCCCAAGGGATCGCAGTGGTTGAAACCGTATGTGGACGTGCTCGGAGCGTGGATTATCACAGCATCCCTGCCGCCGCCTTTACCCATCCTGAAATTGGGTTTGTTGGCTTGACTGAACCCGCCGCTCAAGAAAAAGCCAAGGCGGAAGGGTTTGAAATTGCCGTCGCTCGAACCTACTTCAAGGGCAATGCTAAGGCGTTGGCAGAAGGCGAAACTGAGGGATTAGCAAAAGTAATTTACCGCAAAGATACCGGAGAAGTGATGGGCGTGCATATTTTTGGACTGCATGCGTCTGACCTGATCCATGAAGCTGCGAGTGCGATCGCTCAACGGCAATCTGTCCACGAGTTGGCGTTTCTCGTTCATACCCATCCCACCCTCTCGGAAGTGTTGGATGAGGCGTATAAACGAGCGGTGGGAGCACATTAGCCGCAATCACGCTAGACAAAATCAGCCTGTCTGGGGGGCATTTTGCCGGATGCCCTGACACAGTTTTTCAAGATTTCTGTAACCTTTCCTCTTTCTGACGGCTCCAGTTAGGTTACGCTATCAAATAGCTCTCGTTAAACTTACTTAACGTTCAGCGATCACAATCGCTTGCATCACGCAGAGCGGAGAGAGTCCAGGACGTTTTCAGAGTACCTATGCAAATTCGTCGTCGTCCGCCAAATCCGGCGGTTGCTGTTCAAGAACTGCGTTATCAGGTTAAAGTTCCCGATGCTGCCCCGCGTCACATTTTGGAAGAGATTGTTTGGCACAAGGAAGCTGAAGTGGATCAACTTCGAGAGTTTCTACCGTTGAACGAACTCCGCAGTAAAGTCCAGCAGGCATCTCCCCCCCTTAATTTTTTGGCCGCATTACAGCAGAGTAAAACAACCCCAGCCGTGATTGCAGAGGTGAAGAAAGCCTCCCCTAGCAAAGGCGTAATTCGGGAAGATTTTGACCCCTTGGCGATCGCTCAAGCCTACCAACGGGGAGGAGCCACTTGTCTCTCTGTTCTCACCGATAAAAAATTTTTTCAGGGCAGCTTTGAGTACCTGCGCGACATTCGGGCGGCTGTAGACGTGCCCCTACTCTGTAAGGACTTTATTCTCTATCCTTATCAAATGTATTACGCGCGGCTGCACGGAGCCGATGCCGTCTTATTGATTGCGGCGATTCTACCCAATAAGGATTTGCAGTATTTCATCAAGATTGCGGCAACGTTGGGTATGACTGCCCTGGTTGAAGTTCATACCTTAGAAGAACTCGATCGCGTCTTGTCCCTGGATGGGGTGACTCTCGTTGGGATTAACAATCGCAACTTAGAAAACTTCACCGTGGATCTACAAACAACCTGTACATTGCTGTCTCAGCGGCAAGGGGTTTTGTCCGATCGCGGCATTCGGGTAGTGAGTGAATCGGGACTGTTTACCGCTGAAGATTTGAAGTTAGTCACCGCAGCGGGTGTTCAGGCTGTTTTAATGGGCGAATCTTTGATGCGGCAACCCGACCCAGCGATCGCCTTAGCTGAATTATTTTCTCCAGGCTAGTTTATGGAACCCGTTCCCCTTCCGTCTCATGTTCACTACGAATTGCTGCTTCAACTACTCGAACGGCAAACGACTCTGGCGGGCGATCGTCGCCCAGTCATTCAGGATCAGGTGCATCAATTGATCATTACCCTGCGTAAAGCACTCGCCCAGCAAAAACGCCTGGAAGAGATTTGTGAACGGCACCAGATCCCTATCGACTACCGCTGGTCGTTGAATGATCCTAAGAATGCTCCCAATTCAGAAGCTCAGGCTTCTAAAGATTTCCTGAGCTTAAGTCAGGAATAACGGCAGAAGTCCGCTAGAATGTCTAGACCTTACGTGTGGGAGGTACTGCGTGACCGACCCCGGTTCAGTTCAGCGTTCCTGGTTAGTTGAGGATAGTATGGCTTCGGAGTGGGCAGATCCTCTAGATGATGTTGTGGCAAAGTCACTGGTGACACAGCTAAAGCTTGATCTGGACATTGCGCCCCCTGGCATAGAGGGTTTGCAAGCAGAACCAGAACCTGAGCTTGACTTTTTGCGCAAGCGCCTTCAGAAGCAATCAGACCGCATCCAAAACCTGGAAAGAGCCTTAGATCAATCGCTCACCTCCCTGGAAGAATTGCGCGTGCAATTGGTAGACCAGCACTTTCTGGAGAATCAACTGGCAGCAACAGAGGAAATTGCGAACATCCAGCAACGGGCAATCACCCAGCTAAAGCAACAACTCGCCCAGCAACAATGCGCTCTAGAAAGTCAACAGAGCCAAACTCAGCACCAAACTGAAACATTCCAAGCATTGCTGAATGTGATTGAAGGGTTGGCAGAAGGGCAACAATCTCGATTAGCTCAGTTAAAAGTTCAGTTTCAACACGATCGCCTGCTCCCTGAACTGCAAATTCAAGAAGTTCTGTTAGAGCAACGCCTGGGGCACTCAACCGATGCACCAGATCCGCAGTTGGGTGAAGTTGCTGACCTGACTCGGCAAATTAGCAACCTCCAGCATATCGTGGAACAACTTGAGACTGAACTCGATCGCGCCCATGTGCAATTACAGGAACAGCAAGCCCTGATTGACAGCCTGCAACGCGAATCCAACTCCCAGCCTCGATCGTCTGATAGCCCACTCGATCAGGAACTCTTTGCTGCCTATTGTAAAATTCAAGATCTAGAAACTCAAATTTCTAAACAAATCACAACTCAGGCAATCCTTCAGCATACCTGCCAGGAACTAGAACAAGCCCGCGATCGCTATCAAACTCGGGCTTCAGAACTAGAATTCCAAACAGCCGATATGCAGGAAGAAATTTTGAAGCAAGCACAACAAGCCAGCGAGTACGAAACAGCGATTCAGCATTGGAAAGATCGATACGTCAAAAGTCAGGACTATCTCATGCGCTTGAGAGATCTGGTGGAACGTTCAGAGCTTCACCCTTCTCATGAATTAGCTGAATTATTAGCAGCAATTCAGGTGATGACAGATATTTCTGAGCCTGAAAGTACCTCAAAGCTAGCAAATCGCATTTCTAAAATGGATATCCCCGACTTTCTGGCTCGGCATCAGCGCTATCGAGTGCGACCTTAAGTGTGTTCCTGGATACAAAGTGATACGCAAGGTAAAGAAAAGATGAGTCCTTCAGTGCATTTATTTTGTTCATATTAAAGATTTGGCAATTTCAGTGGTGTACTTAGTTACTTAAATACTGACATCAGGGCATCATGTCGGTGAAACTGTGTTAGCTGGAACTCATAGCACCCTCAGATGCAACCTAAATCTCTAACTCGTGGCGAAATCATTGCTCACATCCAGCAGCTTGTTCCACCGGGATCACCGGAACCTCAATCGCCTGCACTGCTGGAACAACTGAGTAGCTTAACCGAAGCATTAATTCGAGATTACGAAGCTTCTGGAGGGCTGCAAGGAGATCCTTTTAACGAAGCGTGGACTCGCCCTTTATACCTGTATGAAGAAGAGGTGCGTCGTTGTTTACGCGGAAAAACCGTACTGGTGACTGGAGGGGAGGGATTTGTTGGTCGGTGCTTAATTGATAAGTTGTTGGAGTTGGGGGTAAACCGAGTTTGCTCGATCGATAATGCTCGATGTAACAGCCCTAATCCTCAACCAATTATCAAACAAGACTCAACAGTGATCTTTTACCCGGCGGATGTCCGGCATCTGGATGCTCTTGAGCATATTTTCAAGTTAGAAAAGCCTGACATTGTTTTTCATCTAGCTGCCATCCGGATTCCAGGTTTAGCGGAAAAGATCATTCTGGAAACAGTCAGCAGTAATATTATAGGAACAGAAAATATTATTCAGCTTTGTGAAGCGTTCAAAGTGCAGCACTGTATATTTTCTTCTACGGGAAAATCCTCCCGCTATTGGACGGGGGAAGTGTACGCCGCAACCAAAAAAGTGAATGAATGGTTGTTCGCCAGGGCGGCACAGGAAGGAAATGTGCAGTATGGCATGGTGCGCTTCACCCATATGTTGAACAACAGTTCCATGTGTGAGCAGATTGATCACAAGATTGAAACCGATCACCCTATCAACATTCATGCTCCAGAACGTTACGTGGTTGGGCAAAACGTAGGAGAAGCGGTACATTTGCTGCTCAACGCGCTGGTGTTTTCTCAACCGAAACGATTGCGCTTCCTGCTGGTGCGTAATTTGGGTTGGCCCACCGAAAGCCTGGAAGTTGCTCTTTACAAAATTCAGCAGTCCGGGAAGAATCTGCCTATTTACTTTCAAGGCATTCCCCCTGGTTATGAAGAGTCCTTTTTCCTGGGGCAAGTAGACTGGGATCATCAAACCGAAATCAATACTCTGGTTAACGCATTAGAAACCAAACACTGCTTCGAGATTAGTTCCTCTGGAGACATGATCGTGTCGGAAGTTGTGCCGTTTGCGATCGACACCTTGATCCAGCAACTGGCTCAACTAAAAGCTCTTTGCCTTAGCCCAAGGGTTGCCCCAACAAAAGTAAAGCAAAAGCTGGCTGAACTCGTTTATCAAGTCGCTTTGACAACGTTTAACCAGGCTTCTGTGGCGAGAAGCTTGCAAATCCTGAAATGGGGCATCAACTTGAAGCAGTACGAGCGCGGCGCGTTTTGTCTTAAGCCCTATCAGCCCTTTATTGAGTTAATCGTTCACAGTCTCCATAGCCGCATCACTCCGGACACGTTGAAACAGTGTGATATGCCCATGCAGGAGTTCAATCGGCTATTGAAAGCGCTAAATGATCTTCCTTCTTTACAAAAGGAATTATTCACAATACAAAGCTTACTTAAAGATAGCCATGCAGCAGATCTTACTTATCGGTTTAAAAACAGCAAGTTAGTTGAACCTTGTATCAGTGGCATCAAGTTCTAATTGCTGTGGCGCGGTGTAGTCACTAAACCCCATAAGCGTTTCCAGGCTAAACCTCCCTTTTGCCCTAGAATGCTATTCGAGGAAGAAACCTCGCTAACGTTCATAGTTTGGGAGAATCGTTGTGGATTTGTCTCGTATTCCGCCTCAACCAAAACCTGGTTTATTAAATGTCCTGATCGAAATTCCTGGTGGTAGTAAGAATAAATATGAGTTCGATAAGGACTTGAATGCCTTCGCTCTGGATCGCGTTCTCTATGCGTCGGTTCAGTATCCCTTTGACTATGGCTTTGTTCCAAATACCCTGGCAGACGATGGCGACCCCCTCGATGGCATGGTGATGATGGATCAGCCAACGTTTCCTGGATGTGTGATTGCAGCACGTCCGATCGGGATGCTGGAGATGATTGACGGCGGCGATCGTGATGAAAAGATCCTGTGTGTTCCTGATAAAGACCCCCGTTACGCACCAATCAAGTCCCTGGCTGATGTTGCCCCCCATCGATTGGACGAAATTGCTGAATTCTTCAGAACCTACAAGAATCTGGAGAAAAAAGTAACCGAAATTCTAGGCTGGAAAGATGTTGATCAGGTTATGCCCCTAGTAGAGCAATGTATTAAGGCAGGCAGCGCGAAATAAATTCAAGCGCCATAAAGATTGGCAAAATAGGATAAAAGGCTTAGACTCAGGCATCTAAGCCTCCATACTGTAAATATTTATTGCGTTTTCTACCTTTTTGAGTAACTGTAACCCTGTTGGTTCCCGCAAAATGGGAAATATACAGTAATTAGTCTCAATCCAGGGTGTTTAACATCATCAACGGTTCTCTCAAGAGAAGCCTCTGGGATATGCAACGTACATTTCTTCTGTCCAAAATTCATCAATGTACCTTGACTGCTGCCAACTTGAATTATGTGGGTAGTATCAGTATTGATGAGCTTCTTTTAACATCTGCGGGCATTCTACCTTATGAGCAAGTGCAAGTCGTGAACGTTTCTAACGGTGAACGATTGATCACGTACGCGATCGCGGCTCCCGCTGGATCAGGAGAAATTCAACTTAATGGGGCTGCGGCTCGTTTGGGCATGGTGGGCGATCGCTTGATCGTCATGACCTACGGGCAACTGTCCTCTGAGGAGTTAGCATCCTTCTCTCCCACTGTTGTCCTGGTTGATGACCAAAATCGGCTGCTTCAAATTCATCGGTATACAGACCTGCTAGAAAAGGCAAGCGTAATAGACAATGTCAGAGCTTGAACTCACCTCAACATCAGAGGCAACTCAAGAATTGGGTTTGGGAAAAAAGGCCCCGGCTGATTTCGTCATTCAGTTTTGGGGAGTGCGGGGTAGCATCCCGTCTCCTGGTAGTGAAACTGTGCGGTACGGGGGCAATACATCCTGCGTGGAAATGCGAGTAGGCGGGAAGCGCCTCATTTTTGATGGGGGGACGGGCTTACGGGTGCTGGGCAAATCCTTGCTGAAGCAAATGCCTGTTGAAGCCTATATGTTTTTCACCCATTCTCACTGGGATCATATTCAGGGGTTTCCCTTTTTCGTGCCTGCTTTCGTGAAAGGCAACTGTTTTCACATCTATGGGGCGATCGCGCCCAACGGTGCCACGATGAAGCAACGCCTGCACGACCAAATGCTGCATCCCAACTTCCCGGTGCCGATGCAGGTGATGCAGTCGGATCTCAAGTTTTATGATCTCTTTCCTGGGGATGAGATGAAACTGGGAGACATCACGATCGAAACAGGGTCTTTGAATCACCCAAACACGGCAATGGGCTATCGTATTACCTGGCAGGGACGCACAGCCGTTTATGCCACTGACACGGAGCACTTTCCCGATCGCCTGGATGAGAATCTACTGCATCTTGCTCGTAATGCGGATGTTCTCATCTACGACGCTTGCTACACCGATGAGGAATATCACGACCCCAATGCACCTAAGGTTGGCTGGGGACACTCCACCTGGCAAGAAGCCGTCAAAGCTGCCAAAGCGGCGGGAGTGAAGAAACTGGTTGTCTTCCACCACGACCCCAACCACTCAGATGATTTTCTGGATAATGTTGAAGCTGAGGTGGAGGCTGTCTTCCCCAACAGCGTGCTAGCGCGAGAAGGCATGATTTTACCCGTGGTGTAATCATGATTGGGATTCATCACGTTGCGATCATTTGCTCCGATTACGATCGCTCCAAGCACTTCTATGTCAATTTGCTGGGTTTTCCCATCATTCAGGAAACCTACCGGGAAGCCCGCAACTCTTACAAGCTGGATCTGAAAGTGGGAGAGAACGCCCAGATTGAGCTATTCTCGTTTCCGAATCCCCCCGATCGTGTCAACAGTCCCGAAGCTTGCGGTCTGCGTCACCTCGCGTTCAAAGTCACGAGTCTGGATGCGACTGTGGCTGACCTCAACGCCAAAGGCATCCCCACCGAACCCATCCGCCTCGATGAACTGACTAACAAACGCTTCACCTTCTTCCAAGACCCAGACGGCTTGCCACTGGAGTTATACGAGGCGTAATCTACCTTAATTAATAAAGTTTCCGGTAGGGTGGGCAAAGTGCCCACCTTTCCCAAAAGCCCTGATTATAAGGCTTGTGGGCGATGCCCACTCTACAATTTGTGGCTGTGGTTGATTTTAGACAATCGCCCCTTCACTCAACTGTTTCAGCAAGGCTTTGGCAAATGTTTCTGACATTGGCACTGTTAATAAAGGATTTGCCAACTGATAAATTACATCGTTTAACTCATCTCCAATGTCATCTTTGTAGGTAATATCCTCTCGTCCCTCGATCGCATTTGCCCAGCCTTCGACATCAACTTCAGATAACTCACCATTGAGGTAGCGAGTTAAGACCATTGCAATATGATTCTGGTTCAGAACGACCAATGAGCGATTACTGTCCCAGCCAAATGTTGCCAGCGTCGAGGTAATTTGCCGCAACGGTTGGTCAAAATTTAAAAGGGATGTAAGGAGTTCAGTTCTCGTACTCATGGAAATTTCTGCTTAACGTGAACGATACTACCGTCTGGAGCATAGGTCGTTTTGGTGTAGAACAAGGTAACACCAGCCTGATCAATCTGCTTTTCGTAGGTTGCAAATGAACCAGGAACGTTTCTAGCTGGAACATCTGCTTGAAATGCCCTGCTGTCATTAGGCAGACTGTAGACTCTGACAGAACTCGCATTTTTGGGCAAGCTTCTTTGAAATCGGGCAAGATTAGCACTCTGCTCTTCATTGAGTGACATTTACCTAATTAGCCTAGCATCGATCTTTAAAGCCTAGATTAGGCGGGTCTCACTCTCGTTATCGAGAACAATTTCAAGGGCTTACCCTCCTGGGACGAAGGCTCCGAGGAGTTGATTGTCGGAGTTGTAAACCTGGACAGGGATGCCTGCATTGTTGCTGACGGCTTGCAGGGCATTGCCTAAGGAGGCGAGGTGAGAATTCACCTTATACATGGTGTCGTAATCGCCAGAGTATTGGCTAATGCCGCCTAGGGTGCGAACTTTGCGTTCGTAGGCAGGGACAAACTTCACTTGAATTGCTTCGTTGGTGATGGTGTAATCGCAAATTTTGCCGGATGCTAAGCAAACTCTGTCCAGATCGCCGCGAATTTTGACAACGGTTTGAGCCTGCTTCAAAAATCCAGCGTAGTCGGAAGCACGAGCTTGGGCGGTCTCGGAAACGGAAGTTCCGGCGGGAACTTGTTTGGCAGCGTTGAGCGCATTTTGCCAGGAAACCGCTGCTTGCGACCATTGGTTACTCTGTTGCGATGCCTTTGCCTGCTTCTCGTAGTTGGTTGCCTGGTTATACACCTTTTGAGCAAGCTGTTCTTTCGTGACTCGATCGCGACTGCTGGCTAGTTTGGGGCGGTAACTTTCCAATAATTGCTGTGCCTCAGCATAAGCAGTGGTGCCGTTGGGAATTTGTTGCAGCGTATTCACAACCACCTGCCAGGTCACTTGTGCCTGTTGCCATTCCGCTGGCTTTTGTGCCACGTTCTGCCGAGCCGTCGCCAATTCGGCAGTTTTGCGAGCGGCTGCCAGGCGTTTTTGGGCATCCTGTTCCACACCAATTCGTTGTCCCGTGAAGGCTAAATTCGCCCGGTAAGCCGTTAACCGTTCCTGGGCAAAAGCATGAAGCGGGCTATCGGGTGAGATCTTTTCTAACTGAGCGATCGCGCTTTGCCAAAGCGATTGGGTGGTTTGCCATTCCGTTGCCGGTTGGGCAGCGCTTTGTCCTTGCTGGCTGGCTTCGGTTGCCTGGGCTTCTGCGGCTAACACCTGATCCAACTGTTGCTGCAAGGCTTGAACGTTGCCGTGCTGACCCGACCAACCCGGAATTTCCGCCAATAGCCGTTTGGCTTCCGTCAATTGCTGCGTTGCCTGTTGAGCGGATTCTTCTGGCTTCCCTGTCTTCAAGGTTTGTGCGGCTTGTTGACTCAACGACTGTGCCGTTTCCAGGTTGGAGCAAGTGCCAATAACACAGGGACGAGTTAAGGCGTATAGCCCCACGCCCAGCAACAAAGCTGCTGCCACCCCGCCGCCTGCCAAAAGTAGCGGTTTAACCCACGATCGCTGCACCCCAGAAGTTACAGGTTGAGATCGCGGGTCATAGTTCGACAACCCCTCTGCCGTTGCCTCGTCCGGTTCCAGAGTGGATGAGTAAACAATCTCTCCACCTGGAGCATTTATCGACTCTGCTTCAGTCGGCTCTGGTTGGGGTGACAGCGGCTCATTCTGGCTGGAAGCGCTTGTCGTTGATTCTGGCGGCGGATCTGAAACAGGAGCCTGGATGACGGTATGCAATTCGTCGTCTACGATCGCCGCTGGTGCTTGAAACGGGTTCGCCGCTGGAAACACAACATGATGAAAGGCATAGGGCTTTTGCTGTCCCAAAACGCGCAGAAAAAGTTTGCTCTGGGAACCTGCCAGGGTAGGGGGTAGAGTCGCAAGGAGGTTAGACGGTAGGGTTGCGATCGCCTGCTCTAGTATCTTGAAAATCTGCTGTGGATCTGGTGCATTCCCTGGTGGATGCTGAACCAGTACCATCAACCCCTCTTTCAAAGCACACTGAACCTGGAGCGGCGTAACTTGTGACTGCGGTTTCAACTGTTCCTGAAGATACCGACTAATCCGCTTCAACCCTTCTTGCTGCACCGCGACATTCATATCTGCCACCTGATCGCCGATTCACACTCCATGCTAGCCCCTGAACTCGATCGCGTCATCGTTCCGTAAAGTAGCCGTCATAGAATTGAGATTTAGGCAAAGCAAAATAAGGTAAGGACAAGAATAGACAAGAGATCTACCGATACCAACCGTCCATGCTACGTTTTAGTACTCCAAAAGATAAAAATGGTCATTAGTCATTGGGCATTCGCAAAGGACAAGTGACAAATGACCAGTGACCGATGACGATTAAATGACAGTTAGATATGGCTTACGCCAACCCCCAATCCCCTTAACGCTATGGAAATTCTGATTGTTGAAGACGAAGCTGAAATTGCTCAACTAATCCAGCTTTACCTGGAAAAAGAGGGTTTTGCTTGTCGTGTTTGCCGTGATGGAATCAGCGCACTTCAGGTGTTTCAAGAGCAGAAGCCCGATTTAATCATTTTGGATTTGATGATTCCTGGGTTAGATGGGCTGGAGGTGTGTGCCCGAATTCGCCAAAAGCCAGGAGTAAAGGATCCTTACATTTTGATGCTGACCGCACGGGGAGAAGAACTCGATCGCATCATTGGCTTGTCTACTGGAGCCGATGATTACATGGTCAAGCCCTTCAGCCCCAAGGAATTGGTGGCACGGGTGCGAGCTTTGCTGCGGCGCAGTTTACGCCAGGGTGGACAAACTCAGACCTACCGCACGCAACACTTTCAGGTCGATCTAGATCAACGGGCTGCCCATCGGATTGATCAGGAACAACTAGAAGCGTTGGATCTGACCACCCTGGAGTTTGATTTGCTGTCTACCTTCATGAGCTATCCAGGGCGAGTTTGGAACCGCACTCAATTGATCGACAAACTTTGGGGCAGCAACTTCTTTGGAGATGAGCGGGTGGTGGATACCCACATTGCCCGTCTACGAAAAAAAATTGAACCCGATCCCGCCAGTCCCACGTTTGTTAAAACAGTGATTGGTGTGGGGTACAAATTTGAAGATACGGCGGCATAGCTCATGACCAAAATGGGACTCCGAGCACGATTGTTTTTGTCTCACCTGGTTGTGATGATTGTGGGACTGAGCACCTTAGTGGCAGTCGGCAAACTCTATTCACCGCGCCTATTTGTGCTGCACTTAGACAATATGCAGGTGGGTGGCTTTAACCTGGTGCGGGTGCGGCAAAAACTGGTAGATGGGTTTGAGGATGCCTGGAGTAAGGGGGCGTTTTGGTCGGTTGTGTTGGGAGCGTCCGCCGCCGGGGGATTGAGTTACTTGGTGGCGAAGCGGATCACCCAACCGCTGATTCAAATGGAAAAAGTAACCCAAAAAATTACAGCGGGTCATTTAGAAGAACGCTTGCCCCATAACGAAATTCCTGAACTGGATCGGTTGGCGACTAGCATTAATCAAATGGCGGCAAACCTGGAAGGGGTGGAACAACGACGACGAGAACTGGTGGGAGATTTGACTCACGAACTGCGAACCCCTCTGACGATCGTGGAGGGCTACCTGGAAGGGTTATCCGATGGCACGATCGATCCTTCCGTTGATATTTATCAGCGGTTAGTTCGAGAAACGGGACGGTTGGGGCGGTTGGTGAATGATTTGCAGGAACTTTCCCAGGCAGAAGCGGGCTATTTGCCAATCCGATTGGAAACTGTGAATTTGTCGCCGCTGCTGGGTGCGATCGTTGCTAAATTCTTTGATCAGTTGTTTGAGGAAAGCCCTGCCCTGAAGTTGGAGTGTCCAGATGACTTGCCCTTAGTTCTGGCAGATCCAGAGCGGGTTGAACAGGTTTTGATGAACTTACTGGGAAATGCCCTGCGCTACACCGAACAAGGGATGATCACGGTCAAAGCCTGGAACGAAGGGCGTAAGGTGTGGATCGCCGTGATCGATACTGGACAAGGTATTGCAGTGGAAGATTTGCCCCATGTGTTTGAACGGTTTTGGCGGGCGGATCGATCTCGCGATCGCGCCTCCGGGGGAACGGGAATCGGTCTGGCAATCTCTCGGCGATTGATCGAGCTACAGAGCGGCACGATCGAAGTGGAAAGCGAATTGGGACAGGGCAGCACATTCCGCTTTTTCCTGCCCGTGGCTTAGGATGGGATCTAAATTAGATGGCGAATATGAGACGGTGAATAACAGTGACTGCAAATCAATCGAGCGCACTGCAAACGGAATTTGAGGCGGGTAAGGCAGCGTTTGAACGGGGTGAATATCGCAAGTCGGTAGAGCATCTGGAAAAAGCCTGTGCCCTGGTCAGTCTCGATTCGGCTCTAGGCGGGACGGTGCAAACCTGGCTGGTGACAGCGTATCAAGCAATGGGACAACAGCAAGAGGCGATCGCCCTTTGTCGTAAATTGACCCATCATCCAGACTTGAGAACCCGGAAGGAAGGTAAGCGAATTCTTTACATTCTGGAAGCCCCCAAGTTACAAACGCGCCCGGAGTGGCTGACCCAAATTCCGGACTTAGGAGAACTCGCAGACAAGGGAGAGCGCGATCGTGCAGGGGGGCAATCCAATCCACCACCCAAACAAACCAGCCCCAAGTCCCCTGCTTTCCAGGTCGAGTCCGTCGATTTAAACCAGGTCAACACAGAAGACAATCGCTTTGTCTGGGTGGCATTAACCGCCGTGCTGTTGCTCCTGGGCAGTTTGCTTTGGTTGATGTAAAAGTCTAGAAAAATTTATTTTTGTGATGAGATAGATTTGAGAGACACTACCATCACAATGGCGTGAACCTTGGCGTGAATAGTCTCCCCTTATGCAACACCTCTTCAATCTGAAAATGATCAATCCCAAAAAGATTTGGGTTTTGGTGGCGATCGTGGCGATCGTGCTTGCGGGCTGCGTCAAGTCCGATGTGGGAGTCCAGTTCGACAGTCCGAACCGAGGCGAAATTGTCCAACAAATCCAGTTTGATGAACGGCTACAAAGATTGAGCGGGGATAGTTTGCTGCAATGGATTCGAGCCGTGGAACGACGAGTTTCTGAGGTGGGTGGAAGCGCTCAGAAAGCTGCCGATCAAACCCTGACGATTAAAATTCCGTTTACAAACAGTGATGAGTTAGAGCAGAAATTTAACCAGTTTTTTGAATCTGTTTTCAATCAAGAACAACTGGTTCGGGGAGTCAGCTTACCCGCGATCGCCTCCCATCTCACCGTGACCCATAGCAATTTTTTGTTGCTGGAGCGGGAACACCTGACCTATGCCGTAGATTTGCGATCGCTTGGTGTTTTATCATCCAGTGGTGATGTGTTAATCAGCCCTGCATCCCTGATTCGGCTGCAATTCCAGCTTAAAACCCCCTGGGGTGCCCGGAGCGTCGGTAAAGAATCCAGCTTGCGTCCACGATCGCTCCAGGGTAGTAAAACTTTAATCTGGTCGCTCACTCCAGGCGAACAAAATACGATCGAAGCCGTCTTCTGGATGCCCAACCCGATCGGCATCGGCACTTTGCTGATTCTCCTCCTGGTGTTCCTGGGACGATTCTTGAAATATCCCCAGTTGGAAGTCAGGAGCCAGCCGACAGGAATTAGGGGTCAGGAGTCAGGAGTCAGGAGTTGACCACCCACTCGCCTCACCCACTCACCTCACCCCTTCACGCTCCAACCTCCAGCCCCCAACCCCCAACCCCCCTTCCCCGATGCGCCCCTCTGCCAGCCTCCAACGCTTAATGGTTCTAGGTTTAAGCGGTCCGATCGTGGCATTGAATGTGTGGCTTGTGACGCAAGTTTTTCGTTACTTTGAAGGGCTGATCACGATTCTGGTGATTGCGGCAATTCTGGCGTTTCTGCTGAACTACCCGGTGCGATTGTTTCAACGGGCAGAACTGACGAGGACGCAAGCTGTAACGTTAGTTCTGATTGCAACAGTTGCCGTCCTGGCATTTTTGGGCATTACGGTTGTCCCCATCATCACAGAGCAAACGGCTCAACTATTTGCCAAGATTCCGGGGTGGTTAGAGGCAAGTGCTGACAACATTCGCACCTTAGATAGTTGGGCAAAGGCACGAAATTTACCCCTGGACTTGCTGGCTTTCAGCGATCGTATCAACAACCAAATTCTGAGCCAGCTAGAAACGTTGCCCAAACAAGCTCTAGACCTGGCGATCTTAACCCTGAGTGGATTGATCACCGTTAGTTTAGTGTTGGTGCTGGCGTTTTATATGTTGCTGTATGGACAACAGCTTTGGCGGGGGGTGATTAATCTTTTGCCCCCTCAATACGGCATTCCCTTTCGAGAGTCTTTAGAACTCAACTTTCATAACTTCGTCGTCAGTCAAATTCTGCTGGCGGTATTTATGGGGTTGGCGCTAATTCCCATTTTTCTGGCGTTGCAAGTGCCTTTTGCCTTGCTGTTTACCGTGTTGATTGCGATCGCTGAAGTCATTCCCCTGGTGGGTCCGACGCTGGGGATTGGCTTGGTTGGCGTGCTGCTGTTGTTACAAAACCCCTGGTTAGCGGTGCAGGTGACGATTTCGGCAACGGTGCTGCAACAGATTCGAGACAACATCCTGGCACCCAAAATGCTGGGAGATATTACGGGCTTGAACCCCATTTGGATTTTTATTGCTTTGCTGATGGGGCTGCAAATTGCTGGCTTCCTGGGCATCATTGTGGCAGTGCCGATCGCTGGCACCATTAAAGGCACCCTGGATGCAGTCCGTAATCGCAAAATTATCTTGCCAACCGATGAGACTCCCGTCGAAGAGACACTGTGATCTGCCAATCCTGTCCCCAGCCAGCGGTTCTATTGTCAAAAGAAATAACCGATCGCAGTCATTTCTGACCACCCTCTGGTAAAACGTTGAGTAGCGTGTTTGGGATCAGTAAGCGTATGCGACAAGTTAATTTCGTAGTCATCTTTGTCATTTGCTTGGCTCTCGTGTTGTTTGGCATTGAAAACACCGAGTCAGTACCGATCAAGCTGGTCAAAGGGATTCAGCTTCAAGCACCCTTATCCATTGAACTGATTTTGGCGATGGGTGTCGGAGCCGTACTTGCCTGGGTCTTCAGCGTTTGGACACGGGTGCAGCGCATGGTGGAGATGGGTAAAGAGGTAAAGGTACGAGACACTCGGATTCAAGAACTGGAGGAGAATGTGGAGCGTTACAAAGCCGAAATTGAACAGCAACGCCTCCTCCCAGCCGCAAAGACAGAAGACGCGACGACAACGGATGCAGAGTTGATTTCAAAATCGTGATTGGGGGTAGGGGCGTTTTGCCAAACGCCTTTATGGGAACGGGAGGATAGGGGCGTTTGCCAAACGCCCTTGCGGGAGATGGAGTGGTTGGGGCGTTTTGCCAAACGCCCTTACGGGGATGAGGTGAGACGGTTGGGGCGTTGCACGCAACGCCCTTACGGAGATTGTTCTGCCTTCTTGATCGCAATTCCTTGACTTGGGCTAGGATTTTGTCATGACGGCAGCAGATTTTCTTAATCCCTCCAGCCTTTGGAGTTTGTGGGTTCCGGGTGTGCTCTTGATGAGTATCGTGGCAATGGCAGTTTGGTTTGTTCGCCTTTCTCAACGCTAGAGGCTTTGGTTCATGGCGCTTTCATTGGCAGAGGATGCGATCGCGCTCCTGATCAACATGGCAGAACAAGGAGAAATTGATCCCTGGGATGTCAAGGTGATTGAGGTCATCGATCGGTTTCTGAGTGAACTGACACCTGTGGTGGATGGGCGAGAGCTTTACGAGAAGAATCTGTCCTCCTCGGGGCAGGCTTTCTTGTATGCCTCCATGCTGGTGTTACTGAAAGCCGATAGCCTGACTCAGGTGGAGCCATCGGAGGCAAACCAGCCAGACCTGGATGAAGCAGCCTTACTGGAGGAGCAAAGCCCTGGCAGTACTCTGCCCCCTTACTTAGAGCGGCAAATTCGTCGTCGGGCGGTTGCCCAACCAGTTCAACGCCGCAAAGTCACGTTGAAAGACTTGATCGACCAACTACGGGCGATCGCCGTTGCCCTGGAAGATCCGTCCCCGCGCAAACGGTTGAGCCGTCCCCCTGCCCAGTCAAAATCTCAAACGGTGCGCGCGATCGCCCAACTGGCGCACCAGGAAAATCTTTCGGAAATGGCAGCCGCCCTGGAACAATTTTTTGCCGAGCATTTGCCGGATGCTTGCGATACTCAGAACTGGCTTGACTTTGAATTTCTTTTGAATCTGTGGACCCAATCGCAAAAACCCGCAAAACTGACAATTCATGCCGCCGAAACTCATTCGCCTAATCACGATCGGGTGGGTATTTTTTGGGCATTATTGCTGCTCTCAGCCCAATCTAAAGTGGAACTGGAACAGGAGGAATTCTACGGGCAGTTGCGAGTGCGTCCGCTTTTAGCTCCAGACAGCCTGAATAATACGAATGAGTTAGCATAGCGTGACCTGGAAGAGTAATCGAGGTTACACTAGGCAACAAATTCAAGGTTTTGAGCATCATTTAAATGAACGATGAATTCGCCAGTAGGACTGTTGCCATGCTGCTTGGCTGACTGACAGACTAGACTTTTAGCCTCTCAGGGCAGTGTGAGTGCATCGCGTGACCTGAAGTTCTCAGGCTGACGAGACGTTTGATGACCTGGACAGTTAAAATTAACGGCTGAAGGATTGAGAGAATAACCTATGAAAGCCATGATTCTGGCAGCAGGGAAGGGAACACGGGTGCGCCCCATCACCTACGAAATTCCCAAACCGATGATCCCGATTATGCAGAAACCCGTAATGGAATTTCTGCTGGAATTACTCCGGCAGCATGGGTTCGACCAGATAATGGTCAACGTTAGCCACCTGGCAGATGTGATCGAAGGGTATTTCCGAGATGGGCAGCGCTTTGGCGTTCAAATTGCTTACTCCTTCGAAGGCTACATCAAAGATGGGGAATTGGTGGGTAAAGCCCTGGGTTCTGCGGGTGGAATGCGGCACATTCAAGATTTCTCTCCCTTCTTTGACGATACCTTTGTGGTGTTGTGTGGCGATGCTTTGATTGATTTGGATCTAACGGCGGCGGTGAAGTGGCACCGGGAAAAAGGCTCGATCGCCACCGTGATTATGAAAACCGTTCCGCAGGAAGAAGTGTCCAGTTATGGGGTCGTCGTAACGGACGAAGAGGGCAGAATTAAAGCCTTTCAGGAAAAGCCTTCAGTTGAAGAAGCCCTCAGCAACTGCATTAATACTGGGATCTACATCTTTGAACCGGAAGTGCTCGATTACGTCCCCTCCGGCGTAGAGTACGACATTGGCAGCCAACTCTTCCCAAAACTGGTTGAAATTGGCGCTCCCTTCTATGGTTTACCGATGGATTTTGAGTGGGTAGATATCGGCAAGGTGCCGGATTACTGGCACGCTATCCGCGCGGTGTTGCAGGGAGATGTTAAAAATGTGGAGATCCCCGGACACCAGGTTGCTCCAGGCATTTACACCGGGATCAATGTGGCGGTGAACTGGGATAAGGTCAATATTCAGGGTCCCGTTTACATTGGCGGCATGACGCACATTGAAGATGGGGCAACTATCATTGGTCCCACCATGATCGGTCCCAACTGCTGGATTTGTAGCGGTGCAGTCGTGGATAACAGCGTCATTTTTGACTACTCACGCCTCGGTCCAGGAGTGCGTCTGGTGGATAAGCTGGTGTTTGGGCGCTACTGTGTGGATAAAACGGGGGCAACGATCGATGTGCAAGCGGCTTCTCTAGACTGGTTGATTACCGATCGTCGCCAGGAAATTCCCTCCCCCCCCGCCGAAGGACAGGCGATCGCGGAGTTGCTCAGGGCAGATTCAAAACTGTAATCGCCAACATCGCAAGCCTGGATGAGTCATAAAAGCTCAAGGAGTGCGTCATTCTTCACTGGTCATTAGCTTCTACCCATGCCAAATGACAAATGACACATGACACATGACAAATGGCAAATGACAGATGACAAATGGCAAATGACAGATCGAGCTTTCTCCCATGAAATAAGATGACTACAAATTAAGAGGGCAAAAGGCAGAAGGTAAGAACCATCGAGGTTTTCCTTCTGCCTTTTGCCGTTTGTCTTCATTCTTATATTTCGTTTTATATCATTCGGGGATCACGCGGTACTCATAACTTTAGGAATCGGGCATAGTAAAAGTATAGATTTAGTAGCTTTTGATACAGAAAATCTGTAAAGGTGTCCGATATGTCCAATTCTTTACTTGCTGATGCCAGCCAACGACTCGAACAGGCATTGAAGTATGCCTCTATTTCTGAGGATGCGATCGAGTCCCTGAAATTTCCTCAAACCAGTCTCAGTGTCTCCATTCCCGTTCGCATGGATGATGGTTCTCTCAGGGTTTTTCAGGGATACCGGGTGCGCTACGATGACACCCGCGGACCGGGCAAGGGGGGAGTTCGCTATCATCCTAATGTGACGATGGATGAGGTTCAATCCCTTGCTTTCTGGATGACGTTTAAGTGTGCCGCCTTAGGATTACCCTTTGGTGGAGCCAAAGGCGGCATTACCGTCAATCCGAAAGCCATGTCTCGTATGGAGTTAGAGCGTTTAAGTCGGGGTTATATCGACGCGATCGCTGATTTCATCGGACCGGACGTAGACATTCTCGCCCCAGACGTTTACACCAATTCCATGATCATGGGTTGGATGATGGATCAGTACAGCATCATTAGTCGTCACATTTGCCCCGCTGTTGTGACGGGTAAGCCCATCAGCATGGGTGGTAGTGTGGGGCGGGAAGCTGCTACGGCAATGGGGGCTTACTACGTGATTCAAGCCATGCTGCCCAAGTTCGATCAAGCGCCTCAGGAAACCACCGTGGCGATTCAAGGATTTGGCAACGCGGGGGGCATTTTGGCAGAACTGATGTTCAATGCGGGCTACAAGGTCGTAGCAGTCAGCGATTCTCAAGGTGGGGTGTATTCCAAGAACGGCTTGGATATTCCCAGTGTGCGGCAGAGGAAGGAAGCTACGAAAGGGATTCAAGTTCCTTACTGCGACCATAGTGTGTGTGAAGCGGGGGATCAAGACATCCTGACCAACGAAGACCTTTTGAAACTGGATGTGGATATTCTGATCCCAGCCGCATTGGAAAACCAAATCACGGAAGCCAATGCGGATGACATTAAAGCCAAACTGATCTTTGAAGTTGCCAACGGTCCCACCACTTCTGCCGCCGATCGCATTTTGGATGCCAAAGGAATCTACGTCTTCCCGGACATTTTGGTGAATGCAGGTGGCGTAACGGTGAGTTACTTTGAATGGGTGCAAAACCGCAGCGGCTTGTACTGGACGTTGGATGAAGTCAACCAAAAACTCCAAAGTCGCATTGTGGAAGAAGCCGATCGCATCTGGCATATCTCTCGCGAGAATAGCATCTCGCTTCGCACAGCGGCTTATGTCCATGCCATCAGTCGCTTAGGAGAAGCCATCAGCGCCAAAGGCACACGGGATTACTACGTGAATGGATTTGGCAAAAAGTAAGTAGGAAGGATCCGCGTCAGGGCGGTTCACGAACCGCCCCAACCAACCGCTATCCTCCTTACCCCATCACCCCTAACTTCCAATCCCCATCCCCCACCGCTCACCAGCTTGGATCTGAGAACAGGTGAACCGTGACTTGCGATCGCCCAGAAGGCACACCGCTAATACAGCTACAAATGGATTTGCCGTCATCTAGTTCAACCTCGCAGGCGTGGCAAGATCCCATTAAGCAACCGGTTGGAATGGTGATTCCAGCGCGATCGGCAACTTGAAGCAGGGGTTCTCCAGCTTCTGCTTCTATGGTGATGTCATCCGGGAGAAACTGAACAAGGACTGTCATGGCATACCTGCGTAACTAATGGTTAAGGGGATTCTAAAGAATATCTAAACGGGGTCGGGTTTTCAGAACTTTCCCTTTACTCTATGAATCAAGGACAAACGGGTACGTTGCACCGAAAGGGTTAGGGATTAAGCGCACTGGATATTCTAGCTGCGCTTATTTTCATTTTCAGGTGATCTCAGTTCTAACGCCTCTGAAACAGGAAGTGATATGTGGGAGAAATGCCATTCGCTTGCACGGTGGGGTCGAGAAATTTTGGGTCGTGGGCAATCAAATGATATCCTCTCGCTTCTAGTAAGGGTTGATAGTCGATGCGGCTTTGATCTTTTTCGTAAGACAACAACCGAGTGCCTTGATGGTCTCCTGGGTCGGGAATCAGCATCAAGTAAGGCACCTTAAACTCAGTGAGTAGGTCAACCCAACCCAAAATGGCTTCCACGGGCGATTCTGAAAAGGTGCGAATGTTAATGGCTACTTGAATTGCTTGCTGAGTCAACGTGGCTCGGAGTTCGTCGAAGGGAACTGTGATAGCAAGCTGATCCACTCCTCGAAATTTCAAGTAGTACTCGCTCAAAAAGCTGAAGGTTGCGATCGCATCGGTGCAAAACACTTTGCCCAACTTGGGAAAAGCCTGCACCATCCAGTGAGCAAGCCGTCCATAGCCTGCGCCAATATGCAGCAGATTAAACTGGGTACGTTGAGATAATGCCAAATGGCGCTCTAGGAAATAAATTTCGGCAATAGCATCCAAAAAATCCTGGCTGACTGGGCGACCGCTCACATTGATAGTAGCCGCACCAAATAACCTATCCTCACGCAAACGGTCTAATAATTCCAGACCATCGATCGACTTGAGATAGTAGGCATAAAGGGCGTAATGCAGATTTGTATCAAGTTCTAAGGGCGAGAGATAGGTTTTGTTGGCTCGGAATCGATACAAATCAACTTCCTGCTGCACAAAGGCATCAGTCCACAGGGAGGAAGCCATGACTGGATGATTGATCGAGCGATAGCGCTGCACCAGATCCGTCAGGCGCGTATTGCTGGGAATTAGCAAGTAGGATGCGCCATCGGGTAAATCGGCTGTGGGTCTGGATGCTTGGCTCGTTTGCTGGTCGAAAGGTGGGTCTGACAAATGTAGACGATCGCTGAGCCGTTCGTAACGAGATTTAAGCGCCTGATACTCACTCAACAGAGCTTGAAACTCTTGTTCTAATAGGCGCAACCGTTCAAGTCCAGTTTTTCTAACAAACTGCACATTCACCGCTGCCAGCGCAGCATTTACGCGAGAGCCAATGGACATTGGTTTTAGAGCTTAGAGCGATCGGTCAAAATTTCGTATCCCGTATCGGTGACTAGAACGGTATGCTCAAATTGGGCGGAAAGGGCGTTGTCTACGGTAACGGCTGTCCAGCGATCGCCTAAAGTCCGCGTCACTTTTGAACCTGCGTTCACGATCGGTTCGATCGCCAACGTCATGCCAGTCCGCAACTTTATGTTATCTATTTGATCGGTACGGAAATTGAAGACACGAGGCTCTTCGTGCAGGTTGCGCCCCACGCCATGTCCTGTGAAGTCTTCCACAACCACAAACCCACTCGCCTTAACATAGTCTTCGATCGCACCCGCCAAATCCACCAAATATGCCCCCGCTTTAACCTGCTCAATGCCTTTGTAGAGAGCTTCTTCTGCCGCATGGATGAGTCGAGCCGCTTCTGCTGTCACCTCACCCACGGCGATCGTGATGCAAGAATCGCCATGAAACCCTTGGTAGTAAGCTCCGGTGTCAACCTTGAGCACATCCCCTCGCCGCAGTACCTTGCGCTTGTTCGGAATCCCATGTACAACTTCGTGATTCACCGAGGCACAAATTGAGGCAGGAAACCCGTAATAGCCTTTGAAGCTAGGCGTTGCACCCATTTCTCGAATTCGGCGCTCGGCGTGAGCATCCAGATCCGCAGTCGTCATCCCCGGTTGCACCAGTTCCGAAATTTCCTGCAACACGGTTGCCACGATCCGACCAGACTCCCGCATAGTTTCAATTTCGCGGACAGATTTAATTTCAATGCCTCGTCGTTGCCT
Source organism: Leptolyngbyaceae cyanobacterium bins.302 (assembly GCA_033764965.1). Lineage (GTDB taxonomy): Bacteria > Cyanobacteriota > Cyanobacteriia > Leptolyngbyales > Leptolyngbyaceae > JSC-12. The sequence continues at coordinate 89,244 of JANRIN010000289.1, read as the reverse complement.
TGAAGGGGCAGGCAGAGCGGGTTTACTGAGCAGTTGGCTGAAGATATTCATGGTCAAGTTCGAAGAGGAGGATGCGTAGTAACCGGTAACCAGTGCAACACAGGGTGACAATCTTAAATTAGCCTAATTCCTTGACTAATCAACCACTAACTTTCCAACCATGCCCGCCTCAGTGTGTCCAGGAATGGAGCAATGCAATTCGTAGGTGCCGGGTTTGAGGGGAATAAAAAACCATTCTGCGATCGCGCCCGGTTTTAGTTCTAGGTCGTGGATTGCCCCTTTGATTTCCACCTTGCCTGCTTCCACCTTTTGCGACCAGATGCCATCGGCAAAATCTTTTGCGGTGAAATAGTGTTTACCAGCGCTGGGATTATCCAGCACCAGCTTGTAGCGTTTTCCAGCCGCAAATTGGGTCGTATCGGGAAAAAATCTGAGTTCATTCGCGCTGTTGCCAAGATGCACGGTGACTTCTACAGCAGGCTGGCGGGATGGGTCAGGGCTTGGGGTGGCAGCGATCGCCGGAGTTGTCCATGCCACCAGGCTGATCCACCCGATGAAGCCGCACAGGAAACCGCATAGATAAGGAAAGAAAGCAGGCGATCGCATAAGAACGTTTTACTTTTGTGAGGTGGAGGATGTTGGTCCCGCCGTAACAATCACCAGATTATCAGGATGCAGTAGTTCTTGAATCGTCTGATTGACTTGCTCTGGGGTCACTGCCTGAATTTTTGCGCTGTATTGCCGAACTTCCTCCAGGCTGAGTCCGTACACCGTATTCATCAAAACCTTGTTGATCAAATCATCGGGAGAAGCCAGTTCCACCGAGTAACTGCTAATGAGTGAACGCTTGGCAGCGGCAACTTCTTCTGGTGTTACCCCTTGCTGGCGGACTTGTTGCAGTAAGCTGATTGTGCTGGAAACCGCCCGATTCGCATCTTCAGGAGCCGTTTGCATATAAATCAAAAATGGACCAGGGTTAATGCCCGACTGAAAGATGCTGTAGATGCCGTAGGTTAAGCCCTGGCGATCGCGAATTTCTGTGCCTAAGCGGCTTGCCAGGGTGTCTCCGCCTAGAATCTGGTTCAACACCTGCACTGCATAGAAGCGGGGATCGGTTCGGTTGATGGCGTTGTAGCCCATGAACGTGATCGATTGTGTTTTTCCAGGGATAGCAGGAGTCAGGCGGATGGTACGATCGGGCAGGGGAACGGTTGGAAAGGTCAGATCCGGTTCTGCGGCTGCATTTTGCCAACCCCCCAACTCCTGAGCCAACAAATTTCGCACCGCTGCCGGATCAAAATCCCCCACCAAAGCCAGAGTGGTATCCTCTGGGCGATAGTGCTGTTGATAGAACCGCAAAACATCATCTCGCTGAATTTGCTTCAGGCTTTCAAACGAAGTTAGGGTATGAAAAGGATGGTTAGCAGGGTAAATGGTTTGCTGGAAAGTGCGGCGGGCGACTCGTCCGGGATCATCCAGATCCAATTTGAGACTGGTCAAGGCTTGCTGCCGACTCAGGTCTAATTCTTTTTCTGGAAAAGTTGAATGTTGCAGCACGTCTGCCAGCACTTTAACGAGCGTGGGCAAATCCGCAGCAAGGGCATCACCCGAAATACTCACCCCTTCCCGGGAAGCCCCAAATCCCAGGGAAGCACCCCGATTTTCCAGAGTCTTAGCCAGTTCCAGCGCCGATTGTGTCTTGGTGCCGTTCATCAAGTTTTCAGCCGTCAGACTGGCTAATCCTGCGGTTTCTGGTTTGTCATAAATGGTGCCTGCGCTGACAAAACCGCTCAAGGTCACGGTTGGCGTACTGCGATCGCGCAACAACAACACCCTCATCCCATTTTTTAAGGTAAGGGTTTCGGGCAAGGCTTGATTTGAAGCTGGGGAGTTGCTGGGTTTAATCGGAGGCAGATATTTCGCCACTTCGGCTGGATCAACGGGCGCACCAGGGCTAAACTTTTCACTGGTTTGAGCGAGGTTTCCTGCCCCTCCCGCCGCGGCACCTTCCGCTGTCGTGGGTTCAAATAGTCCAACCGTGCGGGATGCCGGATTCAGGTAGGTTTGAGCAACGCGCTGAATATCTGCGGTGGTGACTTTTTCCACATCCGCCAGGAGGCGATCGGTAAAGCGATAGTCTCCCGTGGAAATAAAGTCATCCCCAAGCTGAATCGCCTGACTGCTAATATCGCGATTTCGCAAAATCAGGGAAGCACGAAACTGGGCTTTGGCGCGGGACAATTCTTCCGTGGTTACGCCCTTGTCTCGCAACTCAGCTACCACCTGCTGCAACACGCGATCGATGTCCTTCAGATCTTTCCCTGGTGCAGCCGTGATGGAAAAGTCGTACCAGCCACCGCCAATCAAGTTTGCCGCATAGCCACCCGCCTCACTCGCCAACCCTGTCTCTACTAAGGACTGGTACAGGCGAGAACTACGCCCACCCGTCAAAATGTAGTCCATGAGTTGTAAGGCAGGGACATCGGGATGGAGGGTGTCTGGCAAGGGATACACCGCATTGAGCAGAGCTGCTGTGCCGGGTTCTCGCAGAACGATCGGGGGTTTAGCGGCTTTGGCTTGAGCGGTGGTTGGGTTGGTTGTGATTTTCGGCAGGGGCGTGTTGGGTTTGGGGATGGAGCCGAAGGACTGTTGCACCAGCTTTGTCAGTTGGTCGGGTTGAAAGTTGCCAACAATCACAAGAGCAGCGTTATCTGGTCGGTAGTAGGTGTCGTAGTAATACCGCACCTGATCGACGGTAAATTTCTCCACATCGGCTTTGGTGCCGCCAACGGTTAATCCGTAGGGGCTATTGGGAAGCGCCGATCGCATCACCGCCCGCCCCAAGCGATAACTGGGACTATTCTCGTATCCTTGCAACTCTGAAATGACAACCCGCTTCTCGCTATCCAGTTCTGCTTTGGCGATGATGGAGTTCCGCATCCGATCGGCTTCCAGCACTAACAGCGACTCCAGTTTGTCCGTCTCTACAGTGCCGAAGTAAGCCGTCATATCGTAGCTTGTGAAAGCATTTGAGGCACTGCCCAACGCGCTGAAAAATCGTCCAAATTGAATCGGACGTTGCTTCGTTCCCTTGAACATCATGTGCTCAAGCTGGTGAGCAATCCCGTTCACGCCAGGTGCTTCATTGCGAGAACCAATGCGATACCACATCTGCACACTCACCACCGGGGCAGTATCGACCTGTTTGGTCAGCACGGTCAGCCCATTTTCCAATACGGTTTTTCGCACTCCCTTGGTCAAGCTGAGAACCGAGGGGGCTGGGCTGGTAACGGAGGGAGATGGCAAAGAGGTTTGCGAAATAGCCGGAGTTGCGGACAGTAAAACCACTGCCACAAAACTGGTTGCAAGTAACAGCGGGAAGGTGACGCGGCGTAAACGATGGAACGAGAACATATCAATCAAGATCACTCAGCGATGCAGAACGAATTCTAATCTAATTCACCTTGGTTCTATCTGTGTGACGATCGCACATCAACATATCTGCTTGACCGTTGAAACCGCACTGCCATAAACAAAATCCACCTTCGTAAGTTTAAGGAGATTTTGGTAAACAATCTTCCTGCTGTCTTCGACTCTGCTCAACCAGCTTGGATAGTAGATTAAATAACCTGCGTAGGTTGGGTTGAAGTATGAAACCCAACGCCCTCATAGATGTTGGGTTTCGCAAACTCAACCCAACCTACAAAAGCTTAATAAGAAACCAGCACCATCTACTTTTATTCCGCAGGAGCATGATCGAGTTGACAGTAAGGGCGACTGTAGCTGAGGGGAAGTTCTAGGGCGTATTGTTCTAGCAGTTCAGCGTTGCCCAGAATGCTATGAGTTTCGTCGTCACAGATGATCTGCCCATCGCTGAAAAGGATAGTACGATCGCACAGTTCCAGTGCCAGATCGAGATCGTGGGTGGCGATGAGTTGAGTTTGGGGGAGGGAGTCGAGCAACCGAATCAGTTGCCGTCGCGAGCGGGGATCGAGTTGGGCGGTGGGTTCATCCAGCAGCAAAATTTCCGGATTCATCGCCAGCACGCCTGCGATCGCCACTCGTTTCTTTTGTCCGCCAGATAAATGGTGGGGCGGACGTTGGGCGAGGTCTTGCACCTCCGTTAATGCTAGAGCCGTGTTCACTCGCTGGGCAACCTCATCTGGCGGCAAACCCATGTTTTGGGGGGCAAATGCCACATCATCCCAAACGGAAGCAGAAAACAATTGATCATCGGGATTTTGGAACACCAACCCGATCTGCGTTTGAAACGACCCAGGTTTTACCGCACTGCCAAACACCTGGATGGTGCCCGTTGCTGAAGTGAGCACCCCACACAACAACAGAAAGAAAGTGGTTTTGCCACAACCGTTTGCGCCGACAATGCCGATGCGTTCACCCGGATGTACGAGCAAATCAAGATTCCGGATTGCTGGGATACAGTTAGGGTAGGCAAAGCTGAGGTTGGAAATTGCGATCGCCGGTGGATTGTCCTCAACCTCATGCCGCACTGTTTGCCGCTGCTCAATCACCCGATCCATCTGCCTCATCTCACCATCCACCCCAACTCGAATCGATCTGCAAAAATAAACCCGATCGCCAGCAATAAGCACCCGACCAGGGCGATCGTGCTTTTCCTCATGCTAGATGGTGCGGCTGCAAGCGTTTGTCTGCGTAACCCATAGCCGCGCATCCGCATGGATTGATAGACCCGTTCCGATTGTTCGTAGCTGCGAATCAACAGGGTTCCGGTGAGCATTGCCATCTGAGTCAGAAAATGCCAATCAAGTTGAAACCAGCGTTTTTGGGAACGATCGCCCCCTCGTAACTGCATCGCTGTTCGCATCGTGCTCAAATTTTCTACCACATCATGCAGGTAACGATAGGTCAATAGCGTCATGTCCGTCAGGATAGGGGACAATCCTAGCGATCGCAACGCATTGAGTAATGTGATGAATGGTGTGGAACCCACAAGCACCAAGGCGATCGTCATGATAGAAAGAAATCTGACAGCAATTAGGAGAACTGCCTCGCACCCTTCTTGATAGACCGCAACCCAGCCCCCCTGCCAGATCACGGTGTCTCCAGAGAAAAAGGGTAGCAGGAGCACAATCCCCAACAGAAAGAAGCCTGGGTAGCGCAAGCGCTGGAGCAAGAAGGGTAGGGGCAAGCGAGAACTGAAATACAAGCCTGTTGTAACCATCACCATCGGCACCAGCAGCCACAGATCCCGCACAAAGGCAAAGGCGAAGATCAAGCCCATGAGTCCGATGAGCTTGCATCTTGGCTCCCAAGTATGCAGCCAGGAGGGGCGATCGATGTAAATGTCCAGGTTTAACGTCATGAGGCTGCTTTTGACCAGGTATTTCTTAACAAGTCAGGCTTCACTCTTTCCAGGAACACTACGACGATCGCCGTGAAGATCCCTTCTAGCCCGATCAGGGGAATGTGCGCGAGAGAAAGCGTCGTCAGGGCGGCTTGTTCGGCGGTGGCATTAAGATCGCTGGGTAGGTTGAAGACGATCAGGGTATAGAACAGCAATGCCGCTAGAGCAACGGCGATCGCCCCCGACAGAAAGGCAAAAAATCCGGTCACCAGTTTGGGATTATGGGCTTTGGGGATGCGATCGCGCAATTGAAACACAAAGTAGGCAATCAGGGCAGGAATCCCCATGATCACGGCGTTGACCCCCAAAGTACTCAATCCGCCATGCCCAAACATGACCGCTTGCAAAAACAACCCCACCAAAATGGCTGGAAAAGCGTAATACCCCAACACTGCCCCCAGCAAGCCATTCAGAACAAAATGCACGCTGGCAGGGGGGATGGGAATATGCACCAACGACGCAGTAAAAAATGCGGCGGTCAATAATGCCGCTTTGGGTACGCCCTGAGTGGGTTCAGGACTGCGATTAATTTTGTGCAAGCAAAACCAGGTGGTGAACCCGGTTAAGCCATAGCCTGCAATGCAAATTGGAGCGGGCAGAATTCCGTCGGGGATGTGCATCTAGCGCTTCCTCCCCCAGAAGAATAGAGCCGTGCCGATCGCACCCCAAATCACGGAGGCTGCCATGACTCCTTTTTGCAGCGATGTGTAACCAGTTCCAGGGTTTGCTGGAGTGGTAGCAGTGGCTTGAGCGGCGCTGACGGGAATATTGAGAATTTCTCCGTGTCCGGCTGAACGCACCTTGACTTGCCAGGTGCCCGGTTTTGAGGCATCGGGGGTAAAGGTAAATTGTCCCTCGCTGTTGGTTGTGCCCTTCAGCCACGGCGCATCACTGTCGGGAGCATAAACACTGACCTGGGCGTTAGCAAAAGGCGCACCTGTGTCGTATTTTGCCTGGAGCGCGATCGCTTGGGTAGTTTGATACTGCATCTCCACTCCATGAGCGATCGCACTGCCTGCCTGCCCCAATGTTCCTAACAGCAAGACTGGGAACCCGATTTTGCAACTTAACCAACGCATTCGATTCAAACAGTTCACCTGAATTTTATTGCTCAACATCAAAACCCTCAGCGGTTTGCCAGGGTTGTTTCTTTACAATGTCCTTCCCCAACATGACCCAGACTTGGCAAAATTGCCTGGAACTTTCTAAAATCTTCCGCTGAGAGGGACTTTTCCAAGGTCGCTATGCCTGCTTCAAGCTTGCCACCTTGCGCGATCGCAGCCAGGGGATCAAAGCCAAGCGCCTGTTTGTTCAAGTCATCGGTGGGCGGAGACTCCGCATCTCCAAACAAATGATCGAAGTGGAAGGTGGCTTCTAAATCAGCAGTGCCATTGGCAGCCAGGGTGCCTTTGCGATCGTCCCCTACAAACTCGCCACACTGATAGCTCAGTTCTTCATCCACGTTGAGCGTAAACGGAATGGTTTTTCCGCTTTTCGTGGCAGTGCCGATGATTTTCAACGCATTCCCGTTGGCAATCCCTGCTGTTGCCTTGGGCATCTTCCAGGCAAGGGCATTGTACCGTCCGACTGGAGCTTTGATTTCCCCCACCAAAACCGGTTCGGCTTTTGCATCTCCCGCTGCCAGGTCGATCGTTTGAGCTTGTCCCAAACTGGCTTGTTGCGTTGCTTTCAATTCGGTGTCTGTTTGAGCGTCGTAGGGGGGATTGGTTTGATACGCCGTCACGTCAGCCATCGTCACGTAAACATGATCGAAGCGAATCTTCCACCCATCTTTGGAGGTAAATCCCTGTCGCACAAAATCCTCTCCATTGGCTCGAATTCGCAGCGTGCCAACTTCTGCTGTAGTGGCATTGGTGGCGGGTGCAGTCGATTGAGGCGGTTGATTATTAGCACAACTTTGAGCCGCGATCGTTGAAATGAGGGCTAATCTAACAAAAAGTATCCATCGCATTTTCATGTCAGTCTGAATTCCTTGAAACGAGCGAAATTGTTTGTAAACTGCCCACAGCAAAGTATGGCGGTTACAGGAGGAATTTCAATGCTCCAAGGGGGGATGCACAGAGTATGATGAACTCGTCAGCTTGTAGACTTATTGGTGGTTGTCGAGTTACTATTGAAGACTGTGAGTTTTTGACCAGAACCATGAACGCTTACGAAATTATCCGCTCCATTGAAGCGGAACAAATGAAATCGAATTTGCCGAAAATTTACGTGGGTGACACCGTTAAAGTTGGTGTGATCATTCAGGAAGGCAACAAAGAACGCACCCAGCCCTACGAAGGCGTTGTCATTGCCAAGCGGGGCAGCGGGATCAATCAAAACATTACGGTGCGCCGCATCTTTCAAGGTGTTGGTGTGGAGCGGGTCTTCTTGCTGCACTCGCCTCGAATTGAAAGTGTTAAAGTTCTCCGACGTGGTAAGGCACGGCGGGCGAAACTTTACTACTTGCGGAATCGTGTGGGTAAGGCAACTCGCTTGAAGCAACGGTTCGATCGCGCAATTTAAGCAGCAGCTTTGGTTTCTGGTCATCATTGGTCATTTGTGGAGCTTGACAGTTCACCGTCAAATGACCAATGACAATTGACCGACGGCAAGCCAGAAGCTGCTAATATAAGCTCAATCAAGTTTCGTTTGCGTCCTTAGTTCAGTTGGTAGAACGCAGGTCTCCAAAACCTGATGTCGAGGGTTCGAGTCCTTCAGGGCGCGTTTAATTTATGCTTAAAAACAACCAAAAACCATGCTATCTCTGAATCTTGGCAAGTGTTGAGATTCGTTAATGTACCTGCAAGTCCTTGGATATACCTGAATGTACTTGCGAATTCAGGCAAGGATTAGGCAAGGCATGGAACGACAGGAACAATTCGATCAGCAACTTGATGTCAAGATTCATGATGCGAATGACAAACTGAGAAATGCCAATGTTTGGGCAAGGATTCAACGCATGGGAGGCAAACTATACCTCCGAGCAACACTCCCACCCAAATCCGACAGCAACGAAACTTGTTACAGCCCACAGCGGATAAGCCTTGGCATTTCTGCCAGCTTGCTAGGGCTGATAAAGGCAGAGAAAGAAGCTCGTAAGGTCGCAGCATTACTGGATTGTAAAGAGTTTAGTTGGCAGCCCTACCTGATGCCACAGCACAAACCACCGGAGGCGGTAGCGGAATAGGTGGAACGGTTGGCACTGGTTCTCTAAAAGGTGATTGCTAAAATAACAGCACTGTGCGAGGTTTAGCCATAAACTGCCCCCGTATGCAAGACCAGAGTTTTCAGCAGCGATACTGATGCCAAGCTTGCAAAAAACGCTTTAACGAGCGCACTAACACCCCAATGGCAAGGCTAAGAACCCCTGTCAGCTTAGTATCAGCCGCGATTAACATCCGCACCGAAGGCTTGGGAGTGCGGGCAACTGGACGCTGCTTTGGGAAATCCCACGCGACGATTATTCGATGGGAACGGCGAGTTGCCCACCAGGTGAGCCAATGGTCGCCGCCTGCCCCCGCAGGCGCAGACATTATCCTCGAAGGCGATGAAGTTTATACTCGCGTGGGCGAGAACCTTCCCCCCCCAGTGAGTTTGCAGGTTGGACAACCCACTTTATTGAGCGCGATAGCCGCTACTGGGTGGATGCTCAAGCAGGTCAAAAGATGAACCAGTTGTTTGAGCAAGGCACGACCAAGGCACGGGAGTGGGCAACCCCTGCGACGTTTATCCGCTGGTTTACCGATGGGGAGCGCGCTATGGTCAAGCGTTATAGAAATTGACCAGTGTGCGACTCAAGGCAGGTAAGGTTCACCCCAATTCCCCTTACCGCAAAGTTTGGCGACAAGGGCTAGAAGTCGCAATCAAGATGAAAGGCTCTCAGGGTAGCAGACGAGTCGAGTGGGTCAGGGTCGAGCATCCATTCACTGCTATCAGTCCGCCTCATGAAGTTCGCGCCAATCACAATGAAGCTCAAAATAGTGCCTTGAGGCGGCAGGCGAGTGCTTATCGCAGACGGCAGAACCTGTATGCTAGGGGCGTGGAGGGATGACAACGAGTTTTAGATGTGCAACGTCTGATTCACAACTGGGTTCGACCGCATTGGGGACTGAAGCACAAGATGACTCCAGCGATGGCAAAAGGGTATTGTAATCGCCCAATCTCAATCATTGAACTCTTGAGTCTTCGTGGTTTTGATTGCCTCACCCATTAAAAGACCAGTGCCGGCTTTTTTCATGTGCTGCTAGACGGTATTGTCGAGATGCTTTGGGTGAATTTACAGAAAGAAATGTGTCTGGAGCGAGTGTATTGTTCTTTACTGTGAATAAGCTCGATCGCCCAATCTCGTAATCAGCGCGGCATAACAAGCTACTAACTCTTCTGCCAGAATTGTTGCAAAATGGCACTGGGCGATCGATCCCAGGTGTCCACGTGTTGGTGAATTAGCGCATCAGCATTGAGGCTGTAAATCGAGAAGCCATTGAACAAAAGTTTTGGTTTCCAGGGTAACCGCAGCGTCCCCCGCACAGTCCAATCGGCGCGAATCGTGGTATTGCTCTCCTGGTGAACATCGTGGAGGTCAAAAAACAGTTCTGTGAAGAATAGGCGACCGTGAAAGCGTAATGTCCAGTAGATGATGCGGTAGTTAAACTTGCCGTTGAAGGTGTTTACCGGATCTTTGAAAAAAATGTCCTGGCTGTAGATGTCGTAGGAAATATCGGATTGAAACAGGGTTGGTAAGTCGTGTTTGAGGATCGCGATCGCTTGCTCAACTTTGGCAGCGTACTCTTCAGAACTCAAGGAAGTGTTTAGCATAGAAGGGACATTGGGGAATGGGGATAGGGCATGGGGTTCATTTTAGAAGCTTGTAATCTGAAAAAATCCTACCGGGAAAAAGGGCAGGAAGTGGCGGCTGTGCGCGATGTGTCATTGAAGTTATCGCAGGGGGAAATTCTGGCGTTTTTAGGTCCGAATGGAGCCGGAAAAACCACCAGTATCAAAATGATTGCCGGATTGATTCGTCCCGATGCTGGATGGGTGCGAATTTGCGATCGTGATCCCCATCGCCAGCCCCAAACCCTCAAACTGCTGGGCGCAGTGCTGGAAGGGAATCGCAATGTGTATTGGCGCTATACGCCGGAAGAGAATCTGGAATATTTCGGCATTTTGCGCGGCATGAGTCGGAAAGCTGCCCGCAAACGAGCCGCAGAATTGTTGGAACAGTTTAACCTGACTCACAAGCGCAAAACTTTGGTGCAATCCTTATCTCGCGGGATGCAGCAAAAGTTGGCGATCGCGGTTTCCCTGATGCACCAACCCGCGCTGTTGCTGCTAGATGAACCAACTTTAGGCTTGGATGTGGAGGCGACGGAAGATGTGAAACGGTTGGTACGAGAGATTGTGCGACAAAATTGTGCGATTTTGCTAACTACACACCAATTGGCGATCGCAGAAGAATTGTCCGATCGAGTCGCGATTATCAACAAGGGCGAAATTGTCACGGAGGAATCGACCGATGAGTTGATTCGGCAATTTTCTGGTAGTGCTTACGTGATTGAAACAGAACAGTCCATTGATGCCCCCAGAGTTCGCAAGCTGCGGTTCCTGGGAATTGATTTACACACAGAACGATCGATTCATGCTGCCGATGCACTCACGCTGTATCAAGTTTTGGAAATCCTCAAGCCGATGCCAATTCTACAAATTCAAAAAGATCAAGCCAATTTAACAGATGTGTTTTTGAAACTGGTGCGGGAGCAACATGATTGAAATCTTTTGGGCAGAGTTGAGGCGGCAATGGATCCAGCAGCGCCGGTTTGCGATCGATTCCATTGCCGGAATTCTAGGCATCGCGGTTGCCTTTTACGGGTTCTTTCTCACGACTCAATATGCGGCTGGACCAGCGGCTCAATTTGGCGATCGGCTAGATGCGATCGTGGTGGGCTATACTCTGTGGTCGCTGGTCACCTTCATCATTGCCGATATTGCTGGAGGGCTTCAGCAGGAGGCGTTTACGGGCACGTTAGAGCAAATCTTTTTGTCTCCTTTCAGTCCTGCCCAAATTTTTCTCACTCGCGCCGTTGCCCGGTTAACCATTACCCTGACTCAAATCTGCGGAATTTTGCTGATTCTGATGGCGGTCACAGGGCGGATGCTGTCTTTTTCCCCGTTGCTGTTGTTTCCTTTAATCACCGTCATCCTGGGCGCATTTGGCATTGCTTTGATCATGGGTTCCCTGTCTTTGCTGATCAAACAAGTGCAGCAGATTTTAGGATTTTTGCCCTTTGGCTTGTTTCTTGCCATGCTAGTGCCGGTTGAAACCTGGGGAATTCCGGCTCGATGGTTGGGCTGGCTACTGCCCATGACTCCCGGTGCCGGGGTGCTGCGGGATTTGATGGCACGGAGTCAGGGCTTGAACTGGGGCAATTTGGCAATCGCCTTCCTGAATGGGGGGATTTATTTTGCGATCGGGTTAGCCCTTTTCAAGCAAGCTGAACGGATCGCCAAACAGCGGGGACGCTTAGGCGGATATTGATGCTGGAGTTTGAATTGAATTGGGCGTTATCAAAATAATCTGCATGTTGTCAGAATGCCACGGCAACACTTCATCTTCTCAACTGCCCGTGGTTTGCGATCGCTGAAAATCCAGTGCTCGTGCAATTCGGATTGCACCTTGAGGCGTAACGTAGGCAACTTCGGGGTAGTACTCAGCAGGCGGGGCTTCCGGCGGACGGGCAACAAAATCCGCAATCCGCAGTTGGGTTGGCTCCATCTGCAATGCCATGATTAAACAACGGGCATTACCTTTGGCTCCGGCGTGGGCAAGTCCGCGCAACCGTCCCCACACCAAAATATCTCCATCTGCCACCACAGAACTGCCTGGATTGAGATCGCCCAGGATGACAACCGTTCCGTTGTGGCGCACATCTCCCCCCGATCGTAACGTGGTTTGCAGATACAGCGGTTCGGCTAATGCTTGAGGGGCTTCGGTGGGCTGATTAATTTGTGTAATCGACGATTGTTGCTCCACGGAATAGCCCGCAGTGGCAGCAGCAACCGCCGTTTGGCGGCGACTGGTAAACACTCGTTTCAGCCGTAACTGCGCTTCTGACAAAGCATCCCCAATTTCTTGCAACTGTCGCCCATCCAGCAGGCGATCGCGAGCAATCAAATGTACTGTCGTTTCGGGTTGCCAGAAGCGTTCACCAGAGTTTAACCGTTGCCGAATCTGCTGCGAAACCTCTGTCCAACTCAGGCTACTGGCAGGATTATCCTCCACCAATTCACCTTCCGGGGGCAGCAGCAAAAGCAACTTGCCCGCCTCACTCTTGAGCCGAACTTGCTGTTCTCGCTCTGGCAAAGTTTGGGTGCCGTTGCCATTCTCCAGGGATTCCAACAGGCTTGATTCAGTTGTGGCTGGCTCAGAAGCGGGAACGGGATTATCGGAAAGCATACATTGACGGGTGGATTGCGTGACGGCTTGAAGGCATCTCATTATAGGCATGGAAGACAAATTCAGCGTAAATCTTTGATTAAAAGTTCAGACTCTCTGCGCCAAACCCTCAAAGCCTTGCTAGATGGACGATCGCTCCAATCAGACTGGCAGACTCTCGCCCCATTGGAGTTAACCGATGCTGGTCGGGCGGCAGCTTTTGGCATGACGGCAAGCACTGTGAAGCGCCAAATTCAGCAACGAGGGGAAATGTTGCGGTTGGTCTACTCAGTATTTTGTGAGACGTGCGATCGCCACCTGGGAGATCCGGAGCACCACTTAACAACCCTGTGGCAACTGTGGCTTCCTCTAGCGCAACACCTGATTCAGCAACGGCAAGCCCTGCACCGTCCGCTGATTCAAGGTGTATTGGGTGGGCAGGGCAGCGGCAAAACGACTTTGGGCATCATGCTAACGGCTATTTTGCGAACTTTGGGTTACAAAACCTTGAGTTGGTCGCTGGACGATTTGTATAAAACCTACGCCGATCGTGTGCAACTTCAAGCCCACATTCCCCAACTGATCTGGCGCGGACCACCGGGAACCCATAATGTAGACGTGGGCATTCAAGTACTGGATCAACTGCGTCAGCCCACAGCCCATTGCTCGATCGCCCTTCCCCGCTTCGACAAATCCCTCCGCAATGGCATGGGCGATCGAGTTGCCCCCGAACTGGTTCAGGATATTGACATCGTGTTGTTTGAAGGCTGGTTCGTGGGCGTGCAACCTGTGGACGAAAGCGTTTTTGACTCTGCCCCTGCCCCGATCGAAAGCTTGAGCGATCGGGCTTTTGCCCAGGATTGCAATCGTCGTTTGCGAGATTATTTACCCCTCTGGGAAAAATTGGATCGGCTGTGGGTATTGTATCTGCCCAATTACCACCTCAGCAAACAATGGCGCAAACAAGCGGAAGCCAGGATGAAAGCCAGCGGCAAGGCAGGAATGACAGATGCTGAAATCGAGGCGTTTGTTGAATACTTTTGGAAAGCGTTGCATCCCGAACTCTTCATTCGTCCAACCTTGGAACGGGCAGATCTCGTGATCGAAATTAATCCCGATCACTCTCCTGGAGCAGTGTACCGCCAGAAATATCCAAATGACCAATGACACCCCAATGTATTAATTATTAACTTGGCAACAAAAGACTTGGCATAACCGCAGGGTGCTGTTGGCGATAGCGTAACGCACCGCAGTAAAAATTATTCGTGCGTTACGGCGTTGCCTAACATACCCGACGCATCACTGTAATTAACTGTGCCGACCCATACCATTTAAGCTACAAAAGCAAAAATCGATCGCATCATGCCCAGAGCAATCACAATCAGGGCTAGACCGATCCAGTCATTGTGGATCGTTGGCGATGGTGGATGCAGCCAGAACTTGAGCGATCGGGAAACCGAAGGCATCACAAACCAGGTCAGCAAACAAACAGAAGCAAAATTACTGATCAGCATGGCATCCGCACGAGGCAATGACTGCATGAAGCTCAAAGCCGATTGCACCAACAGCAAAATCATCACTGTCGGATAAAGTCCCAATAGAGTTGCCATGATTTGTTTCCAGGCAGGAGGATTAGTTTTTTGGTTGATGAACCAGCGTTCTAAGCCTGTTTTATAGTAAGTGATCTTAGTTGTTGAAAAAATATCTTTTCCAGTTTTCACAAATTCTCGTCGAACATCTGAATTCAACCACTGATTTAGATGCTCCGGCGAGTCAAAATGCACAACAATATACCACTTCTCATCTTCTTCAACTGGAGGGCAAACATCGGTTCCTTGATATCCTGCCGATTGACTCGCCGCTTTCGTAATCTCATTTTGCCAATTCCGAAATGCTTCCTGTTTATGAGCAGCAACCTCATGCTCAATCACATAGCTGGCACTACGCATATTTTGAAGCTGGTTAGAAGACATTGGCAAACTCCTCAAGATTTTTTTTGCGACATTCTTGCGACATTCTTAAGTAGCTGTGGTACAACGGTTCAGTTAATCATAGGACGTGTTCGGTGTGAAATATCAGGCATCGGCTCGGGTCAACAGTCGGCAACACCCTCACCCAAAACCAGGACGAAAACGGCGAGGTGCGGCTCAACCCAGTTTTACAACCAGTCCAGGCTTGCGATCGCCCCAGCGCCCAGGGACAAATAGACGGCGATCGTCTGCTGGACATGGAAAACAACGTTCTCGATTATGGCTGGGGCAACTTCGAGGTTTTGTGCAGCGGGGGGTGTTTGCCGTGGCTCGTCAACGGTTGGCGGGTCAGCCCATGTGGCTGTTAACCATTGCCGCCGTCATCATTAGCTTTCTGGCAGGTCAGGGGTTGGGGGCATTATTCGCCAGCGCCCAACGATCGCCTGCCATATCCAGCAACACTCTCTCCACAGGGGACTTTTTGAATGCGGCGATCGCCCGTCCCCAACTGTCTCCTTTGCCAGTCGCCCAGGAAACCTGGAACTGTGATGTGGTGGTGATTGGTGGCTCCTTGGGTGGGGTAGCTGCCGCGTCCCATGCCATGCAATCCGGTGCCGTCACTTGCCTGATTGAATTAACGCCCTGGTTGGGAGGGCAGATCAGTTCCCAAGGAGTTTCGGCGCTCGACGAATCTCAGGAAATGCGATCGGAAGCCTCCTTCTCCCAAAGCTGGACAAACTTCAAGCAACTGATTGCAGGTCAACCCGTGCAACTACCAGCCTGGACCGGTATTTCCGCTGGAAAGCAAGTCAACGACATCAATAGCTGCTGGGTTGGTTTATTGTGCTTCCCGCCCCACGCTGGAGCCACGGCTGCCGAGCAACTGCTCAAAACCTCTGCCGCCAAAGCCCCTGGTAGCCGTTGGAGCCATTCCACCGCTTTCAAAGGGGCAGAATTCGATCCAACTGGTCGCCTGATTACCAGCGTTTATGCAGTACGCCGGACTCCTCGCAACCCCAATTACATCCCCAAAGGACGGCTGTCTAGCGAACTGCCCACCTGGTATGCCTGGGAGAGTAACAACGAATTTGAAAAGATTCCGCTCAAAATTCAAGCTTCTCCCGGCAAACGGCTGATTGTAATCGATGCCACAGACACCAACGAACTCATTGGTTGGGCGCGAGTTCCCTATCGCCTCGGTTCCGACTCCTTAGCCACCACCGGAGAACGCAACGCCTCCAGATGGGATAACGCTGATTGCACCCAGGCATTCACCTATCCGTTTGCTTTGGGTATTCGCGACGATGCGGGAGCCAGCCTCAAAACCTTGGAAACCCTGGAATCGGTGTATCCCAAAGAAGAACATCGCAGCGATTTTGATTTGCAAGGGTTTCCAGTGTTTACTGGGCGCAGCGTATTTAATTACCGCCGGATCGTGAGTACGGCACCGGATGATCCCTACACCAGCACGCCCCAACCAGGAGACATCACCGCCATCAACTGGAATCGCGGCAATGACTGGAAATTCATGGATCCGCCGTTGATCCTCAATACAGAAGCCCTGGACACATCCGGACAGCGGCAAAACTGGATGGGGGGTCTGTCACTAGAAGCCCTGCAACACGCAGAATTCCATGCCCTGTTGTTTGCTCATTGGTTGCTGGAGCATCACAGTAAAGAATTGCCTCTGGCGTACCTGGTGGGAACGGATTCGCCCATGAACACGCTGTCTGGCTTGAGCATGACTCCCTACATTCGCGAAGGTCGCCGGATCGTGGGACAGCGGGCATACAACCAGCGAGAATTTGCTGTGCGAGAGGCGGATTTGCGGCGGGATATGCAGGAAGCACGGGATTTCAGCCCCAGCGCGATCGCCCGGATTCACTACAGCATCGACATTCACGGGTGTCGCTATCGCAAAACCGACAAAGACGGGGAAGCCTCCAGTGCTTCCGTTATGGAAGATGTGGTTCGCCCCACTCTGATTCCCCTGGAAGCACTCATCCCCCAAGGCATCGACAATCTTCTGGTGGGCGGAAAAGGCATTGCCGTGACCCACATCGCCAATGGCATGACCCGCATCCATCAAAGCGAGTGGAGCATCGGCGCGGCAGCAGGCGCAACCGCAGGCTGGTTAGTCACCCAACCCCAACTGGCTGCTGTGAAACCCTCTGATATTTCAGCCAAACGTCTCATGCCCCAACTGCGGCAACACATGAACCAACAGGGGCTGGGCTTCAACCTACCAACTGAGAAAACCTCTAGCAATTTCTTAAGAGACCTGGTCGGAATCATGAAGTGGGATTGGTAAAGAGGCTTTACTAACGATTGTAGATCTGCTTCCAGATCGCCCCATAATAGAAGACGTTCGCTTTACATTGCTTCATCATGGCGCGAGATCTTCAAGGATTCATTCAGTTGCTAGAACAGAAGGGCAAACTTCGCCGCATTGCTGCCCTGGTTGACCCAGATCTCGAAATTGCCGAGATTGCGAATCGGATGTTGCAAAGTGGCGGACCGGCTTTGCTGTTTGAGAACGTGAAAGGGTCGCCTTATCCGGTTGCAGTTAATCTGATGGGAACTGTAGAGCGGGTGTGCTGGGCAATGAATATGGAACACCCGGAAGAACTGGAAACCCTGGGCAGAAAATTAGCCTTACTGTATCAACCTCGTCCGCCCAAGAAAATCTCGCAAGCAGTGGAATTGGGCAAAGCGCTGTTTGATGTGATCAAGGCAAAACCCGATCGCGACTTGTTTCCGCCCTGCCAGCAAGTGGTGCTCAAGGATGATGAGGTGGATCTGACTCAACTGCCGTTGCTGCGGGTTTATCCTGGTGATGCCAATAAAGTGATCACCCTGGGCTTGATGATTACCAAAGACCCGGAAACGAAGATTGTGAATGTGGGGGTGTACCGCCTGCAACTGCAATCGAAAAATACCATGACGGTACAGTGGTTATCGGTGCGGGGAGCCACCCGCCACTTACGCAAAGCTGCCGAGATGGGCAAAAAGCTGGAGGTGGCGATCGCGCTAGGGGTTGATCCGCTGGTGATCATGGCAGCCGCAACCCCCTTACCCGTTGATTTGTCGGAGTGGCTATTTGCTGGATTGTATGGCGGTAAGGGCATTCACCTGGCAAAGTGCAAAACCGTTGATTTAGAAGTGCCAGCGGATTCAGAATTTGTGCTGGAAGGAACAATTACGCCGGGAGAGGTGGCGATCGATGGTCCGGCTGGCGACCACATGGGCTATTACGGCGGCGTGAATGAAGCGGCTCCCCTACTGCATTTTCACTGTCTGACCCAGCGCAAACATCCAATTTATCTCACGACGTTTAGCGGTCGTCCTCCCAAGGAAGATGCCATGATGGCGATCGCGCTGAATCGCATCTACACTCCGATTCTGCGGCAGCAAGTGCCCGAAATTGTGGACTTCTTCCTGCCAATGGAAGGGTTGTCTTACAAAATTGCGGTGATTTCCATTGACAAAGCCTATCCGGGTCACGCTCGTCGCGCCGCCTTAGCCTTCTGGACGGCTTTACCCCAATTCAACTACACCAAATTTGTCGTTGTCGTGGATCAAGACATTAACATTCGCGACCCCCGCCAGGTGGTTTGGGCAATCACTTCCAAGGTTGACGCAGTTCGAGATGTCTTCATCCTGCCAGACAATCACTTTGATTCCCTGGATTTTGCTACCGAAAGACCCGGATTAGGCAGTCGCATGGGGATTGACGCGACGACTAAGGTGTATCCAGAAAGCGATCGCCCCTGGAGCGAAACCCTCAAGTCTGATCCAGATACGGCTCAGTTGGTCGATCGGCGCTGGGCAGAATACGGCTTAGCCGACTTGAACCTGGACGAAGTAAACCCCAATTTATTTGGCTACGATATGCCTACCCGAAAATAAATAGTAAGGTAAGTGGACAGAAATAAACGCTAACCTGGCTGTCATGAGTCAGTGGTCAATTGTCCTGGATGTCGCGAATGCAACCTTATGAGTCACCTCAACCGTATTCTCATCCTCTTTGCTCACCCTGCCCTGGAGAAGTCGCGGATTAATCGCCATTTACTTCAGGCAGTGAAAGATTTAGATGCCGTTACAGTGCATGACTTGTACGAGGCGTATCCCGATTTCCACATTGATGTGAAGTATGAGCAAAACCTGTTGACATCCCACGACATCATTGTGTTTCAGCATCCGTTCTATTGGTACAGTAGTCCGGCAATTTTGAAGGAATGGCAAGACCTGGTGCTGGAATACGATTTTGCCTACGGACATCCAGAAGCGGCTCTAGCAGGCAAAAAGTTTCTGTCTGCGATTACCACCGGAGGAACTGAAAAGGCGTATTGCCGGGAGGGAACTAACCGCTTTAGTATTCGCGAATTGTTGGTGCCCTTTGAGCAAACAGCTCGTCTCTGTGGGATGGAATATTTGCCGCCCTTTGTGGTGTATGGCACTCACCGCTTACGAGAGCAGCGTCAGATCACCCAGCATGGTGATGATTATCGATCGGCGATCGTGGCTCTGCGGGATGATGCCGTGAATTGGGATTTTCTGCGCCAGTGCAAATGCTTGAACCAGGATCTAAACCAGACCATTCGGCGACCTGAGGTGACTCAAAATGTATAACGAAGGGTTTTTCTTCCAGGCGTTTATTT
Source organism: Leptolyngbyaceae cyanobacterium bins.302 (assembly GCA_033764965.1). GTDB lineage: Bacteria > Cyanobacteriota > Cyanobacteriia > Leptolyngbyales > Leptolyngbyaceae > JSC-12. Next base: position 69,792 of record JANRIN010000289.1, on the reverse strand, counting down.
ATCTACTTGCTGCCGTTCTCGCCGTTCCGATCTCGAATCGTCTGGGGTTAGGGTCGGTGCTGGGCTACCTGATTGCTGGGGTGATCATCGGTCCCTTTGGGCTGCGTTTAGTCGGGCAAGAAGGCGAAGATGTCATGCACTTTGCCGAATTTGGCGTGGTGATGATGCTGTTTTTGGTGGGTTTAGAACTGCAACCTGCTCTCCTGTGGCGTTTGCGACTGCCGATTCTAGGCTTAGGTGGCTTACAGGTGGGCGTAACAGCGCTGGTGACGCTGGGTTTGGGGTTACTCTTTAGCGTGGCGTGGCAAACCGCTTTGGCAGTTGGGTTGATTTTGGCAATGTCCTCAACGGCGATCGTGCTGCAAACCCTGAACGAAAAGGGACTGATGAAAAGCGAGGCAGGACAGGCTTCGTTCTCTGTGCTGCTGTTTCAGGACATTGCCGTGATTCCCATTCTGGCGTTGCTCCCTTTACTGGCAACGAAAGGTAGTGCAGCGGCATTCGTCGCCAGTGATGTGGTGTTTGTTGCCGCAGACAAAGCCGCCGATCCAAGTGCTGCTCTCCCTGGTTGGCAACAAGCACTGCTGGTGATAGGAACGGTGGGAGGCATCATCGTTGTCGGACGATTTTTGATGCGTCCCGTCTTTCGCATCATTGCCACCACCCGACTGCGGGAAATTTTTACCGCCACAGCGCTGCTGTTAGTGATTGGGATCGCGCTGGCGATGCAAAAGGTGGGGCTATCCCCCGCCTTGGGAACCTTTGTGGCGGGAGTGGTGCTGGCAGACAATGAGTATCGGCATGAATTGGAAAGCGACATTGACCCGTTCAAGGGCTTGCTGCTGGGGCTGTTTTTCATCTCCGTGGGAGCCAGCATCAACTTTAATTTGCTGGTGCAGCAACCCCTGTTGATTCTGGGGTTAGTGCTTGGATTAGTCGTCATCAAGTTCCTGGTGTTGTTCGGATTGGGTCGATTCTTTCGCATGGAGTTGAGCCAAAGTTTGCTGTTTGCGTTTGCGCTGGCGCAGGGGGGTGAGTTTGCGTTTGTGCTCTTTTCCTTTGCCACTCAAAATCAAATCTTGACCAGTGGCGTAGCAGAACCGCTGGTGGCAGCAGTCGCGCTCTCAATGGTTCTGACTCCTCTGCTGATGATTGTGAATGAGCAGTTTGTGCAACCCCGGTTTGCGGTAACAGAGCCGGAGCGGGAAGCGGATGAGATTGATGAGGAGAATTCAGTCATCATCGCTGGGTTTGGTCGGTTTGGGCAAATTGTGGGACGGCTGCTCATTGCCAATGGCTGCAAAGCCACCCTGCTGGAACATAGCCCCACCCAAATTGATTTGCTGCGGCGCTTTGGTTGGAAAGTGTTCTACGGGGATGCGTCTCGGCTGGATTTGCTGCGATCGGCGGGGGCAAGTCGCGCCAGGTTGCTGGTGGTGGCGATCGACGATCGGGAACGAGCCGTAGAAATGGTCAAACTGGTACACAAACACTTCCCGAACTTGAAAATTCTGGCACGGGCAAGCGATCGTCGTCATGCTTACGAATTAATTCGGGAAGGGGCAGATGTGATTCAGCGAGAAACCTTTGGCTCGGCGTTGGAGATGGGCATTGAAGCGCTGAAGTTGTTAGGACACCGCTCCTACAAAGCCCATCGAGCCGCTCGCATCTTCAAGCACCATGATGAAGAGGTGCTGCACGAAATGGCGCACTTAGAGGGAGACGAAACCGCTTTACTGGCACGATCGCGCCAACTAGCCAGCGATTTAGCTCAGTTACTTCAGGCAGACAATCAAGATTTGATTCATGATGTCGATCGCGCCTGGGATACAACCGCCCAGCGCCGAGAGGCATGAAGCGATTTCCAAGAGAAAATATGCCCTTGCGTAGGGGCAGGTTTCGCTAAAGTCCTCGGCGTTAAAGCATCGCTCTGTTGCTAAACCTGCCCGTACAGGTATTTTGTTTTCTAGAAATCTCCTAAAGCAATGTGATTGAGGATTAGCGATGCAGTTGGCATGGATTCTGGCGCAACAAACCCCGTTGGGCAGTGATTCTGGGGTGGAGCAGCCAACGGCAGGAACCATTCCTGAACTGGTGATTATTCTGATCATTCTGCTGATGCTTGCCACAGCGGTTGCCCTCGTGACCCAACGCCTGCGAATCCCCTACGTCACAGGTCTAGTGCTGGCAGGTCTCCCCATTACAGATATTTGGTCGCGTCGAATTGGTTTAGATCCATCCCTGGTGCTCAATCTTTTCCTGCCCATTCTGATTTTTGAGGCATCCATCAACACAGATATTAGCCGTCTCCGCAGCACCTTTAAGCCGATCGCCCTACTCGCGGGTCCTGGCTCGATCGTCTCCTCCGCCATCATCGCGGCTCTGGTCAAGTTTGGGCTGGGGTTGGACTGGATTCCCGCTTTGCTAATTGGCGTGATTCTGGCAAATACGGATACCGTTTCCATGATTGCGGTATTCAAGGAAATCCGGGTGCCTTCTCGCCTCACAACGATCGTGGAAGGCGAAACCCTATTCAACGATGCCGCCGCTCTGGTTTCTTTCAACCTGATTCTGGTTATTTATGCCACGGGTTCTCTCACCGTTGTACAAGGCGTTAAGGAACTGCTTGTGGTCGCGCTGGGGGGAGGATTGGTAGGGGCGATTTTGGGCTATTTGAGTTTGCCCATTTTTGTGCGGCTGAATGATCCGTTGAGTAGCTTGCTGTTGACCGTTGCCCTGGCATTAGGCACGTTCCAGTTTGGGCAGTTTTTGGGCGTATCCGGTGCGGTAGCCGTGGTGATTGCTGGATTAATTTTTGGCAATCTCGGCTTGCCGCGCAGTTCCTCTGCCTCCGATCGCATTACTTTATTGAGTTTTTGGGAATACGCGGGCTTTGGGGTTAACACGTTTATTTTTCTGCTAATTGGGATTGAGATTAATCCCTTCAAACTGTGGACAATTCTGCCCTCCATCCTGCTGGTGATTCTGGCATACCAACTGGCACGTATTCTCTCGGTCTATTTGCTGTTGGGTGGGTTGCGCTGGTTCGATCGCCCCATTCCGTTACGCTGGCAACACGTTCTGTTTTTGGGCAACATCAAAGGCTCTCTGTCGATGGCACTGGCGCTGAGTATTCCGTTAGCTCTGCCGGGACGAGACAATATTATTGAATTAGTGTTTGGTGCCGTACTCTTCTCTTTAGTAGGGCAGGGATTAAGTCTTCCCTGGCTGGTGAAACGACTGAAAGTTAGTCCGGTTTCGGATGCAATGGAACAAGCTGGACAGTTACAAATTCAATTAATTGCGGCGAAAGCTGCCCAGGATGAACTAGATAACTTGCTTAAATCCGGCGTTTTACCCAAGGCAGTTTACGCAGAACTTTGGGCTTCCTATCAAGCACGAGTGGCGGAGTCGGAGCAGGTGCTGCGAGATCTGTATAACCAGTATCGGGCGGGTCAACTCAACAGCGATCGCAGTGGGCTAGATGGAATTCGCCGTCGCTTGTTGCTGGCAGAAAAGGGGGCTGTGAGCAATGCCCTGCGGCAGCGGATTGTGCCAGAAGACCTGGTGCAGCCCTACGTTAAAGATTTGGATGAGAAACTTCTAACGCTGGAAGATGATTAGCATGAATGCCAAGAAAATCAATCATCGGGTGGACAAGTTCTGGACGAGTGACCACCAAAATCGTTGAGCCTGCTGCCAGCACAGTATTACCGTTGGGAATCTCCAAATTGGCGCAGGTATGGCACTGATAGCCGATGATCAACGAACCCGTTGGAAAGCGTGGGTCTTGGGCAACCTGGGCAACGGTGCGACCTGCCACATAGCAATCTCCCGGAACGGGTAGCTTTAGCACTTCCACTTGACCTTGCTCAAAGTGCATCATCGATTCAACTTCGGGATACTCGATCGCGTTTGCCATTGTTGCCACTGCCAGGTCGATCGTGCTGATGATGTGGCTGGCTCCTGCAAGCCGATAGGCTTCCAGGAAATCTGGATCGCACATCCGCACCACCAGATGCGAAATTCCATAACTTCTAGATAATGTGATTAGCGCCAGGTTCAGGGCATCATCCCGCATCGCTCCCACGACAGCGTTTGCCTGTTTGATACCCGCCTCTAGCAAGACAGTGGTGCTGACAGCGCTGCCCTCAAATGCCATCACTCCAATTTTTTCCCGCGCAAACCGACAGGCAAGCGGATCCAGATCAATCATGGCAACCGTATGACCCAGTTTCAACAACTGCCGAGCCAGTCCCAGCCCCATCATTCCAGCCCCACCAATGACTACATACATAAGTAACCTTCGTCTCAAGCATGAACATTCACTCCCATGAGTACGGTTTTCCTTACCCCATGAGGCAGAAAACTTTTCGCTATAAAAATGCTAATTGCATTTGGGATCAATCTTATGCCTCAACACTCTGCGCTTCAACTTCGACCGGTTTCAAATGCGAATTTTCAGCCGGAACGTTCGTCTGGTTCTGGAGGTTCTTCGCCGAACGATGCGGATTTGCTGGATGCTTACTCCCAAGCCGTGACCGCCGCCGCCGAACGAGTCAGTCCATCGGTTGTGAATATTGAGGTATTTCAACCCGATCGACGGCGGATGCGAAATGCTCAACAACCGCAGGAGACTCGCGGTAATGGTTCCGGGTTCATCATCACACCAGATGGTTACATCTTGACGAATAGCCACGTTGTGCATGGAGCCTCGCGCATTGAAGTGACCCTATCCGATGGACGGCATTTTCAAGCGGACCTGGTTGGCGATGATCCGGAGACGGATTTAGCGGTGGTGCGAATTCATTCTCAAACTCAGTTAATTCCAGCCGCTTTGGGAGATTCATCCTCCGTGAAGGTGGGGCAATTAGCGATCGCCATTGGCAACCCCTACGGCTTTCAGTACACCGTTACCGCTGGGGTTGTCAGTGCTTTGGGGCGATCGCTGCGAGCCAAATCAGGACGATTGATTGACAGCGTGATTCAAACAGATGCCGCCCTGAATCCGGGTAATTCTGGCGGTCCGCTGGTGAATTCTCGGGGTGAAGTGATTGGAGTCAACACTGCCGTTATCTATCCCGCTCAGGGCATTTGTTTTGCCACCTCGATCGATACAGCGAAGTTTGTCGCTGCCAGCTTAATCAAAGAGGGCAAAGTCACCCGTGGTTATATCGGCATAGCTGGACAAACAGTGCCCCTGCATCGACGCATTGTGCGCTTCTTCAACCTGAACACTGAAAACGGGGTACTGGTTGTTTCTGTCGAACCCAATAGTCCAGCCCAACAGTCTGGATTAGCTGAGGGCGATGTAATTGTGGGAATTGATGACAAGCTGATTTCTAGCATTGATGATTTACACAAGCAACTGACGGGCGATCGGGTTGGGGTTGCGATCGCATTGCTCATTATTCGCGGCAATGAGCAGCGAACAATCACGATCGTTCCCAGTTCTTCCATAGGAAAGTAGGAACCAATTTGAGCCAAATCAACGTGGATTGATAAGGTTTCATGCTCAACGTCGCAATTCCCATTGGGGCTGATGCAAAAGCATTAATCTCCATCATGGGTGCATTACACTACTTTCTTGCCTTTACTGTTAGGAATTCTTTGTTCTGTAGTGAAGGATGCCTCCAGCAGAGGGGAACGCACTGCCCCAGAAGAAGTTTCTAGTAAGGCAAGAACCGAAAGACCAAGGTATAAGCAGAAGGTTGGAATCGCCTGCTTAGGAAACGATTTGAAGCACCAAAGTAAATATCTGAGATTACTCAGTACATAATTTGGTAGCAACCTTTCGCTCGTGAGTTCCAAAATTTTACGGTTGCAAACTTTTGGAGAAAACCCCAGTTCCTTAAGTTTTTTGTAAACACTAGGAATATCTCGGTAAATTATGTAAAACCATTGCTGTGGAGCTTTTCCCCAATTACTGGCACCTAAAGTACATTCCACAAAATTCTCTTTAGTCACTAAAACGCTGCCGTGCATGGCACAATTTCCTGCCCAGTACGCTAAACCTGCCCAGTTATTTAGGCTGGTTGGCCACTTTTCGAGTGCCTCGCAAACATATTGAGTTTGAAAAATTGTTGAAGTGATAAAAATAACAGCACCAATATCTCTTTCAAGACATTTTTCAAAAACAGCAATACCGTCCTTGCGTTTCTCTTCCAGGTCTGTTGGAAGATAGTGCTGGTTGTGGACTTCTCCAGTCTGATTATGCCGATCGGAAAAGTTAAGAAAAATGAGAGAAAGATCTGGGTTGGCTGCGAGAGATTTCAAAACGTAAGCAAGCGTTCCACGAGCAATGGGATCATCATCTCCCACAATCCAAATATACTTCCCAGAAGCCGCTCCGACTAAGTAATGAAAGTTTCGCATCCAGCCAATATTTTCAGGATTTCGATTTGTTTTAAATCGAGTGTTCGCAAGTTTGGAATGCCACTCCTTGACCACTTGCGGAGTTGCATCTTCAGAGCAATTATCGGAAACAATTACCTCACACTGAGCCTCGAAACCTTTTATTTCCTCTGCCAACCAGGTCAGTTGGCGTTCTAATTCCTGGGCACGGTTGAACGTGGGGATACAAATTGACAATAAAATACTCATAAACGAAATAAGAGGGTAACGTTTGAGGTCAGGCAAACCGATGTACCATACCAGCAAAGCTAACTGACTGATGAAGTTTAGTTCAGCGCTTCCGTAGAAACCCCCAGATCTGTATTGCTTTATAAGCAATTTGTAGAAACTACTACTAAAACTGTTGATGAATAGTTACTACTAACATAATTAATTAATATCTACCAGGCTTAATAGCAAATGGTGCGAGCTTACTTTGTTAAATTAACAAAGTAAAATTCGAAGCTTAAAGGCTCTGTAAACCTCTCAGGATTTAGTTTAGCGATCGGCGTATTTTCAGATGTCATTCAACCGGAAGAATACGCCCGATCGTGCGATTTTGGGCAGTAAACGCTTGTTGGGCTGCCCGTTGAATATCGGCAGGAGTGACGGCAGCAATACGATCGAGTTGTTTGAACAGGTTGCGCCAGGTGCCTGTTTTCGCTTCGTACTCCAGCAGTGCCTGTGCCATCCCCATGTTAGAGTTGAGCGATCGCAACAGTCCTGCCCGTGCCTGGTTTTTCACCCGCTCCAATTCTTCAGCCGCAACGGGTTCCGTCTTCAAGCGCTCAATTTCTGTCCGCAGTGCCGTACCCACTTCTTCAACCGTATGCCCCGGAGCCGTAAGCGCATAGAACAGCATTAAGTTAGGGAACTTGTCGCCCGGAAAACCCGTGAATCCTTGAGCGGCGAGTGCCAGTTGTTTCGTTTCCACCAGGGATTTGTAGAGGCGGGAGGTACGTCCGCTACTCAAAATGTCACCAATCATCTCGTAAAGAACGGAGTCAGGATTATTCAAAGCTGGAGTGTGATAGCCCTCTAGATACCAGGGCTGGGATTTGAGCTTCAGGGTGACTTCTCGCGTCTCTGTTTGGGCGGGTTCTACCACAGATACTTGAGGCGGTTTCGGTCCAGCTTTATAGCGTCCAAAATAAGTGTTTGCTAGCCGCTTGACCTCCGCCGGGTCGACATCTCCCACGATCGCCACTGTCAGGTTATTGGGCACGTAGTACTGATCAAAAAACTGTTGCACGTTGTCCCGTGTCAGGTTGCTGATGTCCCGGTTGTAGCCTATCACCGGACGGCGATAGGGATGCACTTTGAAGGCGGTATCCAAAAATGCCTCAACCATTTGCCCGATCGGGGAGTTGTCTGTCCGCAGACGGCGCTCCTCCAAAATGACATTTTGCTCTTTGTAAAACTCGCGAAAAACGGGATCCAGAAAGCGCTCCGATTCCAGGGACATCCAGAGTTCCAGCTTGTTGGCTGGAAAGCTGAAGAAGTAACGAGTGGCATCCGTCGAAGTGGTGGCATTCAGTCCCACGCCGCCTGCCTGTTCCACAATCCGCCCCATTTCATTTTGCTTCACCAGTTTTGCGGCGGCTGCCTCCACTTTGGCAAACTCCGCCGCCAGTTGTTGCACCTTTTCGGTCTGGTTGCTTGCCTTGGCTACTTTCAGTTGGGTTGAAATCTCATCCAATCGATCGAGCAATGGTTTTTCAGCCGCATAATCCACGGTGCCAATGCGAGTGGTGCCTTTGAAAGCAAGATGTTCCAGAAAGTGAGCCACTCCGGTTTGTCCATCTGGTTCATCCGCTCCGCCCACATCGGCATAGGTGACGAAGGACACGACTGGAGCCTTGTCTCGCTTCAGCACAATAAACTTCATGCCGTTTTCCAGCGTGAACTCGGTGATGTTTTGCACCACCTGATCCACGTAGGGCTGGATTGAACGCCCAGGCGTTTGCGCCATTGCGACGGCTGGCAGCAGTCCCCAACTCAGGCACAGCACCAGCAGCGAAAGGGCGATCGTGCGAACAAACCTGCGGCTGGAACGGAAGCGAAGCATGAAACGGTGCAGCGTCATTATGAATCCCAACAAAATAAATCCCAACAAAATGAATCCGGACAATTGATGCCGATACCAGGATAACGAAACCCCATGCCGAAAATTTAGCTTTGCCTCAAAATATTCGTCAAAATGTTCGTCCCACTGCGCCAGAAAAGTCTGCTTGATGGACAGAAACTGCAGAAAACCTGGCATCAGTTAAGTTAGCGTTGCAAAATGTCGTTCCTGGAGCTTGCCGTATCGTTTGCACAGTATCCACCAACCCTTGCCAGGTGAACCAGAGGTAGAGCAAGGAAAGCAACCCCAGAATAAAACCAGCCCACAAATAGCCCACGTTGAGCATTGTCAGAGCCGTCGCACCAACTAGAAACGCGAAGCCATAAGCCGTTAATGCCACTGTCAGCCGTAGCACGATCGCGGAGAGGAGCCGTCGCCAACGCCAGCGCCATGTACTCAACCCAAGGACTCCCAGTGCAACGCCGCCCAGCACCGCACCCCCGATCGCCCAACGCGGATCTTTCCCCGCCAGTACGCCTGCATAGAAGAATCCCACGACAGCACCTGCTGCCACTCCAGCCAAAATTTCAGCAATTTGGTTGAAGGGCTGTTTGAGCCACGCCTTCACCCCCGCCAACGCACCCGCCAACCCAGAAACCCCCACCAGCACCAAAACGTAAGTCCAGGCTTTATCTGCCGGGGTTTGCCCCAAACTCCCAAACACTAAATTACTCACGGCATGACCAACCAGCAGAAAAGTAGCGATCGCAGATCCAACCCAAATGACTCGTTGGCGTAGCGATCGCCCCATTCTTGCTCGCTCAAAGTTAGCCCCCACCAACTGAGCGTTATTGAAGGTACACCCTCGCAAATCAGCCCCACTGAAATCTGCGGCGTTCAAGATTTGCCCCTTGAAGGAACGATTGCGTAAGTCTTGTTGAACATACGATCGTGGCTGGGCTGACTCACTCACAGGGTTAACTCACTATCAGATAGAGGCATGAGTAAAATACGTAGAAGCTTTACAGAGGGTAGAAGATTTTTTACAACGGCTTCACCCACTCCCAAAAGGCGAAAGTTAAGTTAGATGCAGATAGGTTGTGTGATGCTCAACCGATGTGAGGAACATTCGAGGCAGAGACAAGGGGGCTTGTTTCTGCCTCTTTTTATAACTTGAAGCAGTAATTGTCATTTGAAACGTTTGTATTAAAGCGATCCTGTCGTTGCTGAATTCACCCCTAGATCAACCGCAAATGAAATTGCAAGCGGGCATGATTGAATAGCCATTTCCCATAATGAGAATTGCTGACTTGAAGTTCCCCTTCCATCCTGGTCAGGCATTCAGGTTAAGCTTTTTGATCAAAGCGGTATTCCCAGGCTATTGTCAATTTCACTATGAGTGCAGAAAAAGGGCGCGATCGCTGATCGGGTGATTTGCGGAGGAAGGTGACAAATTTGCCTGAAGTCTTTGGCATGGTTGTGTATGTATGAGGAATCCAATTGGGACAAACCTCAAGTATTGTGATGCTTGGCGTTTTGACCTTACAGCCATGCAAAAGAGCACATTCTACGGTATCTATAAAATCAAACGATAAGCAATTGTGCGTAGAAGTAATTGAGTGACCCATTTATACTGTTGAGCTATAGACGGTAGGCTATATGAAGGTGAGAGGAGTTTATTGTGCAAGTCGTTAAAGAATACGTCCAACGTTGGTACGAAAGCGGGCTAGACCCGGATGAGTACATTTGCCACCGCAAGAATGGCAATGTCATAGAAATTGAAGATGCTGCAACGGGCGATCGCAGCATGGTGCTCACTTTTTGCAGCAATGATGTGTTGGGGTTAACTCATGATGACCGAGTGAAGCAGGCAGCGATCGATGCAATTCTTCAGTACGGCACTTCCAACAGTTCAACCTCCGTCCTGAGTGGACGCATTGACTTGCATCGTCAGTTAGAAGACGAGATTTCGAGCTTCAAGCATTTGCCCCATACCCAACTGTTTTTGAATGCCTGGATGGCAATGCAAGCGTTGATGGATGCGTTTTGCCATCTAGCAATCCCTGTGCCGGGATTCCAGCACACACGGGAAACGCTGATTATGACGGACGTGCTGAACCACGGTTGCATTGTCTCTGCGCTGGCAAATGCTGGCACCCGTTCCGGCAAGATGTTTGGACATAGCCCCAGGGTTCGGGTCAAAGCCTATCGCCATTGCAACATGGAAGACTTTGCCCGCAAACTGAAGCGTTATGCCAAACCGGGCGATCGCATCATGGTTGTCTCCGATGCCGTTTTTTCAATGGATGGCGATCTAGCTCCCCTGCCAGAAATGATCAAAATCCTGTCCAACTATCCAGACAGCGTGCTGCTGATGGATGAAGCTCACGCATCTGGTGCAATCGGGACGACTGGGCGGGGCATTTACGAATACTTTGATCTCACGCCTCAAGACGCGATCGATCAAGGCGTTGTACCCCTGATCATGACGACGTTTTCCAAGTTTGGGGCATCCGTTGGGGCTGCCATCAGTACCCATGTGGCAGAGCTAAAACCGTTGCTTAACGTTTCTCCCACTTCGATTGGTACTTGCTCTCTAGCCCCCCCCCTCACGGCAGCAGCATTGCAAAGTCTTCAGATTGTACGGCAGCAACCAGAGCTAGTGACTCGCTTACAGGAAAATACTCGCTACCTGAGATCGCGGCTTGCGGCTCATGACTTTATGGCGATCGGGGAAACCAACGTCATTCCGGTCGTGCTGCCAACCGAAGTAAATCCTAAGGTCTTTGCTCGCGAGCTATTGGACTATGGCATTTGGGTCTCTCCCATCTGGTTCATTGCCAAACCTCGGATTCGGATTACCGCAAACGCCATCCATACCCGCGAGGAAATGGATCGGCTCGTGGCAGCAATGGTGAAAGTGCGCGATCGATTGTACGAATCAACGATTAGCGCTTAGATTTTGCCAACTTATCCTAAGTCAGTAGTAGTGACAACTTGATTTGAGGACGTTCTTTCTAAGAACGTCTTTTTTATTGGATGATCTTTAGAAGTGTTTGTCAATCAATGTTTCGATCCCCCTAAATCTCCCTTCAAAAGGGGGACTTCAGACTTAGGGCTTGGTTCCCTCCTTATGAAGAGGGGTTAGGGAGGATCTCTTCAGGGCTTGCTTTTGAGCCACATTTACCCTATTTACAAACAGCTTCTTACTAAATGAATTGATTAGATAAGCCTTTTCTTGGCAGCAATTTCAGACGATCGCTTATTAGAAGAAATCACACTAATCGTGCCATCTGCTTCCATAAAAGCACATCTTACATCCCCTAAACCTTCAATTCCTTGCTTCCGCAATTGCACCATGAGTTCCTCTTCAGTGATTAGTTCTCGGCGCATATTTCGACGCAAAAGTCTGCCATTCTTAACTAATAACAACGGGGGTGGAGAAAGTAACCGTTGAATAGCAGGAAAGCGGTAGCCCAACCAATTAAGGCTATAGCTCCAGCAGATCATAATACTGATTAAAATTAATCCATCTGTAATTGAAGTGAACTCAGATGCCATCGAGTTTTGGGCAGCATTAGCAAAGAGAATGACAACTAATAGATCCGTAACCCCCATTGCCCCAATCTGACGGCTGGGTAAAAAACGAATCATCGCAAACAGAGCTAAATAAACAACACTTCCACGCCAAAAATGTTCAGCAATGGATACAGAAGGCACAAATAATTTATGCCAATCGACATGAACAATGAAATCCATTTTTTCCACTCCCGCACGTATCACGAAGGCAGAAGAAAGTCGCGAGAGGAAGACTTTCTGCTGTAGTGAAGTAGCTGCTCAAGCACAGATAATAACTCTTCTATATCAATTGGTTTACGCAAAAATTCGGTTGCACCAACGGCTAATCCTTTGACTCGGCAAGCTTCGATCGAGGCAGTGATTAACACAATTGGAACAGCACTGAATAGCCGATCCTGGCGAATTTTACGGGTCAATTCATATCCATTCATTCCAGGCATCATCACATCAATCAAAAGCAAATCTGGATCAAACCTGGGAAGTATCGCCATTGCGGAATCTGCATCCTCTGCCACGTCAACCGCAAATCCTTCTTGTTCCAGGAGCGATCGCAGCAGAAATAAATTATCCGGTACATCGTCAATGACCAAAATGCGCCAAGCCTGGTGGGTCATAGTCAACTTGCGCTTACCCTACGTTCAAAATCAAACATTAGCTTTTGCTTAATACGGCCATCACAGATTGAACAAGAGAATCTGCAACAAGTCCGTGTTCCCACTCATCGATCAGGTCAAAATCCCGCCACTCATCGACTAATCTCAGCAAGCTGACCACTGCCAGATCTTGACGAATCAACTCCATCACCAATTCCAAGGCATTTTGTGCAACCGGAAAATACTTGATTTCGATCCGCCCAGCCAGATGATGATGCCAAATACCAACCCAACCTAATTCTGTCTCTAAAACTTCAATCTGTTGTCCCAGGTAGTTCATAATGCCTTCACCAACAAACTATAGACTTCAGTCTAGTCAGTCAGATGATGGAAGCCATCTATACAGAGGAAGTGCTTCAATAACTAAAATTTTCTATCTCTAGACTGGTAGGGCACTTAAAAAATACTTTTAGCCACCCAGATAAAATCTCCAACAGGAGTGGCTAATTGGCTGGAGGTGGTGCTGGTTCGGGGGGTGGAGGTGGCTCGGCTGGAACTGGTTCTATCGGTGGAGCGGGTTCAGCCGGAGCGGGAGCTTCATTCGCTGGAGCAACTTCCGCTGGGGCAGCTTCAGGTTCTGGCGCAGGAGCAGCCTCACTGGGGGCAGGAGCCGACTGAGAGCCGCCACCGGAGTAACCCCCACCACTGTAGGAATCGTAGCCTCCATAGGAGCCTTGTGAGCCTCCGTACCCAGATTCGTTCGTTACGTTGGGATCATAAAATCCTGAACGAACAGTGGCGCGGACGGGTTGGGCTTTGATGGTGCCTTTACGTCCGTCTAATTGGGGCAATGCTGGAAACTGCTCGACTTTCATGCCCTTAGTTGCGACTAACATGAAACTGCGCCACACTTCCGCCGCAGTCGTACTGGCGCTATAGGTAGGGTCATTGTTATCGTTACCTAGCCAAACCCCCGCAGCAATCTGAGGAATATAGCCAATGAACCACAGATCGCGAGAATTTTCAGAAGTTCCTGTTTTACCGGCGGCAGGACGATCGAGGGCAGCAATAGAACCCGTTCCCCCGCTAATTACGCCTCGCAGCATCCAGGTCACGATCGCTGCACTGCCTTTATCCAGCGCCTGCTTCGGTTCAAAGCTGGCATCGTAGATCACTTTTCCCTGGCGATCAATGACTCGCCGAATCCCATGCGCTTCGATGTACCGCCCTTGGTATGCCAGTGTGCTGTAGGCGTTTGTTAACTCCAGCAAGTTGACTTCTGCCGAACCCAGTGCCAGAGAATACGCTGGAATCAACTTAGACTTAATTCCCATCGCTTTGGCGAGTTTAATGGTGGGTTCAAAGCCCACGTCAACCAAAACTTTCACAGCAATGATGTTGTTTGAGCGAGAGATTGCATCCCGCATATTCATCCAGCCGTAGTGTTTATTGCTGTAGTTTTTGGGCTTATAGCCATCAATGCTGTAAGTGGCATCCAGATAGCCGTCATAGGGAGAAAAGCCAGCCGCGATCGCTGTAGAGTAGACCAGCGTTTTGAAGGATGATCCAGGCTGGCGTTGGGCTTGAGTCGCTCGATTAAACTGACTCTTTTTGAAATCTGTGCCACCGACCATCGCTCGAATTTCCCCTGTTTTGGGATCGATCGCCACAAGCGATCCTTGAGTGAAGCCTTCGTAGGGTCCGTAATTCCGAACCGCATTCACCATAATTTGGTCGGCTGACTTCTGCCACTTGGGGTTAAGAGTCGTCTCAACGGTTAATCCGCCCTCTTCCATTTTTTCTTTGGAAACCAGCTTGGGAAGTTGTTGCTGGATGTAAATGGTGAAGTATGGCGATTGGCTGTAGAAGTTTTTGGGAATGGCGGGTTTGAGCGTTAGCGGAGCAGCCTTGGCTTGATCTCGCTCTGCCTGAGTAATGTACCCCGCTTCCAGCATCCGATCGAGCACGATGTTACGGCGTGTCTTCGCCGCCTCAATATCCACCAGAGGAGAATAAACGCTGGGAGCTGGAGGTAATCCGGCGATCGTTGCGGCTTCAGACAAGGTTAACTTATCAACAGGTTTGCTAAAGAAAATCCAAGCGGCATCAGCAACCCCGTAGGCACCAGAACCAAGATAGACCAGGTTAAGGTAACGTTCTAGAATTTTCTCCTTCGGTAGTTCGTTATCGATCTTCTGAGCCATCATGGCTTCCTGAATTTTGCGCTCAAGGGTTTGTTCGCGATTCAGGTAAACAATTCGGGCGAGTTGTTGGGTGACGGTGCTTCCTCCTTCCACCACATCTCTCGCCATCACATTCCGAACGGATGCCCGCAGGATGGATTGAAAATCGATACCGCTATGCTGATAGAACCGGCGGTCTTCCGATGCAATAAAGGCTTCTTGAAGTTGCTTGGGAATCTTGGCGATCGGTAAATCTTGCCGGGTGGCAGGACCCTGCTGCTGCAAAATGGAACCATCCACAGCTTTGATGGTCAACGTGCCACGCCGCACAAACTTAGGAATGGCAGCGGTACTGGGTAAGCTCTTTTCTAACTTCTGGTATTCCCAAACCAAACCACCTGCGGCAGCGGCTCCTAAAATCAACAACCAGAGACGCTTGTAGCGATAAACAGGTCTCCCTTTGTACTGAACATTGATGATACTTGCCAGCCGATGCTTGATTTCTGGTAGCCGCAAGGTTTTGGAGAGATGCCGCAACTTAGAGGGTTTGCCTGAGTGGGGCGATCGTTCGATAAGAGGCTCCTCAACAGATTCAGTCGCGTTAGAAGAACCGTTAGTAGAAGAACTGCCAGACGGTAGCTTGCCGTTGCTGTCCTTCTCGGAGATGCTCTTCAGTTTTGAAAGGAAGTTATCCACTTAAAACCTCACCACCCAACTGCTCAATCCACCCGAAACCTTAGAACAATCAGAAGAAACGATCAACGCTGTCAAACTCTAAGTATCTTTAGCCTGAGAGTAAACTTAGCTCAGGGACGAATGCCCCAAAGCCAGCGCAGCAACTAACATTCCCAAAACCAAAAAAGGTTGGGCACTTGCCTGATACTTCACGTCGTTTTCCAATGGATTACGCAAAAAGTACATATCCTGAAACGTAATTTGAGGAATGATCAACAGGATTAACAAGGCAGCATACAGGTTTTGGTGTATGTGGATCAAGTAAGCGGCGATGCCAGCCTGAAAAACGTCGATCATTAACACACAAATCCAGGCAGCAGTCGTAACCCCAAACATCACGGGCAAGGACTTTAAGCCCAGTTGCCGATCGCCCTCCACACTCTTGAAATCGTTCACGATCGCAATGCCCAACCCAGCCAAGCTATAAAACAGCGTCAAAACCATAATGGTTGGAGTCAGGTTGCCAAACAACGCCTGCCCCGCCCACCAGGGAAGCGCGATGTAGCTGGCACCCAGAGCATAATTTCCCAACCAACCATTTTGCTTCAATTTCAAGGGCGGCGCAGAGTAAATGTAGGAGAGAAAGGAACCGACGATCGCGGTTACTGTAATTGTGGGAAAGGTGTGCCCAGCCCAGGTATCCAGAGCATAAGCAACTCCAATCCCTCCCAGCAGCAGGGCAATAATTTGAGCGATCACTTGGGGAATGGAAATGGCACCGGAAGGAATGGGGCGATAGGGTTCGTTAATCGCGTCAATCTCGCGATCGTAAAAGTCGTTGAGGGTCTGGGTATACCCGGTCAGCAACGGACCCGACATCAACATACAGGCGGCGGCAATCAGCACATTTTCCAGTGACCAGTAGTAATTCCCTGAAGATGCCGCTCCACAGACTACACCCCATATCAACGGAATCCAGGTGATGGGTTTCATCAATTGCAGGCGAATTTTCCAAATGGAAGTATCTCCCGTTTGGGCACCTTTCATACCTAGAAGCTGGCGCGTTTTTGCACTGCGATCGCTCGTGTCAGAATTCGCATCAGTTGCCGCCATTTCAGCACTGACTCCTTCAGCGGCAACTGATTCAGCAGGACGTTGTGACGGGTTAAGGTCAGACATAGTTTGGGAACGAAGAACGTAAGGTATGGATCAGGAATGTGGGCAACGATCGCAAAAACTCATACTGGAGATTATCTTCCGAATGCTAACCCATTAGGCTAGAAGGAGATAATCAAAAACCCATCCTGGAACTTAGCACCAGCGACAGGTTTACCCTGAAGCTCTGGTGGTAGGAACACATTACGACGCTGATCCCCCGCTTCAATGGTGAGTTCTGGTCCGTACTGGGTGAGCTTAACCTGCTTGCGATCGAATCCAGGCAAGAACAAGCTAACCTTGCGCTCTGCCACATTCACCGCAACAGGGCGAGGCATTTGAGCCGCTGTATCAAAGTTGGGTAAGGCATCTACGAGCGGTTGCCAGTCATTGGCAGGCTGATTGGGGATGAAAGAGGTAGTCAAAGGCGAAAATTGCTCACTGAATGTTGCGTCTGCGCCTGCCCGATTCAATATCACTCCACCCACAGTCAAACCAGCCTGTTGGGCGGCTCCCCAAAGGTATTTAGCCGTGGCAATTGCCGGTTCATCCGGAGTGGTCACTAGATAAGCTGCAACACGATTCGGATCGGCTAAAGCAGCTTTGCCTTGATCCAGCAAATTATTCACCTGCTGCGTGGCGGGTTGGTCAAAAATATCTCCCGTCCAACTCACGTTTAATACCGCCAAGGCGATCGGTTGGATCAGCGGCACCACCGTTTTACCCAGATCAGAATTGGCAAAAACCTGGCGAAATCGACGAACGTACCAGCTTAAAACCTCTGGCATCCCCAGCATCCGTAGCGTTGTCTGGTCGCCCGTACCGTCATACACAATCACGTCGTAGCGATCGCTGGCATCATATTCCCGGACTGCATTCAGCACGAGAGCCGTGTCCATTCCGGGCAGCACACCTAACTCCTGCCCATACACCTCTTTGAAAAAAGGGGTCCGGAGGTATTGCGCCTCCAGGGTTTTAATTTCTTCCCAACTTCGCTCCAGTAAAACGGTGGCTTGAAGCTGCACGACATCCAGGTTGGGTTCGTACTGGGTAGGTTCAGGGTTGAGAGTCGCACCCAGCATCAACCCCACGGCAGGACCAGGCTCTTGCACAGCCAGCAAAACCCGTTTGCCCTGTCCAGCCAAGCGCTTCGCCGTGGCGATCGCGATCGTCGTGCGCCCAACGCCACCCTTCCCCAAATAAGTCAATATCTGAGCCATCGATCAGGTCTCCCAGCGTACTGATGTATATCCTTTCATTGAACCGCCCCTATTACGGGTTGTGAATCTACAAAAAGGCGTTTTGTAAACCGCACCTGATGTTTGGAGGAACGTTTCTTATGCTAAGAGCCAGATTCAGAATCAGCAAACTCAATTTTTACGGTCTACGGTCTATGGAGATTCAAACAACTTAGGCAATTTCCAGAAAAGAGTTTACCTTTCGACTTCGCTCAAGGTACAAGCTGGCTAAACGGAGTCGAAGACAGCGGATAGATTGTTTGCCAAAAATTTCCTGAATCGACAAATCTGCACACACACAGACATCATCTCGATTAAACCGCTTCAATCTCGTCCTCAAAAAACCAGGTAGCAAAGTTGTCCTCAAATCGAACAAGTACACCAACTCCGCTGCCATCGGTCATCTTGAAATCTTGAATCGTCCCTTCTTTACCCAACCGTTGAACAATTACATTGGATACACGATCACGTAACCGCCGCACTCGAACCTTCTGACCGACTTCCATTTCGACTCCACATCAACAAACCAATGACCAGTTTATCAGCGTCCTGTACCGGATTAAAAACGAAGATCAGCAAAAGATCGGGGAGTTTTTGGAAGAATTGGACGCGCATAGCAAAAAAATCGGAGCGCGCGCGAAACTTTACTCCGCTCCTGATTAAAATGCGAGAGATTTAACGCGATCGGGAGTTGAGGTCATGCTGGCAAAGCGAATTTTACCCTGCCTGGATGTGAAAGCGGGACGGGTTGTGAAAGGCATCAATTTTGTTGATCTGCGGGATGCAGGGGATCCGGTAGAACTAGCGCAAGTTTATAACGATGCCGGAGCCGATGAACTGGTATTTCTGGATATCACCGCCACTCACGAAGATCGCAGCATTATTTTTGATGTGGTGTACCGCACAGCGGAACAGGTTTTTATTCCATTAACGGTTGGTGGTGGAATCCAAAACTTAGAAACGATTAAACAATTATTAAGGGCAGGAGCGGACAAAGTGAGTATCAATTCCGCTGCTGTACGGGATCCTGAGTTGATCGATCGTGCCAGCGATCGCTTTGGTAATCAGTGTATCGTAGTCGCAATCGATGCCCGCCGTCGGGCTGATCCAGCGAACCCAGGCTGGGATGTGTATGTGCGGGGTGGACGAGAGAATACGGGAATTGATGCGATCGCCTGGGCTGAGGAGGTTGCGCGGCGGGGGGCAGGCGAATTGCTTGTCACCAGCATGGATGCAGACGGAACCCAGGCAGGGTACGACTTAGACCTGACTCGAACGATCGTCGAACGAGTCGAAATTCCGGTCATTGCGTCGGGTGGTGCAGGCAACTGTGAACACATCCACCAAGCTTTGACTGAAGGTAAGGCAGAGGCAGCGTTGCTCGCTTCTCTACTGCACTATGGACAACTCACAGTTGCCCAGATCAAATCCTATCTGCGATCGCATCAAGTGCCAGTCCGTCAAGTCAATTAACAACCTCTAACCATTGCCTTAAAACCGTGTCATTTTCTGAGTAGCTGTTACAATATGTAACGTATGCTAATTCCAATTCTTGCTATTGTCATTGCCCTTGTTGCCTGGTCTCTGCATCTGATGCAAGAGGCAATGGAGCGACGCGAGTTCTCCCTTATGCTGGCGGGTACTCTGGTTGCTTTTTCTGCGGCTGCCCTGGTAGGAGTTTATTTTCTGATGGGAAACTACATGGGCTACATGACTCGCATGACCCATCCCCCTTCCTACGAAATTTCCTACTACCCTCCACCCATCACCACCTCAAGCTACGAAAACTAAGCTGAAAGCACTTTGAACGCCAAACTTGAACGGCAAAGTTAGGAAACTCGAAGCAAGCGACTTTTCAACTACAAAAAACCTCTGGTGATTGCCAGAGGTTTTCGTTTGTTGTGTAGTTGTGAGGCAGAGTATAGAGTGCATTCAGCAGGACTGATGCACCCCATGAATTAGCGCCCTGTGAGGTAGGAAGGCGATAGACTAGACCACGACTGTTTCACCAGGTCGGCATCTGCCTTCACGCTGCCCAGGTAGTTGCCTGCGGGCAAGTTGGGGAAGCGCTTATAAGGGACAACATCCTCACCGAAGTAGCGCGAGTATTCCGCACTTTCTACCATTGCCTCTACTGCCGTCTTCAAGCCGCCATCAGCCAGTAGCTTGTTGTACTCGCGAATTTCTGCCTGAGTTGCAGGCGCACGTCCCAACAGATGGCGGAATAGAAATTCAATCACCTTCGTATTGGGGTAGGGGGTGTAGAAGCGGCGCACATAGATGTCAGAGCTTGCGAGAGTCCGCACAAACTCACGCACCGAGATTTCTCCATTTCGCAATTTACTCTCCAGGTCAGAACGCCGGAACTGAGCCGGAACCTGTCCGCTGAAAACATCCATGACTTGGACATAGATAGCATTGAGGACGGACTCCGTCTCAGCTTGAGCCATGCCGGGATTCATGCGATAAATTCGAGCAGGTTTGCGGCGAGTAGTACCCACACCCACTTCAACGGATTGACCGTCTCCATTGCTGAAGGAGCGTCCCAATTCGATGAAGCGTGGCTTGGATAGATCGGGCTTACGAGCTTGAGCCGCCAAGTCAGCGATCGCCTTGCCCATGAGAGGCATCTTCATCGCATCCATCTTCGGCTTCACTGGCTCAAAGCTGGGAACAACAAGATCCTTGTTCTGCTTAGTCAGGGTGTTATAGAGCTTTTGGGTGTTGGGGAAGTTAGCCGCAGGTAAAGTCAGGTAACGATTGAATGGAACCGTATCCTCTCCAAATGCCTGAGCGTACTCGGCACTATCCACCATCGCACTGATGAAACCCCGCAATCCTTCCGTTGCAAGAATCTGGTTATACTTGCGGATTTCAGGTTGGTCTAGAGGCGCGCGACCGAGGAAGTGCTTCGTTCCTAACTCAATCACTTTCGTGTTGGGGTAGGGCGTGTAGAACTCCTTAATGTATAAGCTAGAGATTCCCAAGCCTTGAACAAACTCTTTGACAGTAATCTCGCCGTTTCCGAGCTTACTTTCCAGTTCCGTGAAGTCGTTCTTAACAATGTAAGGCGCAATATCTCGTTCAAAGACTTGACGATATGCCGCACCAATCACCGTTTGCAGATTTGCTTTATCGGTAGTTTGAGTAAGCTTGAAGGTCTTGGTTTGTTCCCGCTTTTTGCTAACGCCCTGATTTACACGGAAATCCGTATCGGCGATCGTTCGCATCCCGGTGACAGCACCCAGTTCCACAAAGCGAGGAGTCTCTTCCTTAACAACCTTGGCACCCTTGTCGGCGATCGCGCCCAGGCGAGTCGTCCGCAACGCCAAGCCACCAGGAGTCAAGTAACGCTCGTAGGGAACCGTATCTTCTCCAAAGGTTTCGCCATACTCCACACTATCGATCAGGGCATCGATCAAGGCGTAGAAACCTTTCTTGGCGGAGATATCAAAGTAGCTGTTGATTTCCTGCCGACCGTAGGTTGGGCGACCCAACAAACGACGATGGATGTATTCAACCGATTTTGTGACGTAGAGAGATGTCCAGTAGAGGCTACGGAACAGATTGGATTTTGCCAACCGCCGCACAAACTCGCGAACCGTGATCTCGCCATTTTCTAGCTTGATCTCGTCTACTTTGAGGCGTTGTCCTTCGTACACATCCCGTCCAAAGACTTGCAGATAGGCAGCCCGAATCACCGCTTGGGTGGAGCTTTCAGCATACTTGACGCTGATTCCCTTAGTGTCGCCTCCTCTTCTGGAGAAGGTTCCAGTGTAGCTAGGAATCTGATCTAGCTTGAAGACCTTGGGACCGAGAGAACCTGGAGCCACACCACGGGCACCAGGGTTGCTCAACTGGTTGTTGATGCCCGGACCGCGATTAATCAAAATCCGGCGAGTATCTTTGCCGAAGGGAGCAGGGCTGGTGTTGGGATCTTTTTTCTCTTTCGGGAAGATGGCTCCAAACTGAATTTCCAGGGGATCGTTGCCAGAACCGTAAACGTGCTGATCGGGCAAGGGTTGGTCGTAAGCAGCAAAGGTGGTAATGAATTGAGGCACCTTGCGGAAGGGAGCACTGTACTTAAACAAGTCTTGCTGCGGACCCCAGTTGCGGCACTCTTGCGCTTCTTGCCCTAAACCGCGCAGATAAGGAACGGTTTCTTCCCCAAAGTAATCCGCGTATTCCTTCGAATCCACCAGGGCATCCACCAATGCCGATAGTCCGCCATTGGACACGATCGAGAAATACTTCTGAACCTCTTCTCGCGAACTGGGACCACGACCCAGGATATGACGGAATGCCAACTCCAGAGCGCGACTATTAATGTAAGGCTCAAAGAAGTTCTTGCGGTATAGCGGCGACTTCGCCAACCGACGGATGAACTCCTTCATGGAAATTTCGCCATTCTTGACCTTGGATTCCAGGTCAGAAATTCCCAACGAGTAAGCACGGGTAATGTCTCGCTCAAACACTTGGCGGTAGGCTGCTTTGACAACTTCATTCTTTTCAGAAGCAGACAAACCAGGCTTCATCGCATACTTGGGGCGACGCTCGGCGGCATTGTAATAAATCTGAGGGAGTTGCAAACCTTGCAGATCGTTAGAAGGGCGCTGGCGCAACTTATCAGACGGAGTGGGCGCTCTAAATTCAGTCAGCAATACATCAAAGTACTGCCGCACGATCGTATCGGCTTCAGTATCATTGCGGAAATAGCTCAGGGCAGCCGCTTTCACTTTTTGCAGCGCAACGATCGTCGCCTCACCGGAACACGCCTGTTCAATAATTTCCCGCAACCCACGAGTATTCACAGCGATGATGTTGGGGTCGCCAGCCACGATCGCGTAGGTGGTGTAGCGCAGGAACCAGCTCAAGTCACGCAACGACTTCTGCATATTGCTGGGACCATAGCGGGCAATGTTGATCGGTCTAAACCCAGCCGGAGTCGGACCGCTGTCAGACGTGCCCACAAAAATCGATCGCAACCCATCTAAAAAGCCCGGACCACTCTTCGTATCCGCGTAGGTAACAGTCCCCAGCTTCATTCCTTCCTGAGTCGTCATCACCATGCCGCCCATTGTCATCACAGGGGCTTCGGTTGGCTTCTCCAAAAACGCCATTGGAGAACCACCTGTAAAAATACTGTTGGCAGCCCGTGACACAATAATGTCGGAATTGCGAGTGAGCGTTTCGGCAATTTCCAGGCGCTTTAAGCCAGAACTGAAATAGGTTGATAACTCATCAAGTTCACCTTTCCCCAGAAATCTGTCTTGTTGTTCAGCCTGAGAAATGGTCGAAACTGCCAGAGTTTGGTAAAGGTTTGGGCGTGCAACTGAGCTTCCACCGCTTGCTTTAACACTCATTGGATTTCAAAAGCTCCCTTTACGGATTTTTACTGTGTTAAATCTGACCAAAGTGTCACCTGCCAACCATTTGGAATCCTTCATCCCCCAAATGCCTTCTGTAAAAGCCTGAAGACGAAGGTGCAGGGTCAACCAGCCCAATAATTAGATTAGAACGATTCGGATCCGACAATCTTTTTATTAAAAAGTGTGTAGAACCCAATTTGCTTGATTTACCGACAAATCATAGTAGATCGGGGGAACCTAGCTGAGAAACCAGAAATGTTTTGTTACAAAGCTCATTTGCCATGACGGGAAACCGTTTGGGGACATTTTTGTGCTACGCTTTGCCTTTTCTCAACTCACCGTCAAAACTCATCAAAAAATTCTTCTATGTCAGAGTCAGATCCACTGGTCGTTAGTGCTGCTGTTGCTAAACTTTACGATACTTATCCTTTCCCGCCGGAGCCTTTGCTGGATGAACCACCTCCAGGCTACAACTGGCGCTGGAATTGGTTGAGCGCTTATAGCTTCTGTACTGGGCGCAAACCAGAGAGGGCAAATATTCGTATTCTCGATGCGGGGTGTGGGACGGGCGTGGGGACGGAATACTTAGTTCATTTAAATTCCCAAGCTGAGGTGGTGGGGATTGACCTCAGTGCAGGAGCATTAGCCGTTGCCAAGGAGCGCTGCCAGAGGTCAGGAGCCGATCGCGTAACGTTTCATCACCTGAGTCTATTTGACGTTGAACAACTGCCGGGAGAGTTTGACCTGATTAACTGCGTTGGAGTGCTACACCACACCTCAGATCCGATCGGTGGCATCCAAAAGCTGGCGACCAAACTGGCTCCAGGCGGGATTATACACATTTTTGTTTATGCCGCTCTGGGGCGTTGGGAAATCCAACTGATGCAGCAAGCGATCGCACTCCTGCAAGGCAGCAAGCAGGGAGATTACCAGGATGGGGTGAAAGTTGGTCGTCAAATTTTTGCAGCTTTGCCAGAAAAAAACCGTCTGGTGCAGCGAGAAAAAGAACGGTGGGCGCTAGAAAATCAGCGCGATGAAAACTTTGCCGATATGTATGTCCACCCTCAAGAAATCGATTACACGATCGACCCTTTGTTTGAGTTGATCGATGCCTCTGGGTTGGAATTTATTGGGTTTTCTAACCCGCGATCGTGGCAGTTAGAACCATTGCTGGGGAAAGACTCAGCTTTGATGCAACGGGCGAATGGGTTGAGCGATCGAGAGCGATATCGGTTGATTGAGTTATTGAATCCAGAAGCCGTTACCCATTATGAATTTTTCCTCGGTCGTCCGCCCCTGCCTCGGCATGATTGGTCGAATGATGGCGACTTGCTGGCGGCAATTCCAGAGCGCAATCCTTGTATCGATGGCTATCCAAACCAGGTTTTATTCAACGAAGACTATCAGATCGTTCATCTCTCTCCAGATGAATTTCAACTCCTACAACGATGCGAGGCGAATCAAAGCCCGCAACAGACAGTTCAAGCAATTCTGACGGAGCTTGCGTTGTCGATCGAGTCCATCCGCTCCCTTCTGAACCACCGACTAATTTTGCTAACCCCAAGTTGACGTTAAGTATTATTACCTTGCGTGATATGATCACTGTTGGTCTTGAAGGCGATCAAACCCAGAGGCTCAAAGCTTTAGGGAGATTGTTGAGCAAGGCTAGCAGCAACCTTTTGCATTCTGCACTTGCAAGATGAGAGAAGCGCCAAATCCAGAAACCGTGTTGCCAGAATCCAGCAACTCCATGCAGGAATTCTATGAGTTGCAGCGTGAACTGTTATTGATCACGTTGGCACTCATAGGCATCATTTTTGTATTCGTTTGGTACTTCTACTCAACTAACATTGCTCTGAATTATTTACTAGGAGCGTGCACAGGTGTGGTTTACTTGAAGGTATTGGCTAGAAACGTTGAGCAGCTTGGTAAGCAAAAAAGCCGGATTGGGAAATCTCATATAGCAATTTTTGTTGGGTTGATTATAGTAGCAACCCAGTGGAATCAGTTACATGTGTTACCCGTTTTTTTGGGTTTCCTGACTTACAAAGGCACCTTGCTCATTTATATGTTTCGCAGCCTCATGCCTACCGACTCTCGTTAGTTGGTCTGTGTTGACTGTTTCTAATGCCCT
Source organism: Leptolyngbyaceae cyanobacterium bins.302 (assembly GCA_033764965.1). GTDB lineage: Bacteria > Cyanobacteriota > Cyanobacteriia > Leptolyngbyales > Leptolyngbyaceae > JSC-12. The sequence goes on along the minus strand of JANRIN010000289.1, from coordinate 44,408 downwards.
GAACAGTTTGGGAAAACCATCTGAGTCCAATGCTAAGTTTTCTCAGTATTCCATCACTCCCTCTTGCCAGCCTCGAAGTTGGTCATCACTTTTATTGGCAACTTGGCGGTCTTAAAGTTCATGGACAAGTGTTTATCGTGTCCTGGATCGTAATTGCCATTTTAGTGATTGCGTCTTTGCTTGCAACCCGTAATATTCAGCGCATTCCTCAAGGTATCCAGAACTTGATGGAATACGCCTTTGAATTCGTTCGGGAAATCGCAAGGAACCAGCTTGGCGAGAAGGAATATCGTCCCTGGTTACCGTTTATCGGTACACTTTTCCTGTTTATTTTTGTCTCAAATTGGTCTGGTGCCCTGGTGCCCTGGAAGTTGATTAAGCTTCCAGAAGGTGAGCTAGCCGCGCCTACTAATGATATCAACACAACCGTTGCGTTGGCTCTGTTGGTTTCGTTGGCGTATTTCTATGCGGGCTTCCGCAAGAAGGGGTTGGGTTACTTTGGCAAGTATATTCAGCCAACGCCGGTACTACTACCGATCGCTATCCTGGAAGACTTCACCAAGCCGCTTTCCCTGAGTTTCCGACTTTTTGGAAACATCTTAGCGGATGAGTTGGTTGTGGCAGTGTTGGTGCTCCTGGTTCCTCTGTTTGTGCCGCTACCTGTGATGTTGTTGGGCTTGTTTACAAGTGCTATTCAGGCACTCGTCTTCTCAACACTGGCTGGGGCGTATATTCATGAGGCACTGGAAGGGCACGGGGAAGAGCACGAGGAACATTAATCAAGCTTCGTCGCGCCCTTTATGAAAGGTTCAGGTTTTCCGCCTGAAAAGCTGTTGCTCTAAATTGCTAACTGAAGTTAGTAGTCCGGGATTTCCCAAGTTTATAAAGTTGCAAGTTCTTGTTTGTCCATTGAGTTAGAGGAAACTTCACCATGAATCCAATGATTGCTTCTGCTTCTGTTCTAGCTGCTGCTTTGGCAATTGGTCTGGCTGCAATTGGTCCTGGTATTGGTCAAGGGAATGCGTCTGGATCTGCGGTCGAAGGGATTGCCCGCCAACCCGAAGCAGAAGGCAAAATTCGCGGTACCCTGCTTCTGACTCTGGCGTTTATGGAGTCTTTGACAATCTATGGTCTGGTTATCGCACTGGTATTGCTGTTTGCCAACCCCTTTGCGTAGTTGGTTCAAGACTCAGATTTAGGTAGGGATTTGTTCGATTCCCTACCTGCCCTGAAGTCTAAAAGTTGAGTTGTGTGAGCGGGGCTATCGCCTTGCAACGAACTTGTAACGTTACTCACTACAGAACGCTGCGATCGCAGTTGATGAGAGTTAATCATGTTTGATTTTGATGCAACGTTGCCGTTGATGGCAGTGCAATTCTTAATTCTGGTTGCGATCTTAAACGCTGTTTTCTTCAAGCCTTTGATGAAAGCTATTGATGAGCGGAGTGATTACATCCGTCGTAATCAAGTGGAAGCTCAGGAGCGGTTATCAAAAGCCGAAAATCTAGCAAAACAGTACCAGGACGAATTGGCAGAAACCCGTCGCCAATCTCAATCGGTGATTGCGGCGGCACAGGCTGAGGCACAAAAAATCGTAGCCACCAAAATTGCTGAAGCGCAGGAACAGGCTCGGTTGCAGCGTGAGCAAGCACAGAAAGAGCTTGACCGGCAAAAGCAAGAAGCGATGAGTGCTTTGGAGCAAGAGGTTGACTCCCTGAGTCGCCAAATTCTAGGCAAGTTGTTGGGCGTACAAGTTTGAGAGCGTCCTAGACGAATGAGTTTGGCGTTACTGGTTGGGAGTTGGCAGCACAAGAGCAAGATGGAAGCGGCGCAGTTATGAGTATGTTAGGAAATTTTGTATGGCTAGTCGCAGAAGCCGGTGTAGAAGCTTCTGAGGGTGGTGGATTTGGCTTAAACTTTGACATCCTGGAAACTAATCTGGTAAACCTCACCATCGTAATTGGCGTTGTCATTTACTTTGGTCGTGGATTCCTGGGAAAAGCACTGGGCGATCGGCGATCGGCGATCGAGGCTGCTATTAAGGAAGCGGAAGAGCGCAGGCAACAGGCAGCAGCGGCTCTGGCAGAGGAGCAGCAAAAGCTGGCACAAGCTCAACAGGAGGCTACCCGTATTCGAGCCGCTTCTGAAGAGCGAGCGGCAGCAGCGAAAGCCGCAATTTTGGAGCAATCTGAGCAGGATATTCAGCGTTTACGTGAGTCAGTGTCTCAAGATGTGGATACTGAACGGGCGCGAGCGATCGCTGAACTGCGGCAGCGCGTGACGGCTCTAGCTCTCCAAAAAGCGGAAGCAGAATTGCCGTCTCATTTGAACGACGATGTGCAGCGAGGCATCATTGATCGCAGTATTGCAATGCTAGGAGGTGCTTCATGAAGGATGGTAGCAACGTCACCGGAGAAATCTTGCAGCGGTACGCTCAAGCATTGCTTTCTGTCGCTCAGAGTAGTGACACCGTGGAGCAGATTGGGCAGGATATGAACTCTATCCTCAGCACACTCAAAGAGTCGCAAGACTTGCGGGAGTTTCTGGCGAGTCCAGTTTTCAAAGCAGAAGACAAAAAGGCGGTACTCAGTAGAGTGTTGGGAGACGGTGTTCATCCTTACACTAAAAATTTCTTGCTGGTGCTGGTCGATCGTCGTCGCATCGTGTTACTCGAAGGCATTTGCAAGCAATTCCAAGCTCTGCTGCGTAAACTGAACCAAACTGTTTTGGCTGAAATCACGACGGTCAGCGAGTTGACTGACGATCAGAGACGATCGCTGCAAGAGAAAGTGATGGCAATGACGGGTGCTCGCAGTGTCGAACTTGAAACCAAACTGGATCCCGACTTGATTGGAGGTGTCATCATCAAGATTGGTTCCCAGGTCATTGATGCCAGCTTAAAAGGACAGTTGCGCCGAATTTCTCTGCGTTTGAGCAGTGCCGCATAATCGATTCTGAGAGTTTTGTAACAATCACCTGCAAAAAGCTCAACCCCTCGTTCACCCTTTGAGAGAGTAACTCTATGGTAAGTATTCGTCCTGACGAGATTAGTAGCATTATCCGGCAACAGATTGAACAGTATGACCAGGACGTAAAAGCGTCTAATGTGGGAACTGTTCTACAGGTCGGTGATGGGATTGCCCGGATCTACGGCTTGGAAAAAGCAATGGCGAGTGAACTGTTGGAGTTTGAAGATGGCTCCATCGGGATTGCTCTAAACCTGGAAGAAGACGATGTTGGTGCCGTTTTGATGAGCGATGGACGCGGCATCGAAGAAGGTAGTTCAGTGAAGGCAACTGGACGCATTGCCCAGGTTCCTGTTGGTGATGCGCTGATTGGTCGCGTTGTGGATGCGTTGGGTCGTCCGATTGACGGTAAGGGAGACATCCAAACGTCGGAAACTCGACTGTTGGAATCGATGGCTCCTGGCATCATTGCTCGGAAGTCAGTGTGTGAACCAATGCAAACGGGTATCACTGCGATCGACTCCATGATTCCCATTGGACGTGGGCAGCGAGAACTGATTATTGGCGACCGTCAAACCGGAAAAACTGCAATCGCGATCGACACCATCCTGAACCAGAAGACTGAGAATGTGATTTGCGTGTACGTGGCAGTTGGGCAGAAAGCATCGACTGTTGCCAACATTGTTAACGTTCTGCGGGAACGCGGTGCATTAGATTACACGATCGTCGTTGCCGCCAATGCCAATGATCCTGCTTCCTTACAGTACTTAGCTCCATACACGGGAGCATCAATGGCAGAGTACTTCATGTATAAGGGCAAGCACACTCTAGTAGTTTATGATGACCTCTCGAAGCAAGCCCAGGCATATCGCCAAATGTCGCTGTTGCTACGTCGTCCGCCCGGTCGTGAAGCTTATCCTGGAGACGTGTTTTATCTCCACTCCCGCTTGTTGGAGCGTGCTGCTAAGTTGAACGATGAACTGGGCAGTGGTAGTATGACTGCTCTCCCGATCGTGGAAACTCAAGCTGGTGACGTTTCTGCCTACATTCCCACGAACGTCATTTCAATTACAGATGGTCAAATCTTCTTGTCTACTGATCTGTTCAACTCTGGTCTACGTCCGGCGGTGAATGCAGGTATTTCCGTATCTCGCGTGGGTTCAGCAGCGCAAACCAAAGCGATGAAGAAAGTGGCAGGTAAGGTGAAGCTGGAACTGGCTCAGTTTGATGATTTGCAGGCTTTTGCTCAGTTTGCTTCTGACCTGGACAAAGCTACTCAAAATCAGTTGGCACGAGGTCAGCGCCTGCGAGAAATTTTGAAGCAATCTCAATTCTCTCCTTTGTCTGTGAGCGATCAAGTTGCGGCAATCTATGCCGGAATTAATGGCTACCTGGATGACATTCCAACAGACAAGGTTGTGAGTTACCTGCAAGGACTACGGGAGTACCTGGCTAGCAGCACACCCAAGTACGGCGAATTGATCCGCGAAAAGCGTGAACTCAGTGCCGAAGCGGAAGAGATTCTGAAGGGCGCGATCGCTGAGTACAAGAAAACATTCCTGGCAACCGTATAGCGGGGAATGGGGACTGGGGAGTCGGGAAGGGGGTTAGTTCCTTCCCGACTCCCTAGTCCCTAACCTCTAGTCCCTAATCCCTACTCAAAGTTATGCCAAACCTAAAATTCATTCGTGATCGGATTCAGTCGGTCAAAAATACGAAAAAAATTACTGAAGCAATGCGCCTGGTTGCGGCGGCAAAAGTGCGACGGGCGCAAGAGCAGGTGATTGCAACTCGTCCCTTTGCGGATCGTCTGGCTCAGGTGTTGTACGGCTTGCAGGGTCGTCTGCGGTTTGAAGATGCCAGTTTGCCTTTGCTAAGAAAGCGGGATGTGAAAACAGTTGGAATTTTAGTCATCTCCGGCGATCGTGGCTTGTGTGGAGGCTATAACTCCAACGTGATTCGTCGGGCTGAGAACCGAGCCAAAGAACTGAAAGCTGAGGGGCTCAACTATCGCTTTGTAATTGTCGGACGCAAAGCAGCTCAATACTTTCAGCGACGGGATCAACCGATCGAGCAGGTTTTTTCTGGGTTGGAGCAAGTTCCAACTGCGTCCGAGGCATCCCAAATTGCAGACACTCTGTTGGAGTTGTTTCTGTCGGAAACGGTAGATAAAGTAGAACTCATCTACACCCGCTTTGTGTCATTGATTAGTTCTCGCCCTGTTGTTCAGACTCTGCTTCCTCTGGATCCACAAGGATTGGAAGCCGCAGACGACGAAATTTTCCGCCTTACGACGCGGGGTGGACAGTTTGAGGTCGCGCGGGAGAAAGTGACGACTCCAACTCAAAACTTTCCGAAGGACATGATTTTTGAGCAGGATCCAGTCCAAATTTTGGATGCGTTGTTACCGCTTTACCTCAATAACCAGCTACTCCGAGCATTACAAGAATCGGCTGCGAGTGAACTGGCTGCTCGCATGACTGCAATGAGCAGTGCCAGCGATAATGCGAAGGAGTTGATCGGTACTTTAACCCTCGTCTACAACAAAGCCCGCCAAGCTGCAATTACCCAGGAAATTCTGGAAGTTGTGGGTGGAGCAGAGGCTTTGAAGTAGCAGCTTCAGCTTTACATGAATAGCTCTCATTGGGAGGAGTTATTCCACAAGCGTCTGAGTTTCAGGCGCTTTTTATTTTGGGTGCTAGAGAACACGTCGTTTTCAAATTATTTAAGGAGATTTTCCAAAAATTCTCCCGACTGCCCATCTGCGCCTGAAGTGCGGGCTGAGGGCGAAAGCCTGCCGAAGCAGACTGAGAAAGGGTTTCAGGAGATTTCTATCAAGCAAAATACTTATACCAATTTGCTTTCGACACGCTACGGATTAGGCTCCCCCTGCCTGCGGCATCCTCCTTATCAAAGGGGATTGAGGGGGATCGGTGCAAGGAATGTGCCCTTATCACTGTTTAAATTGGCATTAGATAGGATGGGCAAAGCCTGGGTGCCCATCTGCTGATCTGACTTGGGATGGGCAAAGATTCCTAACCGTGCCATCCTACGATCGGGGTCAGTTCTTGATTGGAAGTCACCTCAGTCCATCTGAAGGGACTTCCCTGGCTAGTTCGCAGTTCGCTCGCGGACGGGCTTGCGGCAAGGCTACTGGTGTTTTCTTTTGTAGAAATCACCTAATTTGTGTTTCTAAGCTGTGAAAGAGCGACCTAAACCCAAAGCAGCAAGGCGTTTACGGAAAGTAATGGAGCTTTTGTCGCCAGCAATGTGCACTTCATCCGCCAGGTTAATGGGCAAATCTTCGGGCCACTGCTCCTCAACGATCGCTTTATCTTCATCAAACACCTGATGGTTGAAGTCGAGGGTATCTTGCAGAGGTGAATCCTTATCAAAGTTGCGGCAGATGGGCACAAATACGCGCGTTTTGCGGGCTGAGACTGGAGAAGCTGCATTGAGAACGTGTAATTTTCCGTTTGGGAAAAAGACCGTCAGTTTAGCCGTGAAGGGCAACCACACCTCAAACAACCGTCGCCACAAAAAATCCGGTGGAGCCAAATGTTTCATCCCATGAGCATAATTACTAACGCTACTAACGTAATCGGCTCGAAACCCGTGGGGTGTTTGCTCGATCGCGTAGTCAGGCACGGTTGGGTTGTCCTGCTCACCAAATGATTTGGCATGAATAAAGGCAAAGTGACTAACATCTAGAAAGCCTTCTACTTGCCGACCTGCGGCAGCATTCAACTCTACCTGATTAGGCAAAACCTGAATGTAATCTGGGTCATCCCACTCGCTCAGGTCAGGAAACGGAACGGGTCCGTTGTCTACCAGTCGAGTCCACACCAAACCGTAGCGCTCCAGAACAGGGTAGGTCTTGAGTTTTAGGCGAGATGGAATCGCCGCTCCTGGTTGGGCTGGAATGCAAACACATTGAGCATTCTGGTCATATTGCACGCCGTGGTATGGGCAGACGAGGCGATCGTTCTCAATCCAACCGAGACTTAATGGCGCACCGCGATGCAAACAAAGATCTTGAGCAGCAACAATTGAACCGTTGGAGACTCGATAAATTACCAAGCGCTCATCCAACAAGCGAGTACCGTAGGGTTTATCAGGCGTGATGTCGTGGGAGAACGCAACAGGATACCAGAAGTGAGCAAGTGCCTGCCAGTCGGTTGGACTAAAAGTGCAATTGCGCGGTAAAGATACTTCTTGGGTAGCTACCATAAACGTTACTCCTATGCACAGTCAATAAAAACGACATTACAACGAGATGGGAGTCCATTTTGTGTAATCCTGCACGAATTAATGGAACTGGCATGATTACTGTTGTTTGACTGTCACAACATCTGTTGCTACGCCCACTTTTGAATGGTTTCATGGCAAGGTTCTTCATCAACTTTTTTGAGTGGTGCGGTTTCCACGGTGGCTAACAGTTTTTCTGGTTGCCCTGATTGTGGTTGGGGTTGGGTTTCGGTTTGTCAACCTGAATCACAAGGTTTTTTCACAGACAGAGGTTGATACAACGATTCGGGCAGCGGGGTATACCCAGGCAGAGGTAGACCAGGAACTATTTCAAAACCAGCCGTTAGCCGCGATCACCCTTCAGCAGTATCAACAGATTAAGCCTGGAAGCAATGCCATTGATACGGTGCGATCGTTGGCAGTGGAAGCGTCCCACCATCCGCCGCTCTACTTTTTAATTGCCCGTGGCTGGATGCAAACCTTGGGTGATGTTCTGACGCGCCTCTTCAACAGCCCATTGACAGTGATGCGATCGCTCCCTGCGGTGCTGAGTCTGCTGGCACTTCCAGCCATGTACGGGTGCGCCTGGGAACTGTTTGCCTCCCATCCAGTTTCGCTCCTGGCAACGGCTCTGGTCGCTCTGTCTCCAGCCGATGCGATTTTCGCTCAAACGGCACGGCAGTATAGCCTAATGACTGTATTGGTGATCGGGAGTAGTTTTTTGTTGCTACGGGCAATTCGCCAGTTCCAAACGACTGCCTCCCAATCGGCAACGGCTCAACGTCATGCCCTGCGGCAACCAATCACCTGGCTCAATTGGGGATGTTATGGGCTGGCTTTAATCCTTGGGCTATACACCCACCCCCTGTTTACTCTGACCCTGATCAGCCACATTCTCTACATCGGAGCGTGTTTTGTTTGGGATGCCCAATTCAAAAAACATCGGCGTTCTATTCTCCAGTTTTTTGTGGGAGCGATCGTGGTGGCGATCCTTTGCTTTAGCCCGTGGATCGTGGTTATGCTGGTAAAGCCTCAGTCGTTCGGAAGTGGGATTTATTGGAGTCAACCCAGTTCAGAACTCGCCAATGTGTTGAAACAAGCAACTCAAAGCCTTGCCTTGCCTTTTATAGACTTTGGCTTCCAAAATCTTTTTACAACCTGGTTACAGGTGTTGTGTCTACTTCTGATTGGCATATCACTGTACATCCTATGCCGCCATACGCTCTTTGTAACCTGGTCGTTTGTTCTTTTATGGATTGCAATTCCTTTACTACTTGCAGTTCCTGGTTTGATTTGGGGCAACAATCGAGTTGTGCTTAGTCGTTACCTGTTGCTTGGTTATCCCGGAATCCAATTAGCAGTAGCTTACTTTTTGGCAACTCGTTTATCTATGAAGCGGGTTTATAGCGGACGATCGCGCTTGTTAACTCGTAACTATTCGCCCTATAAATTGCAGTCTGATCCGCTTGCTATTTGGCAAACATGGGTGTGGCGTGGTGTGTTGGGAGGAGCAATTGCTGCTAGTTTGGCATCATTAATCCTGAGTGCAGCCTCCTATACGTGGTGGGATAAAGGAGTTAGTGCTACCAACTATCAAACGGTAGATTTTTTGAATGAAATAACTGATCCAATTCTGGTTAGTGATAAAGGAGATATTGTTACCAATACAGGGGATTTAATTTCACTCAGCTATCACCTCAAAGAAACGGTGCAACTCTTGCCGCTCAGGAACTCTGACTTTGTAGAGAGCCAAGAATTTCAAACAAAGCTGCAAGGGAAAAATGCGATCGCCTTCCGCCCATCCCAAACATTGCAGCAAGCTTTAGAAGAACAGTACGGTCAACTTGCTCAAATACTGTCAACAAAACAACTTTGGAAAATATCGGTTACTGCTCCACAAAAAATAGAGAAAAGCCAGAAGAATTAAAAGAAAGGTTAAGCAGCGTCTTTGTATCTTTCTTAATATGTCCCGCCCGTGGAAATATTATTAATTAGCTGACAGAAAGGAGCGGCAAGACTCTTTCAGGTAAAGCTTTCTGGAGACACTTGAGTTGGCTCAAACGACCAGTTTTTCGTGAATTGCTTGAGTCAAGAAAGGTAACTTGGTAGGGGTGATACGAATCCCGCCAAATGCCAGAACTGGAGCGGTATTCTGACCCGATCTTGGTTCACTTTCGAGTCAGTTAGTTTGATACATACTTTTATAAACTCCCCATCATTACTGTAAATTTATCCAACGAAGTCTCACCTTCTATCAGTAAATTTTCTATACTGATTGTCACCAGATCCTGAGTGTGGGGATCACTCGTAAGCATTTTTATCAATTTAATTACTTTATAACTCGCAGGAGGAAGGCATGGCTCTCTCGCACAGTCCAAGCATCGGAAACGTTTATGGATTGTTGATGGTTAAAAGCTTTTTAATTTGGGTTTTTACATTGGCTGTTTGTCTGCTGGTGGTTGGATTTCCGCTCGTCATCCTGATGGTTACTGTTGGTTCTTTGTTAGCGATTATCTTGCAATCTGTTATCCCAATGAGTTCAGTTTTACTCGTTGCGGGTAGCATCATTGGACTCAATGTATTAGCAGTGCTTGTTGGGGCTGCCATGCTAACGCTCAGAGGTGTTCATCCCGATCAGGTGCAGTGGCTCCGCTGGCTACAAGGCGAAGAAAATCCAACTAACACGTCTGTTTATGCCTCCTGCCCATTAACTTGTGCATTGCGGCAGTAGTTGAGCGATCGTTGAACTCGTCCCTTTTGATGACTGTTTTGATTAGAACGAGTGATTGACATGAGGGCAAAGCAAGCCTTTGAGATTGCTGTCTTAATGTTTCCCCACCTACCCGGTTTCTGCCGGGTTTTTTATTGCAACCCAATATCTACTAGGATAATAAAGTTTGCATTTTTAAACATTGAATGGTTATGGCGCAGTCTCGTCTTTCGATCGGCATCATTGTCGGCACTCGTCCCGAAGCTATCAAAATGGCTCCAGTCATCCAGGCGTTTCGATCGTCCCCAGCATTTGATACCCAAGTCATCCTGACGGGACAACATCGGGAGATGGTGGATCAAGTTATGCACCTGTTTGGCTTGACGGCTGACCACGACCTAGCAATTATGCAACCCAAGCAAACCCTGACCGACATTACCAGTCGCAGTCTAGCGGGACTGGAAGCACTGTTTAAACAACTGCAACTGAATCTGGTGTTAGTGCAGGGAGACACGACAACCGCTTTTGCCGCGGCTCTGGCAGCGTTTTATCAGCAAATTCCAGTAGGACACGTCGAGGCAGGTCTACGGACAGATAATCTTTACAATCCCTATCCAGAGGAAGCCAATCGCCGACTCATTTCCCAACTCACCCTGCTGCATTTTGCCCCTACGTCGCTTTCGGTGGAGCATCTGGAGCGATCGTGGGTGCCGGGAACCATTCATCAAACGGGCAACACCGTGATCGATGCTCTACTGACAATGGCAGAGCGGCAACCAGATTGTGCCATTCCTGGATTGGACTGGAGTCAACATCGAGTGATTCTGTCTACGGTGCATCGGCGAGAAAATTGGGGTGAACCCTTAGCGGGCATTGCCAATGGATTTCTGCAAATTTTGGACAAGTTTCCCGATACGGCGCTGCTGCTTCCCCTGCACCGCAATCCAACTGTACGAGAACCCCTCCAGGCAATGCTGGGTGCCCATCCTCGTGTCTTTCTAACGGAACCGCTAGATTATGCCGAATTGGTGGGAGCGATTCAACGCTGTGCTCTGGTGTTGTCCGATTCGGGTGGCTTGCAGGAAGAAGCACCCAGTCTGGGCAAGCCCGTGCTGGTGTTACGAGAAACAACGGAGCGCCAGGAAGCCGTGACCGCCGGAACCGCAAAGTTGGTGGGGACTGATGCCGATCGCATTTTTACAACCGCTGCTACCCTACTCAGCGATCAAGCGGCTTACGAGGCAATGGCGAAGGCAATCAACCCGTTTGGAGACGGTCATGCCAGCGATCGCATTGTGCAGATTGTGCAGCAGTATTTCAGCTAAGAATCGTGAAGTCAATACCATCCGGAGTTTGTCATGTTGAACAAGCAGAGCGAAGTGAAGCATCTCTGCGATTCTTCGCTCACCGCTCAGAATGACAACTTCTCGATGTTAATTAATTCTCATTCCTAAGGGGTTGTTTCTCGAAGACGATCGTAAATTCTTCGTCTGAAAATTTTTGACGGAGCAGTTGAAGGTGCCCATCTGCGTCTGAGTGGCTGCGGAATCGAGCTACAACGTGCGTTTCTGTAGACTCAGTGCGAACGATCGCCCAACGGTTGAGGCGGTTTTTGTAGGAAGAACGGGATTCTGAACTATTCGATTCAGCCAGATTCAGGGAAGTCGCGCCAGATTGATCCGGTGCGAGGGGATTGATCTCAGCGTTGGGTAGCATATAATGTTTATTTCCGAAAGGAACGTTAGGGCGTTGTGGCTCTCTTGGCGGGGAAACACAACTGCCCTACACACGATTCAACTCTGAAGTTCCCTGATCAGTCAATTGTCAAGCGGAATTCACCAAAACTATACGGTCGAATCCTGACTGATTAAGCCAAACTCCTGCATGGCAGGACCAAAGTTTTTATTCTCATGTCCAGACAGGCTGAGTTTAATCAGGGCAAATCGCTGGAGCGGAGAAAGCATCGCCCATTGCTCCGGGGCGATTTCGGTTTCGCTCTCAACGGCTTTTTGCTGCACGCTGGCTGGAACTGCCGCTGTATTCATCCATGCTGGAGTCGGATCGATGGGCAACTCAGAAGCTTCTGAACCAGTGCGCTCCTGAACTAGCTGCTGGAGCGTCGTGCGGTAGGCTTGAATGTCTGTCGCTGTTTCGCAGGGAAGTTCTACCAGTAAGGCGCGATCGCTGTGGCTGAACTGATTCCACTGAGGCAGTTTCAACTTAATACCGCAGGTGTCTAGCTTCAACCGAATCTGCATCGGAATACAACGCAGAGACTCGACAAAATCGGATTCAAATTCAAAGAAAACAGACATAAGTTTAGTACAAGCTTACGAATCCTTAAAATGATCGTCAGCGCTCACCCGACGAATAATCCAGTAACTCACTGCCAGGGCGAGAATTGCTGCTGCCAGAGCAATTAGATCGATTCCTGTTGTTTTCTCTAAATCGAGAATGATGATCTTTCGAGAAACGGCAATGAGCGAAGTGACGACAACTAATTCAACCTGAATCACGTGCTTCTTCAAATAGGCAGTGATGTTCTCTAAGATTTCGAGCGCAATCAAGACATTGAGGAACAGACCAAAAATTGTTGCCAATGTCGTGCTAAAACGCCCAGTTGGTTCTGTGATCACTAAATCTGTAACCAGAAAGCGGAGCAGATCAAACACAGCGACCAGTATCACCACTACCATTGCTATTGACAAAACTTTAGAGACAATAGCTTCGATACTGCCAAGTATCGATAGGAATTTGTCATCCCGAAAAGGCGTTTGTAAAGACCTAGTTAACCGTTGAATTACTCGCATTCACTCATTCTTCTCCAACAGGAGGGGTGGGGGCAGATGAGTGGAGCATACTAAATTGGTGGAGGCTGGCGCAATCGATTGTTTCTATTGCAACAATCCTGCTTGCCCTATGCCTCTTAGGATGAACACTAGATTCCGATCCTTTCACGTTTAACTGTGCAACTTATGATGGCAAACTTTGGAGCTCAACTGAGTCAATTTTTAGAGCCGATCGCGGCTTGGTTCCGCACCCTCAACACACCCGAACCGATCGTGCATTGGGGACATCCCGCCATGATGGGGATTGTCGCTTTCGTCATGGGGAGCTACGTTGCTTATGCTGGCTGGCATGTCCGACTGGCTCAGGATAAAGACGTGCAAATTAAAAATCGAGCCGATCACCGCAAACTAGCCCCATTGATGACGCTGTTCATCACCCTGGGTTACACGGGCGGGGTTTTATCTTTAGTGATGCAAAAACAACCCATTCTGCAAAGTCCCCATTTCTGGACCGGCTCCGCGATCGTGCTCTTGCTGTGGACAAATGGCTTAATTTCCCTCACAGGCTTTGCGGGCAATCAACCAGCCCTCCGAATGACCCATGCTTACCTGGGTACACTGGTAATGGCGTTGCTGGTGGTTCATGCTGTTTTTGGCTTGAAGCTGGGCTTATCGATTTAATTGGATTGATTTAATTTGGGTGGGGTATTTCACAAACGGTTCCCTCCACCATAAACAAAAAGCCCTTTTCCGGTTGGAGAAGGGCTTTCGTGTTAATCAGCTCATTTTGCAGCGGGCACTAATTGCGGCTGGCGACGTATGCCAGGGTCAGGCTGTCGTGGGTGAGGAAGTGAGCCAGGTGGAAAGCCCGATCTTCCGTTTCCAACAACATTTGTTCATACATCAGGCGCGTGGCACGATCGCCCAGGCTTTCTGCCTGAGCTGCTTGCTTCCGCAACAGGCTAATCACCGCTTGCTCTGCTGCCAAGTCGTGTTCTACCATTTGGCGGCAGGTGAAACCACCATCGGGTTCTGGGGTAAAGCAGCACAACTCAGCCAATTTAGAGAAACTGGCAACTGGAATACCGCCTAATCCATTGAGGCGCTCACCAATTTTATGCACGTACTCTTGAACTTGTTCGTAACTTTCAGCGAAGAATTCATGCAGTGAATAAAACTCTGCGCCTTCTACTACAAAGTGGTGTTTTTGGTACTGAATGTAGAGTGCTTGAAAACTTGCTAATGCAATGTTAAATCCTTCAATGATGGGGGTGGTCACGGAGCGATCGAATAGAACCGGATTCTCAGCAATCTGGTCAAAAGGTTGTACTGGAACTTGAGTCTCAGGCATTTGTCCCTCTCCCCGAATAAGTTAGCTATTTTCAATAAGAATCGGTATTGATAATGTAACACGCGATTCTGAGCCGTCAATGCAAGTTTTTTTACTTATTAAGAAGCTTTCTCAACATATCAGGAGCCATAAATCCTCAGCATTTTTCTATTACCTGATATACCTAAGTAATGCTATTAGAACTTCAAAGCAATTTTCGACATAGGAACTACCAAATCATCATCATTCTCATTAGTCATGTTTGGGAAACAATAGAATTGGAAATATTTTGTGAAGTAGATAAAATATCTGAGCAATTGGTCTTCTTTTTTATTGCTGGGATTGATTGATTCGTTGCCAAACCCCAAGATCTTCTGGATGATCGATGTCTCTAAGGACGGGAAGCAGGGACACAGTTAATTGCATTTGTTGGGCGATCGCCAGGGTTTGCTGAAGCACCGCCGCCGTACTCCAGGAAATTCCCGCCAGCAACTCTGGAATCAAGCGTCGCAATCCAATCAAGTAGTATCCGCCATCTTCAGCCGGACCCAGGACAAGATCATGATCGGCAAGAGCTTTTTCCGCTTGCAGCAGGATGGAAGGATTTAACTCAGGGCAATCGCTGCCAATCAGGATCACTGGTTGCATCCCGGATGCAAAGGCACTTTGGAATGCTTGCGCCATACGATCGCCCAAATTTCCTTCTGCCTGGGCAATATAGCTCCATCCAGACCCTAACCATTGCTGCATCAAATCAAGCGTTCCTCCAGCAAAGTAAATTTCGACACTCATTGCAGAATATTGTTGCAGTTGATGCACTTGCGCCAGAGTGTGCTCTGTCAACTGACGAGATAAAATAGCGGCTCCGTTTTCTCCCAGGGCAGGAATTAGGCGCGTTTTGGCTAAACCAGGTTTGGGGTAGCGGGTAAAGATAAGCAGGTGCGTGCTGATACTCATACGAATCGATCGTAAAAACGGGTGTAAATGAGAGGGACTAAACAAAAATTGATCTCAAACGATCCTGACTCTCAGCGAAAACCTGGCAATGATTTAGAATCGGGGGCAGCAATGGGCTATGTCTTCTTGAAATCTTTTAGGAAACGGGTTCCCTATCCCTGGAGCGATCAGAGAACATTCAAATACACTGTAGGCATTAGGTTTAGTTGCCCAATTTTGCTTAAATAGGCTAAACTCGCCTTTTCGGGTTTGTTTCTCACAATCAGATCGTTATTGCATCCCCCTGATTGGTGAACAATGTAATGGTATGGGTTCCGTTATCGTTCGACAGTCATCAATCAAACTTAAGCCAGCCTGAGCTACCGGGAATAAAGGAAAGCACGTATGCTGATCTGTCCCCAATGTCAGTTTGAAAACCCCACCGCAAATAACTTCTGTCAGCAGTGTGGCGTTTCTCTGACTCAAAATACCTGTGTTGAGTGTGGCAACTTGGTTCCATTCGAGCAACTCAAGTGTCCTAAGTGTGGTGCAGTGGCAGGGGTGGTGTGGTGGGCGATCGTGTCGTCCAAAACCCCATCAGAAAAGTCCACTACCAAAACCACCGCAGGTTTCAACGGCTATTTAGATCTACAGCAGCGGTATCAGATTGTAGAGCCGTTTCCCTTGACGGCAACGTTGGATGAGCAACAGGGTAAGATTTTGGACTGTCAGCCATTCCAGTTATCCGTTTTAGAGTCCCTCGTGGTCAACACGCTGCAAGAGTCGAGTAGCGCGGCTGATTTCTCCGATCCGGCAAACCGAGATCGGTGGGTTGATGCGATGGACGTATTGGGCATTCCACCGATCGCATATCCCTACATCTCGCTGAACAATCAGTTCTATCAAGCGCTACCCGCGATTCACAACGCATGGCAATCCGACCAGCAGATTATTTTTCTATTAGAAGATCGGTCTGAATATCCCAGTTTGATGAGCATCTGGCAGGATGAACAAAATCCAGTGCCCCTGCTGCAACTTTTGCAATGGTTCTACGAAATGGTGGAGCTTTGGCAGGCAATGGAACTGTGGAACTGTCAACACAGCTTATTGACCCTGAGCAACTTGCGGGTAGATGCAGACGATCAAATTCTCTGCCTACAACGACTTTACTTCAATCCAGCCGATAGCACTCCAGCCTTACAAGATTTACAACAAGTCTGGACAGAGATCGTCGCCAAAACTCCACTCACGTTTAAAGAATCCCTGGAGCCAATTTCTCAATTGCTGACGGATATAGACAAGCAACTCTTGACCACGCCTGAAGCCATACAAGAGCGCATCGAAACGATCGCCCAAGTTCATCAGACTCTTACCCCTGCTCCAGATTCCAGCGAAACAAGTTCTACCCGGTCTTCAGAAACGCCCTTTTTTGGGGGAGAGATTCCAACCCAGGCAACGGAGCTAGAGCTTGACACTGAGGAGGAGGAGGAAGATACTCAACTCGATAGCGACGAAATGCCCACGATCGTTCTACCCATGCAGCTTTTTAGCCTAGAAGAAGTAGGGCGCACTGATGTTGGACGGCAGCGGGAGCATAACGAAGATTATTTTGGGATTGAAACCCAGGTGGCAAAATTAGAAAGCCCCTCCAGTAAAACTATTTATGCCCGCAATCTTTACATTCTATGTGACGGCATGGGTGGACACGCCGGGGGTGAAGTTGCCAGTGCTTTAGCAGTAGACACCATTCGCAACTACTTCAAAAGCAAGTGGCAGAATAACTCGTTCCCGGAAACGGGAACGCCAGAACTACTCGATGTTGCCACCATGACGGAAGCCGTTTTGCTGGCAAACAAGGCAATTTACGATGTCAACCAGGAAAATGCTTGCTCTGGTAGTGGACGAATGGGGACGACCCTTGTCATGGTATTGATTCACAACACAGACGTTGCGGTTGCCCATGTTGGGGACAGTCGGCTGTATCGCTACACCCGCAAACGGGGCTTAGAGCAAATCACGGTGGATCACGAAGTTGGACAGCGGGAAATTCAACGGGGAGTCAATCCCGAAGTCGCCTACTCCCGCCCCGATGCCTACCAATTGACCCAAGCGCTTGGTCCCAGGGATGCCAACTTTGTGAAGCCCGATGTTCAATTTTTTGAGTTGGCAGAGGATATGTTGCTGTTACTCTGCTCCGATGGCTTAACCGACAACGACTTGCTGGAAAAACACTTAGAATCCCATGTGCAACCTCTGCTTAGTTCGCAAGCCAATCTCGATAAGGGCGTGAGTGAGTTGATTGATCTGGCGAATCAGTACAACGGGCATGATAATGTGACGACGATCGCGATTCGAGCCAAAGTCCGCCCCTGTTTGGAGCATTTGCGCTAACGTTGCAGAGTTTGCCCCTCGCCCCTGACCTATGGTCAACCTGACCCTTCTGCATCCTCAATCCCTCAAACCATTGCGTCAGTGGCAGTTTGGCAATGCAACTCTGATTCGAGTGGGTCGTGCCCCAGAGAATCATGTGATTCTGAACGATCCTGTAGTGTCGCGGTTTCACCTGGAACTGAGACGAGTTGAACGCTCAAAACCTCAACCAGAGCCTATTACTTATGTTTGGCAACTGGTCAACCAAAGTATGAATGGCACTTTTTTAAACGGAGTGGAGGTCACCCAGGCAACCTTAGAAGACCAGGCAGTGCTGCAACTGGCAGAAAATGGTCCACTCCTGCGGTTTGAACTGGAGGAGCGATCGTCCCCGTCTGTGGCAAACCTCTCCCATCCAGCCTCCTCGAACGTGCCCAGGTCAAGCATGGCGACTCCCACCCACTGCACCCATGCCGGAAACGCTCCAGATAATTTGTTCTGTGTGCATTGTGGTCAGCCCATCCAGATTGAAAAAACCGTTCGCCAGTATCAAGTTTTGCGGACTTTGGGTAGGGGCGGCATGGGCACTACTTACCTGGTATGGAATGCCGACGAGACCACTCAACCCGTCGAAATGCCTACAGGTAGATTGCAAGTGTTGAAAGAAATGAATGCCGATGTTGCCCAAATTCCCAAGGCGCAAGAACTGTTTGAGCGGGAGGCTAGTACGCTCAAAACCTTGAGCCATCCCGGAATTCCCCGCTATTACGATTTTTTTATTGAGGCAGACAAGAAATATCTCGTGATGGAGTTGGTGCATGGACGCGACATGGAACGGCGCATCCGGCAGGAAGGGCGGGTATCGGTGGAGCAGGCGATCGGATGGATGATTCAAACCTGTGAAGTGCTGGATTACCTGCACACTCGCCCTACGCCCATGATTCATCGGGATATTAAGCCCGGTAATTTAATTGTCCGCAACCTCGATCGCCGAGTCGTTGTCCTGGATTTTGGCGCAGTCAAAGCCGCTGGAATGCCCCCTGGCACCCGGATTGGTGCTGAAGGTTATAGTGCGCCGGAGCAAATTCAGGGACGACCCATGATTCAGTCAGATCTGTTCGCGATCGGTCCCAGCCTTGCCTACTTACTCACAGGGCTACATCCGCTCCGTTTGCAAAAGCGGGAAGATCCATATCATCGATTAGATCTGGAAAAGATAGAGGGTTTGCCTCGACGATTGAAGTTCTTGATTCAACGAGTTATGGAACCAAACCCCGGCGATCGCTACAAATCGGCAAAAGAACTGATTCGTGCGCTTAAAAGCTGCTTGTAGAAGGGAAATTATTCCTCGTCATCCCAGCTTTCGACTAACAACAATTCACTGACTGGATCTTGCATGGAAAAGTCGTAAGCGAGGAGTTCTTGCTTCCAAAATCCCCACTCATCTCCATACAAAAGAGCAATTTTCCAAATGCTATCAGTTGGCTTTAACAGCTTGGAATCGACAAGTTTTTGAACCTGACGTTGCAGTTTAGCCATCGGGTGCAAAACCTTCTGGGTCATAGTCTCTACACTATTCATGAAATTTTTCAAAACTTAGATGAGAATTTCGAAAACATCTTGAGAAACTTATAACTAAGATGACTCACATCCTGGTTGATAGTTTTGGGATGTTTACGACGTTAGCAAATCACTACATCTCGTTAATCATGATCTGCCTGAAACGGTTGGAATCGGTCATTCCAGGTATTGATACTACCATACTTCAATCTTATGGCAAGCGTTTCCAGAAAAAAGCAGATCATAATGGGAGATAACCGAACCAAATCGAAGGGGATTGACTTCATCAAGGAACTAAAACTCGTTCAGGATTGATATTCACTGGGTTTTGGTTTAGTTCAGATGGATATAGTATATCGGCGCGATCGGTTAAAACTATCTGACATTTGATAGAACTTTTGATCAAACTTCAACGAACTGCTCACTCATTAGTCCCTATCAGACTGAAACAACTACCCCTCGACTTTCCTGAGACAAGCGATTGACTGCACATAGGGCATAGGTTCCGGGTTGCAGGGAGATGTTTGTTACCAATGCTGGCAGAATTTGTTGCACTGTCCATTGGCTCCCGGTTTGACGATACAGCGTCCAAGAGCGAACATTAGCGGGGGCTGAGTTCCAGGACAATTGTCCGTTACGCACCTTCACACCGATAGGAATAGCAGGGGTGATCGCCGTTAACCAGGAGACGACCGGAGCCAGAGCCGGAGAACGGTAGGTGACAGAGCGGAAGCGATCGCTCACGCCTTCTCGATTTGCCAACAACGTACTCATACTAAAAAAGATATTGCCTAGCACTGAACTGGAGGGATGTTGGCGAGTGATTTCAATTTGCCGCTCGATCTCTTCCAGTTCCCACGCCTTGCCATCCAACTGACCCACATTATTCCCGACATAGATGTGGCGTTGCTGGGGATTGTTTGCCGCCCACCAATTTAGCAGCACAGGATAACTCTGCGCGGGGGGATCAATCCGCCAGTACAATTGCGGTGCGAGGTAATCAACCCATCCCTGTTGCAGCCATTTCAACGCATCCGCATACAGTTGGTCGTAGGCATCTAGCCCTTGAATGCCAGGGGGTTGTCCAGGGCGGTAAATCCCAAAAGGACTGATGCCAAACTTGACATGAGGTTTAGCGGCGCGAATGCCCGCCCCCAATCGTTGCACGAGTTGATTGACATTATTTCTACGCCAGTCGCCAAGAGTTAAGGTGCCCCCATTTGTCTGGTAAGTTTGGTAGGTTTTGCTATCAGGAAAACTTTGCCCAGCGATCGGGTAAGGATAAAAATAATCATCCAGATGAATCCCGTCCACATCATAGCGACGGGTAACATCCAAAATCACGTTGTAGGTGCGGTCTTGCACCAGCTTGAGACCAGGATCCATCCAGAGTTGAGTGCCCCAGACATACACGGCTTCCGGGTTGGTCACAGCCATGTGCGGTTGAACGTTGACTGTGTTGCGGGAGGTACGGGCACGATAGGGATTAAACCAGGCATGAAGTTCAAGATTGCGTTTGTGGCATTCGGCGATCGCAAACGCCAACGGATCATAAAGCGGGTTGGGTGCTCGTCCTTGCGCTCCTGTTAGCCAATTGCTCCAAGGCTCCAAGGATGATTGATATAGCGCATCCCCTTCCGGGCGCACTTGCAAAATCACGGCATTAAAGTTCGTTGCCTGTAAATTCTCTAGAATTTTAATGAATTCGGCTTGTTGTTGTTGGGTGGAAAGGTTGGGGCTAGAAGTCCAGTCTTTGTTCCAAACCGCTGTCACCCAAACGGCTCGAAACTCTCGACGATGGCTCACCTCCACGGTTTGCACGGGCGACCACTGAACAATGTAGGGAGAGGCGATCGACGGAGCCTGCCCCGATGCCACCAAACATTGATAAATGAATGCGGATACTTCGGCGCGAGTGGTTGGCTGAGTTGGGCGCAATCGTCGAACGGAGGGGTAATTCACCACAAGTTGGTTTGCCGTTGCTCTGACGATCGCATCCCGTAGCCAATCCGCAATTTGCGCCGCATCTTCATAGAGTGAATTGAGTGGCACAGTCTCGTTAGTCGTCAGATTTAAACCCATGACTAAGGACAACAGAGCATGACTTCGTTGAATGCGATCGTTGGGACGAAACTGCTGCCCTGGAAATCCACTCATAAACCCTGTTTCGTATGCCCACCGAATTGCGCTCACTGCCCAAAAATTGGCAGGTACATCCACAAACGGCACATAGGGACGAGTTCCAGTTCTGGGAAACGCCACCTGCAACATCACCGCAAACTCCGCCCGCGTTACACCCTGCTCCGGGCGAAAGTTGCCATCGGGAAACCCTCGCACAATACTGCGTTGTGCCAATCCCTCAATGAATGCCCGTGCCCAGTGATTTTGGATGTCAGAAAACTGACTTGCAGTCGCACGCATATCCTCTACAGTTATTTTTCACTATCAAAGGGTAACCCTGAGTCAACTGAGGGGAACATTAAGTTAAAGAATTGTCAATCTAGAAGATGCAATGACAAGAACAACACAGCCACAACTTAGTAAAGGCGATCACATACGAGTTTGGCGAGGAGGTTATTACCATCATGGAATCTACTGCGGTGATAGCTCTGTCATTCATTATGGAGGAGGGAAAGGAGATAGCACTATTCAACGAGAATCTTTAGAAGCCTTTGCGCTTGAAAAGACAATTGAAATAGCATCCTATAGCAAATATTTTTCAGCTTCTGAAGTAATTGAACGTGCAGAAAGTCGTCTTGGAGAAGGGAAATATAATCTTGTCTTCAATAACTGTGAGCACTTTGCTAATTGGTGCAAGATAGGTCAAGCCAGAAGTGGACAGGTAGATGTTGTTTTTCACACCGTAGGTAAAATGATAACTCCATTGATATTGAATTTAGCTCCAGACATTATTAGATTTGTTCTTGATGAAGAAGCCAAGAACCCTAGAAACGTTCCACAACAAGCTCTGATCCTTTTTCAAAGATTTAAAGAGGCTTATGAGAGTAAGGACATTGAAGAATTAGCAGATACAGTATCAAATGATTTTCGTGGTGATATTTATGGTAAAAGAAAGTCAGATTTTGTAGCATTCATGAGGTGTAATCTTGAGCGTTTGAAATACGGGACAGGACCACATCTCAGAATTGAAATTCATAATATTTCTTCTAATTCTGACGAGGATTTTTCTGCTGTTATCAAGATGAATGCAACTATCAAAATTTTAGGTGTTCCAACACCTTTACAATGGGATGGTGGGAAATTGTTTTGTAAAGTTGAGCCTGAAGGAAAATATAGGTATTGGAGAATCACAAAGCTTGAAAAGTTTGAAGACTAAAATTAGTGTTCGCCAGATCACCATTAGCACGTTTTCGTCTAAGTAGGTGTTCTTCGATTCCTCCTGCCTCCTGGCTTGTGTCTCCTATTTCCTTCCTCCCCATTGTGAAAGTTTGTTAACCTGAAAAGTGTTGAGGTTGGCACGATCGCGGTGAGTCGTCCATGAATCGCACAATTGTCTGGTTTCGGCGAGATCTACGCATTGCGGATCATGCTCCCATCTATCGGGCAGCATTGCGGGGTGCAGTGATTCCAGTATTTGTGTTCGATCGTGCCTTGCTACATCATCCCGAAACGGCACCGGCAAGGGTAGAGTTTTTGCTGCAAGCGTTGCATGGGTTGGATCAGGAATTGCGCGATCGGGGTGGTCGGCTGATTATTCGCTTTGGCGATCCAGTTGAGGTCTTGCCGAACTTGATTCGAGAAACGGCAGCAGAGGGGATTTATGCCCATGTTGACTTTGAGCGGATTTACGGAAGGGTGCGGGATGCGCGGTTAAACCAGGTTCTGGCAAAACAAGGGCTAAAAATTCGCTGGTTTGAACCTCTGGGCACCACCCCCGACCTCATTCCTTACCCGGATTACCGCGACCTGTGGTACGCCCACATGGAAGCAGAGCCAATTCCCACGCCCACTCGCATTGATGTTCCTGAGGATATTTCTAGCGAACCCATTCCCACCCTGGCAGATTTGGGTCATGTCAGCGATCGTAAGCCGATTCCGCCCGCTTCTATCCACGATGCACGACAGTTGCTCCAGGAATTTCTGGATGAGAAAAGCGATCGCTACTATTGGCAACTCTCCTATCCCAGTGCCGAAGCGACGACTGGCTTAAGTCCTCACATCAAATTTGGCATTATTTCCATTCGCGAGTGTTACCAGACTGCAAAATCAATTGAACCGATTACGGATTGGCGGGTGGAACGGAGTCAAAAACAACTGATTGCCCGCATTCGTTGGGGCAGTGGGTTTGCTCAACGATTTCGCTATATGCCGCAATTAGAGCTGCGATCGCTCTACAGCGTGTTCGATGAAGATGGCTGGGAGTTTGACGAAGAACTCTACCAGGCATGGCAGGAAGGGCAAACCGGATTTCCGATCGTCGATGCGGCGGCGCGCTGCCTCAAAGCAACGGGTGGCTGGAAAGAACTCAATTTTCGTTCACGGGCGCTCTACTCCAGTTTCTTGAGCAATTTATTAGGGATGGATTGGCGGTACGGTGCGCTGCATTTTATGCGCCACTTAATCGATGGGGATTGTCCAATCGACCATTACCAGTGGGCAATGCAGGCGGGGGTGACCCATTGTGTCGATAAAACCTGGACTCGAATTTACAACCCGGAACAAACTGCCGTCGATCGCTGCGATCCAGATGGCAACTTCATCAAGCGTTGGGTGCCAGAACTGGAGCATTTACCACCAGAGTTTCTCGGTTCTCCACCTCCAGTTAAAGGGTATCCCAATCCAATTTTGCACTACAAAAAAGCACGCCAAAAACGAGTGAAGCAACTGGAACAGCAACGCCAGAAGTTTCTCAATCAGGAGAATGTTGTGCCCTATTTGGGACGTTTGCCGCAAGATTTAACCCCGTTTGGGGCAGACCGATATTTGAGTGAAGTGAGTTGGGCAACAAAACCTGATCTGGAGTTGTTTCCTACCGCACTGGATTTAGATCATCTAGATTTAGAACAGGCAAAAGCGATCCGTACCTGGTTTGTGGCTCATGTAGAAATCATGCCGCGCAAACCTGCTCGTCGCCGCAAACCCAAGCCGTCTACGACAAATGAAATTCAACTGAGCTTGCTGTAGCCAGACTGTTCTGGAGTTTTAGATGGTAAAAATCAGTCTCAGGGTTGGGGTGTAATTTTGGTGGCTTAGTAAAATCCTCTAATACTGAACTTAGAAACCCGTTAACTGAGGAACTAAAGCTGTGATTCAAGTGTTGCAGTATCAACAGGACGTAGAAGCGGCGACTCAAGCGCTCCAAAGCAGAGGATTACCAACTCATCTCACAGTTCAAAAAAATTGGGATCAGTGGCTTTTAGCTCAAAGTTTGGCGGATGACGATCGCCAGTCTCAAATTCTAGATTTAGGGTGCGGTGATGGCTGCACTCTCGACTTTCTCGCCGCTCTAGGCTTCCAACATTTACACGGCATTGACTTGGAGATTAAGCCATCGCTGAGAAATCGCCCCTATCAACTTCATGAAGCGGATATGACCGCAACGCCCTTTCCTGATGCCTCATTTGATTGCGCGGTGAGCATTTCAGTGATTGAACACGGGGTAGACCTGAATGCCTTTTTTCAAGAAGCGTATCGGCTGCTTCGTCCCAATGGGTTGCTATTTGTCACTACGGACTATTGGCAACAAAAAATTCAAATTGATCCAACGATTAAACCGTTTGGCTTATCCTGGAGCATCTTCTCCGACTCAGAAGTGGCAGCGGCGATCGCTCTGGCTCAATCTCATGGTTTCAGCTTAGACTCTCATACCCAAATTCCTGATTGCGTTGAAACAACCGTTGACTGGTACGATCGTCACTATACATTCATTGCAATGGAGTTTAGGAAGGTGATTAGATGAGTTGGCTCAATACACTGCGATCGTTTTCACTAAAAGTCGAAACTCTCCTGGTTGAAAGTTAGGATTGAGTGCGCCATTATATTCAAACTTACTCAGCATTAATTGCATCGATCGAATCTTTGCCGTGTTCAAAGTTTGTCCAGTGTTAACCGTTTTGGCACGAAACACCGGAGCCATCAAGTTAAAGGGAATTCTTACCGTGCTCCATTGATCTGGCACCGTGTCAAACGAGTACGCATAGGCAAGGCTATCCCAAGAATCCTCATCCCGGATCAAAAACTTGTAGCGCTGCCCATCCCCTTTGATCTGAAGTTCAATGCCTGTGTAACCAGTCAGGTTTAGGGGTGATTCAAAATTGCGAGTCCGTACTGAGGCAAATCCGCCCGAATTGGCGGTGGAAACAATGCCCGTGAAGAGAGCGGCTTCCTCTTGAAATTGCAGGGAACTGGCGCTGACCCCACCCATCACCACATCATCCAATGCGCCCCAGGCTTGATTGGCTGGATTCGTGGCTTGGCTGAAGTCAAAAATGACAGTTGCCTGAAGTTGAGGAGTTGGAGGTGGATTGGAACCAAAAAACATGTGTTGAAACCAGCTTACGATCGGGATGGCATCGAAGTAGGACAGGGTTTGCAGGAATCGTCCCAAATCCCAAGACGCTTGAGGTTGAGTCATGGCAAATTCCACCCTCCAAACTTAGAACTTCCACTTCAATTCTAAACATCAGTTGCCTTGGGCGATCGGCGTTGGTTCTAATCTTGACTAATTCATGTCGCCTCGTTGCAGATCGAGCACCATTGTCAATTGAGCGCTCTGTCCCACGAGGAAATAAATCGATTTCTACACAAGAAAATACCCGTATCCTTGCCTCCATCCCGTTTGAAGTAAACTGCGAACTCCAGGGAAGTCCATTGGAATGGACTAAACCCTTTTCCCAGTCTGCTTAACCCTCCATCCCCCATTCCCTCATCCCCATTTAAACCAGTTGCGTCACGGTCTGATTCACTTTGGGTCTGCCAAACCGCTCCCAAGCATTGCCACCCCGTAAAAACAATTCCATCCAGCGAATCGGTTGCCCATCGGTGCCATCCCAGCCAGAACTGCCAGGAGAAAATGCCAGGGTTCCTTCTGCCACTTTGAAGCTGCCATCTGAGTAGATTGCGTCGCTGACTACGTCTCCAATGCGGATCACGATTTTGCTTTGGGGTTCTAATTTGACGGTGTGGGCTGGAATGGTGGTTTTGATGTTGCCGTAGCCATCAATCCAGGCGACTCGATCGCCAGGTGGATCAGGAATTTGATTGGGGTCGATCGCGTCTCCAACGAGGCTAAAATCTCCCCTGGCGATCGCGGCAGCAGCAGGGGGAAAAACATCCCGCGATCGGAACTGGGAACCGCCTCTAGAGACTTTAATAGTGTGCAGTTCCTTGGCATGATGCTTGATAAAAGAAATCGTGAACCCCGCATTCACCCCCACTACTTTCACCCCATTCGGCAACAAGGCATAGGTCAATCCCTCTCCCTCATTGTCTTGTCGCGCTTCTGGGTCATCCTGCCGAGGAGCGCAATTGTGATAAATCAACCGCTCGGTTGAACCTGGATTTAGCCCCAACTGAGCAATCCAAAAACCCGTTGCTAACGTGCTGAAAGGCGGCACCGACAACTCATGAATCTGAGCATCGGGTATTGCCATGAGTAATCGCTGCGTGACTTCGGCAAATGCTGGATCGCCCGTTCCGTAATCTGCAATCAAGGAAATGAACATAGTCAGAGGTTGAACGCTGGCGCTAGCCTAACCGATCGTTCCCCCCAAGCACAATTCCTCAAACGACATCGTGCCAGTTGCCCTAAGACAGCAGGTTTGAAACGACCCATGAATTCACCAGATTCTTACTGGCGATCGCGCTTACAGATCCTCGTCGGCTTCGATGGCAATTCCCTTCAGTGCTGCCTGAGTTTCAGCTTGATTCAACTTAAACACCAGCACCCCCAACGGAGGCAGGCACACATCTAGGGAGTAGGGACGGCTTTGATACGCCCAGTCATCTGTCCACTTGCCGCCTAAGTTACCCATGTTGCTGCCGCCAAAGTCGCGGGCATCGCTGTTAAACACTTCGGTATAAAACCCTTTGAAGGGCACACCGACGCGATAGTGGGAATGGGGCTGAGGCGTAAAGTTGCAAACCACGATCGCAAAGTCTTCGTAGTCTTTTGCCCACCGAATGAAGGACACCACGCTATGACGACTATCACTGCAATCAATCCATTCAAATCCCCCCTGACCACCGCCAAAATCCCAGGAATAGAGGGCAGGTTCGCTCTTGTAAAGCTGGTTGAGTTGTTCAAAGAAATACTTAAATCGTTGGTGTTCTTCGTACTGGAGTAAATGCCATTCCAGATCGCCCCAAACATTCCACTCGCTCCACTGCCCCAACTCCATGCTCATGAAGATAGTTTTCTTGCCGGGATGGCAGAACATATAGGTAAACAGTGACCGCATATTGGCGAACTTTTGCCAGGTATCTCCCGGCATTTTGCCAATCATCGGGCTTTTCCCATGCACCACTTCATCGTGAGACAACGCCAGCATGAAGTTCTCACTGTGGTGATACATCATGCTGAAGGTGACGTTGTTTTGGTGGAACTGGCGGAACCAGGGGTCCATGTGGAAGTAATCCAACATATCGTGCATCCAGCCCATGTTCCACTTCAGATTAAAGCCTAGCCCGCCAACATAGGTGGGCCAGGAGACCATGGGCCAATCGGTCGATTCTTCCGCGATCGACAGCACCCCAGGGAAATAGCTGAAGATGACATGATTAGTTTGGCGCAGGAAGTCTGCCGCTTCGATGTGCTCCCGCCCGCCATACTGGTTGGCGATCCATTCCCCATCTTTCCGCAGGTAATCCCGGTAGAGCATGGAAGCAACCGCATCCACTCGCATCCCATCGATATGGTACTTATCAAACCAAAACAAAGCGTTTGCCACTAAGAAATTACGAACTTCATTGCGCCCGTAGTTGAAAACTAAGGTGCCCCACTCTTTATGTTCCCCGATGCGAGGGTCGGCGTGTTCATAAAGGTGCGTCCCATCGAAAAATGCCAATCCGTGACCATCTTTGGGAAAATGACCGGGCACCCAATCGACCAAAACTCCCAGCCCATTCTGGTGACACTGATCAACGAAGTACATAAAGTCTTCCGGAGAGCCGAAGCGGGATGTGACTGCATAGTAGCCCGTCACCTGGTAGCCCCAGGATCCATCAAAGGGGTGTTCCGCGATCGGCAGTAGTTCAATGTGAGTGAAGCCCAACTCTTTCACGTAAGGAATGAGTTTGGCAGCCAGTTCGCGATAGGTCAGAAATCGGGCACCGGGTTTGAGTTCCGACACCACTACAACGGGTTCATCTGTGCCATCTGGACGCTTGGCAGGTTCAGAAGAAGCCGCGTGCAACCAGGAACCGATATGGCATTCGTACACTGAGACGGGCTGAGTCAACAAGTCAGTATGGCGACGCTTTTCCATCCACTCTTCATCGTTCCAGGTGTAGGAGTTGAGATCAGCCACGATCGAAGCTGTTTTGGGGCGAGGTTCCTGTTGATAGCCGTAGGGATCGGACTTCTCGTAAATGTGTCCTTCCCAGTTTTTAATCTCGTATTTGTAATGCTCACCTGCCCCAATCCCTGGAATGAAGAGTTCCCAAACGCCATTCACGCGCTTACTCATCTGGTGTTTGCGCCCATCCCAATAGTTAAAATCACCCAGGATCGAAACGTTCCGCGCATTAGGTGCCCACACCGCAAAGTAAACCCCTGCTACGCCGTTCAGTTCGGTAGGGTGAGCGCCCAGTTTTTCGTAAATGCGATGATGGTTCCCTTCTGCGAACAGGTGAATGTCAAAATCGGTTAGCCAGGGAGACCGAAAGGCGTAAGGATCGTAGATGACCCGCTCATGCTCTCCTTCTGTGATCCGCAGTTGGTAGTTTGCCAGTTCAGGAATATCGATCGTGCATTCAAAGAAATGGGAGTGGTGCGTCGATTGCATCGGGTATTCCTGCCGTTGCTCTGGCAATACCACCGAGACTGCATCGGCACTGGGTTGGTAAGCTCTCACGACCCAGACGTGCTTGCCCTCTTCAGTGTCTAATTGGTGAGGACCAAGCACCTCGAAAGGATCATGATGCTGGTTCCAAACAATTCTTTCAATCTGATCAGGGCTGATGGTTGTCATGGATCACTACCTGGATGCTGTAAAACTACGGAGAAAAATATAAAGGAATATCAACTGGATGTAATAAACCGTATCAAATGATTGACAAAGTCTCAAATAATTATTTGTGAATAGAACTGCCGACTTAAGACAACTTTAATCATACAAAACGGAAACCGCCCCAACTGTACCACTTTGGTCAGTCGGAGCGGTCTGTACGTAGAAAGATTATTCAAGAAGGTTCAAATTTATCTAAGCAGGATATCGTCCATGCAGAGAAGACGACCTCAACAGAAAGCATTCATTCAATATCACGAACTACCCATGAAAATAACTTCCGGGAATTTTGACTGAGCTTCCGTCATCGGACGATCTTTGCCTTCTTCCTGCCAGTAGTTGATCACTTCAGTCGCTTTGTTCAACAAATCGATGCGATCGACTTCATTAATCCAGTGCTTCGCTTCCAGTTCAGTCTTCAACTGTTCCCAAGCGTCATTTCGGGGCCAAAAAAAGTAAGATGTCAAAGGACTGCTGCCCTTACCCACCACTTGATCCACCGCTAACGCCACATCTTTCTCTAACCACAAAACTTTCAGTATAAATTTCGGCAACCCAACCTCCCGCGCAATCCCAAACTATCTGTAAACTACAGCCCCCTATAATACCGTACTCTTTTCGATTCTGCACTTTTTACTTCAGCGAGTTCGTTCTGATGCACCCTTCTGCGATCGTAATTTTTGACATTGATGGCGTTGTTCGCGATGTAAGCGGCTCTTACCGTCGCGCCCTGGCGGATACCGTGGAATACTTAACCGCAGGCAAGTTTCGCCCTTCCCCAGACGCGATCGACCAACTCAAGGCAGAAGGGATTTGGAATAATGACTGGGAAGCCTCGCAGGAATTGGTCTACCGCTATTTTGAGCAGCATCGACCGGAGCCAACTTCCTTTGTTACGGCTACAGATACCGTTATTTGTGCGGATGCAACAGGACGGGGCGGAGTGACGATCAATTACGATCGCCTGGTGTCTTTCTTCCAATCTCGCTATCGAGGCACCGACCTCGTGAACTGGAATGGTTACATCTGCGAAGAGCCATTGTTGCTGGAACCGGATTACTTAAAACTGTTGTCTGCTGCTGGCATTCTCTGGGGTTTTTTCAGTGGAGCGACGCGCGGTTCTGCTACCTACGTTCTGGAAAAGCGCCTGGGGTTGCAGGCTCCGGTTCTGGTGGCAATGGAAGATGCTCCTGGCAAACCTGATCCGACTGGACTGTTTGCCACGCTGCAAAAATTAGAACCTGCTTCTGATCTCTCTGATCTCCATCTGCCTGTGCTGTACGTGGGTGACACGGTTGCTGATATGTATACGGTTATACGTGCCCGTGAACTGCAACCAGAGCGATCGTGGATTGCCGTCGGCGTTCTGCCGCCCCACGTGCAAACGACGAACGATCGTAGCCGCGACTACACCCTCACCCTGGAAAAAGCAGGTGCAGATGTGGTCTTCTGGAATGTGCAGGAACTGACTCCAGACAAAATCATGCGATTGCTATAACTTACATCTTGCACCATTCTCAACAACTGCCCTGAACTAAAGTTTGGGCTGAAAACTTAAGTCTGTTGAAAGCGAAAAATTTAGTAAAGTTTTGTGGAGAGAAATTATCTTCTGATAAATTTCTCCTATCTCGGTTTTACTTCTGTTCTCACTTGATTCCAAATCATCGTGGTGCTCCCTCAAAGTCGAACGTATGCAGTTTAAGACGGTTCAACTTTAATTAAGGAGTGTTTTATGCCGCTTTCAAAAAAGTTGATTGCTGAATTTATCGGCACCTTTTGGCTGGTGTTGGGGGGCTGTGGTAGTGCGGTACTTGCCGCTGCATTTACAGCAAAAGCTGCAACGATTAGTAATAACGTTTTCTTTCCTCTGGGCATTGGTTTAGTTGGGGTTTCTCTGGCGTTTGGTTTAACTGTTCTAACGATGGCATACGCCGTTGGGCATATTTCTGGAGGACACTTTAATCCAGCGGTATCCTTTGGGCTGTGGGCGTGCAAGCGCTTTCCTGGGAGTGAGTTATTGCCCTATATTTTGGCTCAAGTATTGGGAGGCATTCTGGGCGCAGGAGTTCTTTATATCATTGCTAGTGGTCGTCCTGATTTTGTTCTAGATCCCGCAGCCGCAGGAGTGTTTGCCACCAACGGGTTTGGAGATCATTCGCCCGGTGCGTTCTCTCTCCTGGCTTGCTTTGTTGCAGAGTTTGTCCTGACTTTCATTTTTTTAATTGTTATTCTGGGTGTCACGGATGGACGGGCGGCTCAAGGCTTTGCCGGATTGGCGATCGGGTTTGCCCTCACCCTGATTCATCTGATCAGCATTCCCGTCACCAATACTTCAGTCAATCCGGCTCGTAGCTTGGCTCCGGCTTTATTCGTCGGCGGAACTCCTCTGGCGCAGGTGTGGTTGTTTTGGGTGGCTCCGATTTTAGGTGCTTTGGCGGCTGGGTATCTTTACTTAACCGTGTTTGAGCTTTCAGGGGCGGAGCGATCAGTTGAACGGGAGCTTGAGACAACTCCTTAAAGCATCTGCCCGTTGTTCAAAGTAATTGTTAAGGATCTTGAACGAAATAATCTATAAAAGTTAGATCTGCTGTAGAGGGCGCATGGCTGTGCGCCCGTGCCGAGAAATTCCAGGTTAATTAATCCTCGATCCTAATCTGGGGGCTGACAGGGGCTAGACGCTATTTTTGATGGTTGAATTAAAAAACTGGTGAAACTCAAAACGGCAATTCAATGGAGTGTGGCGGGGATTTTGTTGGGAATCATCGCTGCCGGACTGGTGCGATCGCGGGAGGTGCGGGTACTCTGGCTGCGGGTTACGAAGCATTGCCCTAGCTGTGATTTACGAGATGTTCAACTGGCTGGCGTAGATTTGCAGCAGGCAAACCTGCAAGCCGCGGATCTGCGAGGAGCAAATTTGAGTGAGGCAAATTTGAGTGGGGCAAATTTAAGCGGGACAGTTTTCACAAATGGCAATCTGAGTTTGACGAATTTAACCAATGCTGACTTGAGAACTGCCGATCTGGTTAATGCCGATTTAAGGGGAGTGAGTTTGATGGATGCGAATTTGCAGGATGCGGATTTGCGATCGGCACAAGTGATGTTTGCAGATCTGCAAGGAGCCAACTTGAGCGGTGCGAAGGTTCAGCACGCCAACTGGCACGGAACAACAGGGGTGCCCCGTACCTCAACTAACTAAATAGAAAGAGTTGGCTACGTAACGGACAAGCTACTAAAAGTTTGGCATCCTCAAACCATGAACTTATCCAAAATTTACTGGCAAAGAATGGCAATCGGGCTGGGGATGGGAGCTGCGATCGGGGTTGGTTTTCTGGCATCCTGGTACTTCACTCCGAAAAATAGCTGTGTCCGAACGATTTCTAATTCGGGGAAAGCATCTAGTGGGCAAGAAGTGGTGTATAGCTGGGGGTGTATCCAGCCGCAACGGTTTCGGCAATGGAGCGTGATTGCAGCAGTAGACCCTGAACCAGAGTTGGTTCCCCATTTGAAAGATTTTTCTAGAAATCGGGAACTCTAGAAACCACAGATTCAAGGTTGTTCCATGCGCCCCCATCGTTCCCAAAGCCCAATTCGCCCTCAGATCAGCACGATGCCCCGTCCTCAAACCGAGGCAGCGGCTTATCTAAATATTTATAAGTTGGTGACAGAGCGCAAGCGGCTAGAGCAAGAACTGGAACTGCTCAACCAACGCCGCGATCGCATTTCCCAACGGCTCGAAGTTTTGCAGCAACAAACCAGTGCCCTGGAAGACTCTGTGCATCAGATTCGCGATCAGGCATATCGACCAGTCCTCAAGCCGGAAGCAGTGTCTACGTCCACAGCGACATCGGAGAGTCAGTTTGATACGTTTTATCTAGAGTATTAAAACGCTTACTTCTGATTGGTCAAATCTGGGTCGTGAACAATCATCGTGGGTCGTCTGAACAAAATATCCTTGCGATCGCTGTAGAGTAATACAATTGAAATTCGCCTCAACCGCAATGATTGAGTGAAAATTAAGATAATTGTCCCTGGGTGCATGTGATATGACCTGTTGCCTCAATCCTGACTGCCAACAGCCCCAGAATCCTGATGATGCCGAGTTCTGCTTGAATTGTGGCTCCAAGCTGACCTTTGCCCTGCGCGGACGCTACCGCATCACTCGCCCCTTGGGACAGGGTGGATTTGGCAGAACATTCCTGGCTGTGGATGACGATCGCCTCTTAGCCCGATGCGTCATCAAACAATTCTCTCCCCAAGTCAAAGGCACCAAGTCTCTGGACAAAGCCATTCAGCTTTTTCAGCAAGAGGCTGAACGGCTGAACGAACTGGGCGAACATCCCCAAATTCCGACACTGCAAGCCTACTTTGAGCATGACGAACGCCTGTATTTAGTGCAACAGTTCATTGAAGGACAAACCTTACTCCAGGAACTGGCTCAGTACGGCATCTTTGGAGAACGTCGCATTCGAGAAGTGTTGGCGGGCGTTTTACCGGTGCTCAAGTTCGTGCATGATCATCACGTCATCCACCGAGACATCACCCCCTCCAATATCATTCGCCGCTTCTCCGATAACAAATTAGTCCTGATCGACTTTGGCGTATCTAAGTTGTTATCGGCAGAAACCTCTAGCCAACCTGGAACCAAAATTGGCACCGAGGGATACGCTCCGATGGAACAACTGCGCGGCGGCAAAGCCTATCCTGCCAGCGATATCTATAGCTTGGGCGCAACCTGCATCTACCTGCTGACCCAAACCAAGCCCGATGACCTGTACGATCCCCTGGAAGGTCGGTGGTTGTGGCGGGAACGCCTGACCCAACAGGGAGGCACCATCAGCGATAGCATTGCGCTGATCTTGAACAAGATGCTGAAAGATCTGGTGAGTGAACGCTACCAATCGGCGGATGCAGTGATGCGGGACTTGCGGATGGCGCTTTCGCGCCCGATCGGGGCAACGTCGGGAACAGGAGGCAGAATTCCAAATAACCCTATCCCATCCACACCGTCAGGTCGTCCCGCTGCTCCCAACTCCCGACCCCCAACGGTTTCTGGGCAACCACGAGTTTCTGGTTCTCCTGCTGCTACCCCATCGGGTTCGGGTCGTCCCTTGTCTGCACCTCGTGGGTCAAATCCACTTTCTGGTCATCCCGTTTCTGGCTCTCAGGGGAGACGCTGCTTACTTACGCTCACTGCTCACGCTCGCTGGGTGACTGCTGTGGCAATCAGTTCCGATGGTAAGCGGGTTGCCAGTGGTGGTTTAGATGATGCCATCAAAATTTGGAACCTGGATTCTGGCGAACTGTTGCTAACCCTCAAAGGACACACCAAACCCGTCAACTGTCTGGCAATTAGCCCTGATTGTCAAATTTTGGTCAGTGGCAGCGATGATCACAGC
The DNA here is from genome assembly GCA_033764965.1 of Leptolyngbyaceae cyanobacterium bins.302. GTDB lineage: Bacteria > Cyanobacteriota > Cyanobacteriia > Leptolyngbyales > Leptolyngbyaceae > JSC-12. The sequence continues at coordinate 9,916 of JANRIN010000289.1, read as the reverse complement.
TTGAAAGTCTGGAATCTGGCAACAGGAAGCCTGCTGCAAACCCTGCACGGACACTCCAGGGATGTCAATTCAGTGGCGATTCATCCCGGCGGGCAACTACTTGCAAGTGGGGCAGACGATCGCACAGCGCGAGTTTGGAAGCTAGGCACAGGGGAACCCCTGCAGGTGTTTTCTAACCTGGCGGGCATGATTCGAGCCGTGGCAATCAGTCCAGATGGGCAGCTATTGGCAAGTGGCGGATTAGATAACCAAATCAAGCTCTGGAGCTTGAAAACTGGCACCTTAGCCAGTACGTTTACCAAAACTCATTACAGTGCGGTGAATGCGATCGCCTTTGCGCTCAATGGCAAAACCCTGATTAGCGCCAGTAAAGACAAAACCATCAAGGTGTGGGATGTGAGCAAAGGCGAGGTGATTCGTACCCTCACTGGACATACAGACTCGGTTAACTCGATCGCCCTGAGCAATAACGGCAAACTGTTAGTCAGTGGGAGCAGTGACACTACTCTGAAGCTTTGGAACGTTGAAACAGGCGAGTTGAAAGGGACTTTAGCCGAACATACCAGCGCCGTACATTCCGTGAGTATCAGTCCCGATGGGCGCAGAGTTGCCAGTGCCAGCTCTGATACCACCGTCAAGATTTGGCAGATTGTGTAGAGAGCCGATCGCGCCTCTTTCACCCAGTTGGTTCTTATACTTTTGCGCTAGTGTAAGGCTGTAGGGCGAATAGAGTATGTATCAACGTGGTTGCTTGGAGTCGGTCAACAGGGTCATTCCTATTACTGTCGGTTTTGTTGCTGCCGTTAGCCAGTTGCGCCAACAGCGGCTTGGGCAAAACCTTACAAGATTCCCTGGCTGCCGATCCTCGCTTAACAGAAACGGCACCTGATCAACCTGGTTCGAGTCCTGCTCCCACTCCCCAGACTCAGGCAACCCTGCCAGCAGATTTTCCCGGAGAGATTCCCCGCTATCCTGGGGCAACCTTGCAAGAAGTGGTGCCAGCAACCAATGGGCAACCCAACTCAGAAATTGCAACCGTGTGGCAAACCACGGATGCCAGCGATCGTGTCTTTGCCTTTTATCGGGAGCAGTTGCAGACGAACGGCTGGGAAATTGCCGAAGCGCCCCTGACGAGTTCACAAGGAACTTTGGTGGCTCAACGCAATTCACCCAATGCCCTCCAAGTGTCAGTGGTGATCGCTCCATCCTCAGCCCCATCATCTCCCACTCCTGCCCCTACATCCTCCCCAGAAGACAATTCCCTGGCAGAACCCTCCCCCAATGCAAGCGCGATCGCAGGCACCCAATTTACCTTGCGCTACAGTGCCGGTGGTGTTCCTGCGGCACAAGCGTCTCCCAACCCCACAACCAGTCCTGAGCAAACCGAATCAGAAGAATCAGAAGTCTTTTTGGGGGCAGAAGGAACGTCCGATAACCCAACGACTTCCAATGCCACGTCTCCAAACCCCGCCCCGTCAACTGTTGTTGCCCTGGAGCCGAACAGCTACACCGATCTGAATCAAACCCCCCAGGATTTGAAGCCGTATGTGACTGATCTGGCTCAACTGGGTGTATTAAACCTGGCTCCATCTGCCAAAACAAAAACAGTCCCAACCACCTTTTCACCCAATAAGCCAGTCTCCAGACGCGAGTATGCTCGCTGGTTATTTGAGGCAAATAATCGGCTATTTGGCGATCGTACGGCTCAACAAATCCGCGCTGCCAACAACAGTGCTCAACCGGCATTCCGGGACGTGCCCCGTACCGACCCAGACTTTGCTGTGATTCAAGGATTGGCAGAGGCAGGCATCATTCCCAGTTCACTGTCCGGTGATCCCACCGTAACGACCTTTCGCCCAGAAGCTCAACTCAGCCGCGAAATCATGGTGTTGTGGAAAGTACCAATGGACACGCGCCAACCACTCCCCACAGCCACATTGGATGCTGTCAAGCAAACCTGGGGTTTTCAAGATGCGGCTCGCATCGATCCCAAAGCCCAGCGTGCTGTTTTAGCGGATTTTCAAAATGCAGATTTATCTAATATTCGGCGCGTGTTTGGCTATACGACCCTATTTCAACCCAAGCGCCCTGTAACTCGTGCTGAAGCGGCTGCAACGCTGTGGTATTTCGGCTATCAGGGAGACGGTGTATCCGCTCAAGATGCGCTCAAGACTCAGTGAAGAATGTCCTGGTCGTTTGTCGTTTGATCCTGAGCGCAATCTGGTTGGCGAAACCCAACCGATTGAACCAGGGTTGGATGTTCCAGGACTTGATAATTTCATCCAAAAATGTTTCTATTCCAGAGGTGGAAAAACTCGTAGCTTGAGTTACTTGATGTCGCCACGCGGGAATACTAGAAGTACTCTTTTGTAAAAAAAGTCACTCAGTCACGGAAACTCCTTAGCATGACCAAGAAGTTGAAAGTTTTGTATGTCGCTGGTCCTGGCAATGTCATTCAAACCTTTGAATATTGGCGGAATGGAGAAGATGATCCTTCTCAAGTCTCAATGACTTTTTCTGGGCAATTTTATGACGTTTGCTCTGAGCTAGGAGCAGAAGGCTACATTATTGCTTCTCACAGCGACAGAAAATTTGTGAAAGATGGGCAATTCACCCTGGAACATCGCCCGGTTCCTCTACGAAATCAATCTGGTGTGCTGTATTATTTAGGTCAAGTTTTATACCAACTGAGCATTGTACTTTCAGCCTTACGGTTTCGTGCCAATATTGTGGTTGAAGGGGATACGGATTGCTACTTTGTGCTGGCGTTGTTACCCAGGCTCGGAATCCAGGTTGTCCCAACGTTGCACTGCGTTCTTTGGGCTAAATATCTGCCTGTTAGTCAGTTAAAAAAGCTGTTATTCAAAGCGAATAGTCAGTTTTTTGCAAGAGATTGTTTGGCAATTCTTTCAACCTCTGACGATATTAATGAGCAAGTGCAGCAAATTGCCAATAAACACCCGCGACCGATCGTGAATTTTCTCTCTACTTATCGGCGCAACGAGTTTGAGCAAGTTAGTCCTCCTAATTTCGAGAACACCCCTTTTCAGGTGCTTTTTGCTGGCAGGATTGAGGTCGATAAGGGTGTGCTTGATTTGATAGAAATTGCCAGACGCTATCGATCGCAAGGCAGAAATGACATTGTTTTCAATATCTGTGGAACCGGTTCAGCTTTTGACCTGTTGCGAAAAAAGATGGTGGAATATGAACTTCATTCTTCGTTTATTCTGCATGGATACTGCAACAAACCAAAGATGAGAGAGATGTTTAATGCGGCACACGTTGTCATCGTGCCCACAAAGTCGAGTTTTGTAGAGGGGTTGAATCAGGTCGTGATTGAAGGTATTTTGGCGAATCGTCCTGTGATCACGTCCTCCATTTGTCCAGCCTTATCTTATGTGCATGAGGCAGTTGTGGAGGTTCCACCAGATGACATCCAGGCTTACAGTGATGCCATTTTGAAACTACAGGGCGATCGAGCATTTTATGAGGAAAAACAACGCAGTTGTAAACGGTTGCAAGAACAGTTTTATAGCGCGGGTAGGAGTTGGGGTGAGGCATTAAAGTCAGTTCTGCGCCAGCTACAATCGATTCCGCAAAAAGCTGCAACTACATATCAACGGGTTTGAAGCGAATATCTTACATCTTGCACCATTCTCAGCAACCACCCTGAACTAAAGTTTGGGCTGAAAACTTAAGTTAGTTGAAACTGACTGGAAGGTTGACTAGAAAAGAGTTTCAACCTGTTTTAATGGGTTTTAGCGATGAGCCTGAAATTTATTTCAAGGCTCTTTCTGCAGCGGATGCAAGTTTCAGATAGCCCAGAAGGTACACCTGAAGACTTGAAATAGGTTTCTACCAAAAAGCGATCGCTCGAATTCGGCGATCGCTTTTTGGTCAGGTAGGTTTGCTACTGGAATAAAGCCTGATTCACCTGGAATCGCTTTCCAAAAAAGCTAAACCCTTAGAAGCTGTTCGTAAATAGAGGTAAATGTGGCTCAAAAGCAAGCCCTGAAGGGATCCTCCCTAACCCTTCTTCATAAGGAAGGAACCCAGCCTAAGTCCGAAGTCCCCTTTTTGAAGGGGGATTTCGGGGGATCGAAACATTGATTTACAAACACTTTCTTAGGATCGTGGCTTAAATAACCGCGTAGGTGGGTTGAAGCACGAAACCTAATATCTGAGAAGGCGTTGGGTTTCGCGAACTCAACCCAACCTACAGAGCCGATGTTATTCAATTCCCATTCCTAGCGTTTGGCTAACTTTTTCTCTTTTGCCATTTTCCGCAACCGAATAGACTCTGGCGTGATTTCCAGCAATTCATCCGGTCCGATGTACTCCAGTGCCCGTTCCAGGCTCATCTCTAAGGGCGCTTGCAGTTGCACCAGTTCATCGCCGCTGGCAGCCCGGTGGTTGGTCAACTGCTTGGTTTTGCACACATTTAGATCCAGGTCTTGGGGACGGTTGTGCTCCCCAATGATCATGCCTTTGTAGACCTTCGTTCCGGGCTTGATAAAGAACACTCCCCGATCTTCAGAGTTTTTCAAAGCGTAGAAGGTGGCAACACCCTCTTCAAAGGAGATTAATACACCATTGCGACGGGCTTCGATATCGCCCACGATCGGGCGGTAGTCGAAAAAGCTGTGATTCATGATGCCATCCCCGCGAGTCAGCCGCATAAACTCACCCCGGAAACCAATTAAGCCCCGTGCTGGAACAATAAATTCCAGTTGGGTGCGTCCGTTGGTGCCCACCTGCATATCTTGCATTTCAGCTTTGCGTTGCCCTAAGCGCTCGATGCAACTGCCAGACGCTTCATCAGGGACATCCAACACCAGAGTCTCGTAAGGTTCGCAGGGCTGACCATTGACTTCCCGGTAAATTACCTGCGGCTGAGACACCTGGAACTCGTACCCTTCTCGCCGCATGGTTTCAATCAAGATGCCGAGGTGCAGTTCACCCCGTCCCGACACCAGAAAGCGATCGGGCGAGTCGGTTTCTTCTACCCGTAGCGCTACGTTGGTTTCCAGTTCGCGGAACAGGCGATCTCGCACCTGCCGAGACGTGACCAGTTTCCCTTCTTGACCCGCAAAAGGCGAGTCGTTCACAGAAAAGGTCATTTGCAAGGTTGGCTCATCCACCTTGATCAGAGGCAACGCCATTGGCTCGTTGGGGCAGGTGATTGTTTCCCCAATGTTGGCATCGGCAAATCCGGCGACCGCCACAATGTTTCCAGCGGAAGCTTCTTCCACTTCAATCCGCTTCAACCCTTCAAAACCCATGAGTTTTGTGATTTTAGCTTTGACGATCGCCCCAGTTTCCGTGACGATAGCGGCAGGTTGTCCGGCACGAATCGTGCCATTGTGGATTCTGCCAATCACGATGCGTCCCAGATACTCGGAGTAATCCAGCGTGGTGACTTGAAGTTGCAAAGGCGCACTGGGATCGCCCACTGGAGGTGGTACGTGCCGCAGAAACGCATCAAACAAGGGCTTCATATCGACCCGTTCATCCTCCAGATTGTCGATCGCGAAGCCAGCCAAGCCCGAAGCAAACAAGTAGGGAAACTCACACTGATCGTCGTCTGCGCCCAATTCCAAAAACAGATCCAGCACTTTATCAACAGCAGCATGGGGATCTGCCTGGGGGCGATCAATTTTGTTCACCAATACGATGGGACGTAATCCCTGCTCCAGCGCCTTTTTCAACACGAAGCGAGTTTGGGGCATGGGACCTTCATTAGCATCCACAATCAGCAAGCAGCCGTCTACCATGCCCAGCACCCGCTCAACCTCGCCGCCAAAGTCCGCGTGTCCAGGCGTATCCACAATATTGATCAGCGTATCTTTGTAGCGAACCGCCGTATTTTTCGACAGGATCGTAATACCTCGCTCTCGTTCCAAATCGTTCGAGTCCATCACGCAGTCTGGAATATCCTCGCCTTCTCGGAACGTGCCTGCTTGTTTCAAAAGAGCATCTACAAGGGTAGTTTTGCCGTGGTCAACGTGGGCAATGATAGCAACATTGCGAATAGGCAGAGTCATAAAAACGATTCCAGCGATGGATAAAGGATGGGAAATTGCCGCTTCTTAAGAAATGCTTCCAGTCATGAAAGTGCATCTTTTGGTAAAGAAGCCTCAACAATTCTATCCTAGCTGCTTACAGAACGGGGATGGTACTTCCTTTAAAGTCTGCGATTCTGACCGTTTCTCAGCCCAAGGGCAGAGCGATCGTAAACGTCGTCCCAACACCCAGTTCAGATTGCAAGGATAGTTCACCGCCATGCTTCTCAACAACAATCTGACGGGCGATCGCCAAGCCAAAGCCGGTGCCTTTGCCCACCGGCTTTGTGGTGAAAAATAGCTCAAAGATCTTGGCTTGAAGTTGGGCGGGAATCCCTATTCCGTTATCTTGCAGCAAAATTTCTACAGAACCACGAGCATACCGGGGTGATGCAGGTAGTAATTTTGTAGCAATTAAAATTTGGGGTTTCCAGGAAGATTCCGCTTGATTGGACTCAAGGCGTTCGGTTAAAGCATCGATCGCGTTTGCCAGCAAATTTGTAAACACTTGACTTAATTGCCCAGAAAAACAATCTACTCGTGGCAGATGTTCATACTGTTTAACAATTTCGATCGAATTTTTGATTCGACTATTGAGAATAAGTAAGGTGTTGTCCAAACATTCATGAATATCCATTGGACGCTTCATCACCTCATCCATGTGGGAAAAACTGCGTAGAGCAGAGATGATTTTTCTGAGGCGATTCGACCCAATATTGATACTTTCTACCATCTTGGGCAGGTCTTTTACTAAAAAGTCAAACTCCAGGGTTTCTTTCAATGCTTCGATCGTTGAAGAATTTCCTGAAAATTCATCTTCATAGGCTTGTAATACTTGCATCAAGTCAGCCGTGTAGCTTGATAAATACTCTAGATTCCCACAAATAAAATTGACTGGATTCAGAATTTCATGGGAAACTCCAGCAACCATCGCGCCTAAACTTGCCATTTTCTCGGTTTGTAACAGTTTAGATCGCGTTTGTTCATGCAGTAGTTTTGTAGTAAGTTCATGAACATGAGTGTGGGCTAGAAGCAGATGATGCACATCTAATAATTGTTCATGTTTATGTTCGAACTGAACCGCGATCGGTTCATACAGTAATTCAGGTAATCTATCCAGAGCGAGTTGCGTTGCATCTACAATCTTCGTGTTTGCTGGCAAGCTTAAAGTCTCCGTATGAGCATACTCATAGAGTAGATGAATTGCTCGTCTTAAAAATAGTTCAGGACCATATCGACGACTGAGGATTTCAAGAAACCGACGACGGGAAAGAACGCCCCAAAATTCACCATTCTTTCTTAAAATAACTCCGGGCAAAACCAGATTTTCTTCAAAAAGTTTTTTCAGTTCCCGACCTGGCTGGTTAATATCAATTGAGCAATCATAAAGAATCAAATCCTGTAAAGTGGACTCGATACTAAGAGGCTGTTGTGTTGATTCAACGGGAATTGATTGAATATCAAGAAGTTGCATAGTTAGGAGCATGGGAGAGAACTTGGCAAGCCCTACTCTCTTTGATAAGGAGAACAACTTACGGTTAACGAAGGGTCAATAAGTCCTAAACTCCTCTTAACCATAAGTTAATCAAGGGTCGTTGCTGCCTAGCTATATTCAACCCTTATATCCGTGAGATGGATACCGTGAAACTCGCAGATACAAATTTTTTATTCCGTATTTGCACGCTTGTAATTATCTACATGGCGCTATTTTCGGCGTAACCAAACACCCCGCAATCCGGCAGTTTTGGCAGCCTGGTAGTCTTCGCTAAAGCTGTCGCCAATGTGGAGTGCCTGATCCGCAGAACAATCGTGCTTTTGCAGAGCAGCAGCAAAAATTGGGCGATCTGGCTTGGCAAAGCCCACTTCTGTTGAGATGGTGATGGAGGCAAAGTAAGGGATGAGTTGCAGCGATCGCAGGACGGCATAAATGCGCGAGTCAAAATTCGACACAATCCCCAGAGGGATGCCTGCGGCTTGCCAGCGTTGCAGCGTTGGTATTACATCCTCGTACACAAACCAGGGGGCGGGAGATTCAAAGTAGTCGTAGAGGGCAGCAAAGAACTCGCCAAAGTCGGAGAAGCGATCGTAGTAGTTGGCTGCTTTGAAGGTTTGAACGGCAATGTCAAACCACCACTTGTATTCCCTGGCTTGTAATTCGGCAGGATTAATCGCACCGAAAGCTGGAGTTCCGGCGGCTTTGAAGCTTTGGATGAATGCCCCATTAATTTCCGCAACGGGCAAAGTCACGCCAAAGCGATCGGCAACTTTGGCGTACTGTTCCCCGACATTGCCCCGCACCCCAAATAGAGTCCCGACAGCATCCAGAAAAATGACCTGAGGCTGCTTCATAAAAACTACTTTCGTCCCGTTTCTGCCCAAACGCGCGTGGGTAGACCCCAAACATAGACAAACCCTTCTGCCGCTTTGTGATCAAACTTGTCTTCGGCTCCGTAGGTTGCCATGTCGTGGCTGTAAAGGGCATGGGCAGACTGGCGACCTACCACCCCAGCGGTTCCTTTGAATAACTTGACGCGCACTGTCCCAGTCACTCTTTCCTGCGTCTTTTGCACAAACGCATCCAGGGCATCGCGGAGGGGGCTATACCAGAGACCGTTGTAAATCATTTGGGTATAGGTTTGTTCGATGTTGCGCTTGTAGTGAGTCAGGTCGGCAGTCAGGGTTAGGCTTTCCAGATCCCGATGGGCATCAATTAACACCAGCAGAGCAGGAGTTTCGTAAATTTCACGAGATTTAATTCCCACCAAACGGTTTTCGATCATATCGATGCGCCCCACCCCATTGCGTCCGGCGATCGTGTTCATTTCCGTCACTAGCGCCACCGGATCGAGCGCCTTGCCGTTCAGACTTACGGGAACACCTTGCTCAAACCCAATTTCTACGTATTCAGGCTCGTTGGGAGTGTCGGCGATCGCCTTGGTCATGGTGTAGATATCTTCTGGGGGTTCTGCCCAGGGATCTTCCAATACGCCTGCTTCCACGGCTCGACCCAGCAAGTTTTCATCAATGCTGTAGGGCGATGATTTTTTGACAGGGGCGGGAATGCCAAATTTTTCTCCGTAGGCGATCGTGTCTTCCCGGCTCATGCCCCACTCTCGCGCTGGAGTGAGCACTTTTAGTTCAGGATTGAGAGCGGCGATCGCCACATCAAACCGTACCTGGTCGTTGCCCTTGCCCGTACAACCGTGGGCGACGGCATCTGCTCCATACTTTTCCGCCGCCTCTACCAACAGCTTGGCAATTAGGGGACGAGCTAAGGCGGTAGAGAGGGGATAGCGATCTTCGTACAGGGCATTGGCTTGAATCGCTGGAAAGGCGTAATCTTTGACAAAACCCTCTGTGGCGTTTATCACTAGCGACTCAACCGCACCGGAATCCAGGGCTTTTTGCCGCACAGGTTCCATGTCAGATCCCTGTCCCAATTCAGCCGCCAGGGTGATCACTTCTTGCACGCCCCATTCGTGCATTAAGTAAGGGATACAAACGGAGGTGTCTACTCCGCCAGAATATGCCAGTACCACTTTATTGGCGCGACCCATGATGCTCTTGGCTCAACGAAACAACTGAATCATTATGCAGTGAATGGCGATCGCTGCGTGTTAGAGAAGGTACAAATTGGGGAATAGGAGGGAGGGGGCGGTCTGCTAAGTCGGTCGGTACAATTTATTGTTGCAGTGGAGCGTCATTGGTCACTCGTCATTGACGCGATGTGCGACTTTTTTTGACAAAAAAGGGGTTCACCGGTAGAAGCTAGAGATAACAACGTTCTAGCAGGTGAACCCCATGTTTGATATAGAAGAGTTTATCATTGCCACCTTTTGCTTGATTGATGACCA
>JANRIN010000287.1:0-20669 GCA_033764965.1 Leptolyngbyaceae cyanobacterium bins.302 | reverse complement strand
TGGTCATCAATCAAGCAAAAGGTGGCAATGATAAACTCTTCTATATCAAACATGGGGTTCACCTGCTAGAACGTTGTTATCTCTAGCTTCTACCGGTGAACCCCTTTTTTGTCAAAAAAAGTCGCACATCGCGTCAATGACTAATTCTGACAATCTGGCTTAAACTAGCGGTTCTAATGCAAAATTAGGGTTTACACTGCGTTTAGTTCTTCCCGGTTGGCAATGCTAAATATTCCTCAACATCTGGCAGATGAACTTTCCCTCAAGCCGTTTCAAGTCTCCAACGCGCTAGAGCTGTTTGCCGAAGGCTCCACCATTCCCTTCATTGCGCGTTACCGCAAAGAGCGCACTGGTGAAATGACGGAAACCCAGTTGCGAGACTTGCTCGATCGCTTCACCTACCTCACCGAACTGGAAGAGCGCAAACAGGCAATCCTGGACTCGATCGCCCAGCAAGGCAAATTGACCGATGGACTCAAAGCCAGCATTGTAGCGTGTTTGCAGAAGAACGAGCTAGAGGATTTATATTTACCCTACCGTCCCAAGCGCCGTACCCGCGCCACGATCGCCAAAGAAAAAGGCTTGGAACCCCTGGCAGAATTTATCAAAGCGCTGAATACGCCCAATGCCCAACCTCAACCGCTAGAAGCGGAAGCTACTAGATATATCTCTGAAGAAAAAGGCGTGAAGACGGCAGAAGAGGCGTTGGCAGGAGCATCTGACATTTTGGCGGAAGCTGTGGCAGAAACCGCCGAGCATCGAACCTACGTGCGAGATTATTTGCTGGAGTCGGGCGTTTTGGCATCCCACATTAAAGATGGGCATCCAGAGGGTTCCACCAAGTTTGAGATGTACCGCAATTACCAGAATCGGGTCAAGACGATCGCGCCCCACAACTTGCTGGCACTCTATCGCGGCGAGGCAGAAGGCATTCTCACGGTTGACCTGGACTTTGAGGAAACTGTTGTACTGGATTACCTGGAGTCGCGCACCATTCGGACTAAGCATTCTGCCATTCGCAACTTTTACCGCGCCATGCTCAAGGATGCCTTCAACCGATTGATGAGAACCTCCCTCATTGGCGAAGTGCGGACAACGAAAAAGCAAGAGGCAGACATTGAATCAATTAAAACCTTTGAGGCGAATCTGCGGGAACTCTTACTGGCTGCTCCCGCTGGCATGAAGCCAACTTTGGCAGTCGATCCGGGATTCCGCACGGGCTGCAAGGTGTCCGCCCTGGATCAAACCGGAAAATTTTTGGAATACCAAACTATCTTTCCACACCAATCCGCCAACCAGCGATCGCAAGCCGCCCAAACCCTCAAAACCCTGATTGCTAAACACAAAATTGAACTAATCGCGATCGGCAATGGCACTGCGGGACGAGAAACCGATGAATTTGTGCGCGAAGTGTTGGCAGATTTAGAGCAAAATCCGATCGCCGTCATGGTGAATGAAGCTGGAGCCTCAGTGTATTCTGCCAGTACGGTTGCGATCGCGGAATTTCCTGATCAAGATATCACAGTACGAGGTGCGATTAGTATTGGGCGACGGTTACAAGACCCACTGGCGGAGTTAGTCAAAATCGATCCAAAATCCATTGGAGTCGGTCAATATCAACACGATGTGGATCAAAAACTACTCAAAAAGAAACTGGATGAAACGGTTGAAAGTTGCGTGAACTACGTGGGTGTGGACTTAAATACCGCATCAAAAGAATTGCTCACTTTCGTGTCGGGAATTACTCCCACGATCGCCAACAATATCATCACCTTTCGCAATGAAAATGGAGCCTTTAAGAATCGACGGCAGTTGCTGAAAGTGCCTAAGCTCGGACCGAAAGCTTTTGAACAAGCAGCAGGGTTTTTGCGAATTCGTCATGGAGAAAATCCGCTGGATAACACCGCAGTTCACCCAGAAAGTTATGCGGTGGTAGAAGCGATCTCGAAAGACTTAAATGCTTCTTTGGAGCAAGCCACCCAACTGGCAGCAAAACTCAAAACGGTTGGTTTGAAAAAGTATGTGACTGATGCGATCGGTGAACCCACTTTGCGAGATATTCTGGCAGAACTGGAAAAACCGGGCAGAGATCCCCGTGCTGAATTTAAATATGCCACCTTCAAAGCAGGCATCAAAGAAATGAGTGATTTGCGGGTCGGCATGGAGCTAGAAGGTGTAGTCACAAATGTTGCAAACTTTGGTGCGTTCGTGGATATTGGCGTGCATCAGGATGGACTCGTTCACGTTTCCCAGCTTGCCGATCGCTTTGTGAGTGACCCCAAGCAAATTGTGAAAGTGGGGCAAGTCGTGAAAGTGCGGGTGCTGGAAGTGAATGCGGCACTGAAACGAATTAGTCTATCGATGCGGGCAGAAGCCGGAAACGAAACCCCCAAGCCACTCAGAGACTCTACTTCCAAACCGCAAAAAGCTGCTACGACCAAACAATCTCAATCTACGACCAAACAACCTCAACCAGAATCATCAAAAGCACCAACCCTGGAAGACTTGCAAGCAAAGTTCAAGAAACGCCGCTGAGATGTTAGAAAACTTATCTGCCAAGGCTCAATTCCTTGAAATGAACTGGGAATACTAAATGCACAGTATCTACCAGTGCCCGCTTTCCCTATGAACCTCACTCTTCCGGCTTCGGCTCAAGATCTGGATGCGATCGTACCCTCCCCTACTCCACAACAACTGACTGTACTCCTGATTGATGATCAAACCACTGTTCATCAAGCCGTTCACGAAATGTTAGCAGCCGAAGCCGACATCTCTTATCACTACTGTCACGATGCGGATCTGGCTCTACAGAAAGCGATCGAGATTGCTCCAACGGTGATTTTGCAAGATCTGATCATGCCCGAAGTGGATGGAATGAGTCTGGTTAAGCAGTTTCGGGCACATCCAGAAACCGCCGACATTCCCATCATCATGCTGTCTACCAATGAAGAGCCAGTCACAAAAGCAGACGCATTTGCGATCGGCGTGAATGATTACTTAGTGAAGCTGCCGGATCAGATTGAACTGATTGCGCGGGTTCGCTATCATTCCCGTGCTTACCTGAACCGTGAAGCTCATACGGCGGCTTTGGTGGCTCAAGCTCATGCCAAAGAATTGGAGCAAACCCTGGAAGAACTGCATCGCACTCAAACTCAACTGATTCAAACTGAAAAACTTTCCAGCCTGGGACAAATGCTGGCAGGGGTTGCCCACGAAATTAATAATCCAGTTGGCTTTATTTTTGGCAATTTGACCTACATCGATACCTATGTACAAGACCTGCTGCATCTGGTGAAGTTGTATCAAGAAACTTATCCTGAACCAGAATCTGCTATTCGATCGCACTTAGATGAGATGGATTTTGATTTCATTCAAGAAGACTTACTCAAGACTTTACAATCCACTCGCATGGGAGTTGAACGGATTGTGCAAATTGTGCTGTCATTGCGTAACTTTTCGCGGCATGACCATACAGAAATGAAACCTTCAAACATTCACGAAGGCATTGATAGTACTCTACTTATTCTGGGACATCGCTTAAAACAAGGCATTGAAGTAACGAAGCACTATGGCGATCTGCCACAGGTGAAATGCTTTCAGGCTCAACTCAATCAGGTCTTTATGAATATTTTAAATAATGCGATCGATGCTTTGTTGGAGCAAGCCCAAATCGATCGACACATTTCTATTCAAACCACTTGTATTCCAGCCAATTCAGGTAAAACAAACGATTGCGGACGAATTGAAATTAGAATTCAAGACAATGGACCGGGCATCCCTTACGACGTGCAAACGAAGTTGTTCGATCCTTTTTTCACGACAAAACCTGTTGGTAAAGGGACGGGGCTAGGACTGTCGATCTGCCAGCAAATTATCAAAAACCATCACGGCAATCTACGAGTTGTTTCTGACCTGGGTTATGGGACGGAATTTATTATTCAACTTCCCATTCAGTGAAGGAGACTGTGGGGATTAGGGGATGAGGAATGGGGAGATCATCGTCAGCGATGCCCTATTTCCGTTACCCCCTTAGATAGATCTGAATAATCTGCCTTTAGAGGCTCCGTGTTTGGAAAGATGCCCTGTTAGTGTAGCCCTATACTAAATGCTTTACAGGAGACTCTTATGGCAAACGTCAAAGCCGATGCCCAACCGGATTGGGAAAATACTGAAAATTTTGATGCGGAAGTTGTGAAGGAGGCGATCGCGGAAGGGGATGAGAAAGCGCCCGAAGTCGATGTTGATTCTGACTATGCAGCTTCCCAAAAAATGAGCGGCGGGATTGTTGATGCGAAGACGGCAGAAGAGTTGGTGAAGCCTCAATTTGACGTAGAGCAGCCCAGCCAAGTCGTCACGGGAGCCGAAACTAAAGGTGATGCTGACTACGTAAGCATGGCAAAAGAAATTAACCCAGCTCCGTCGGGTGCAGAGAATGTCACTGATGACCTGGTTGAGAAAGCAATTTCCAAAGGTCAGCCTGGAAAGTAAAATCTCTTTGGTGATGGGTAGGCACAAGACCTACCCGTACGCCTAGACAAAGGCAGGCTGATTATTTTCTTCGGGAGTGGGTTCTGGGTCGAAGGGCGATCGCTCAATATGGAAATACTCCCCGCTTCGGCAAACTCCACACACTTTGAGGGTTTGATTAGTCGTCGTACGATTACTATCTGCAACAGGTTCCACTTCTGACCATTTGAAGATGGTGAAGTCCGCCAGTTGTCCTGGTTTGAATCCACCCAACAAATCTGCTTTGCCGATCGCGGCGGCGGCACGAGTTGTAACGCGCTCCACCACATCTGGCAGGGACATCCCCAGGTCAATAAAGCGAGTCATCATCGCGGCTAAACTGCCAGTCGAATTGCTGTTAGCACGGCTCATATTCGTGGACAGAATGTTTGGTAGGATGCCCTGGGCGATCGCGGCTTTTGCTATTTCGGTGGAGAAGTCCGCCCCATTTTGGCTGACGTTCAACAACACACCCCGATCCATTGCCTCCCGTGCGGCTTGGATCAGGTTGCCGCTGTCAAACAATCCTGCATTTGCTTGAAAGGCATAGGTGACGATATCTCCAGGTCGCAATTGTGGCAATAATTCTGCGGGGGTCACGACATCATCCTGGGCAAATCGTTCTAAATGAACTAGAAGGGGTAGGTTAAACCGTTCCGCCAAAGTACGCGCCGTATTCAGGGCAGGAGAGTATCCCTCACCCGAACGCCGCACTGGACGCACGTTTAACCCCACGACGACTTCTTGATTTGCTTCGATCACGGCGGCAGCTCGTTCAACATCCTGGTTGCGAGGATTGGCGACAATGTCGAGTTGATGGGCGATCGCGTCAGAAGTGGCAATGTAAAGGAGAGAGGGATCCATGAAGGCAAAGACACGAGTTTTAGAAGCCTCGATCGCGGTGTGGCGAAGGGCATCAAAGGTGAGAATGCCGGAACTGCCAGCGTCGGCGATCGTGGTGACACCAGAGCGGATGCCCACATCATCGGCAGGCAGGCAAAAATCTCCAATCGTGTGAAAGACATGGGTGTTGAGGTCAATCCAACCAGGGGAGAGAAACGCACCCTGGAGATCAATAATTTGGGTGTCCCATTGCGGCACAAGAATTGGGACAATTTTGCCGATCGCCAACTCATCCTGCAAAATGCCTACAATCTTGCCGTTCTCAATCAGCACATCGCCGCGTCCCTCAACCCCTTGCATTGGGTCAAGCAGGTGAGCATTCTTGAAGATCGTTGCCATACCCAATTCACCATTCTTTACACGCCTTCCAGAATACCGTTTTTATGACACAACGCAAGCTTGAATCTACTCCATCTGTTCCTGATACAAGGTTTGCAGCAAATCTTCCAGGTCTTCGTCAGAGCACCGATCGCACACCGCCTGAAATGCCTCCAATAACTTAGCGGCACTGTCTCCCAACAATGGGCTTAAGCTCCACACGTCCTGCACCCAATCTTCTGAAGCGGTATCTTCAAAGATGAGTCGCTCTAATAGTTGTTGCGTTTCGGGTTTGGAAAGAGCCATAGGGTGATTGATAAAGGCAAAAGGTAAAAGGCAAAAATCAAAATCCCCACACACGACGAGGACCAATATCTAAGTGAAGCACATCGGGCAGGTTGCTATAAATGCCAACGCCGCCATTCCACCAGAGCATCACCGCATTCGCCAACGATCGCCCGCTGTAACCATCGACTTGCAAATCAACTGCTTTACCATAAAGATGTTGGCTATTGGGAACGCCACCCACAGAATCATTAATCGCAGGCGGACGATACCAGGAATTGATCAAAAACGGTCTGCCAATTTGGTTGCGGGCTTTTTGCAGTTCTCTGGCGAGGGCGATCATGTTATTGACGATCGTCACTGTGTCGGGAATGCGGGTAGCATCATGGGTGGCATCGCCCCAGGTAAAACTTCCACCAGGAATAATGGGCTGATCCGTGTAAAAAGTGGTGGAATTGCCCGGAAGCTTAAAGGCTCTGCCAGAGTAAATTGGTGAACCGGGCTTGGGGGCTGGATAAACCACTTTGCCGCTTTGTTCCACTCGAGCATGACCATCGTAGACATACCAGGTATTCATATCCCGGATATTGTCTTTGGCGTATTTCAACGTGAATTTGATGTGACCATTAAAACTGCCTTGAGCATCGGCGTAGGCGTAGGAGTCGAGCTTGAAAGTTCGTCCAGCAGGGATAGAAGCTTTCTCTTCATCGGTTAATTGATTAAGGGCGATCGGGCGACGCTTAAATACGGTATTTTCAGTAATCCTCAGTCCGAAAATATTAGAAGCTTCCCGGGGATACATCACTTTGCCGTCATACTCCACATAGACGTGCCCCGTGTAGGCATACCAGGTACTCAACTCTCGAATAAAATCTTCTCGGTTGCGTAAGGCAAAACGGATGTGATTGTTGAAGTCACCCGTGGAATCAGCAAAGGCGTAGGAATGAAGCTGGAAGCTCTGCCCCCGTTTAACGGAGAACAACGCATCCGCTGGCAACACGGAGGAAGGCAAAGGGCGCAGCTTGAAAACTGTGTCTGCATTGATTTGCAGAACGTGCACACCCGATTGATCTTCAACGGGATACACCACGACTCCATCAAATTCCACCTTGGCATGAAGGCTATAAACGAACCAGGTATTTAAGCCCCGAATTTCAGTATTGAGCAGAGTAATTTTAATGTGTCCATTGAAATCTCCGTTGACATCCGCATAGGCGTAGGACTGAATTTCAAATGTTGTCCCAGCAGCGACACTGTACTTTTCTTCTGCCGATAATTGAGAAGATTGTTCAGCCCGTAGTTTGAATACGGTGTCGCGAGTCACACGAAGAATACGTTGCACCATGAAATGCTGCTATCCGGATCTACATCAAGCAATATTCTGACTGTGAATCAAAACAAGTGCCTATATCTTCCAGATGATTTAGGAAGCGGGATGAAGGGGAATGGGGGTTGGCAGGAGTTGAGGCACTGCAACGTTTTGTTAGCGCGATCAAGTAAAATGTCGAGGGATGTACTTAGGATCAATTTGTAGAAGTTTTGAGACCAAAGTAAATGGGTATTGTAGGCAAGGTAAAACAAGTATCGCTATCGAGTCTTGAGCTTTGTAGACAAGCCCCTGAGCTTATGGAGCTTTTCTTTGCTGCAAAATGGTTGCCAGAGTCGGCATTTTGGCAGAGAGCGAGCTATCGGCAGGACAAATCCGCCGAGAAAATCAAACAGGAAGCCTATCAAACGTTTGAAAGGTGGCGATTCAGTCATGAGGATAGGCAAAGAATTAAAAGTCAATTTCTTGCTGAGTGGGAGAACCCAGAGCTTGACTTAGATAAGAGCTGGCAAGAATTTACATTTTTACTAGCTGGATATACTCCTGTTTACATCGATTCAGAATGGACAGTGCCAGAGTTGAGATCGCAGGACAGTCTCCAGCTAAAGAGTTTGTGGAATAAGGTAGCTCAGTTCTTTAAGCCTAAGCCGTACAAAAATCAGAATTTCTTGTCTTTCCTGGTGAAGCACAATTCAGACTGGGATCGCCTGCCATTAGTTAACGCATTTGGCGCAGGTGAAGAAATGAACTATAGAACTGGATATGACGCTGTGCGTTATCTCTTTCCTAGCCAGGTTGAAGAGATTTGTAATGGGTTGGTGGAATTGGGTGAAGTTGGTCTACAGAGTCGATTTAGGCGAGAGTCAGAAAGAGCCAACCCATGTCCTTTTATTGATTGATCTGAAGAAGAGATGCTGGATTGGATGACTGATTATTACAAAGAAACCACAGCTTATTATCAAGAAGCTGTGACTCATAAAAACGCGATGCTGCTTTACTTAACTTAAGAAGATGGCTGACCAGTTAAACAACTGCTCTCAGCCTAAGCTTGCTGTAGAGTAGGCTGTAGATACGGTTCTTTATAGGAAAGGTTATCATGACACTCGCTGATGTGCTTCCTGCTGCGCGACAGCTTTCTCCAACAGAGAAGCTTCAGCTAATCCGAATTTTGGCTGAGGATTTGGAGATGGCTCAGGACATTTCGCCGTTAGAACCCTTTAAAACCTATGACTTGCCGACTCCCTATGATTGTTTCGGGGCGGGTGCAGCTTTAATGGAAGCTCTCAAACGCTCAGATGTAAGTCAGCAGTAATGTATGCGATTGAAATACTCAACCACTAGCCCAACGCAAAATGAGTTTGACAGCCTGCCACGACTTCCCATATTGCTAAATCGAGGTAACGAGAGAGTTGAAGTGGTTGGATTAGTGGACAGCGGCGCTACAGTTAATGTATTACCGTATGAACTTGGTCTTCAACTAGGTGGGACTTGGGACGACCGCAGAGCCATTATTCAGTTGGCAGGGAATCTCGGTAATCAGCTAGCAACGCCTTTCGCTGCGACCGCTCAAGTTGGAGAATTTTTGCCAGTCGAATTACTCTTCGCGTGGGTGCAGCATCCAAACACTCCGTTGATTTTGGGTCAAACGAACTTCTTTCTTGAATTTGATGTTTGTTTTTACCGTTCCAAGATGGAATTTGAGGTCAAACTAAAATCCTCATAGCTAGCTAACTACTTCAGCATTTTTTCGAGAAAAATCTTGGCACGATCGCATTCGGGGTTGGTGAAGAAGGTTTCGGGGTGGGTGTCTTCGGCGATTTTGCCTTCGTTTATGAACAGGATGCGATTGGCGACTTCACGGGCAAACCCCATTTCATGAGTGACGATCGCCATGGTCATGCCAGATCGAGCCAGGTTTTGCATCACTTCCAGCACCTCTTTCACCATTTCTGGATCTAGGGCAGAGGTTGGCTCATCGAACAGCACCATTTCTGGTTGCATTGCCAGGGCACGGGCGATCGCCACTCGCTGCTTTTGTCCACCGGATAACCGGGAAGGGTAAACAGAGGCTTTTTCTTCTAACCCGACTTTTGCCAGCAAATCTAACGCGATCGTGGTGGCATCGGCTTTGGTGAGTTTGCGGACTTTCATCGGAGCATAGGTGACATTCTGCAACACTGTCATGTGGGGAAACAAATTGAAGTGTTGAAACACCATCACAATATTTTCGCGAGTTTGCAAGATATTGCATTGGGAACTGGTGATATCTACATCTTTGAAATAAATATGTCCTTCTGTGGGCATTTCCAGTAAATTCAAGCATCGTAAAAAAGTGGATTTGCCAGAACCAGAAGGTCCTAAAACCGCCACCACTTCCCCTTTGTCGATTTGAGTTGTGATGCCATTTAGAACCTTCAAAGCTCCAAAAGATTTGTGTAAGTTTTCGATTCTAAGCACTTCTTTGTAACCTCTTTTCTAAAGCTGATGTGGCAATTGTCAAGATCATAACCAACACGTAATACACCACTCCCGCGACGATCAGCGGTTCAAAATAAAGATATTTTTCTGCCCCGACGATCGTTGCCCGTCGCAACAAATCCGCTGCTCCGATCGTGGATACCAAAGCGGAATCTTTTAGGAGGTTAATCCCTTCGTTTGCCAGAGCGGGCAGAATATTTCGCAGCGCTTGGGGCAAAATAATGTCTTTCATCATCAAGGAGTAGGGCACTCCTAACGACATCGCCGCTTCTCGTTGCCCCTTGTCTACTGCCATAATCCCAGCCCGAAGAGTTTCTGACACGTAGGCTCCAGAGTTGAGGGCAAAGGCAATGACTCCAGCTTGAAAGGCGGGAATGTTGTAGCCTGTAAGCTGAGGCGTGGCAAAGTAAACCAGGGCGATTTGTAGAATCAGGGGTGTGCCTCGAAAGACAGAAGTGTACGCATTTGCCAACCAGCGGAGGGGCTTTAGAGTCGAGATTTTGCAGAGCGCCAGGACGATCGCCCAGGCAAACCCCAGCAGGGCGGAGACAAACGTAAACGCCAGAGTGACCCAAACTCCGCCCAAAATAAACGGAATGGAGGGAATGATTTGTTCAAACCCAAGTCCGGCGGGTTTACCCTGGTCTTCAAACCATTTTTTTGCCAGCCCATCCAGGCTCCCGTCCTGATCCATTTTGGCGATGACCTGGTTGAAGGGTTGCACCAGCTTCGATCCCTTGGGAAAAGCGATCGCGTACCCTCCTTCCTTATTGGGAATGACGGTAAAGTTCAGGTCAGGATAGACTGCCGCGTAGGGACGGGCGATCGTATCTTCCACAATGGCAGCATCAATCCGACCCGCTTTGATTTCCTGAATTAAATCAGGCACCTTGTTGCGAGTCACAACGGTTGCCCCTGGAATCTTTTGTGCCACTTCTTGCTGAAGGCTACCCAACTGGGCACCGACCGTTTTGCCTTTGAGTGATGCTTCCGTGGTCAGGTTTGCGTCTTTCTTGGCAATAATTGTGTTTTGAGCGGTGTAGTAAATATCAGAAAAATCGATATTAACTCGACGTTCTGGAGTGGGAGTCATGCCCGCCATCACAAAGTCAACTCGCCCACTTTGCAGCGCGGGAATTAACCCGTTGAAATCCATATCCTTAATCACCAGCTCAAAGCCCAATTCTTGAGCGATGCGATTGGCAATGTCGATGTCAAACCCTACGATCTTGTCTTCGCCGCTTGAGGTGTCATGAAATTCAAACGGTTTATAGTCGGCAGAGGTTCCCATTGTTAGGGTTTTGGGAATGTCCTGAGCAGAAAGTTGGAGAGTCCAATGGGAAAACCAGCCGAGGGTAAAGATAATCAGTAGCGTTGGCAGTAGCCATTGCTGGAGCGATCGCCAGCGGAAATTAAAGCGTTGATTCAGTTGACGAATGATGAATAATTTGTTTTTTGAATGATAAACCATCGGGATTCAAACTCTACAAATTCAGTGTCTTCAACGAGGCAAGAAGTCGCTAAAAACTTATCAATAGATATTGTTCAACCATGACAGAACAAGTATTTTGCTGGATATTTCTCAGTTAAATTCACCTGGTTGGAGGTTGTTTTTAATTGATTAAATCATCAAAATACCATGATTTCTTTTAGCATTATTGTAAGGACTCAGAGGCAGTGGATTTTACAATTCAACGTGTTTTAGTTCCCTTGGCAGATGGATATCAAGTTGTTGATGTGCAAGTTCAGGCGGGACGAATTTCCGCGATCGCTCCTCGGCTTGAGCCAGTGGGAGTAGTCATTCCTGGTCAAAATAAACTATTACTTCCCGGATTTGTCAATGCTCACACCCATTCCCCAGAAATGTGGCAACGAGGACGCATTGCGCCCCTGCCGCTGGAATTATGGCTGGCAGAACTCTACGACTTTCCGCTCCTGAGTCCTGAAAAAATTTACTTAAGTGCTTTGGGAACTGCGGTTGAAACCCTCTATTCCGGTGGAACAACGGTTGTTGATCATTTGATTCTCCTTCCAGGGCAGGAACTAGACTGTGTCGCTGCTGCCATCCGAGCTTATCGAGAAGTTGGAATTCGGGCGTTTGTGGCTCCTTTACTTCAGGATCAGTCCTTAATGATGGGGCTTCCAGTTCAAGGCAAGCAACGACCAACAGCCACCGCTCCACGCACCACGGAAGCGGCGATCGATGTGCTCAAAACTGCGATTGAGCAATTTCATGATCCAGATGCCGGTATCTTCATCATGGCGGCTCCTACGGGACTCCAGCTTTGTTCAGATGCGTTGATGGAAGCTTTCGTAGAAATAGGAACAGCTCACGATTTATGCTTCCATTCCCATTTGTTAGAGACCAAAGCCCAAAAACTGTTGGCGTATGAAAAGTATGGTTGTAGTGCGGTTGAGCACTTGAAGCGCCTCAATTTTTTGGGACCCAAAACTTCCCTGGCTCATTGCGTTTGGCTGGATGATGCAGACATTGAGTTGCTGGCAGACACTCATTCCACGGTGGTTCATAACCCGCTCAGTAACTTGCGCTTGGGGAGTGGGATCGCTCCCGTGTTGAAGTATCGTGTGGCTGGGGTGAACACCACCTTTGGCTGTGATGGTGCTAGCAGCAATGACTCCCAGGATTTGTTAGAAGCCATCAAGTTAGGAGCCATTTTGCATAATTTGACTGACTTTGAGTACCAGCGCTGGATTACGCCGCAGCAGGCGATCGAGATGGCATCTTTGGGTGGAGTGACGGGCTTAGGTTTGCAGGATCAACTGGGATCTTTGGAAGTAGGCAAATTGGCGGATTTGGTGCTTTACGATCTGACCTGCCTATCTTTGTTACCGAGAACCGATCCGATCGGCTTGCTGGTTCTGGGTCGCCCTACTCAGGCGGTGGATAGCGTCTGGATCAAGGGCGATCGAGTGGTTGCCAATGGTTCTATCACCACGATTGATGTTTCTGAACTCCGGCGCACCCTGTTTGAGCAAAGCCAGTGGAGCCTTGAGCACAAATCGGTGACACGATCGCAAATTGAATCTCACTACCGAGCCGTGATGCAGTTGGAATAGGCAAGCAAGAAAAAATATCTTCAACCTGCGATTCATCGTCTAGGATAAAACCAGATTTGGCATAGAAACTCGTCCATCTGCCCAGTTGTCTGCTGATAACTTTACGCCTACAATAAAGTGGAACGGGTGAACTAGGTTGGCTGAGTTAATCTGGGAGCAAGGTTGACATGAATATCTTTCAGCGCGTTTGGGATTCTTTTGGCTTCAACGAACAGTTCGATGATGGCGATTATGATTACGAATACGGAGATGAAGACTACGTGCAAGATCCCACGATTCAAGAACAACCCATGTTACCCCGCAGCGATCGCCCTGCCACTCCCCCAACCAGTAACGTGATTGGGATGCCAAACCGCGCAAACGGTATTTCTGAGGTGGTGATTCTGCAACCTCGTTCCTTTGAAGAAATTCCTCATGCGGTCAAACTACTACGAGAACGTAAATCCGTCATCTTAAACATGATGTTGATGGATCCCGATCAGGCCCAACGATCGGTGGATTTTGTGGCAGGGGGTGTATTCGCGATCGATGGTCATCAAGAACGACTGGGTGAAAACATCTTCCTGTTCACGCCCAACGTAGTGCAAATTACCGCGAATGGGTCTGCTCAACCTGTGTTCACGCCTCCCATCGTCCCGGTTCCCTCCCAGGCTCATCCTTCCATGTCGGTCATCTCCCCCACGATCGCGGCTCAAGAAGGATACCGCCAGCCTCCCGATAGCCAATTTCGGATGCCATAATCAGGAAGCCAAGCTTTTGCCGTAAGAGAACTACATAGAAATAGAATTATTGGGGTCGTGCCTTGTGCCGACCCTTGCTTATTAATTTAGGATCGTGGATTAAATACGATGGACGGCAACCACAAGAGATTGCCCCAGCCAACAATTCCTCCACCTGATGAACAGGAGTAACTAAGAGCGAGGCGCATTTTCTCGATCGGGTACAACAGATTCAGAAGCCGATTCATGATGATGGGCTGATCCGTTTCCGTCATAATTGGCTGTGGCTAGAGCGGGATTGCGCTTTTGCCGAAATCGCTCTTCTGCCGACTTAGTCACAACATACAGAACCGGGGCAATAAACAGGCTCAAAACGGTTGCAACAACCATCCCACCTACGACTGCGGTTCCCAACGATTGACGCGATGCGGCTCCAGGTCCAGTTGCAATCAACAACGGCACTGCCCCAATGATGGTGGAAATTGCTGTCATCAAAATCGGGCGCAAACGGTCTCGACAAGCTTCGATCACCGCTTTAGTAATTGCAAGACCTTGCTCCCGCGCCTGATTGGCAAATTCCACAATCAAAATACTGTTTTTACTTGCCATCCCAATCAGCATAACGAAGCCGATTTGGGTGTAGACATCGTTGGAAGTGCCTTTCAGCAGTACGGCAACCAGTGCGCCCAAGATTGCCAGAGGCACGGTCAACATAATAATGACAGGGTCAACGTAATTCTCGTACTGGGCTGCGAGAGTGAGGAAGACGAATACAATGCCCAAGCCAAAGATGATGAAGGAAGCACTGCCAGCTTGAATTTCTTCCAGGGATAAGCCCGTCCACTCATAACCAAAGCCCTTGGGTAAGGTTTCCTGGGCAACGGTCTCCATTGCTTTGATCGCCTGACCAGAACTGACACCCGGTGAGGCAGCACCCGTGATATTGATGGCGCGGAACAGGTTGTAATGGGTGATGATGGATGGTCCAATCGTCTGGGTGATTTTAACCAGATTGGCGAGGGGGATCATCTTCCCGGTTTGCGATCGCACATACAAGCGCTTAATATCTTCCGGGTTGGAGCGAAATTGGCTATCCGCCTGCACATACACGCGGTAAGCCCGGTTGAATTGGTTGAAGTCGTTGACGTAGGTGGAACCAAGCAGCACTTGCAGTGTGCTAAAGATTTCTTCTACCGAGACTTGAAGTTGGTTGGCTCGAACCCGATCGACCTCAACTGTAATCTGCGGCGTATTCGCATTAAACGTTGGTCGCAATCCGGTCAGTTGGGGACTCTGGGCAGAAGGATAGGTGGTGGCTCGACCCATAAATTTACCTAGCACTTCGCCCATCGTGTTAAAGCCAAATCCGGTTCGATCCTGGAGATAAAACTCAAATCCACCAAATTGACCTAATCCTTGAATTGCAGGTGGAGCGAGGGGAATCACCGTTGCCTCCTTGATCGCTACCATTTGGGGAAACAAGCCGAATGGTTTTGGGAAGAATCCACCCACCACTCCCTGCACTGATTGCTCTGCTCCTCGGCGTTCTTCCCAGGGTTTAAGCAGGGTGAAAATCAGCCCGTTATTGGGGGTTGCGCCACTGAAACTGAATCCACCCACGGCGAAAACACTCGCAACTTCAGGACGTTGCTTCAAAAGATCTTCTGCTTGCTTGAGTACCCCTTCGGTATAGTTCAACGAAACCCCTTCTGGAGCTTGCACAACGGTAATGAAATACCCCTGATCCTCTTCTGGCAAAAATCCCCCCGGAACGATCGTATAAACCCAATAGGTCAGTGCCAGCAGAGCAGTAAATACCCCTATTACCAAATTTCTACGCTTAATGAAACCCCGCACATTTTGACTGTACCCTTCGCGGGTATAGTCGATTACCCGGTTGATGCGATTGAACAGCCAGTTATTCGGTGAACCTTCCCGCTTTAGCAGCAAGGCTGCCAGCATCGGTGTAAAGGTCAACGCATTGAAGGTCGAAACGACAATGGCAAAGGCAATGGTTAGAGCAAATTGGCGATAAAGTTGCCCCGTGGTGCCGGGGAAGAAGGCAACGGGCACAAATACTGTAATCAATACCAGGGAGGTGGCAATCACGGCTCCAAACAGGGAGTTCATGGAAGAAATTGCGGCATCAACGGGACGCATTCCTTCTTCGTTGATGCGCCGAATGATATCTTCCACAATCACGATCGCGTCATCCACCACCAGACCCGTTGCCAGGGTGAGGGCAAATAGCGTCAGCGTGTTGATCGAGAAGTCAAACACTTTAACGAAAATGAACGTACCGATAAAGGCAACCGGAATCGCAATGGAAACGACGACCGCAGCCCGCCAGTTCTGGAGAAAGAGGAAGATTACCAGGATCACCAGGAAGATAGACTGGATCAGTGAAATTACCACTTCTTCCGCCCCTGCCCGAATGAAGGTTGTGGTGTCAAACGCGATCGCGTACCTCATGCCGGGGGGAAAGCTGGCAGACAGGGTTTCCATTTCCTTCCGAACTGCACTGGCAACATCTAAGGCGTTACTGCCAAATTGCTGTGTAATTCCCAGTCCAACGCCTTGGTGCGTTACGCCATCTTCTGGAGTGAATCGCAGGATAGAGCCGTAGTTTTCCGCGCCAAGTTCGGCTCGTCCCACTTCACGAAAGCGGACTAGCGTGCCTGATTCGGTTGTTTTGACGACCAGGTTGTTAAATTCTTCAATGTTTTTAAGTCGTCCTTGAGCAGTAACGGCGTACTGGTACTGTTGCCCTTCTTTGGTGGGGGGTTGTCCGATTTGTCCGGCACCCACCTGTAAGTTTTGTGCTTGTAAGGAAGCGACCACATCTTGAGGAGTTAAGCCGCGACTGGCAAGCCGTTCTGGGTCAAGCCAGAGCCGCATTGCATATTTGCGTTCGCCAAAAATCTGAACGCCTCCCACGCCTCGAATCCGTTTTAAGGCATCGCTAATATAAAGGTCGGCGTAGTTACTCAGGTAAATGTCGTCGTAAACATCTTTGTCTGCGTTGCCGTCTCGCTCGGAGTAGATGCCGATCGCCAGCAAGAAATTATTGTTGGCTTTAGAAACCTGGACTCCGGTTTGAGTGACGGGACCGGGTAAGCGAGACTGAACCGATGACACTCGATTTTGCACATCAACAGCGGCGATGTCCTGGTTGGTGCCCAAATCAAAAGTGAGGTTGATGCTGCTGGTGCCATCGTTGGCACTGGTAGACGAAATGTACTTTACACCCCGAATCCCGTTGAGTTCCCGCTCCAAAATGTTTGTGACGGTTGACTCCACCACTTCGGCGCTGGCTCCCACATAATTAGAAGTTACCGTGACCTGGGGCGGAGCGATCTCTGGATATTGGGCGATCGGCAGTGTGGGGATGCAGGCAAGCCCTAGCAGTGTCACCACAATCGAACACACAGTGGCAAACACTGGACGTTTAATAAAGAAATCCGAGATGGAGAGGATCATGGCAAGGAAAAATTAGGGACGGAAGGCAGGGGCTATTTTTTAGCTGCGGTGATGGGAGTGCAGTTCTGCAATTGCAGAATCCCAGAAGTCACAATGCGATCGCCGCTGGATACCCCTTTCAAGATTTCCTGATTGTTGCCGACGATTTTGCCAAGTTCAACTGGCTTTTGCACAGCCGTGAGTTGGTCGGGTTCCACCTTGACGGGTCCCATTTGTCCAGGAGCTGCCTCTTTACAGCCGGAATCCTTAAAGGGAACTGCCACAAACATAAAGTCTCTGCCACCCAGGCGCGAAATGGCTGTGGTGGGAACGATTACACCAGGATTGATTGCCCAAATTACTCTCGTGCGGATGAATTGGGAGGTGCGGAGTTGGTTTGTGGCGTTGGAGAAAAGCGCCTTTGCCTGAACTGATTGGGTTGTGGGGTCAACGTTGGGCGAGATGAAAGAGATTTGCCCATTTTTGAGAACCCGATCGCTACTATCCAGCAATTTGACTGGCAAGCCTTGACGCAGGTCAGAGGCGCGTTCCAGGGGAACCTGAATTTGCACTTCTAGCTGATCGTTTTGAGTCAGGGTGAGCAGTTGGGTTGTCGTACTGACAAAATCCCCAACTTTGGCGGGAATATTGCCAATCACTCCGGTAAAGGGTGCGGAGATTGTGTAAAACCGCAGTTGTGCTTGCCCTTCGGAAACGGTGGCTTGAGCCTGCTCCAGCGCTCTTTGGTTCCGGCTGACGTTTGCCCGTGCCCGGTTAATCGTCGCTTGTTGAGCCTGAACATTGGCTTCTGCTTGCCGTAAAGCTGCTTGAGCCGTTTGCAAAGCATTCAACCGTTGATCTAACACCTGCCGACTTTCAGCCCCCTGGTTGAATAGATCCAGGTAGCGCTCATACTCGCGCTGATTGAGTTGCACGTTCGATTGGGCAGACGCGCGTTGAGCCTGGAGCGATCGCAGGGTGTCCGTGGCACTGGCAACATCAGCCCTGGCTGCGTCAATCTCGGCGGCGGCGGTTTCAGCGGCGGCGGCTCGACTGGCAACCTGTGCCCGTTGTTCAGCCGCGTCAATTTGGATTAACTCTTGCCCCTGCTGCACTCGATCGCCAGCCTGCACGTAAATTCTTGAAATTTGTCCAGACACACGCGGTTGCAAGGTGACAGACTGACGGGAATCTAAGCTGGCTGCGTAATCAGAGGAATCCTCAATGTTCGCAGTTTGGGGCGTCGAAACTTCCACCTCAGTAAATTCGGGTTTCATCTGACTGAACATGAGGATCGGAAAAATAATCCGATTGAACACAATCCAGCCCACGCCCCCCAGAATCGCCAGGGCAATCAAGGCAGGCACGAGAAAGCGACGACGCGATCGTGGTTTACTCTCGGCAACGGGAGAAAAGGATTGGGAGTCTTCTTCTACAGGAGGTTGAACTGTGGTTGGAGAACCTGTGTCTTTACCGCTCATATCACACTCTCTACAGGATGGTCAGTTACGCGGCTATCGGGCTAGCGACGTAACAAGGCTAGGAAATACTGGACAATTGGGCTGTATGCAAAACTATCAATACTAAAGAAGCCCTTAAATTTAGGAGATGGTTTTGTGAAGGAATTTGAATGACTTGGGAGAAGTGCCCTCGAACACTAGCGTTATAGAACTTCAGAATGTTTACAATATGCAATATTAGGGTACTACGAGTATTACAGAACATCATCATCCCTTTGAATCGCCCGATCGGATGAAGCAGTCCATCGGGCAGGAAGACCTTATTTATCGCAATTACAGCCAGGTTGCTGCCATAGAAAAGCATGGTAAACGTGATGCAAGCCGTTGGAGAAGAGTAGCCTCAGTCAATAAACTATCGCAGCTAAACCTATTAACTCGGCAACAAAAAAACTTAACATTACCGTAGGATGCTGTTAGCGATAGCGTAACGCACCGCAGCGAGGATCATTGGTGTGTTACGGCGTTGCCGAACTCACTCTACGTAAGCACTGACCTTTTTCCCTATCTCCTCTATTCCCCATCTCTCGCCCCATGCCTCAACCGATTCTCTATCTCGCCATTACTAATCATGGTTTTGGACACGCTACTCGTGCGGCTTCCGTGGCGGCGGAAATTCAACGCCGCTGCCCAGATGTGTTGCTGATTTTGGTGACAACTGCGCCCCGATGGTTGCTGGAAGGTTATATCGAAGGGGATTTTATTGTGCGCCCCCGTGCCTTTGATATTGGTGTCATCCAGCAAGACAGCATCCAGATGGACAAAGCCGCAACCCTGGAAAAATTGCAGGAATTACAGGCAAAGCAGCGTTCCATTATTGCGTCTGAAGTGAGTTTCATTCAACAAAATCGAGTTGGGTTGGTGCTGGCAGATATTCCGCCGATGGCAGCGCTGATTGCCAAGGCAGCGGGGATTCCCGGTTACATGATGAGTAATTTTGGTTGGGATTTTATCTATCGCGATTGGGGCAGTGAGTTTGTAGACGTTGCCGATTGGATAGCAGATTGTTTTGGACAGTGCGATCGTCTCTTCCGCCTGCCGCTACACGAACCCATGAGCGCCTTTCCTCACATTACGGATGTTGGGTTTACGGGCGGCACTCCTCGTTACAGGATTGACCAACTGCGGCAAGACTTGAACTTACAAACTCCGCCAGCACAAACAGTATTGCTCACCTTTGGCGGCTTGGGATTAGAGCAAATTCCCTATCAAAACCTGGCGCGGTTTCCCGATTGGACCTTTCTCACGTTTGACAAAAATGCACCCAACTTGCCTAACCTGCTCAAACTCAGCAGTCCCCAATATCGCCCTGTAGATGTGATGCCGATCTGCAAGTGTGTCGTGTCGAAACCGGGATACAGCACCTTTGCGGAAGCCTGCCGTCAAAACTTGCCGATCGTCTCCATCACCCGAGAGGACTTTGCGGAAGCGGCAGTCTTACTCCGGGCAACTCAGGATTATGTGCCCACCCGCATCTTGCAACCGAGCGAATTTTTTGGGGGCGATTGGGACTTTTTGACTGAATCTTTCCAACCACCTAACCAATCGGATGCGCCGCGCACGGATGGCAATGTTGAGATTGCTGAAGCTGTGCTCAACACCCTGCAAACCGCCTAAGATCAGAGATTATCTCCCTTCAAGGAGGCAGCGATCGATGACCGCATCCACACGTAACTTTCAGCGAGAGAAACAACGAGTCAAAATCTACACGACCGATGGATGGGAAATTCAAGGGGATGTTTCCATTCCCACGGGTGGCTACAATGCTCGCCTATCCGACTTTTTGAACGGTGAACATACCTTTATTGCCCTGACCAATGCCCTGGTTTACGGATTAGACGGAACTCTACTCGCCAGTGAAAGCTTTATCTCAGTCAACAAGCAAGCCGTCAAATTAGTGATAGAAGATAAAACCTCCGATGACGCACTATCAGAAGATTCTTAGAGCCTATCCGAAAACTCGAATAGCCCGTATAGCAATGCAAGCACAAGCTAGGTGAATGAGTGCTAAGTAGTTTTCTGGTTTCTTCTCCCATCGAATCAATAAGCGACGAAATCGGTTCATCCAGGAATGAGTTC
>JANRIN010000282.1:0-15866 GCA_033764965.1 Leptolyngbyaceae cyanobacterium bins.302 | reverse complement strand
CCTGTTGCGGGTAATGGCTTGATGCCTCCAGTGCTACGCTTGAGGTCAAGCCAAGCTTGCACGGTGTTCTTGCTGACTTCATATCGAAGCGCCAGTTGCCGAATCGATCCTTCTCCTTTCTCATAGGCGCGAACAACTCGTTCTCTAAGGTCGGTAGAGTAGGTTGTCATGGCACATCCTGATTTCTCTTAGTTTATTTCTTCAATAATTGTCCCATTTTGTTGCGGAAAGTGCTGTAATGGAAAGCATGAGGCGA
The DNA here is from genome assembly GCA_033764965.1 of Leptolyngbyaceae cyanobacterium bins.302. Lineage (GTDB taxonomy): Bacteria > Cyanobacteriota > Cyanobacteriia > Leptolyngbyales > Leptolyngbyaceae > JSC-12. Next base: position 15,610 of record JANRIN010000282.1, on the reverse strand, counting down.
TCGCAGTCATCATTAACAATGGAGAGTTTATTTTCGACAATATTCACCCTGAAGGAGTTTTTCTCAAAAGAGAATGGCTAAATAATCTATATTTCTACGGTAAGACGATAGGTGAAGGTTTTCAGGTTACAGAAATTGATTTTTAATTTAGAGGAATTATGAGTAGTTTGTATCAACTCATCTCCAATATTGAAAGAAGACCTTCCATGTATCTTGGCAAGCCTTACATTAGTAATCTACGCTCCTTCTTGGCTGGGTATATCTTTGCTCGGCGTGAGTTGAACCAACCTCAAACAGTTGAGGAAAAAGAATTTTCAGATTTTCAAACCTGGATTAAGTCAAAGTATAGAATTTCCTCAGATCAGTCATGGGACAGAATAATATTGTTTTTTTGTGAGGATGAAAGCCGTGCTTTACTTGAGTTTTTTAAACTATTCAATGAGTTTTCATCTTCTAGCTCTGAGCCTATTCAAGCACAGGCACCTGTTCGCAGGTCTGTAGATGCAGCTAGTATAAATCCTTCAGAAAAAGCTATTGATACATTGTCCTGAAACGCTTTATCAACTATGAGTACCACTGTTAACCCTTCTCAATTGAATGGCAAAGTTGGGAGTCAAACACTCTCTGCTTCCAGCCCATTTGCTGACTTTTTGCAAGAAACCCTTGCCCTGACTCGGCGTTTATTTATTCAGCTTCAGCGTCGTCCTTCCACGCTGGCAGCAGGCATTATTCAACCTTTGATGTGGTTGATTTTGTTTGGCGCTCTGTTTCAAAATGCGCCGCAAGGATTGTTTGGTGAAGGCATCAATTACGGACGCTTTATTGGGGCTGGCATTATTGTGTTCACCGCGTTCGGAGGCGCGTTGAATGCGGGACTGCCCGTGATGTTCGATCGCGAATTTGGTTTCCTCAACCGTCTCCTCGTTGCGCCGCTGGTTTCCCGCTATTCGATCGTCATGGCATCCGCCATTTTCATCACCACCCTGAGTTTGCTGCAAACAGCGGCGATCGTGGTGATGAGTGCCTTTCTCGGTGCGGGTTTACCCAACGCCGCCGGATTAGCCCTGTTGACTCTGATCGTGTTACTGCTAGTTCTCGGCGTGACTGCCATCAGTTTGGGTTTAGCCTTTTCTCTGCCCGGACATATTGAACTAATTGCCGTCATTTTCGTGACAAACCTGCCGCTTTTGTTTGCCAGCACAGCTTTAGTTCCGCTCTCCTTCATGCCCAGGTGGTTGCAATGGGTGGCAAGTTTGAACCCGCTCAGCTACGCGATCGAGCCAATCCGCTACGTCTACCTGCACAACGATTGGACATTCAACAGCGTGGTGATGCAAGCGCCCTTTGGTGAAGTCACGCTGGGGGCTGCCCTGCTGGTATTGCTTGGCTTTGCGGTGGTCGCCTTACTCAGCATTCAACCCCGCTTGAAAAAAGCATTTGCTTAACTGGGTAGAATCTAACCCTGTCGCTGTCCTCGCCAGCCCAAGCAGGATGTTGATATGCCGTGTTGCTCCGACTCTCTCCGCCCAAAGACACATTTTGTAACTTTAGATACAGAGAAACAGTTATAATTATGTAGAGAAGATTTTTCAGCAGAACCTTGATGAATTCTGTTGAGATCAAAGATAGAGGTGAGAGTTATGACAAATGTTTTAGACACGGACAAAGTAACCCTTTGGCACAAGCATCACGCCAATGTTGTTGCCTCTTTGAATCACCGTTTGGCGATCGCAAAGGCCAATCAGGATCAACACCTGGTTGAACTGCTAGAGCGAGAACAAAAGCAAATCGCTGGAGATGCAGATTTTCATCCGGGTTCTTTGCATCAGCATCTGGCGACCCTGTGGGGTGATCTGGTCACGTTGGTTCGGGGAGATGCCAGTTTACAGGTATGGCAAAGCGTTGATCAGCAGGGCGATCGCTGGTGGTGTGCCTACAATCCTCAAACTGGGCAATCAGTTTATGCCGAATCTGAAGCCGAAATGCGAATTTGGATCGACGCGAACTACTCGTCTGATCCCTGCTAGAAAGCTTAGAGGCATAAGGCGTTGGGGATTGGGGGTTAGAATCAGCATTTACCCAACACCCAACACCATCTACCTATGCCCCGTCAACCATTCCTGCTTAATTGAGTCAGGGCGTTTTGTAGTTCTGGTAAAAAACGGGCAGCAATCCCGCCACCCATAAAGCCAAACAGGTGGCTCTGCCAGGATTTGCCCTGGTGAATCGGGAGAACCCCCCAAATCATGCTGCCGTAAACTAGCCCCACTAAGACCGCGATCGTAATGGCGCTGACACTCTGATCAAAATAACCCCGTAGTAGCAAATAGCCGAAATAGCCAAACACCAGCCCACTTGCGCCGATGTGGTTGGTGTTGTGCCCCCCCAGTAACCAGGTGCCGACTCCACTAATCACCCAGACGATCGCGGTGACAGTCAAAAACGTATTCAGCCCATTCAACATAATTAGCCAGCCCAGCACCACTAATGGAATGGTGTTAGCGGCTAAATGTCCTAAATTGCCGTGCAGCAGGGGCGCAAACAGAATTCCCCGCAAGCCAATGACGCGGCGGGGACGAATGCCTAAGCGATTCAAGCGCCCTCCTAGCAGAATTGAATCAATCAGTTCTAATATCCATAGGGTCAAGATGAAGCCACCCAAAATTTGGAGGGGAGCCTGAAAGTCTGGAGCTGCGATCGGGGTCGTTGCCAACAGGGGTGAACCAAACAAGTCAAACACGTTTTCAAGCTAACGAAGGAGTTATAAGAAGCACTCTAATTCAATACCAAAATTCTTGCTGTAGAACTTGAGTCCAGGTGGAGAGACCCATTGATAGCCGTAGCCCGGTGTGACATGGGAAGGCGAGTCAGAACGTCTACCCAGCGTTGACTTTGCAACTTTTCCTTGTCCTAAGGGTCGAGGATTAATTAACCTGGAATTTCTTGGTACAGGCGCACAGTCGTGCGCCCCCTACAGCAGCTCTAACTTTTATAGATTATTTCGTTCAAGATCCTAAGCGCTCTGACCAAAGCTATAATACAGGGTTACTATAAAAGAGTTCTTCGTCCTGTCGGCTGGATCATGAGTGAAATTGCCCGTCGCCTATCTGTCTCGGAGCTAAGTCAGCGCATTTTAGAGATGGCAAAAACTGGGGTGTATCGGGAATCCATTTTTGAAACCTTTCAACCCGTTGCCACTAAACAACAAATCAGCCATGCGATTCGTCACGCCAAACAGTTTGGGCTGCACTCGATCGCGACGATGCGAGATCCGGAGCTAGGCACCTATTACCAGTTGGATCAGGTCAAGTTCGCCTCGCTGCAAGCCACCTTTCAAGCTGCGCTGCCGTTGTCCAAAGAAGATGTGTTTCAGCGCATGACGGAAGCAGTGGTCACGATTCGGCTGATGCTGGCGGTGGCTGGCAGCGGCGCGATCGCTCTTTTGGGGTTTGGCTTATTTTGCTTGCTGACTGGACATCCCGGATCTGGATGGGGCGTGGTGAGTGGGGCAATCAGCGCGATCGGTATTTGGGGAATGCAGCGATCGCTGGCTAAAAAACTCCTGTGAAATGCCCAACGCTGAATCTATGAATGAACTTGTTGCCGCAGGGGAATCCGAATCACAAACTCAGTACCCTCTCCTGGAGTTGAGAAGCATTCCAACTTGCCTCCGTGTTTTTCGGTCACAATCTGGTAGCTGATGGACATTCCCATCCCGGTGCCCTTCCCCAAGGGTTTAGTAGTGAAAAATGGGTCAAAAATCCGCTGCTGCACATCTTTGGGAATGCCGCCGCCGTTATCCGCGATCGCCACTTCCACCCACCCAGCATCAACCACCGAAGTGCGAATGGTAATTGTGGGAATTGGGATTTGGTCCTGTGTCCTTTGTTCTGGGTCATTGGTTGTAGATGACTTGTCGTTTGCGAATGACGAGTCACCAATGACCAATGACTCTTCCAACGCATCGATCGCGTTCACCAGGATATTCATAAAAACTTGATTGAGTTGTCCGGCATAACATTCCACCAGGGGCAACTGATCGTATTCTTTGATGATTTTGATTTCGGGTCGTTCATGTCCGGCTTTGAGCCGATGTTGCAGAATCAGCAGCGTGCTGTCGATGCCCTCATGCAAATCAACTGCTTTGTATGCCGCTTCATCCATGCGAGAAAAGTTGCGTAGCGACAACACGATTTGGCGAATGCGATCGGTGCCAAGCTGCATGGAAGCCACCATTTTGGGTAGATCCGCCTGCAAAAACTCCAGGTCAATGTCTTCCGCCGCTGCTTGAATTGCCGCTGGAGGATGGGGATCATGCTGCTGGTATAGCTGCACAAACTCTAATAGATCTTCAGTGTAGGTTTGCACATGAGCCAGATTGCCATGAATGAAATTGACTGGATTATTAATTTCGTGAGCAACCCCTGCAACTAATTGCCCCAAACTCGACATCTTCTCACTCTGAATGACTTGAGCTTGAGTGCGTTGCAACTCTACCAATGTAGCCTTGAGTTCAGCCGTGCGTTCTTCGACTCGTTCCTCTAATTCTTCCTTGCCGCGCTCCAAGGCAGTAAACAACTCATTCAACCGTCTTGCCATGTGGTTGAAGGAACTCGATAGAGTTTTGAATTCTCGAATGCTGCTTGTTTCCACGGTTTGCTCCAGATCACCCGATGCCATTGCCTCACTGGCGCGATTGAGCCGCAGAATCGGACGAATAATCCAATGAGAGGTGATTAAGCCTAGCATTGAGGCAATCATTAAGGCACTCAAACAAAGCCCGATCGTGATACGGCTATTGGCATTAATTTGTCCCATAAATGCGCTTTCAGGCACACTTACGACCAGTAGCCAGTCCAACCCATGCTCATCCCGCCAGGGCATCACATTCACAAAATGCGGTTTCCCCTGAGTTTCAAGCTGAAAGCTTTGAGATTGGGCGATCGATTGGAAACCGCCAGTGTTTTGAATGTGCTTAGAAATGCTTTGAATCACCGGGTTAGGGCTATCGATCGCTTGCAAACGCCGAACTTCCCGGTTAACCAGAGTATAGGGCTTGGCTGCGTCAGAGTTGGCAATCAGGGCACCATTCCGCTCCACAAGAAACACTTGCCCAGATTTGCTGACATTCAGATTGCGTAAGAAATCACTCAGCTTCAGCAAATGGATTTCAGTTCCAATCATGCCTAACAAACGGTTTTGCGAATTGTAGATGGGACGAGTAGCAGCAACCGTAATATAGGGGTTGTCGGAAAGGTTTGCTGTGTAGATTTTTCCCCAGATTGGTTTACCAGCAGCGATCGGCTCAGTATACCAGCTTTGGCTGAGGCTATCGTAATCCCAGCGAGCGTTCAGCTTAGTAAGATTCCCTTGCCTATCTGTAGCGTAGTTATGAAGATTTTTGGGTGGTTTGGCTGTCCATTCCTCGCGGGTAATGTTTTTACCGTCATAATGAGCCACCCCAAATCCTCGTCCATCGGTCAATCCAATGCCAATGTAAGTCAGGTCAGATACCTGCATCTGATCCCAGAAATATTTGCCAACTACTTCGCGATCGCGGACATCCAGCACCCCCCGACGAATCGCATCAGCATTAATCCGATTCAACTTCTGAGGAACAGAGAGATAAGATTGCAAATGCTCGCTGACAACATCGCTGGTGCGATCCATGAGTTGTTCTGCCAAGTCATTTACGGCTTGCTGCCCATTCTTGAAGGATAAGTAACCAACTAACCCAACTGCCGCAAAGATTTGGAGCACAAAGGGAATCACCAAAACAATCTGTAGCGGAAGCGTTGTATCTCTAAGGAACTGCTTAAATTTGTTCATAGAATGGGAACGGTTATACAAATTTCAGTCCTCTATACAATTCCCATTCCATCTCCAGAGCTAACCTCTTGGAGTTTCAGGACGCAGATACCTTTGACACTTCTTCTTTAATCCAGTTTTCAAACAACTCATTCAAGAGTCGTTGCTGCATCGTCTCATCGAGTTGGGCAGGGAGAAATTTTTCCAGCCTCAAAATCACAAACCACTCTCCTAACCGGGTTGGTGGTACGAGTTGTCCGGGTTTGCTGGTAATCAGCAGTTTGGCAATCACCGGATGGGGCACGCCTAACTCAACCGGACCCAGCAAACCACCCGTCTCCGCTTCTACCCCTTGAGAATGCTCCCGTGCAACTTTATCAAACGGTTCTTCCCCTTCTTGAATCCGAAAGTAAAGTTCTTGAGCCGTGCCAATATCCCGAACTCGAATGAGAGAATAAATCACGCGATCGAGCTTGGCTTTGCGTTCTAGAAAATGGTGCTCCAGCTTATTCGCCCAGGTTGCTCGTTTGTAGCGATCCAGGCGCAGATTTCGCGTCACCATTGGTTCCAGTTGATCCCGAGTTAACCCTTGTTGCGCTAACCACGCTTGCACATCGGCTTCGGTTTTCAGTTGTTGCTGCTGGTAAAACTGCTGGCAGGCTTGCAAAATTTCGTCATTTGTGAGGTCAATCGTTGAAATGGCAGCTTCGATCGCAATCTCCCTAAGTAGTTGAGGTAACACTCCGTAATGTTTTAATAGGGCTACCATATCGTCGAAGGTGCCGACGCGATCGCGCAACATATCCAATGGAGCAAGTGCAGACTGCGGGGGGTGAGCCATTCCAGATAACCATTCAATAGGACTAAGATGCCACGTCTAAGAGGCTCAAACAACTGTCATTACAATAACTCACAGCAAAACAATCACCCTAATGCAGAACTTGCGCCAAAAAGGCATTTCATTTACACCTGGTTACAGAAGGTTAAGATAGGATTTACGTATCAAAGGTTGTGCCCAAACTAAGCCTACCTACCACCCCTGCTGAGGCGCTTATGGTTGTTAATCTCATCGGAGTTTCTGCTTCCTCAATCCATGCGGCACGCGATGCTGCGGCTTTGAGGCGAGTGTTTGAAACGATCCATGTCGATAGCTGTCCCCTGTCCTACAACTTCCATATGCACACGGTATGTTCCGATGGACAGCTTCAGCCAGAAGAGTTGATGCAGCAAGCGATCGCGATCGGGTTGCGAGGCATGGCAATCACCGATCATCACGCTACAGAAGGCTATCGACGGGCGCAGCGCTGGCTCGAAACGTATCGAGAAGATGCGGCATGGCGTGGCGATCCCGCTCCAACGTTGCACTTATGGACGGGGATTGAAATCACTTCCAAATTGCTGGATACCGAAGTTCACATTCTGGGTTACGCCTTTAATCCCGATAGTCCTAGCATGAAGCCCTACACCCATCGAGAATCTCCCAAAGGAGCAGATGCGCTGGCGGAACGAGTTGTACAAAGCATCCATTTAGCGGGAGGGATTGCTGTCTTGGCGCATCCGTTTCGCTATCGCCGATCGGCGGAAGACCTGATTGCCGAAGCGGCTCAAACTGGCATCGACGGCGTAGAAACCTACTATGCCTACAACAACCCAACACCCTGGACTCCCAGCCCCCGCCAAACAGAACAAGCCCAACGACTTACTTCCACCTTCGGCTTGCTCAACACCTGCGGCACAGATACCCACGGGCAAAATTTGTTGCAGCGCTTGTAGGAAAAGTTAAGAGGGGTTAGGGGTTAATCCACATTCACCAATACTGTGACAGAGGCGACGGCGATTAGCATTTCGTCGTTTTTGTCGTTTAAACCCTCGATCGCGCGTCCTTGAACGATCATGCCGCCCTGTTCCACCGTGAGTTTCTTTTGTCCAAAGGGCAGCACCGCCAGCACATCTGCTGCTTGGACTTGCTCCGGATAGGGGACAGCAACTTGTACTTCTACAATCATTTCGTTGGGATGGCTTAAGCCTGCCACTTCCCAAATTCCGGGCAGGGCATTGTGGGCGATCGCGTTGCGAACGGCTCTGGTAGCGGCGACGGTGGGTTCCTGCCCATGCTGATCAATCCCCATCCCCATTTCAATCACAAAGCGCTTGAGTGGCAAGGTTATTCCTCCCTTAGAGATTCATTCCCGCATCCGCCAACAAATGCTTGAGTTGCTCCAAATTTTGCCGGACAGAGTTCGCAGAAGCGTGCAATTCCTTCAGTTCTGGCTCAGTCAAATCAAGTTCCAGGACGTGTTCTACGCCCCGGCAACCCAGGCGGCAGGGCACTCCAATAAAGATGTCATCTAATTTGTACTGCCCTTGCAAATAAGCCGCAACAGGTAAGATCCGTGGTTGGTTGTAGATAATGGACTCCACCATGACGCACACCGCCGACGCTGGAGCGTAGTAGGCTCCTCCAGTTTTCAAAAGTTCCACCACTTCCGCGCCACCATTGCGAGTGCGATCGACAATCCGGGCGATCGTCGCCTCATCCAAAAACTTGCTAATGGGAATGCCGTTCACAGTGGAATAGCGCGGCAGCGGCACCATCAAATCCCCGTGACTACCCAACACCGTGGCATTGATGTCGTGAATAGAAACGCCCAACTCCATCGCTAAAAAGGTCTGGAACCGCGCGGAATCTAGCACGCCTGCCATGCCCATCACTTGCGCTGCGGGTAAACCACTCGCCTTCCAGCCTATATAGGTCATCACATCCAGCGGATTCGTGACCACAATCAGAATTGCACCGGGACAATGCGCTATGACTTTGTGCGTCACATCCAGCACAATTTTGCCATTCGTCAGAAGTAAATCATCCCGGCTCATGCCGGGACGACGCGGCAATCCTGCTGTAACCACGACCACATCAGCACCCGCCGTGTCTGCAAAATCATTAGTGCCAACAATGATGCGATCGTGTCGCTCAACGCCGCGTGCCTCCATGAGATCTAATGCCACACCCTGGGGTCGCCCTTCCACCACGTCCAGCAGCACCACATCAGCAATATTCTTTTCAATCAGCCGCTGCGCCAGGGTTGCCCCCACATTTCCGGCTCCAACTACAGCAACCTTCGCTGTTACACAGGCAATTTCGGCAGGACGCAAAACCATAAGTAGCAACCCTCCCCCAACTGGGTTCAGAGTATTTTGCTAAATGGTAGATCGAGGGGCAGCGATCGCTCCTTTTTCTACCAAAATTCTCCACTTTTGGCTGGAATAAAGTTTGGGGGTTTTTAGGGGCAACTGCGATTCGTCTCTACATGAGATCGGCTACTTTTGAGCGATAAACCAGTTTGGGGTAATTCCGTCTACTTTATCCACCGTTTCCAGTTGATCTTGCCGCAGCCACATATTCGGCGTAGGCGTAATGCCAAATTTCACCAGCGCATAGTCTCCGCTCAGGTCAACAACCTCACCCTTAGTCTCAAAGATATAGGAAGGAAAGCGGCTGTCACTGGCTTTTGCTTCCAGGCTGCTCTCAAGCTTTTCCCGCACGGCTCGAACAAAATCACCACGTTTAATCGCCATAGCGTCACCAAACACATTTGAATTCCTTTGCATTCTAAAGTGGTTTTGGTGCTTTCAACTATCAAAACCCCTCACAGCGGCAATAAGCTAGAGAAAATGGTTGAGCCAGAGATGATAGGTGGATGAGTCGAGGGGCGGATGGGTAGAGGGGTAGGCGAATGGATGGGTGGATGAGGGGATGGGTGGATGAGGGGATGGGTGGATGAGGGGATGGGTGGATGAGGGGATGGGTGGATGAGGGGATGGGTGGATGGGTGGATGGGTCTAGCTTATGCCACTTGCAATCGCTGTAAATTCGCAGAAGTTCGGATTTGGATGGGGTAATGGCTGGAGAACAACCAGAGAGCAGGCGACATGAAGTTTTTGGGAATTGATTTGGGCTGGAGTTCTGGGGCGAGTGGCTTGTGTTGTCTGGAATGGCAGGCTGGCAGGCTGGAGCTTTTGGATTTGCAGCGGCGAGACGCGATCGCAGATATTCTTGCCTGGGTGGATACTTGGCTTCCAGACGGCGCTCCGGGCATGGTTGCTGTCGATGCTCCTACCCTGATTCCCAATGCAACCGGGATGCGCTTGCCCGATCGTCTGGCTCACAAACACTTTGGGCGCTACCATGCAGGCTGCTATCCAGCCAACTTAGGGTCTACCTTTGCGAGTCGGACTGTCGCGTTTGGCTTGAGTCTGGAACAACGGGGATTTCAGCACGCCCCCACGATCGTGCCCCAGCAACCCGGACGCTTTCAAATCGAATCCTTTCCTCACCCCGCGATCGTTCATCTATTTGGCTTGGCGCAAATTTTGAAATATAAAAAAGGATTACTGGCTCAACGCCGCGCCGAACTTGTCCGGTTACATCAACTCATTCAAGAACGCTTGCCTCACTGCGACCCCGCTTTAGATGTGACTTTGAGCAAAATCCCTATTCCAGCCATTCCCCATAAAGGTACAGAATTGAAAGCAGTGGAAGATCAACTGGACAGCCTGATCTGTGCTTATATTGCAGCCCATTGGTGGTACTGGGGCACAGCGCGAAACCTGGTTTTGGGCGATCGCTCAGAGGGCTACATCGTTGTGCCGTGGGAGATTGAGTGACCTAAGCAATCTCATCGGGGTTAATCCCCTGCGATCGCAAAAATTCTGCCAGTGTCTCTGCTCGTTGCCGCTCTTGTTCTGCCCGTTGCCGCTCTTGTTCTGCCCGTTGCCGTTCCTGTTCTGCCCGTTGCCGTTCCTGTTCTGCGCGTTCTCTCTCCTGCTCTACCTGCTCACAGCCCCACAGCAAAAGATTTTCCTCTGCATCCCACCAGCGTAGCCAGTAACCCGATCGTCCCTCCTTCTCGCCGCGCCAAGTGCCCAAAAACAACTTCAGGTCATCGAACCAGTGACGACCGTTAAAATCCGGCTGCTCCAGTTCATAGCGTCCGGCTTGCAAACGGTAGACTTCCAGCAAGCCACTATCGGGTTCAAAAATAACGTAAATAGGCACCTGGAGAATTTGCTCATAGAAGAACCATTTGCCAGGGGGAAAAGTGCGCTTGACGGAGTACTCGCCTCCCTCGGTATCGGACAAAAACTCCATGACCACGACAGGAGTATCACCCTCTAAGTTGGGTGTGTAACTCTTACGCTCCGTTCCCACCAGAATTTCGTTCACTCTGGGAACGTAGACCCAGTCGGGCGCTTTGATGACTAACTCCCCGTTTAACGTGGCACATAAGCCGAAGTTGGACGCGATCAGCATTTCCGGCTGAATCAATTCTGCTAACTCCAGGCTTTCTCGCAGTGCTCCTGCTAGTAAGGGTTGACCTGTATTATCCACAGGCTTTTCCTCTAGTTGATAGCCATCTGGTAGCTTCTCCCAGGTGACATTCAGATGAATCGGCGGTTTGACTTGGGGGTCTGGTGTCGCAACCATGCTGTAACCATCCTGTTGGCAAGTATTCCAATTCTAGAAGAGACGAATTCCGAGAGAGAGGATTGCTCACGATCGCCAAAAACAGTACAAATGAATTGTATAATAAGCCAATAGTTTTTTCAACTTCTGTAAAATAACCTGCTAATCCTCTGAATGCTGGATCTTTCTAAAATTGCCGACCAAATGCAAGGGATGAGTCAGCATCTGACCCAGGAAGCTGCTGCCACTCGGCAACGGCTGGAGAGGGCGCAAACGTTGATGAGTCAGGCATTACAGCATCAGAGTGAATTATTGGATCTCAAGGAGGAGTGGCGCGATCGGCTCAATTTCACGGCGGCAGAACCGATCGAACCCCTCAACTTGCAAGGCAGTATCGCCACTCCTCCTGCCGCTCACACCGTGATTGCCACGGACGGCTCCCAAATTGCCCCCAGCCATCACGAAATTGCCTACTGCTATTTGATCAACGTGGGTCGCATCGTCCTCCATTACGGACAAAATCGCTTTCCCCTGCTCGACAGTATGCCTGAGGTGGTCTATCGTCCCGAAGATCTGTACATCTCCCGCCAATGGGGCATTTCCACCGAAGAATGGATGGGCTACCGACGTACCGTTTCAGAGGCGATCGTCTTGGCAGAATTAGCCCTAGAGACGCGGACAGCAACCAGATCGTCCTTCGTCATTGGTCATCAGTCATTGGCAAGCGAAGGACAAATGACCAATGACGAAGAACACTCCTTTAACCCCCAACCCCCAACCCCTAACCCCCAAACGTCCCCGACCCTCGCCCTCACGGACGGCTCCCTAATCTACTGGTTCCTCGAATCCTTGCCGAACGAAGCCCGCGATCGCATCCTCACCCCAATCCTCGAAGCCTGGGAACGGTTACGGCAGGCGAAAGTGCCGTTGGTTGGTTATTTGAGTGCGTCCCGCAGCGGGGAAGCCTTGAACTTTCTACGGTTGCAAGCCTGCCCTTATGAAACGCCGGATTGTCTCAGTCGTTGTGCGGGACAGCGCGATCGCTTTCCCTGTCAGGTGTTGGAACCATTGAAAGACACTAAACTCTGGGCAGTTAGATTGTCACCGGGACAACGCAGCCCGCTTTGGCGCAGTTCCGCCAGCATCCTGGATCTCTACGGCAAGCATCGCGTCTACTTCTGCTATGTGAATGTGGGCACAGAAATTGCCAGAGTCGAATTTCCCGAATGGGTGGTGCAGGATGCTGAGATGCTGAACTCTAGCTTGAGTTTGGTGATCGCCCAGGTGCAGAAGGGCTACGGTTATCCAGTGGCTCTGGCAGAAGCACACAATCAAGCTGTGGTGCGAGGCGGCGATCGTACCCGCTTTTTTGCGCTGCTAGAACAGGAAATGATCCGGGCTGGCTTGCAAAACGTCGGCGTATCCTACAAAGAAGCCCGCAAACGCGGCAGCATCGCATAGGAGCCAACCGTCTCGTGATAATGGTTTCTCGTTAAAATTAGCTCACTAACCTAAACTCTTAACTTGATGATGAGTCCTTTGGAGCAAGTTCTAGAAACCGCCTTGCAACTCCCTTATGAGCAACAAGAAATGCTGATTAGGATTTTGCAGAATCGCCACCATGAAAATCGTCGTGCAGAAATCGCTGCGGATGCGACTCAAAGTTTGGCTGATTTCCGAGCCAGCAAATTTCAACCTCAAACAGCCGCAGATGTCATTACTGCTCTACGTCAACCCTTAAATGAGCCAGAAATATGAGGCTACTGGTTCTAACGCCTAAATTTAATCGAGTATTTCGCAAGTTTGTGAGACGCAACGTTGACTTGCAACAGCGAATCGAGGAAACGCTCCAGCAGATGGAAGCAGACGTATTTGCTTCAAACTTAGGGACGCATAAGTTAAGTGGCAAACTTGATGGGCTTCATTCTTGCTCTTGTGGCTATGACTGCCGAATTGTGTTCTCAATCGAGCAGGATTCTGATACAGAAAACGAAGTCATTGTGCTACTTGATATTGGAACTTATGATGAGGTTTATTAATCCGACGCTTGCTGAAGCAGAACGCCGATTCAATCTCTCAAAGGTAGAGGATGAAGCGTTTTTTGCCGAATGGCAAACTCATTTGCCAAACGTGTCTCCCATTGAGCAAGTAGGATTAGATGAGGTGCGTCAGCGGTATGTGTATCAGCGATCGCAGGGACAGTTGTTGGAAGGAACAGTTACTTTGCTGCTGGCATCACCCCTCCTGACGATCGCAGGCTTCTATGACCCACCCTTTCGAGTCCGAGCAGAAGAATCGGTGGCGTTGATTTTAGATGATGGGGAAGAAGTACTTCAGGGGCGAATTGATGTTTTAGTTCTGCTGAATCAGTTTTGGGTCATTGTCTTGGAGTCGAAGAAAACGGCATTGTCAGTTTGGGCTGCACTTCCTCAAACACTGGCTTATCTCATGGCAAACCCTCACCCTGAACGCCCTGGTTTCGCAATGGTGACGAATGGCGATGACATCCTATTTGTGAAACTGGTGCAGGGGTCGCCACGAAGTTACGGGCTATCACGAGTGTTTGCTCCATTGACCTCAAGCCGAGAACTCCACACCGCCTTGCAGATTCTGAAGCGCATTGGTCAAGCGATTCGGGCAGAATAGGGGTGTTGGTGAAAGTTTATGGTGAAAGTTGAGTATAGCCAGGAGGACATGCTGCTTTGTAAGCATCTACCATCAAGGATTGTTCTGTGGGGATTTGAATGTTGAGCTGATTACTTTCACAGACGATCGCCATTGTGGTCATATCTCGCTCCAATGAAATTTCAGTTGTTGAAAAGACCCATACATAACCTACATAGTTCTTTAAGTCACCCTTCTTAGGAATGGCAACATTCTGAATAAACGGTAAACCTTCTGAAGTTTTGCCTTGAGTCGAAATTTTGTAACTGTAGTTTTCTGATTCACTTCTAATGCCTATCCCTAAGGATTGCAAATCAGAAGTGAACTGATTCTTCTCCAAGTAGTAAGCTTGCTGACCACGACCCATTGAAGCGACGTAAGTTCTGGCTTCCGTTTCCTTGGCACGATTAACTTCGGCAGCAAAGCGGGGAAGCGTGATGGCGGCAGCGATCGCTCCCACCGAGAAGGCAACAATTGCTGTAGTGGTGAGCGGTTTACGCAGGTTATTGGGGCGACGGGGCTGAAGGGCAGTTGTCGGAGCGATCGCTTTTGCTGTCTGGGTTGGAGTTTCTGAGTTTGGTAGTTGCGGGTTGGCTAAAAACTCTCTTACTTCCGTTGCGGATTGAAACCGTCGATTTGAGGCAGGGGCGATCATTTTGTTGAGGCAATGGCGCAGTTCTGGGCTAACTTTGCCATTCATCCAATCTTGCCAAACCCATTGGTTATCGCCATCAATCAGATCGAAGGGCGACATTTGGGTGAGGAGATGAATGCAGGTGACACCCAAACTGTAGAGATCACTGGCATAGGTGGCTTTGCCTCTGGTTTGTTCGGGGGCGATATATTCTACGCTGCCGATCATGGTGCCCGTTTTCAGAAGGGCTGTACCTGTAGCATGTTTCGCAGATCCAAAGTCTACCAGCACGACTTGTCCATCGGCGCGACGAATGATGTTGTCGGGTTTGATGTCGCGATGGATGACTTCATGGGCGTGGATAAATTCCAGGACAGGCAAGAGGCTGTGCAGAATCTGCTCAATTTCGGATGGCGTGAATTGCCCACGATCGCTCAATGCCTGCGCTAAGGTTTGCCCTTCAATGAATTCTTGCACCAGGTATTGATAGTTTTCCTGCTGGCAATCGGTAATCAGGTGGGGAATTTGAGGATGTTGCCCCAGTTCTGCCAACCGCAACGCTTCCTGATGAAACAACTCATCTGCCCGCTCCCGATTCATGAGCTGATCTGGCATGGATTGCTTGATCACACAAGGCGGTTTACCCGGTTGCTGTTCATCGACGGCGAGAAAAGTCCGCCCAAATCCGCCCTGCCCAATCGGTTTAATGGCTCGAAATCGATTCTGAAGTAGTAGCTGAAAACCGCAACTTAGACAAACGGTAGCTACCTGGTTTTGAGAATTTGTCGGTTCAGGACAGGTGGGATTTAAGCAGTAAGTCATGAGAATTGAGAGGAGAAGGTGGAGAAGCGGGAATTACAGACGGAAGGGGGGTAGAAATTGAATCAACGACGATCGTGCCTATTCCTGAGAATGCCCTCTTAGCTGGAATGATTCATCAGGCTCCTACCAGCACAAAAAAGGCGAGTAATCTGAGGTCGCGATCGCTCAGGGTTGCGTGCCTGGAAGATCGAACTTTAATGATTACTCGCCTATTGTCA
>JANRIN010000183.1:0-3728 GCA_033764965.1 Leptolyngbyaceae cyanobacterium bins.302 | reverse complement strand
CCATGATACGAAGTCTGCCTGTGAGGGTGGATTGAGGTGTCGATGACAACGACCAAGCTATTGAGGAGCCGGATGAGGTGAAAGTCTCATGTCCGGTTTTGGAGACCAGCGGGGTGGGCGACTACCTCGCTGAGTTTAATTCTGCTGCCGTGTTAACCTCCGCTAATCTCTACTAATTTTTCACCAGACCTCAATAACTCTAACGCATCAGGCAAAGTTGAACTTAAAATTTCACGCAACCGAGCATTCGATGTATTTCCACAAGTTAACCAAATAATTTGTGGCGGTGCTTCCAAACGTTCAACTAAATCCACGAAATCGCTATCCTTGGTCATAAATATAATGCCTTGGGCTTTTGCAGTCTCAAAAATTTCGGGATCTTCAGCATCTCTCAATCCAAGATCACGTAAAGCTACTGCGGTGATGCCAAATGTGCCTGTAATCCAAGTTGCGATCGCGGGTGACAAGTGTGCATCAATCCAAATCGTTGTCATGCGACCAATATAGGATGATTGAGTTTACGTGAAGCATAAGCAAGTGCTGCTTTCAAATCATCCATTTCCAGATCGGGCAGTTCTTCCAAGATTTGTTCAGCACTAAGCCCTGCTACAAACAGATCCAAAATATCAGTCACTCGAATTCTCATACCACGAATGCAGGGGCGACCGCCGCACTGTCTGGGGTTGACTGTGATTCTTTCAAATAAATTTGTCATATGAAACGGCTCCTTAAATACCTACAATGGAAAAATCTAACACCAGCACAAGAGACTGAAAGACTGAACTATAACTGACAATCGTTCAAAAATTGGAAATAATCATCATTCCACTTCTGTACACAAGTTGGACAATTGGATGCCCATAGAGCTGGTAGCATTCCCTTGGGAGCTTTCTCATGCATGGATAAAAGAACAGCTAAGGGGTATGGGTTTCCACCGTGTAACCAGCCAACACGACTAGCAAACTGGGATTCTGATGTTTGGTAAGCCTGAAGTTGCGCTTTGAAGCCAAAATGACTTCGCGAATAATACTCCCAAAGATAATTTATCTGTTTCATTGCTCCGCAAGTTTTGAATTTTGCAGAGGCTTCTGATTGCAGAGCCGTTTGAGTGCCCACCACTTTTTGCAAGGCATTCATCGTTTCATTATTAGCAGCCTGCCATTTACCAACTGCTAAAAAAGACTCCAACTGCTGGTATGGTGGTGCAACTTTCAGTCTCGTCTTAGGAGGAGTGATTGTCTTAAGAGAGTCATAGGGCAGACTTGGTAATGACCGATCAGCAATTGAGAAAACAACTGGTAACATCTCAATGGCTTTCTTCTGAATGGCATGATTCAGTAAAAAACTGTCGGCAAGCCAGATTGCACCACCAAATAAAATCAGCCGTTTCGTTCCAACCCAAAGAATGCGGCGGGTTTGGTGTAGAGAATGTTTGAGGCTGGGAAGCTTAACTTTGGCGAGAGGACGAAATATCCCAGGAATACCTTTGTAGGACTGCTGACGATAACTTTCAGCCAGCTTTAAATATTCTGGATCTAGAACGTTAGCTTGTGGATTTTTTTGATGAATTTGGAGAGCAAGATCAAAATCTTGAATAGCGTCCCGATGTTTGCCTAAATCTTGAAAAAGCTTCCCTCGATTGAACTGGGCGTAGGCTAGACTAGACAGATAATTGGAAAGTGTATTTTTGAACGCCGAATATATTTTGATCGCTTTTGTGTATAGTTCGATCGCCTTTGTATAATCAGCTATGGCAGCTTGAGTTTGTTGTAAGTCTGCATATGCGTGACCTCGATAAAAGTAGGTATCTGCTTTTTCATGGGCTTGTCCTTTTGTATCAATTGCTAAAGTAAAATCAGCAATCGCCATTGTCAGGTATCTAGACCTATCCAATGCAACTTGAAATAGGTATAGCTTTCCTCTAGATGTAAGAATCTTAGTAGCGCGATCGACTTCGTAAGAAGGGTTGAAAGAGAGTGCACTGTTGTAGTCTTCTAACGCTAGGATCGGACGCTTCTGATTTGCATAAAGGATGCCTCGGTGATAGTAAGCCTCGCAGTAAGCCGGTTTCAACTCGATCGCGCTCGTGTAGTGCGTAATTGCCTGTTGCCAGTCTCCTGCATTAGCACACCGATTTCCTTCAAAGAATTGCTCTTGAGCAAGATCGGGAGGTGCAGGCTGGTAATAGGAAGTAGTATCACTACCTTTCTGACTTGTTTTTTGCGGAGAGCTTTGATATTCTTGCTGCCGAGTCTGCTCTTGCTGCTGCCACGGCTGATTCTGTTGCTCATACTGCGGAAGAAGGTGCTTAAACCGATAATCTCCTTGCCTTGCCAGTTCTTGCATCCCTTCAAAAGAGTTAGGATCCATAAGTCCTCCTAAAAAATACTTAAAAAATGTTTAAGGTTATGACTACCTTGGCGATTTATTTTTCGCAATGCTTTCGTTTCGTGTTGTCGGACTCTCTCTCGAGTAATATCGAAAATTCGACCAATTTCCCAATGAGGTTTCATTGAACCAGTATCAAGTCCCCAACGTAGCTTCACAACATCTCGTTCACGGGGATTAAGGGTCTGTAGGAGTTGATCTAGACCTTCCAGCATCAAATTTCTATCTACCCATTCTTCTGGAGTTTCACCTGGACACTTAACAAAATCAATGAAAGGTGAACCTTCAGTTTCCTCTGGGGTAGAGTTGTCAAATTCAATGGCGTCACCCAGAAACAATCCTTCTAGTTTTTCAGCTCTATTAATCCGAACGTCTAACGAAAGAATAGGTTGAGGTAAGCTTTTCATAAAGCGTAATTTTTCGATCGACCACTCCATCCGAACCGCAATCTCTTCTTCTGTGGGTTTGCGACCGAATTCTTGAGTTAAGTCTTTGGTAACCTTATGGATTCTAGCAATTGTTTCATAGATGTGATGAGATAGGCTAATGAACCGGACTTTGGCGTGGAGCGATCGCAGGATATGGGTACTAATCCATCGACCCGCATAGGTGGAAAATCTACCCCCATATTGAGGATCAAACTTCTCGGCTGCCTTAATCAAACATAAATTGCCTTCTTGAATCAGATCCTGCAAATCCATGCCCTGTCCTTGATAAGACTTAGCAATATGAACGACTAAGCGGAGATTAGATGTTATCAATTTATCTCTAGCTAGACGACCTCTATGCAAACGAAACCGAAACGAACTTAATGACATTTCTACTGCTTCTGCCCATTCTGCATCTCGAGGTTCACGGCTTAACTTTTCACCTAGCTCTTTTCTGGCTTTCTCTAGTTGACCTAGATCAGCAATCTTGTGAGAAAGTTCAACCTCTTCATATCTATTCACCAATTGAATTCGAGCAATCTCTCTCAGGTACGAGGTAAGAGAGTCTTCGGATTTAAATGTTTTCTCTTTATCCGTTGTATTCCTAAAGCTTAGTAGTTGACCAATACCATTCATATCGAGTACTGATTTTGAAATGTGAGAAATAGGAGGATTTTCTTTTCCAAGCAGTACATGGGATCATTGCCCAAAAACTAGAATCCTGGATTAACTCTTACTGGTAGGGCTTTTTGGACTTCTGATTCAACATACTTGTCACGCAGTCTCGTGAGATTATTCTTGTAATCATTAGCAGTATAAAAGACCTCTTCAGAAATAAGAAAAATTGGCAGATGAATCTATTTCCAGCCCTCGGAGGCTGGATTTTAGACGCACTGAACCCGTAAACGTACT
>JANRIN010000273.1:0-20604 GCA_033764965.1 Leptolyngbyaceae cyanobacterium bins.302 | reverse complement strand
TGCAACTCCTGCCACAGCCCGCCAATCAGGGCATCCTTTTCGGCGTGGCTTAGTCCATTGAGGGGAGGCAGTTCCTTCATGGCAAAAGCTTACCATCTTCTGCCAAAGTCCTACCTCCGTCAACCTAGTTGAGCAATTACAATTTTTCTAATCCTTACAGGAATTTCATAATCACAGGCTACATCCTGATAACAAGTGGGGAATTTTAAGTTAAATCAGGCTTGAACTCACTGCACCTCAACTTCAGCATTGCGTGGAATGGCTTTCCAATCACTTTAGTCTTTCTCCCGTGCTTGTGATTCACTCATCAACTGCTGCGCCCAGGAGAGAAGAGATGATATTCGACAAACTGATAACAGCAATTATGTTAACCGCTGCGGTCATTTCCTTGGTTGGCATGGGCGGACAGGCAAAAACCTCTACGATCGCGGTTCTGGAACCTTACCAAACAGCGTTACAATTTGTGCCCATGCTGGACGATCGCTAAAAAAATCATCCTTAGGAATTGCACCGGTCAAAAATCCACGTCTTAGGATAGGGGAGTTGGGTGTATGCCGTTTCCCCAACTCTCGATGAAGTTAGTTAGTCCGTCAGGGGAACAACCTCAGGAACCAGAGCGTCATGGCAGATGGAACGTTTTAGAGCGAATTTCCCGCCCATGAATCACACTCTTCGGCTATCCTGGACATCGGCGCAATCGACGGCTACCCAAGTGCCCGTGCAACCAGAAAAACTCTCTAACTACGACTTAATTTTGCAGTGCCAATCTGGGCTTCGTCCAGACAGAGCTGCCTTTGGTGAATTGATGCGGCGCTACCACTCCCATGTGGATCGAGTGCTGTACCATCTCGCGCCCGATTGGCAAGATCGGGCAGACTTAGCACAAGAAGTATGGATTCGGGTGTATCGAAATATTAATCGTCTGAACGAGCCAGGTAAATTCCGGGGCTGGTTAAGCCGAATTGCCACCAATTTGTTTTACGACGAATTACGCAAGCGGAAGCGGAATGTTGCGCCCTTGTCCCTGGATGCGCCCTTGTCGATGGACGATGGTGAAATGGACTGGGAAATTGCGTCTGATTCGCCAGGTCCCGATGAGGACTTGACCAGTCGGGAATTTTACGATCAGTTGCGGGATGCGATCGCTGATCTGCCTGAAGTTTTCCGTACTACGATTGTGTTGCGGGAAATTCAGGGGATGCCCTATGAGGAAATTGCGGAATTGACGGGAGTTTCCCTGGGAACCGTGAAATCTAGAATTGCTCGTGCCCGTGGCAGGTTGCAGTCGCAATTGCAAAATTATTTGGATGGGGTTTAGTAAGTCAATCCGTACAGGTTCTATCTTTAGGTTTACAAGTTTTTACTTAAGTTTACCCAGGTAGGATTTGTAATTCTGTTGTAAATTGTCTATCTTCTTAACAAGCTGGGTGTACTCCATACACAAGAAGTGATGTGAAATGACGGCTAACTTTGACTCCCAAAATTCAGATCATCAATCTTTAGCTGGAAATCAGCGTCAACCTTCGCGTGCGCCAGATGTGTTGCAGCGCGATCGATTTGAGCTACTGAGCGCTTACATGGACGGGGAAGTATCCGCCGATGAGCGTCGCCAAGTCGAAGATTGGTTGGCAAATGACCCAACGGTGCAACGGCTGCATAGTCGTCTGCTCAAGTTGCGGCAGGCATTCCAAACGATGCCCGTTCCTGTTGCGGACGAACAATCAGTTCAACACACTGTTGATGCTGTGTTGTCACGGGTTGACCGTCGTCCCCGGTTGTCGGTTGTCTGGGGTGGAATCGCAATCGCAGCGGTGGCGATCGGGGCGATGACCAGTGCCTTACTGGGTGACAATCCCTTTGCGCCGCAAGTTGCTCAAAATCCTGAGCAACCCAGTGTTGAAGCTCCTGTCGCCCAGGAAGAGCCGCTGCTGATCGCGCTGGATAAGCCTCTGGTTTCAATTCCAGAAAACCAAACAGGTGCTCCTAAGCGCAGTGTCAACACTCCTGACTCATCCAACACTATTCGTTAGGTGGCAAGCTAGTTCTGGTGCTTTGTTGCAGACGGAGATGCTATGTCTGAACTGTTTGTTCAGAGTTGCTGCTGATTCTTACTCCAACGCCCTCCCGGAACGATTTGCCCCTGCAAGCAACGAATTTGCTGACGATTCATCACGTACCCCCAGGCAACGCCCAACGGTGATTGCTTGGGGGTAAATGGTTTCAACAGGACTCGGTGATATTGATTCTCATTCAGGGACTGTTCTGGTGCAAGTTGCTCAAAAGTCGCTGGATCATGTTGTTCAAATTCATCTAAAATTGCCAAAATTTCTGAACTGGCAAATGACAGGAGAACGCCATGCACAACTCCCTCTTCTTCGATCGTCATTGCCGGATAGCCGAAGGGCAAATGGTAGACTCGACCAGTCACGATTGCCGCTTGCGCTGCCACAACGTAAGGAGCACAAATCCGGTAATTTACCTCTCCGGGCTTTAAAGTTCCGTAGACAAAAACATTGAGATTGGCACTGGCTGACATCACACCATTCATTGACTTAACGTTGAAGGACCATGCAAAAATTTAGCCCCATTAGCAAACTTGGAGTTGTTGGCGTGGGATTGCTGCTAGCGATCGCGAATGGTTCGCCAGGGGAGGCATTTCAAGTGAAAGTGACTCCTCAAAATCCCAAGTTAGGAGACACCTTACGGGTCACGGTGCAATACGATGATCCCGCGATTAGCGCGACACCTCAAGTCAGTCTAGGTTCGCAAACCTATCAAACCTTTCTGGTGGGAGCGAACCAATTTCGGGCATTGCTGCCAACCACACCGCTGAACAAACCAGGGATGCTGAAAATTCAGGTGAGTGGCGAGGGGCAAACAGAAGTGGTGACAGTGCGATTGGGCGATCGCAAATTTCCCACCCAATCGATTTGGCTCTCTGGTAAAGGCAGTGACGGCACTGATTTTGAGTTCGATCGCGTCGATGCGTTCAAAAAATTAGTGACTCCGGAGAAACTTTGGTCGGGTAAATTTTTGCGCCCCAACCAAGGACCATTGACCTCTGGTTACGGCATTCGCCGCTACTACAATGGCGTGTTTGCCAAGGATTACTACCATCGTGGCGTGGATTATGCTGGGGCACACGGATCTCCGGTGGTGGCTCCAGCAGCGGGAAGAGTTGCCCTGGTGGGGCGAGTCGCTCAAGGGTTTAAGCTCCACGGCAACACGATCGGGCTGGATCATGGGCAAGGCATCACAACGATTTATCTGCACTTGAGCCGCATTAATGTTAACGAAGGTGACATGGTGCGACTGGGACAGGTGATTGGAGCCGTGGGTTCAACGGGGGCTTCTACCGGTCCGCATTTGCATTGGGGGCTTTACGTCAATGGCTTGTCTGTTGATCCGGCACCCTGGCGCGATCGCGGATTTGAGTAATGTTTTCTTTAATCTTTGAATACAAGATGGTGCAGTCCTAGAAATCTAGGGCACCATTAAGCAAAGCAACTCATGTAAACTACTTACCGAAATCACAGGGATGAGGTAACGGGAACTTTATGAGCATCGAAAAGATCGTCGAACAAGCTCTGCAAGATGGATATTTGACCCCCGCGATGGAAGCGGAGGTGGGGCGCATTTGTGACACTGCCTCTGAACTGTCGATTGAGGAATACATGGCACTCGATCGCTTGATGGGGGCGCTGTTGACTGGGGAAGTGGTCGCAGTGCCGCGCAAACAGTTCATTAATGTGATGGAAGAACTCGTGTTGACTGAGGCAATCGCCCGCGTTGCCGAGATTGAAGCCACCAGCGATCGCACATTGGACTTGGGCGACATCGCTGCCTATGCCCTGAACCGTCTACCGCCTCTCTATGCCACGACGGAGGAAGGCGCATCTTACCAGCGGGAACGCGCCAAGGAGGAGCTACAGGCTTTCATTGCTCAACAAGTGGGTGAGGCGATCGCTCGTAACCTCGATCGTCCAGACTTCTTCCCCGAACGGCAAGTCATTGGCAAGAGTTCCGGCGATGAAATCTTGACCCAGGTTAGCTCGCTACTGCAAGCTTATGCGCCTAATTACGAGCAAGAGTCGGCGAAATAGGAACTCCCCCGTGTCTTTGCCCTACTGCTGCACGATCACGGGTGTTCCCGTTGAAACTTGGGAGTAAATGGCTTCGATATCGGCGTTTCGCATTCGCAAGCAACCATGAGAAACGGCTTCCCCAATCAACTCTTCCTGATTGGTGCCATGAAACCCAATTTCACTTTCGCCATCCGTCCAAAAGCCAATCCAGGCAACTCCCAGGGGATTGTCTGCGCCGGGGGCAACTTCTTCTCCAGTAATGGGGTGAATCCAGGTGGGATCTTGCTCCATTGCTAGAACTTGGAAGGTTCCCGTGGGAGTTTCCCAACCTGCTTGCGCGACCGCCAGGGGATAATGGGCTTGAGCCTGAGTGCCTTTGTAGAGGGTAACTTTACGATCGCTCAAATCTACAACTAACCGAGCATCCGTTTTGGGAGTTACTTTCGTGGACGATGGGTTTGCGGGTGAGGCAGAACGGGAGATGACCGGGGTGGAGTTCTGTTTGCGATCGCTGCGAACGATCCCCATTGGGCGTGGGGTAAGGCGTGGGGTAAATAGTCCCGCTGAGTCTGCCCACTGTTTCCCCCATTGCGTCAGTAGGAGAACCATTGCAGTTCCTAAGCACAAAAACATCACACTGCGAGGAATTTGATCGTCAACCTTTAAGGGCATCGCCGCCAGCTTCGCTCCACTCTTAAGTACAAAAGTATCCGATCTGCTAGAAGAAATCCATTTGTTCAGAGAATCTTGGTGTAGATTACGATCGCGCCACTGTGGCAATAAGTTCTTTTGTACTAAACTATTGACACGATTGAGCGGAGGAGAAATCTTGTGAATTACTTGGAAAGTGTTTGTAAATGATTGTCTCGCTCCCCCTAAATCCCCTTTGAAAAGGGGGACTTCAAGCTTTTGGTTCAGTTCCCTCATTGTTAAGGAGGGTTAGGGAGGATCAAGTTTTGTCTCTTAATTTGCTGTTTTCTGCGGCTGTGCGTTGAAGTTGCCCATCCTGATCTATGGAAATTCTTTCAGTCACATTAAAAAATTTTAAGTCCCATCGAGATCGCCATTTTGTCTTTCAACCTGGCACCAACGCGATTTGTGGGGAAAATGGAGCAGGCAAAACCAGCATCCTGGAAGCGATCGCCTGGGTCTTGTTTGACTACAGCGGCGACTACAACAAAGAAGATTTAATCTACAACGAAGCCGGCAGCGCCCAGGCACGAGTGGTATTCGTCTCCAACCGAGATGGACGCACCTACGAGATTCAACGCTGCACCACCAAAAGCTACACCGTTTATGATCCCCAACTGAATCAGCGCTTACCTTACAGTCGCCTCAAAGAAGAAGTTCTGCCCTGGCTGCGGCAGCATTTAGGTGTGGCACCGGGAACCGATTTGGGACAACTTTTTTCCAGCACGCTCGGAGTTCCCCAGGGTACCTTTACCGCCGATTTTCTCCTGACGCGGGAACGGCGCAAAGCCATCTTCGACAAGATTCTAAAGGTGGAGGAATATCAGCAAACCTGGAAAAAGCTGGCAGACCTGGAAAAATACGCCAAAGTTCAGGTAGAAACCCTGGAACGCGACATTCACCGCTACGAAGAGGAACTGCAACACCTGGAGGGCATTCAGGCGAAGCGCGATCGCCAGCAGCAAGAAATTACTCAGGTCGAAGCTGATCTGCACCAGGCACAGCAGCAGGTCACAGCTTTGCAGCACCAACTTGAGCAATTGGGAGCGCAAGCCACTCGTCTTCAGCAACTCGACCAGCAACTGGCACAACTGGTGCAACACGTCCAAACTCAATCCAAAACGCTGACTCGCTTGCAGGCAGATCTAGCCCAGGCTGAAACCGCTGCCAGCATTTGTATTGCCAATCGCGAAGCTTATCAAACCTTTCAGCAGGCAGAAGAAACACTGCGTGAGTTGGAGCAGCAGCGTCGCACCGAGCAAACCCTGCAACAACGCAAGCGCCAGCAGGAAAAACAACTGAGCGATCGCCAAACCGAACTTGCCAAACTGACCCTCCAGCTCAACCGTTTGCACAACGCCCAGCAAGAAATTGAGCAACTAGAACCCCTCGCCCAACAGCAGCGCGACTTAGAGCACGAGCAAAAAAGCATTAGTCAGCAACTCCAAGCCTGTCACAGTTTGCGTCAAACCCTGCATGAGCAAGAAAAACGACTCACCCAACTACAAACCCGTCAGGCTCAACTGGGTCAAGACATGATCGAGATTCAAGCCCTTGCTCCCATCGTTCAAGAAATTCCAGCCCTGGAGCAACAACAACACCGCATCCAGCAACAACTGAGCCGTGTTACCACCGCTGCCCAATTTGAAGCCGATTTGCGTCTTTTGTGCGATCGTGCCCTCAGCACAAAAGACGACTTTTTGCACCAAGCTCACGAGGCGACCATAACTCTGCAAGACTTACAGCAGGCTATGCCGCTCTGGACGGACTCCCTCGCCAGCGTGTTAACGGCTTTAAAGGCGGGCGTAACTACCCAGCAAAACCTCACCACCAGCCTGCAACACATTCTGGCGGATCTGGCAAACCAATCCTCCTCAGAAAAACTAGAGCAACAACTCCACACTGTCATGACCCAACTGCAAACGGCGCGGAGAAATCAGGTGCGCTTCACCAATCTGGAACGCCTTCTGAGTGATTATGCCCAACTGGACACTGAGCAGGCAGAGCTACAAGCCCGCACTGCCAGCCTCAACACCCAACTTGCTCAGGAGCCATCTCTGCAAGAACAATACACTCAATTGTCAACTGTTTTGGCAGAGCTAGAAAATCCCGTCGCCCGCATCCAGCTTTATCGTCAAGAACTGCAACACAAGCCAGCCCTATCTTCCAAGCTAGAGGCATTGCAACCCGCCATCCAGGAGCTTGAGACTACGATCGCCCACCTTGATACTGAACTAGCGACCTTCGCTACGCTGACCGATGATGTTGCCGCCCAGCAAGCCCTGCGGGATCAACATCGCGCCGCCTACGAGATTTACATGGCAAATCGGGAAGTGGCAAACACTCGCAAACAGCGAACTCAACTGGTACAGGACACAACGGAAGACCTGCACCAGACCGAGCAAACGCAACAATCCTTGACCGAAGAACACGATCGCCTGCGCCAAACCTTTGATCCAGAGCAGTTTCAATCCCTCCAAGCCCATTACCAGCAGGCACGGGATCAACAAACCGCCCTGACCGCCCGCCTGCCCGATTTGCTCAAGCTGTTGGCGGAGTTTGAGCAACAACTGGCGCACCTGGACACTCTACAAACCAAACTACGAGACACCCAGAAACAGTTAGACCAAAAAAAGAAAACCGATCGCTTCATTAAATTTGCCCGCAAAACTTACAAAGAAGCCGGACCCCGCATTACCGAACGCTACATCCAGCGCATTTCCCAGGAAGCCGATCGCCTGTTTCGTGACTTACTCAACCGTCCCAACATCAGCCTGCAATGGACACGCGAGTACGACATCGTGGTGCAGGAAAGCGCTTACAGTCGCCGCTTTGTGAATCTTTCGGGAGGGGAGCAAATGTGCGCTGCCCTGGCTGTCCGGTTAGCCCTGCTCAAAGTTTTAGCAGATATTGACATTGCCTTTTTTGACGAACCTACTACCAATATGGATCGCCCCCGCCGCGAACACTTGGCAGAAGCGATCGCCAACATCAAAACCTTCCGCCAACTCTTCGTCATCAGCCACGACGATACCTTCGAAACCATCACCGAAAATGTCATTGTGGTGGAACGGGAGGCTTAATCTCAATCTGCTACAAATCAAATAATCAGACTGGCAAGATCAACCACCATATTTGAAAAAATTTGCATAGTTTCAGCAGAAAACCCTGATAAATCCCGTAGCAACCATCTCCTCAAGCATCATGATCAAATCCACGATTTTTTCCACTCTGGCGATCTCGCTCCTGTCCGTCAGTCCGCTCACCCTGGAGTTTGTTTTTGCTCCTGTTGCCCTCAGCCAACCCAGCACCCGTTACAGCACTGCCGATTTGGTGAAAGCTCGAAACCTGGCAAGACAAACGATCGAATCCCTCAATGGTGGACTGAGTCGTTATCGTGCTGAAAACTCCATGCACGGTCCAATTACCAAAGCACCGTTCACTGAAAATGAGGACGGCACAATCACGTTCAAATTTCTGGGCGGAACACCCGCCTGGAAAACCCCAACCGTAGAAAGTGTCGTCACCGTTCAACCCTCCAACTGGAGCATCAAGGTTGACTACAACGGTGCTGTTCGTCGATAGTATTTTTGGTTTAGCACCAAATCGCTCCTCAAATCCTGGTAATTTATTTGCATCAAAAGCTGTTCAACCTGGTTGAACGATTTTGGTGTGTGAGGAGACCCTATTGTGTTGCAACATTTGAATAGTCGTAAATCAATGAAGCATCTTTGGGCTGTTACTAGCCTTGGTGCCGTGATGGTTGGGCTAGCGACAAATTCGCAAATCGCCTTTGCTCAAACCACTCTACCGAACCAGACCCTGAATCCATTCGTAACTTTCCAAACCAGTGGTCGAGAACGTTTGCCTAGTGTAGGAGACTGGTACACCACCGCAAACTCTGCTAGCACTGATCGAGTCCACCGATTTTTAATCAGCATTACCCCATCTGACCTTGCCGCCGCAGGTGGATCAATCACTGTCACCATTCTGGATGGAGAGGTAAATGGTGAGTTTGATGAATTCAATAGCAATAATTTTGCTGCCTCTCGAGTTTTAACCTGTACTCCAGCCGACAACTGCGATCCCTCTCGGTTTACCTTAATTAACTCTAGTGGAGCGGTTCTGAACCAATTAGATTACAACCTCGGTGTTACCCCTGATCCACCGAACCAAGCCGAAATTCTAGGAACTATTACAGCCCCAGGAGTTTATCAGGTAGTGAGTGAAGCCGGAGCATTCCCAATTACTGGAAATGCAACTCCTGCCTTAAATGATGATGACAATGGGTTTCGGATTCAGGTTAGTGGTGTAACTAATCTCTTAATTGGGCAATTTCAGGGAACGCTGCAACAGAATACGCCAGGAGACGTTCCTAACGATCTCAGACTCTATGCCCTAGTTGGTCCAGGAACAGGCAGTCTCTTCTTCCGCAACTTCGATATTGATTCGCAGTTTTTTGGAGGACAAAGCATTCAGTACATTAGTCCTCCGGGGGGGCTGGGCACGATCTCCGAAGCGCAGCTATCAACGCAGGGGCTTTGGAACAACGGAGGTACTCTCAATACTGGAGGGCAAGTTATCTCTGGGCTAAACCCTATTGTTGATGCGGGTTATTGGGAAGTTCGTATCAATGCCTTTGCCAGTGATAACCAAACCCTATTTGAAGCAAACACGGGACCTGACACCAGTCCTAATACAGGTCCTAATCGGCTTCCTTTGTTTGATGCGCCACCCCAACGGGCAGGTAACTTTTTAATCACGACTGACACTACTTTGGAAACTCCAGTCGGGCAACCAGTGTGCCACCCTTTTCGAGTGACAAATAACTTTTTTACAACTGATATTATTAACCTAACTGCCACAGGGACGAATCAAAACTATACAACGCAGTTCTTCCGAGATGCCGCAGGCACAACTCCTTTGACCGATACGGATGGAGATGGGCAAGTTGATACTGGAATTTTGGCGGCAAACGGCGGATTTGTCGATCTTTTCTTTTGTGTCACTCCAGGACAAGGCGCATTGTTATCAGATGGTTCCGTTGTTGTAGACACGACTACCATTACGGGCACATCCTTTATGGATCGGGAGGTGCGTGCTCAAGCTGGAACGGGTGCGCCGGCGCCGCAATCGATCGTCAAAACCACCAGTCCCCCACGCGGCGGTGGTGGAGCGACTGGAACTGCGAACTTCAGATTAGTCAAACGCATTACGAATGTGATCCGCAATGGCAGCGTTTTGCCGGGAGTGAATTTTGGCGCGTTTGTGGATGATCCGGGAACGACGGATGATAACGCAGCGGGTTGGTCACAAACGACCTTGGCTGGAATTCTGGCGCTGCCCCTAACGAATCCAGTTCAAAGTGGAGATGAGGTAACTTACACGGTGTATTTCCTGGCGGATGGATCCGCGCCCGTGTTGGATGCCAGTATTTGCGATCCTATTCCGGGAGGGATGACCTTTGTCTTGAATAGCTTGGAACTGGGGCTGGCAAACAACCCTGTTACATCTGTGGGTGATTTCTTCACGCCGCTGGCTCCATTGCCAGAAAATAACTCTTGCCCAATTCAGACCAATCCTAACGGGGCAACAGTGACTAACTTGGGCACAGTTGCCAACACTTCAGGTAGCAATTTCGGCTTTATCCGTTTCCGCGTGCGGGTGAACTAAGGAGATTTCTGGCAAACAATCTACCTGCTGTCTTCGACTCCGCTCAGCCAGCTTGCACCTTGAGCGACGTCGAAAGGTAACCTCTTTTCTGGAAATCGCCCTAAACCTGGATCATTCTTCCAGAAAGGCGCGAACTTGACCGTTGGGTTCCAGCACTAAGCGAACCTTGGCGCTTTGTCGTCCTTTTAATGGCGACACAAAGGGATCGCCCAACAGCGGCATTCCGGTACGATCGATATAGTCTCCCGATGCCTGCCGGAGAGGGGCAATGTTTTCGATCGTACCGTCTGCGTTCAATTGCAGGGAATATTCCAAAATTTGATTCAGTCCTTCGGGGGGCTTCCATTTTTGTTGGAAATAATTTCTCACCTCGGCAACCTGGGGAATGGTGTCAAAAGCCGTTGCCCCAGCTTGATTCGCTTCATCGGCAACCCCTCGACGGGACGCGATCGCCGCATTGGGAGCAGCGCTGAAAGCGTCATTCGGGTATTGGCTAGCTGGTGGTGGTGGAGATTTAGCTGTAGTTTTTGAAGGTGCTGCTGCACTTTCACCGGTGATCACGGTTGGGGTGTTTGGTACTACAGGCACCGGATAAGCCGCGATCGTGTCGGGGGAAACCGTGCCGGAGGCTGGACTGGGGGAAGCTTGCTTGGGCGTGGTAACAGTGGGCATTCCCGGTTGGGGACTGGGAGTAGATCCCACAGGGGGCGGCGGCAAGGGTTGGTTAGAGACGACAGGCGGAGTTGCTTTTTCCACCACTGCGGGCGGAAGTTGGGTCGCAATCTTTTGATCGTTACTGCTAGCACCCTGGCTGGTCATGGGAGCCATTGTTGCCACATTGCCTCCTTCCAGGAGACGAATCGCAGAGGTGGAAAGTCCCACGGCAACCAGCACCACGGCGGCAACTTGTGCCCAGTTGGGAAAGGGTCTAACCCAACCCTGGCGTTCTCGCTGCGGCAAATCCAGCACATCTGCCGAGTAGTCATCCAGGGCATTTGCCAGATCAAAGAGCTGGAGAGTGCTAAGTTGAGTAACGGCTCCGGATTCCTCGGTTGCCAATTCGCCCCAATGCAGTTCATGACTCAACAAGCCTTTGGGGTGAAGGGTGATTCCCATTGGAGAGTCTGCGGAGCTTGCCATCATTGGGCGAGAGGTAACAGGGAGGGTGGCGATCGCCGCATCTGGCTCAACCAAAACCAGGCTCACCTGCTCGTGGGGAATTCCTAAAAAGTTTTGCACATAATTCGAAACCGCTTCCGATAAGGCGGCAAGCTGGGTGCGATCGCCCTGTACCACCACCCACTCTTCTCGCTCTAATTTGGGATCATCCAAACTCAGTTGGAACCGAAGCTCATTCACTACGGGCTTGCCCACCCAACGCGACAATGCCGAATCCTTGGCAATCACTTCCAGGGTGCAGGTGGGGGGGGTGTATCGTCGTAGAACGGAGTGCGATCGCGCCATGACACAAGAAGTAGAGAGTAGGGACAAAGGTAGATTAAACCGCTTTCACATCCAGAGCTTAGAAGAATTAGAGTTCTGGGTGGATGTGGATTAGCTGATTCGAGTTCGATCGAGCAGGGCTAACCACAAGCGGCGAGAACCGTTGGGCGCACTGTAAAACAACAGGTCAATCAACAACTTGAGGGCAAGGTGAGTGAGGGTTTCGGGAGAAACCGCTTCCCCATCCTCCATGCGCTCTTGGTACATATTATTGAACCGATCGAGATAATCTCCCAGCAGAGAAACATGATGCGGTTCGCGGTTTTGCTCTGTAACCTGCTCTAACAGGGTAACTGCCCGCCGAATTAACTCCTGCTGCTCCTTCGCCAGATGGCAACAAATCAGAACGAGTGCCCGTGCTTCCTCAACATCCAGTTTCTTCCGTCCACCTTGCCCTTTGCGGAGAGGGCTGGATTGCCGCAGCCGCCATAGCGCAACGCGATCCGCCACAACAGATTCAAGATTGAGGGCGATCGCTGCCTGAAGCATGGCTTCCGAGCCAATCCCCGCTAATGACTCTAAGGCTAACAGCACCAGGTCAAGCTGGGCTTTGATGTTATCCAGTTGGTCGGGATCGGGAAGGGCGGCAAGGGGAAGTGCCGCAGCAACAGGAACAGTAGGTTTAGTCGTGGAGGGCATAGCTTCAGGATAGGCAATGAGACCGGACAGAATGAGATAGTTACCAATCTTGAAACAAAGACTTATGGAGAAGTCATCATGTTCCGAATCGTTGGGCGATCGAGAGACTGCTACTGAAGAAAGTTCCCCGCGCCCATCGACATTCTACTTTGCCCGATGCGCGATCGGGTGTCTGGCTCAAACCCTTTACGTCTGCCGCTACCCTGCTTCAAACGCCGCTGGTTGGGGCAGCGATCGACCCTGTTCTCTGTAAGCTTCAATTAATAATTCCAGATTCTCATCTGACCACTGAATCAAAATGCTGTAATGCAATTCCATTGATTCAGTCATCTTGAGTTGTAGCTTCTTGCGCTTGCACCGTCACACTTAACGTCAGCCCGATATCATTCAACCAGGTCATGAGTCCATAAATGGCTTGACTTCCATGTAGAGACAAAACATGATCCAGCTTTTGTCGTTGCAATTCTGCCTGCTCCGGAGATAGTCTTGCTTTACTAAAAGCTTCTACAACATCCAGCAACGCACTTTTTAACAGTATTGGTTCTGGATCTTCTTCCTCTAAAACCGCTTCTATGTATGCAGCAGCTTCTTCAGGATTTTGAAGTGATTTAATTAGATACTCGTGAAAGCTACTGCGGTTTTGCGAATTCGCGCTTGTCATAACTTGCCCAATATTCCTTAATTCGCTTCACATCTTGTTCTTGAGTTGTTTTACTTCCGCCATCTAGAAGAACTACTGCTGTTCCTACCTGTGCAAAATAGATACGGTAGTCAGAACCAGAATTAACTCGCAGTTCAAAAAGCCCTTTGCCAAGCGATGTGTAATTCCTTAAATCACCAAGCATCATTCGCCGAATTCGTGCCGCAATTTTGGCTTTAACTTGTTCACTACTAATAGAATCGAGCCATTCCTTAAAGGCATCTCTACCATTACTGGTGCTTGCAAAAACAACAAAAGTAGAACCCTTATCAAAATTGGATGAGTTTTGGATATCTTCAGAAGGAATAGTTACTCTACAAACAACTTCGCCTTCAGCCTCTGCCTGTGCAGCTAAAATCTCATTTTGAACGTTCACCCAAGGATCATCTGTTGCGACAAAAATTGTGGTGTTATTAAGATCTGGTGTGGCAAGTTCAGGATTGTCAACAAGAGCATTGATATACGCAAAAAAAGCATCTAAATTGGCATCTGCTAATCTAGCACGCTCACTTTCGGTTAAGTTCAGATTCATAACGCTGCCTCTCCTGTTGACGACGCTCCTTAAAAAACTTCTGTGCTTCCATCATGTTTTTCCTATTATCTCCGAGATCATCCAGCCATATTTTTTCTTTCGTACCATCAGGATGAAGAATATCGGCATGAGGAGCACCATCAAAATCGTCTACTCGAAAAACAGCAACCCAATCGCTTTTATCTCCAAACTTACACTCTAACTGAAATACAAAAGTAGGGCGATTACTGCGCGGTGCAGTTTTGATCCTTGCTCTAATCCTATCTACGTCAGATAAAGTTATGTCAAGGTATTCGAGATCAAAACTTTCTGTTTGGATCTCTTCGGACTTTTCTTCCATGTACAATGTATCCTTTCAATAGTACGAATGATCGTACCACGTCTTTCGCAAAAGGAATCTAGTACATAGATGTAGAAATTATGTACTACAGTTAACTTGATTGTCAACCGTGGTTAGCTTAATTACTAACCACAGTTAGTAATTAAGACCTTAAAACAAAAAGTAGCGTTGAGCCATTGGTAATTCTGTGGCGGGGTCGCAGGTGAGGAGCTCACCGTCGGCGCGGACTTCGTAGGTTTCGGGATCGACTTCCATGTGAGGGAGTGCGTCGTTGAGTTTCAGGTCGCGCTTGGTGAGTTGGCGGATGTTGGCAACGGGGACGGCGCGTTTTTGCAGGTTAAGTTGGGCGGGAATGCCTTTTTTGATCGCGGCTTTGGATAGGAAGGTGAGGGAGGTTGCCGTCATTGCGCCGCCGAAGCTGGCAAACATCGGACGCATATGGATGGGTTGCGGGGTGGGGATGCTGGCGTTGGCATCGCCCATTTGTGCCCAGGCAATCATGCCGCCTTTGAGTACCAGTTCGGGTTTAACGCCGAAAAGAGCAGGTCGCCAGAGACAGAGATCGGCGAGTTTGCCAACTTCTACGGAACCCACGTAATCGGCAATGCCGTGAGTAATTGCCGGATTGATCGTGTATTTGGCGACGTAGCGCTTGGCGCGGAAGTTGTCGTTGCGGTTGTGCTGGTCGATCCCCCCCAACCCCTCTTCCGAAAGGGGAGAAAGCCATCCCCGTTGAAGCTTCATCTTGTGTCCGGTTTGCCAGGTGCGGATGATCACCTCGCCGATGCGCCCCATTGCTTGGGAGTCGGAAGACAGCATACTGAAGGCTCCCAAATCGTGCAGGATATCTTCAGCGGCGATCGTCTCTCGTCGGATGCGGGATTCGGCAAAGGCAACATCTTCGGCAATTCCCGGATCGAGGTGATGGCAGACCATCAACATATCCAGGTGTTCATCCAGAGTGTTGACGGTGTAAGGGCGGGTGGGATTGGTCGAGGACGGTAATACATTCGCCTGACCGCAAACTTTAATGATGTCGGGTGCGTGTCCGCCACCTGCACCCTCTGTGTGATAGGTGTGGATGACGCGATTTTTGAAAGCGGCGATCGTGTCTTCCACAAATCCCGCTTCGTTCAAAGTGTCGGTGTGAATGGCAACCTGCACATCGTACTCATCGGCAACACTGAGGCAAGTATCGATCGCGCCAGGAGTGGTGCCCCAATCTTCGTGCAGCTTGAGTCCCATCGCTCCAGCTTCTACTTGTTCTTCTAACCCTTCCGGTTTTGCGGCATTGCCTTTGCCCAAAAAACCCAGATTCATGGGGAAAGAGTCGGCAGCTTGCAGCATCCGGTGCATATACCAGGGTCCGGGGGTACAGGTCGTGGCGTTGGTGCCAGCGGCAGGTCCCGTTCCTCCGCCGATCATGGTGGTGACTCCGGAGGCGATCGCGACTTCGATTTGTTGGGGGCAGATGAAGTGGATGTGGGTGTCGATGCCGCCTGCGGTCAGGATCATGCCTTCTCCGGCGATCGCTTCGGTGCCAGGTCCGATGATGATATTAACGTTGTCCTGAATGTAGGGATTTCCGGCTTTACCGATCGCGTGAATTTTGCCGTCTTTGATGCCGATGTCAGCTTTGACAATGCCCCACCAATCGAGGATCAGGGCGTTGGTAATGACCGCATCCACGGCTCCATCTTTGTTGGTGATGGGCGACTGTCCCATGCCATCGCGAATCACTTTACCGCCACCAAACTTGACTTCATCGCCGTAAGTGGTGTGGTCTTGCTCGACTTCAATGATCAAATCGGTGTCTGCTAACCGAACGCGATCGCCCACCGTGGGACCGAAGGTTTCCGCGTAGGCATGGCGATTCATGCGATAGCTCATAACAATTCCTCATCAACATTCCCCTGCACAGCTTAATTGCAGATAACAAACAACTCAGCGAGAGCTTGGAAAGTTGCATCTGCAAATAACTGTAGGTGAATCATACTCTGAGTTTTTCGTTTAAAGCGTGTTCTATTTTGAGAAGACGCTGACGAAAGGAAACAAGTATCGTGAGGGTTGTGTACGTCTAAAAACCTCGGATTCAATAAAATTAAACATTTAGGAGGCTTCCAATCAAGAACTTACCCTCATCGTAGAACGGACCAAGGTTCCTGACCGTGCCCACCCCAAGTCCAATTAGCAGATGGGTACTCAGGCTTTGCCCATCTTACCGGGGTATTTTGTTTGCTAGAAGTCTCTTTATAATCCTCACGTTTAAGGAGTGGAAATTAAATAAAATCAGGATTTTCCGGGTTGGGGCATAGCACTGCTATGCCCTTACAGAATGAGATTCTTTAGGCTATTTAATTTGTGTTTCTAATGAGCTTTTGCCTCTGCCAAGGTTGCTCCCCGGAGATAGGTTTGGTAGCAATTGGCTTGACTGAGATCTACGTCAGTCAGGTTAGCGTTGGCTAAATTTGCCTGGGTCAAGTTGGTTTCCTGCAAATTGGCTTTTGTCAGATTGGCATCGGTTAAGTTGGCGTAGCTTAAGTTTGTTCGAGTCAAGTTTGCTCCGGTTAAATTTGAGCCGCTAAAGTTCGCTCCACTGAGATTTTGATTTCTGAAATTGACAGCAATCAAGTTTAAGTTTCTAAAGTCGCGTTGTCCGGCTTGGTAGCGACTGAGCAATTCTTGCAGTTTCATAAAGCTCCAAAGGTAATAAAATAAGCGATCGATTCAAAAGAAAGCATTCAACGACTATACTGCCGCCGCTTTTTCTGTTTGGCACGCACTTTTCGTTTCCGTTTTTCGATCGGGGTTTCAAAGTGCCGATTCTTTTTCATATCTGGAAAAATGCCAGCGATTGAAACTTTGCGTTTGAAGCGACGCAGCGCTGATTCAATCCCTTCATCTTCGCCAAGAATTACTTGTGCCATTCAATCTCCTATGCCCGTGTGAATATTGGGCTATCAATAGCCGCAAACAAAGAGGGTAGACGATTACGTCTACCCTCCAGAAAACTGCATCGTTCAATCAAACTTAAGGTTTTAACAAGCTAATAAGAGCGAGAAAACCGATTTCCACCGGAGCGATTATCTCTAGAGCCTCTATCCTCTCTGGGCTTGGCTTTGTTCACCTTAAGATCTCGCCCCATCCATTCAGCCCCATCCAGAGCCTCGATCGCCGCTGTTTCTTCTGCTTCTGTGGACATTTCCACAAATGCAAAGCCGCGCACCCGCCCGGTGTCGCGATCGGTGGGTAACTGAACACGCTTTACGGTTCCGTACTCAGCGAACGCTTCCGAAATTCCTTCTTCTGTCACTTGATAAGACAGGTTTCCAACATAGATAGACATGGTGACTCCGAATTGAGTTGCTATGGAGAGTTAAATCCGGAGAAACGTCCAGAGAAAGGGCTGTAAACGAATTACACAACCGAAAATAATTTCCAATATGGGTTTACCCTAACACGCTTCACCTGAAATGGACTGGCGTAGTTACAGGTTTGCAACAGTTCGCAATAGATGATCGGGGCTGGCGTTGTGATCCAGGAAGGAAAACAGGTGTTTGTACTGTAGCCGTCCTTGTTGATCGAGTACAAATTGGGCAGGCAGCGGCGCACCAAGAGCTTGCCCCGTTTGGTAAGCGCGAAAGATTTGACAGGTGGGATCACTCAGCAGAGGCATTTTTAAGCCGAGATCTTGCACCACAATTTTGCTCTGGCGATCGTCGGTGCTGGTAATCATCAACAGTTCAATGCCGCGATCGCGAAATTCTTCATAACTCTCATTCAAGGCTTTGATATGGGGAAAGCAAAAAGGGCAGTATTGCTTTTCAGTGAAAATGCGGGTGAAGGCAAGAATGACAGGCTGTTGTCCCCGATAGCTGGAGAGCTTGATCGTTTCACTGTTGGTCACGTCGGGCAAAACAAAATCCGGTGTCACCATGCCATAGCTGAGGTTATTGCTAGCGGGAATCGGGAAAAAGTTTTTGAAGAAGCGATCGTTAATCAATCCGCTGAAATCGGTGGAAGTCAACATAGGCATTGGGTACTGGTCATTCGTCATTCGTCATTCGTCATTCATCATTGGGCATTTGTAGAGTTGATGGGCTTTTTAGAAAAGCCGTCCATTGGTTAAAAGACGTAAACTAACCCTTTTTGATCAACGCTAACGGTTTGGGACGTATTGCCGCCGCCAGAAACTGCCGTTTTCACACCCACGATAATCTCGTTGCCTGCGGTTTTGACATCTAAGAACACGCCGATCGGATTGTTGGGGTCAGTGCTATCGGGCAAGGTGACTTGTAAATCCAGCGGCACGGATAGGTAGCTGGTGTGCAGCCGCCCAAAAGTGACACTTTTTCCGGGTGCCACAGGGCGATCGCCCACTGCGGTTCCCAAGGAAGCCACCACGGGCACTTTCGTCTGGCTCACGACCCGAATTTGAATCGGTTTTTGGGGATTAATTCTGGCAATGGATGGGCGGCGATCGTTTTGCTGGGGTTCTCCAGGAGCGGTCTGTTGAGCCATGACTCGCTGAGGCGGTATGACCATTTGCCCCGTCACTGTTTGCCCTATCACTGTTTGTCCTGTCACTGTAGCGATTGTCCCGAATGTCGCCAACCCAGCCACAATCAACGATCCCACATTCATGCCAATCTACTCCTCAGCTCTTTCCTACGGTCTTCTAGCGGTACTCGTCTCCACAATCGCCAATGATTTTGAACAGATCACGAGCTTGCGCGGAAATGGTATCTAGTTTGGCATAATCATCTGCATCCAGGGAAAAGTCAAACACCTTGGTATTGTCTTGCAGGTGTTCTGAAATACTCAAGCGTGCGCCGATGATGACACCCCCAACGGCAGGTTGATCCAGAATGGCACGCACCGCAACATTGGCGATACTCACCTGATGCTTTTGGGCGATCGTGCTGAGTGCTTGCAACAATTTTTGGAACAACCCCCAACCGCCCCAGGCATCAATCATTTGCTTGTACTTGCGCTGGGAAACCGTACTCAACCCCAAGGAGCCAGGTTCTTTGGCATCCAGGTATTGTTCCGACAAAAAACCACCGCACAACGTGCCATAGGTGAATAGCTGGATATTGTGCTGCTCGCAAAATTGCGCCATTGCCACTGACGGACGGCGATCGACGAGGGAATACTGCACCTGATTGGACACAATCTGGATGCCCTGCTCCACGATGATTTGGAGATGCTCAGTGTCAAAATTGGTTAATGCCAGATGGCGAATTTTTCCTGCCTGTTGCAAGTCTGCCAGGTACTTCAAAGCGTCCAGATAGTTGGTATCGCGGTATTCCCACCAATGAAACTGCATCAAGTCCAGGGTGGAGGTATCCATGCGTCGCAGGGAAATGTTGATGTTATCCTCCACAATTTGGCGGGTCATCTTGCCGGGACGGGGCACCCACTTGGTAAAGGCTTGAATCAGTGCAACAGCATTTTCGCCACGAGTTGCTTGCAGTTGTCGCCGAAATTCTCCAATCAAGTCTTCTGCGGGTCCGTAATGATCCGCCAGATCCCAGGTGGTAAACCCTGCATCCAGGTATTGAAACATCATGGCGATCGCTTGCTGAGGGTTGATCTTGCCATGAGCACCAGAGACCTGCCACATCCCATTCAGAAGGCGACAAATCTGCAAATCTGGCGTGAATTGAACATAAGCAGCAGTTGGAAGTGTCATGGGATTAGTAGACTTGACCACGAATCAAGTAGTCTAACAGATAGCAGTCGTCTAGCAGATGGGCGAGGACTGGAGGGATGGCAAATACTGGATTGATTGACAATCGTGGTGCAGTGCGACGAGTGCTGCTCATTACCCTGCTACTCAACATCTTTGTCATGGTGTTGAAGGTCATCGTGGGAAGCCTCACGGGTTCTTTGAGCTTGCTGGCAGATGCGCTGCATAGTGTCACCGATAGCGCTAACAATGTGTTGGGACTGTTTACTAGCCGCTTGTCGTCACCAGAACCCGATCGCGATCATCCCTACGGACACCAGAAATACGAAGCGGTGGGCGCATTAGGGATTGCGGCATTTTTGGGGATTGCCTTTTTTGAAATTGTGCAAACAGCGATCGAGCGCGTCATGTCAGATCAAGTATCTACCGTCACCATTTCATCCTCCGAATTATGGATTTTGCTGATTGTGCTGGGGATTAACATCTTCGTGGCGTATTACGAGCGACGGGAGGGACATCGAGTCAAGAGTCCGATTTTGATTGCCGATGCCCAACACACCATGAGCGATATCTGGGTGACGATTAGCGTTATGGGTGGCTTGATTGGCGTTTGGGCGTGGGGGCTGCAATGGCTGGATGTGGTGCTGGCCTTTCCGGTTGCCATTCTGGTGTTTTACAGCGGTTGGTCTGTATTGAAGGACAACTTGCCGTCGCTGGTGGATGAGATGGCGATCGCGCCCGAAGCTATTC
>JANRIN010000272.1:0-11844 GCA_033764965.1 Leptolyngbyaceae cyanobacterium bins.302 | reverse complement strand
TGCAACTCCTGCCACAGCCCGCCAATCAGGGCATCCTTTTCGGCGTGGCTTAGTCCATTGAGGGGAGGCAGTTCCTTCATGGCAAAAGCTTACCATCTTCTGCCAAAGTCCTACCTCCGTCAACCTAGTTGAGCAATTACACGCTTGTTTAACTCAGAATTAAGAATATCTGCAATTTTGTTCAGTGCTGTTGAGCACAATAGACAATGCAAGTACATCAGTTAAATCAATCAAATGAAACTGATGAATTGCCTATTTGGAGCGAATGTAGCTGAGGTTGCCAGAGTTCTAACTAGGCAAATTTCTACTCGTGCAAATCCAGCGAGGTAGTTATGAACGAAAGCGTTTTATTGGGCACCCGAAACGTGGCGATCGTGGGTCCCTACTTAAGCGGAAAGACAACAGTGTTAGAGAGTCTGTTGTTTGTGACTGGAGCGATCACCCGTAAGGGCAAAGTACAAGACCGAAATACCGTGGGTGATGCTGCTCCAGAAGCCCGCGATCGCCAAATGAGTGTAGAAGTAAACGCCGCCAGTACTGAATATGGCGGCGTTCGTTTTACGTTTTTAGACTGTCCGGGTTCAGTTGAATTTGCCCAGGAAACCTTAAATGCGTTAATTGGTGTCGATGCAGCGATCGTGGTGTGCGAAGCGGTGAGCGATCGCGTCCTCACCTTAGCTCCACTGTTTAAGTTTCTAGATGATTGGGAGATTCCACACTTAGTTTTTATTAACAAAATGGATCGAGCTGATGTGGATCTTAATGAGGTATTGCAGGCACTCAAAAAAGTGTCTAGCCGCCCTCTCGTTGCCCATCAATATCCCATCGGCACTGGAGAAAAACTGATTGGGTTTATTGATCTCGTCAGTGAACAAGCCTATCACTATCACCCCGGTGCTCCTGCTGACCCTGTTCCCCTCCCCGACGCATTGCGCGAACAGGAAAAAGCAGCCCGCAACGAAATGTTAGAAACTTTGTCGAACTTTGATGATCATCTCCTGGAGGAACTACTGGAGGATATCGAGCCGCCTCAGGAAGAAATTTTGCAAGACCTGAAGCTGGAGTTAGGCGCAGATCAAATTGTGCCAGTATTTCTTGGGGTTGCCGATCGAGACTTTGGCATCCGTCCACTGCTGCAAGCGCTTCTGAGGGAGTCCCCCGAACCCGAAACCACAGCCGATCATCGTCAAATTCCTGCCAGCGATGTGCCGCTTGCTCAAGTCTTGAAAACTTGTTACACCCCACAGGGCGGTAAGCTCTCCCTTGTCCGAGTTTGGCGAGGCACCCTGACCGATGGCATGACCTTGAATGGAGTCCGGGTGGGTGGACTGTACCGTTTAATGGGCTTACAGCAACAGGGCATCAACACAGCCAAAGCTGGAGAAATCGTCGCGTTGGGACGGTTAGATGGAATCAAGACTGGCGATACATTGACGGCGGGAGACAAAGTCGCGATCGACCTACCCAAGCCCGCCCAGCTTGCGCCGGTCTTTGCCCTGGCGATCGCGGCTGAAAACCGCAATGATGAGGTGAAATTGTCTGGTGCCCTCACCAAGATGATGGAAGAAGACCCTTCTCTCTTCTGGGAGCAACACGGAGATACCCACGAAGTCATTCTTTGGGGACAAGGAGAAATTCATCTGCAAGTGGCAATGGATCGACTTCACCGCAAGTACAACCTGCCCATGTCTGCCCATCCGCCCCAAGTTCCTTACAAGGAGACAATCCGCAAAACTGCCAACGCCATTCATGGTCGATACAAACGCCAAACGGGGGGGCACGGTCAGTTTGGGGATGTGTATCTCGACATTCGTCCGTTATCTCGTGGGGAAGGCTTTAACTTCCACGAAAAAATTGTGGGCGGGGTTGTGCCGCGTCAGTATATTCCAGCCGTTGAAACGGGAGTACGAGAATATCTCCAGCATGGACCCTTGGGATTCCCAGTTGTGGATGTGGACGTGACTTTAACCAATGGCTCTTACCACTCGGTGGATAGTTCTGAGCAAGCATTTAAGCAAGCCGCTCGAATTGCAATGCAAGAGGGATTAGCCAAGTGTGAACCCACCCTACTGGAGCCGATTCTGAATGTTAAAATCTCCGTGCCAACCGACTTCACCTCAAAAGTGTTGCGGTTAACCAGTGGACGACGCGGACAAATTCTGGGTTACGATGCTAAGCCGGATTGGGTTGGTTGGGATGAGGTGATTGCGTATATTCCTCAGGCTGAAATGCACGATCTGATTGTTGAATTGCGATCGCTGACGATGGGTGTTGGCTTCTTCAACTGGGACTTTGACCACCTGCAAGAAGTGCCAGACAAACTAGCCGAACGAGTGTTAGCCACAACAGGTAATCAACACAAATAATCTTGAGTTTGCTCTAGCGATCGTGCAGTCATGAAAATCCCCCGTACTCACCATGAGTTAACGGGGGATTCTACTGCAAACCCAATACCACAAGCTCGGTCAGTTAAAACTACTGAGCAGCCTGCTTCTTGCGGCGACGAGCAGCAGCGAAACCAGCACCAGCCAGAGCCAAGCCAGCCATCGTGGTAGGTTCGGGAACTGCGGCAGCCTCACCTGTAACCTTGAAGTCAGGTCCATTATGAGTAGCATCAGCACTGACTTGAACCCCAAAGATGGAACCAACTACACCCAAATCACGCGCGCTCAACCCCCAAGAGCCAACTTGCTGAGTTTCTCCAATTTCGGTAGTGTTGATGCCATAGCTAGCGCTAGTCCAGGTATCACGGGTAATTTTGAAGAGGCTACCAATTAAGTTGCCACTTGCATCCAATGCCTGCACAGACAAGTCGCTGTTCATGCCCCGCTCCCAGAAGAACAAGTTGGAAACTGCTTGCTCGAAGAACAAATTGATCTTGAAGGAGCCAGCATCCTCTCCATCAATGATGTTGTTCAGGTTCTTGTTACCCAAGCTAGCAGCAACGCTCTCATTAGTAGCTTTCTCAAGGGCTACACCAGAAGCAGTATCTCCCCGCTCAGAGCTAGCAGCACCGGAGTTGCCGCCAGTCCATTCATCGTTTTGAACGATCTGAGCCGATTTCACCAAAGCAAAATCGCTAACGGTTTTATTGCCTACAGTCACAGAGTTAAGGGTGATGTCGCCAGTGGAACCAGTACCTGAAAAATTGGTACTAAAGGAGAAAGCTTGTGCAGGAGCGCCAGAAACGATCAATCCAGTTGCAACAACACTAGCTGCGGTAACGATTTGTTTGAGGTTCATAATTAAAACTTCGCGTCGAAGCTTCATTGGACTACATCCCTATCATCCACACTTGAGCTAAGAAAGTTAACAGTGAAATCCCATCCTTTATCAATTCATTGAATTCATCTAAAACTACGTAAAGAATAATGGTTTATTACAATTTTTCAGTCTGCTTAGAACAGCCTTCAACCCTTATGCTAAGGGTTTCTACGAGAGAATCAAGCAATATTCTTTTCTCATTTTAGAGGATCTAAGTATATTAACGGGTGTCATCAAAATGCCTATTTTATCTATATTTTTCCGACCCTTTTTAGCTATTAGAAATGCTCAGTATTTTTCAGGCTTAAAGTAGAAGACTGGGCGGAACACTATAGGTATTTTTGACGGCACAGGCTATTTACTCCATCGAAAAGGGAGCTACACAAGACTTGGAATTTCCAGATAGGGTAACGAGGATGGTGGGTTCAACGCACTGCTCTTCAGAGACAAAACTGTCCTTGCCATGCGGTTTTTGCGTTTCAGTCGTCCTAATGCGTTACCCTATCGTTGGTAGCCTTCTGCACCGCTGCCTCAGTCCCTAATCTCCCCCTTAGCCCCTAACCCATGTCCAACTGGCTTGAACACACTGTTCAAATTGATATTGATGCGCCGATCGATCTGGTATGGAGTCTCTGGTCTGACCTGGAGCAAATGCCAAACTGGATGAAGTGGATTGATTCAGTCAAGATTCAGGAGCATGATCCGAAGCTCTCGCGCTGGAAGTTGGCAACGGGGGGCTTGGAGTTTAGCTGGCTTTCCCGCGAGGTGAAGGTGGTGCCGCATCAAATTTTGCAGTGGGAGTCGGTGGATGGCTTGCCAAACCGAGGCGCGATCCGCTTCTACGATCGTGGCGAGGAAGGCAGCATTGT
This sequence comes from Leptolyngbyaceae cyanobacterium bins.302, assembly GCA_033764965.1. GTDB lineage: Bacteria > Cyanobacteriota > Cyanobacteriia > Leptolyngbyales > Leptolyngbyaceae > JSC-12. Next base: position 7,711 of record JANRIN010000272.1, on the reverse strand, counting down.
CAAAATGTCCGTTGCCTACTCGGTGCCTGGTTTTCTATTCCAATTGATGGATAACCTGTTTATTGGGCGCGTCGTGGAATCCACTCTCTATGCTGACTTGGAACGTTTTCGCGCCTATGCCATGAAAGCAAAATCTGCCCAGCATTGACTGGGCAGAGGAAGTGCGCCAGTGACTCGATGTCGATTAGCTGCTTCAGCCTTTGTTCCTAAACCATTGAGTACCCCTGAGGTTCAGATTCAAATTGCAGATCTGTATGAGAATGTTGATCTGGTAAATATTTAGATCCAGCTACTAATAGTCAGTCATAAATCTAAATTGTTAAAGAGGAAGAATTGTAGTGGAATCATTGAAGTTTGGGGTGATTGTGTTTCCGGGGTCGAATTGCGATCGTGACGTAGCCTACGTGACTCGTGATTTGTTGCAGCAACCCACGCGGATGATCTGGCATGAAGATAGCGATTTATCAAATATTGATGTCGTTGTCGTTCCGGGTGGCTTTAGCTATGGCGATTACTTGCGCTGTGGAGCGATCGCCCGATTTTCTCCCGCCATGCGATCAGTGATTGACCACGCTAATCAGGGCAAGTATGTATTGGGGATTTGTAACGGCTTTCAGGTATTGACGGAAGCGGGTTTACTCCCAGGAGCACTCGTCCGAAATCGAGATTTGCACTTCATTTGCGATCGAGTGCCCTTGCGAGTGGAACGAACCGATCTGCCCTGGACTCAGGAGTATCAGCCAAATTCTGTGATTACAATTCCGATCGCCCACGGAGAAGGCAGCTATTATTCTGATCCAAACACTCTGCAAGAACTGGAAGCGAATCAGCAGGTTGTGTTCCGCTACTGTTCAGCCCAGGGCGAATTAGACCCCTCCAGTAATCCCAACGGCTCCCTAAACCACATTGCCGGAATTTGCAATCGCCAGGGCAATGTGTTGGGCATGATGCCCCATCCAGAACGAGCGTCTGATGCAATGTTAGGCGGCACCGATGGCATCAAACTGTTTCAGGGAGTTTTAGCTGGATTGGGAATTGAGACACAGGAGGTAGAGATTGGGGGTTTAGGGGTTAGGAATTAACCATCTCCCATCTCCTATCCCTACCCCAAAAATTTTAATTCTCCTGCCAATTCCTAGTGCATTTTTCTTAAACATTTGTAAACTGTTACCAGGCACTTCTGGATACCCCAAATTCTGGATGCCCCAATCGTGAGGATTTGCTATGAAGCGACTGGTCGTTGTTGAGCGTGCGTGTCTCATTAGTCATTGTTTGTCACTCTTTTTTGGCTTGGCTGGATTGCTGCTGGTCTTGCCTAATCCGGCTGTGGTGGCAGCGTTACCACCCTTCGGACAGCAGGTGTTTGGCTGGTCAATGGCGGGAGGTGGAGTTGCTTATATTTTGTTAGGAGCAATTACAGTCGCGATCTTTGCCTACCGTACAGTGGGATGGCGCAATTGGTTGGGTTTTATGGTGCCTGCTGTGCTGTTGTCGCTATGCAGTGAGCTTTTGGGCACCAGTACCGGTTTTCCCTTTGGTCACTATGGCTACCTCAATGGTTTGGGCTACAAAATCGCTGGACTCGTGCCATTCACCATTCCCTTGTCCTGGTTCTATGTTGGATTTTCCACCTATGTGCTAGCGCGATCTGGTCTGGAGGCGAAAGGGTGGAATGGCTGGTTGTCCAAGTTGGGGGCGATTGCCCTTGGTGCAGTCCTGTTAACCTCCTGGGACTTCGTACTGGATCCGGCAATGAGTCAGGCGGCGTACCCGTTTTGGCAATTCCAGGATGTAGGCGAATTTTTTGGGATGCCCTATCGCAACTTGACGGGATGGTTGGGAACTGGCGTTCTGTTCATGTCCGTGGCAAGTTTGTTTTGGCGCAAGCCTGAGATTGCCCCTCAACGCGATCGCCTCTGGGTGCCTCTGGTGATTTACCTGATTAACTTCGCCTTTGGTGCCATTATCACCGTAGCGCAACTGGACAACCGCTTCTGGATTCCAACCGCGATCGGGTTTGCGTTGGGTGTTGTGCCTGCTCTCTGGCTCTGGTGGAGTAGCGGTTCAGCCAAATCTTCTCAGCGTCTGTCGGTGGTGGGGCAAAGCAGTGTGGGCACGGAAGCGATCGATGATGTGAAGCCTGACGTTCCAACCGTGCCCGTTCAAGTGATTTCCAAGCGCAACGCAGCATAGGAACGTTTTTCGATTGATCGATCATTTCGCCCAAATCAACGTTCCCCTGAGTGAAGCCTCGAATTGGGAGGTGCCAACCCTTATCGCTGGCTGCTTCCTGGTTTTGCTGCTGGCACAATTTCCTGCTGTGGCGATTTTGCTCTCTCGGCTACTGCGCGGACCAACTCGCCATCCTCCCTTACAACCACGATCGCCCCAGCCGGACTTTCTGGGAAAAGTGAGTGTGGTTGTCCCGACGCTGAATGAAGCAGAACGAATTACACCTTGTTTGACGGGATTAAGTCAGCAAAGCTATGAAGTGCGGGAAGTGATTGTGGTGGATAGTTATTCCACGGATGGCACACCCGATCGCGTCAAGGCAATGCAAAACACTGATCCTCGGTTTCGGTTGATCAACGACGATCCATTGCCGAGTGAATGGGTAGGTCGTCCCTGGGCATTGCATAATGGGTTTTTAGCGAGTAGCGATCGTAGCGAGTGGATCTTAGGCATTGATGCGGATACCCAACCCCAACCGGGTTTAGTCGCAAGTTTACTAGAAACGGCAAACAAGGAAGGTTATGACTTGATCTCTTTGTCACCCCGATTTGTTCTGAAGTATCCTGGCGAACTTTGGCTCCAGCCTGCCTTGCTCATGACCCTGGTTTACCGCTTCGGTGCAGCCGGAGAGACGGGAAATGCCGCTGATCGCGTGATGGCAAATGGGCAGTGTTTCTTCTGTCGCCGCTCGGTGTTGCAACAAGTCGCAGGATATTCCAGTGCCAAACGTTCTTTCTGTGACGATGTGACGCTGGCACGAACGATCGCGGCGCGAGGGGCAAGAGTTATCTTCCTGGACGGGGCGAAAGTCTTTAAGGTACGGATGTATGAAGGGGCAGCAGAAACTTGGCGCGAATGGGGACGATCGCTGGATTTGAAAGATGCCGCCACCCGCACCCAAACTTGGGGAGACTGCCTCTTTCTGCTCCTGGTGCAAGGGTTGCCCTTATTTCTGTTGCTTTGGTCTGGGTGGCTGCTTCAAGCCGGATACACCAATCTCACTATTCAAACTGCATTCTGGCTCAATGCCTTTTTACTCCTGATGCGAGTAGGACTGAATTTCGCGATCGTCCCCTCCTACGATTTCTCGCAAGCAAAAACTCGCTGGGTCTTCTGGCTCTCGCCCCTAGCCGATCCCCTGGCAGTTCTGAGAATTTTCCTCTCCTCCAGCCAAACACCCAAGCGTTGGCGAGGAAGGGACTATGGCGAAGGCAACGGGAGGATACAACAGAAAGAAAAGACTTAGGTCTAACTTTCCTCTATTCATACCTCTGCTGCTTGCCTTGGCACTGGACTCTTAACAGGGGATCGACAGAATAGGCACAGTGACATCGCATCTACATACCCCAAGCAGCATCACTGCCGCTGCCGTGAATGGAGGAATCGAAGGATTGGGCAGGAGAGCAACCGGACGGACGTTTGGCAAGTCTCACTCAACGATTGCCCGGTGGGAAGAACGGGTCGCTGATGCAGTCCACCCCATTGTTGTTTAGAACCAGCGATCGGACAGAGCAATATGAATCAGCAGTTGCCCCAGTTCATTGATCATGTTGTTGATCGCTTGCAGTCGGTTAATGGGATTGTGGCGATCGCTCTCCTCAATGAGATTGAGCGGAATTGAGTCAGGGTATGGCGATCGGCGGTTGGGAATGTAAACGTTTTCCAATCTGCAAATCATGTATCGTGATCAAGGATCTCTCTCAAGGAACAGATGGCTTCTTCGGAGTTTTTTAAGTGATCAAACATTTCCATTTCTTGATATAGAGCTTGAGCCTTTTCATAAGCTGAGAGAGCGTCTGAATACTGAGTTAAGGACTCAAGTGCCAAAGCTAAATTAAACCAACCATTAGCCTCAAATTGTTTATGATGATTCTGATGAGCAGTTTCTATTCCACGTTGGAGGTAAGAAAGAGCTTGTTCATATTGTTCTAGTTTACGATATGCGTCTCCTATATTGATTAGTGACCCTCCATCATCTAAAAAACCATCACTGTTGAATGTTACTTCTAATGAGAAGTGATAATAATCAATAGCCAAACGATACTCTTTAAGGTCACTGTATATTAGTCCCAAGTTGTTCAATGCATGAGATTCAAACTCTCTATTACCGATTTCTCTGGCAACCTCCAAACCTCGTCGGCTACAGTCTATTGCTTCTTCATAATCTCTCAGCCAGTAATAAGTTAAACCAAGATTGACAAGAGAGCCACCAATATTATCAACATCATCAATTTCTATAGCCATATTCAAGCAATTAAGGTAATAATCAATTGCTTTCTTGTGATCACCCATTCGATCACAGGCATCCCCCAAACAAGCCAACATTGTTAAAAATTCCCATTTTTCGCTTTTCCTTGGATTCCATGTTTCTGACAATTTCTCATAAACAGAAATAATGGTATTGAGGTAACCATAAGAACTCAAAAATTTATAAATGCTGTTTTCATAGCCATCAGTTTCAAAAATTACATAGAATGCCTCTACGTAAGCTTCAATTTCACAAAGCTCATGAAATTTATCTACAAATGGCTGGATTTCATTGAGTGTTGACCATACAAGTTCATTAACTGAAATTGCACCTTCTAGATTTCCATTTTCAACTTCATGATCAAACGCAAATTCTTGTATAAAAGTGGAACTATTTAGCTTTGACTGCTTATACTTACTCAAAATGAGACTACGCGCCTTTTTCTCTGTCATCCTACCTTCAACATCAAAGAGAACTTTAATCAACTCATATGGTTTTCTTAAGTAATCTCTTACGGTGCTTGACTGGATTGACAGCTTTTCAGCAATTTGTTGACGCTCTAAGTCGAGAGCAATAGCTCGTAAACACCGTTCCTCCTGTGGGCTTAATCCCTCACCAGCATTACCTCTCAGAAGATCCAGATGAAACTTGTCCCAATCATATAAATGGTAGACCTCTAAAAAGTCCTCAGTTGAATCTGATGAGGGAGTAAGCACTGCTTAAATATCCTTTGCAAACAACGCTTCAAGGGTATCAACTTTGTCGAGTAACAGACTACCCACAAAATTACCCACAAAATTACCCAGATAGGTGTGTGGGCTTGGTTGGGATACTCCAGATAGTTTAGAGACATGTTGACAAGGGAGTAAAGGCAATGAGTGCTCATTACAATGAAGCCCACACTGACTATGCAGATCATTCTCTAGTCACCTTTTACCAGACAGAGAATGTAGAAGATGTGAAATTCTTTACCGCTAACTTTGAACGGGGGGAACTGATTAGTGGTTATGCACTATCTATTCTGGAACTAGTAAGGATTTTCCTAGGCGAGGAGTACTGGTATTTCATTGAATTTCCCTTACAAATCGCTTGCCCTAAACGGGAAGGAGTCTACCTTGACAAATCTCAGTGGCAATACTGGGTCAACTCCAGAGTAGATATCATTGTCATGAATGCTAATCCAGATCACAACTGCCGGAAAGCCAGTTTGATGGTGGAATGCCAGTCCCCTTGGCATGACTTAGAAGATAGCAAACAACGAGATCGTGCTAAGTTGAACATCATCAACTCAACGGCAATTCCTTTGGTTTATGTCCGTTATGCTGACTATCCCAGAGTATTGCGGTTTTGGGTGGAGAACAATAGAGACGAAGTTTTCTATAACCCTTTTACTCAAGAGGGAAAAGCAGAATTGAAGGAGTTTTTTACACGCAGTAGCATGTAGCAATCGCTTATTAGCAACAGGTGATTTCCAAGCACTGATAACCTTGTTCTGCATTTCCGAAGTGTTACCTCGTTTGGATGTATCCATAACCGAACATCCTAAATTTCAATTAAGGGTGGACAGCCTAATACTACAAATGTAGTATATAGACAGTCAGAATTGTAATACGAATACTACAGCATTCTATGATACGCATCCTCACCACATTAGTCAGCACCCATGTTCGACCCCAACCTTGTTCAGGTAGAGCAGCGGCGCTGTTTGCGTTTGAAGGGATGTATTGGTTTAGCGGCGGTAAATCCGTCAGCGAAAGCATCCATAGCAACATCGCCGGACGACCCAATCCGGATCAACTCACTAGCTGCGGGAGGTGCAGGGCAATCCTGACACTGACATAGGGAAAGCCATAGCAACTTCCCAACCCCCGCTTCTAGTCATCAGAGGTGGGGGTTATTTTTTGAGGAGAGCACTCATGCAGACCGAGCAGCGACAGAAGATTCCTCTATTCTTAGCGCCCAGCATTCAACCCCAATCTCAACAGTCCCGACCCTAAATCCCGACACGTTCAAAAAAAGTTGTAGTACCTCCTTGACGTTTGTAGTATATTGTATTATGTTTGTAGCATAAGACGAGACACAGAGGAGCCAATCCAATGAACACTCACTCCCTTACTAAAAACAATGGTCTCTTGAAGTTCTTTGAGTTCTTAATTACTCATGTTTTTGGCATTTCCACACCACTTCAAGACGACTCGTCAGATCAGGGAAATTCATCTTTTACTCAGTACAAACAAAAGCGACAGAACATCCAGCAAATCTATTATCTGGAACGGCGTTGCTTCTTCTAATTTCTGCTAATTCATCAGCCAACCTGAACCTTGAAAATTGCATAAATGCCACCTTTGGGGGTGTAGCTTAGTGGTTCAAAGCGATCGCCTGTCGAGCGAAAGATCGTGGGTTCAAATCCCATCATCCCCGCCTTGTAGCATCGTGGACGAATAGAGAAGTCGCCGTGCCTCTCAAGCATGGAGTCGTATCTTTCTGAACTTAGGCAGGCGTAGCCCAGAGTTCAGAAGATGCGATCAGCGGGTGCAACTCCCGTCGATGCTCCCAATGAGGATGTAACTCAGATGGACAGAGTGATTGTTTCCGAGATAAGTGGTCACAGGTTCAAACCCTGTCATCCTCGCTCGTGGAAATTGGCATCACTTGCTCCGAAACCAACAAACGGACGGTTACAGGATTGGGGTTCAATTCCCCACGTTTCCACCAAATCTCCAGGTCGCCAAGTGGGAAGGCGTTGGTCTGCAAAACCGACTACTCGTGGGTTCGATTCCCACCCTGGAGTCCAATCATTGCAGTGTCACCTAACGGCTAAGGTACTCGGCTCATAACCGAGGATATGTGGGTTCGACTCCCACCACTGCCACCAATGCACAGATAGTGTAACGGCAGCACCAGGGTCTCCAAAACCTTTGGTTCGGGTTCAAATCCTGGTCTGTGCGTTCTACGGTGTGCCCTCATCCGAGAAGCCTACACACTGGTCACTCGCCTAACAGCGAAGTAGGTTCGACTCCTACAGCCTCCGCCAACCCTGGAGGCTGAAAAAACAGCTTCTCAAACTTGCACGCTGTAGAAATCTCAAAATTTGGTGCCGTAGGCAAATCGGTAAAGCCACAGCACTTTCAATGCTGCGTTTGCGGGTTCAACTCCCGTCGGCACTGCCAAATTCAACATGGGTCGGCTCGCCTATCAGCGTGGGCAACGGTCTGTAAAACCGCCGCTTCT
>JANRIN010000271.1:0-29652 GCA_033764965.1 Leptolyngbyaceae cyanobacterium bins.302 | reverse complement strand
TGCAACTCCTGCCACAGCCCGCCAATCAGGGCATCCTTTTCGGCGTGGCTTAGTCCATTGAGGGGAGGCAGTTCCTTCATGGCAAAAGCTTACCATCTTCTGCCAAAGTCCTACCTCCGTCAACCTAGTTGAGCAATTACGATAAATCAGGTCGTTGCGGGTGGCATCGCTTTCGGTCATCGGTTATCCATTCGATTCGGGATATTCAACGAATGCAGGTTTTTGCTGTGGTGTCTCAACCATAGTACCTTTGACCTACTTAGAGTATCCTACATGAATTTAGTCTAACCAAACCAGATGGGAAGAACCTTAAGTCTTTATGGCTCAATTTTGGCGCTGAAAATTCCTGCTTTTATGATTTGAGGCGTTGCAACAAGGCGAATCATGACGCAAAGAATTGTAGAAGTATTACCAGACAAAGCTGCCCTGGTCGATCGCGCTCTGGATCTTCTCCTGATTAAGCTGGAAGACGCGATCGCTCAACGGGGACAATTCACGATCGTCCTTTCTGGGGGGAGCACCCCCAAGCCTTTGTACGAAAAACTGGCGCAGCATGAGCTACCGTGGGAAAAAATTCACGTTTTTTGGGGAGATGAACGCTACGTGCCCCCCACCCATCCTGATAGCAACGAAGGCATGACCCGCAAAGCTTGGTTAGATCATATTTCTATCCCAGCCGAAAATATTCATGTCATGCCCACTGCGTCTGGTGATCCCGCGATCGATGCTGCCAAACACGAAGCCGAAATCCAGGCATTCTTTCAAACGGCTTCTGGAGAATTTCCGGTGTTTGATGTGATGCTGCAAGGTATGGGCGACGATGGCCACACTGCATCCCTGTTTCCGCACACTGAGGCATTGCAAGTGCGCGATCGTCTGGTCACAGTGGGCAACAAAGACGGACAACCCCGCATCACCTTCACGGCTCCTTTGATCAATCACGCCCGTACTGTCATTTTTCTAGTGGCAGGCGAAAACAAGCAAACGGCTCTCTCCCATGTGTTTGCGGCTGAAGACGATGCCAGTCAGTACCCATCCCGGTTGATCCAGCCCGAAGGAGAACTCTGGTGGTTGCTCGATCGGGCAGCGGGCAAGAATCTGTCGGCGGAGTAGAAAAGGCAGAAGCATCTAGTCATCAGCATCTAAGGATCTGGAACGAAATAATCTATAAAAGTTAGATCTGCTGCAGGGGGCGCACGGCTGTGCGCCCGTACCGAGAAATTCCAGGTTAATTAATCCTGATCCTAAGTCATCGGTCATTGGTCATTCGTCAGCAGAAACCGAAGGACGAAGGAGCGATGACTTAGGACATTCGTTCACCCCTTTTCCCCTCCTCTCATTCACATTCCCTACTCCCCAAGTCCCTGTCTCGTCTATCATGTCCTCAGAGATGGGAAGTGCTCATGATTGTGTGTCCAAATTGCAACCATCAAAATCCCGATGGTGCTGTTCAGTGTGAATCTTGCTATACCCCCCTACCTGCGACTACTGCTTGTCCGAACTGTGGCGCAAAAGTGCAGGTGGATGCCAGTTTTTGCGGGCAATGTGGTTTTAATCTCAAAGCAATGTCGCCAGTGCCCCAGGCACCTGTCAGCCCAGCCGCAATTCCTGTGCCAGAGATTCAACCTGATTTAGAAGTTTCCCCATTGGCAGTGGAGCCGCAACCTCTACCGGAGACTCCTCCCATCCCGTCTGTGTTAGTTGAACCGAGTTCAGCGGGTATGAGCGGGGTGGAAGGAACGGAGGAAGCTGTAGCTCTGGGAGCGGTAGAGTCTTTGGTTGGTGAGGCGACTGCTCCAGATGCTGTGGTGCCAGTGGCTAGTCAAGCAATCAATCACACTCAGTTACAGCAGCAAACGGCTCGACTGTTACATACGCAGACCGATACAACGATCGAGTTGCCGCAAAACGTATCTGTGGTTCATCTGGGTAAACCCAACGATCGCATCCCACCGGATATTGATGTGTCGGGGTTTCCAAATTCGGAGATTGTGTCGCGCATCCATGCCGATATTCGGGTGGAAGGGGAAGCGTATTACATTGAAGATGTGGGCAGTTCCAATGGCACGTATATCAACAATCTGCCTTTACCTATGGGAAATCGGCATCGGCTCCGACCCGGCGATCGTATCGCTTTAGGGAAAGGAGATAAGGTGACGTTTCTATTCCAACTTTCGTAGATTGCCTGGATATGGGTTAGTTTAGAGAGCGAGGGGATTTTGCAATGTTTGAGTAGGCGTTCCGAATTTCGTTACTGAAGATTGATCGTTAATATATTTGTTTTTGAATGGGAAAATTGGTTCCCATTGAGCAAAGCACCGTAGGATAAATACACCTTTTACAACCGCCTCCAATTTGCAGTCTACAATTCAGGCTCCTTTTTGCCAGCGTGATTACTCTCACTCTTTTGCATCCAATGCAGTCCGTCCCTGTTCAAAGTTGGAACTTTGAGCATGAATCAGTCATCAGGATTGGGCGATCGACGGATAACCATGTCATTCTCTACAGCGCAGTGGTGTCTCGCCATCATGTGGAGATCCGCAAGGCAGACGCAGGTTGGGAAATTGTTAACCTGGGTGCCAATGGAACTTATTTAGATGGCAGGCGAGTGACGCAGGTGCCAGTGGAAGATGGCGTGATTATCCGACTGGCGCGATCGGGACCTAATGTGCAAATCCATCTTGGAGAACAAGGGTTACAAGCTTCGCTGGTCGGAGAAAAGACAGTCGGGCAAACCGAAAAAAGCTCCTCCATGTCTTCTGCGCGTCAAGCCAGCATTCCCAATTTAGATAACGCCTCTGCCCTGCCTGCTTCTTCTACCGCAGTCCCACGCAGCGGCTTCAATCGGAAAACATCTGTGGACGTTGAAGAGTCGGAGTTGGTTGAATCTAATGGTCAACTAATTCATTCGCCCTGTTGTCATCAATATCTTGACTCTGAGCATTTGTTTTGCCTGGTGTGCGGCAAACCCTTGCGGCAAATTGGCGTTACAGGACACTACCATCTGATCAAAGCCTTGGAGCAGGATGACGTGAGTGCTGCTTATCTGGCTTGGCGAGATGGACGCACTTTGATTCTGAAAACCTTGCTCCCAACCTGGATGGAGCATCCCCAGGCGATTGAACTGTTCGAACAAGAGGCACGCTCCTTTCTAAGCCTCAATCATCCATCTCTGCCCAAATTTCGAGAGGTTTTTTTAGATCAGGGACAGCCTTATCTGGTGATGGAACCAGTTTATGGTGAGTCTTTAGACACTGTTGTGGCAACAGAAGGCGCGTTGACCCTTGATCGGGCGATCGTTCGTATTCAAGAAGTATGTGAGGCGCTGCATTATCTGCATCATCAAACGCCACCCATTTTGCACCAACGGATCAAACCATCTCATTTGATCCAACGGATGGATGGATCCCTGCCCCTGATCCTCACTGGACTCACCCCTGGTAGAACGATCGCCCCACTGCAAGTAACGGCTGAGTATGTTGCGCCTGAACAGCAGCAAGGACAGCCATCCCCTGAATCTGACCTGTATGCCTTGGGTCCCACGCTGGTTTATTTACTTACGGGACGATCGCCAGAAGCCTTCTACGCCCAGCGAGAACAGGGATTTCGCTTTTACGCCGAGTATGTGCCTGGATTGACGGCTGATCTGGTTGCCATTGTCCGAAAATTAACTAATCCCCAGCCCACCGAGCGCTTTACTCAAGCCACCGAAGTAATTGAAGTGTTGCAGCGAGTTGTTACCTCGATCGTGTAGAGTGCCATTCCATTCAACGCTTGATCCGCCTGATTTCCCCTTGAACAAGAGGAAATCAGGCGGAACTTAATCTGTAGCGTGTCAAATGTGGTGTGTCAAAGTTGAATCAGGATAAAACCTGGCAGATCAAGCGCCGATCGCGCTAAGAATATCGGTTGCGTGTTTTTCAGTGTCAACAGTGGTGTAAACCTGGCTAATTTTGCCATCGGCACCAATCACGTAAGTCACCCGTTGAGCGTAGATGAAGCCGTTGCGCTCCCCCTGCACATCGTAGGCTTTGGTGATTGCCCCGTCCACATCCGCTAAGAGCGGAAAGGGCAAGTTGAATTTTTGGGTAAATGCCTGGTGAGAGGCTTCGTCATCCATACTCACGCCAAACACGGTAATTCCTTTGCTCAAGTATTGCTGGTAGTTATCTCGAAAGCTGCACGCTTCTTTGGTGCATCCGGGGGTGTCATCTTTAGGATAGAAGTACAACACCACAGGTTTACCCGCGTAATCGGACAGGGTCACGGTATTTCCGTTGGTGTCTTTAACAGTGAAATTGGGAGCAGTATCGCCAACAGCCAATGGCATAAGTCTTTTTCCTTGGGGCGCTAGAACATTACAAATTGTAAGGCAATTGCGATCGCCTGGTTCATCTAAGCAAGTTCTATTCTGTAACGTTCTAAAACGGCAAGAACAACAACCAGGAAATATTCTGTATCATAGGATACGAAACAGTTTTGCCATGCCTTTTGAAGTTCGAGCGGTTTATCGGATCCTCAAGGGTGGCAGTGCCAATGGGTGGAACGATGAAACTGGAAACCGAATTTCGGATACGGCTACAACTGATGCAGCTTGAACAGTCCTCGGGGGACGGTAGAACGGCAGATCACCTGACTCAGTGCTGCGACTTTATTGCTTTCAGCGATACTCAAGACGCTAAAATTGTCAAAATTTTGTCGCAGTTTGAACCCAATCCGCCCATGTGGGTCAAGCTGTTTCAGGCTCCGGGAATTTTCAGCAGTCATGAAGCTTTGCTGCTTTGCCAGGTTGCGAGAGAACAATGGCTTGCCTGGGTGCCGGATCACGGCGAGATTGTGCTCGATCGCGAGGAGTTTTACCTGGAATGGGATGGAATGGACTAAAACGGCTCTCCTATACTGGAATTAACCCATTTCCACGTCCAGATCTGGAGTTGCTCTCAGGAAAACCTTTGGGTCTCTTGCCGGACTGGGTTGGGTCTGTTATTGGTTCCACGAGAGCAGCACCATGCCAGAGTGTCCAAAATGTCATCAAGCGGTTGATTCGCAGGCATTGGAGTGTCCTTACTGCCGCACTGCCCTCAAAGCCTATGGACATCCCGGCATGAACTTGTATCGGGCGACTGGCAGTGAGCCGTTGTGCCTGACCTGTACGTACCACGAGGATGATTCCTGCACCTTTCCCAAGCGCCCTGATGCGATGGATTGCACGTTATACCGCGATCGTGCCCAACCGCTGGTTGCAGACTCTCCAGGTTACTCCCCCAGCTTTCGCTTCAAAACCTGGTTTTCTCGCAACCTGAGCTGGATCGCCCTGATTGGATTGATTCTCATTAGCTTGTTTGTTGCCCTGGTAAGGTGATCCGCTACCAACCCCTGAATAGTGGCATATGCTTTGCACCGATCCCCCTCAGTCCCCCTTGATAAGAGGGAAGCCGTAGGACGTTCGGCGATGCTCAGTCGAGCCGCAGGGGGATCTCAATCTCTAGCGTGTCCAAAGCGTGTCCAAATCAAATTGGGATGAATAATCCAGATTAATCAGCACCCTCGATCGGGGCGAATCCCTGACGCTGCACATTTTCCGTCACCACGCGGGGTTCCAGGAATTGCAGTAAGTAATCAGGACCGCCTGCTTTGGAGCCAACCCCAGACAGTTTGAAGCCACCAAAGGGTTGCCGAGCCACGATCGCCCCGGTAATTCCCCGGTTAATGTACAAATTGCCCACTTCAAAATCTTGAGCTGCTCGATCGATATGGGAGGGAGTGCGGGAATAGAGTCCACCCGTCAGAGCAAAGTTCGTGCCATTGGCGAACTCTAGTGCTTCATCAAAGGTTTTTGCTCGCATCACCGCCAGGACAGGACCAAAAATTTCTTCCTGAGCAATGGTGGCACTGGGAGATACCTGATGGAAGATGGTCGGACCGACGAAATAACCGCCGGATGGCGCGGAGAGTTCTAACGCTAACTCACATTCCTGCTTGGCTTTGGCGATGTACTCCTGAATTCGGCTCTGGGCATTGCCGTCAATCACCGGACCGACTCTGGTGCCGGGATGTTCCGCAACTCCCAAATTGAGCGATCGTGTTGCTTCCACCAACCTTGCCAGAAACACGTCATAAATCGGCTCCAACACAATCACCCGCGAACAGGCGGAACACTTCTGCCCACCGTAGCCAAAAGCGGATTGCACCACCCCTTGCACCGCCTGATCCAGATCCGCACTTTCATCCACGATGATGGCATTCTTGCCGCCCATTTCGGCGATCACCCGCTTCAGGTGCTTTTGTCCGGGCTGAAGTTCTGCGGCTTCTCGATAAATGCGACAACCCACTTCTTGGGAACCGGTAAAGGTAATCATGTGCACATCGGGATGCTTGACCATGTGCGCCCCCACCGTCGAGCCTTTTCCGGGTACAAACTGAAACACACCCGCAGGAATTCCGGCTGCCACCAAAATTTCGGCAATTTTTGCTCCAATCACGGAAGACACCTCTGCTGGCTTCAACAACGTGCAATTCCCCGCCACCAGAGAAGCCACCGTCATACCCACGGGAATTGCCAAGGGAAAATTCCAGGGAGAAATGATTAGCGAAATGCCACGGGGTTGATAGCGATAGCGATTCGTTTCACCGGGGTAATCGTAGGCAACGCCGCTATCCAACCGTTCCATTTCGTCGGCATAATAACGGCAGAAGTCGATCGCCTCCGAGACCTCCGGATCCGCTTCTTTAGCAATTTTGCCCGTTTCCAACACCATCCAGGCAATTAACTCCTGACGACGTTGTTCCATCAAATCGGCAGCGCGGCGCAAAATATCCGCCCGTTCCCTGGCAGGAGTTTTTTTCCAGGCAGGAAAAGCGGCTTTGGCAGCGGCGATCGCCTCCTCTGCTTGCTCTACACTCATCAGCCCAATTTCACCCACCACTTCCGTAAAGTTGGATGGATTTAAAGATTTCACCGTCGCTTGCGTGTTGACATACTCGCCGTTAATCAACGGTCGGTACAGCTTGCCCAATTGTTGCCGCACTTGTTGGAGAGCCTGACGGACTTCTTGGCGATGGTCGGCGATCGCGTAATCGGTGTCGGGGGCGTTGGGGAAGGGGGTTTGGGCTTCGACGTGAGCGCTCAGCCGAACGGGGTTGGGGCTGAGGGGTTGGGCGGATGAGTCTGTCTCTTGCAGTATGGGGGCGGCTAACAACTCCTCTACTGGGCGTTCTTCCATGTTTTGCCGCAGGAAGGAACTATTGGCGGTGTTTTCTAGCAAGCGACGAATCAGGTAGGACATTCCAGGAATCAATTCGCCGTAAGGACAGTACACCCGGACACGGTAGCCTTTATCCGCGATCGCCTTGCCCAACTTATCCGCCATGCCGTACAACACTTGAAACTCAAAACGACGGCGCGGAATTTGCAAGGCTTCGGCGATGGCGATCGCGTGTGCCTGGGAACGAACGTTGTGGCTGCCGATCGCGGCATAAAGATACGAGTGATTTTCCAGTAGCAGGCGCGTCATTGCCTCAAAGTTGGCATCGGTGGATTCTTTGTCGTTAAAAACGGGTTGTGCCCAATCTTTTTGCACCGATTTGATCGTTTCCTGATCCCAGTAAGCACCTTTCACCAACCGAACGGTTACAGGATTGCCGCGCTCTTTTGCCCACTCGATCAAGTCTTTCAGATCGTGCAGACTGTCGCGCAGGTAAGCTTGCAAAGTTACGCCAATATCAGTGCGAGACTGAAATTCTTCCTCTAACAGTAATTGTTTCAGGATGGCTAGAGTAATGTCTTTGTATTGGTACTGCTCCATATCAAAATGGACTGCGGCACCCAGTTCTTTGGCTCGTCGTAATAGAATCCGAATGCGATCGCTGACTTTCTCCTGACTGCCTTTTTCATCAATCGGATCAAATTGAGAGTAAAACGCTGTGAGTTTGACGGAAACCTGCACTTTGGGCAAATCTTCCCCATCTGCTCGATCGATTTGTTCCACGGTTGACCAGCGTTTTGCTGCCTCCGTCAATTGGGACATCAGTTCCAGATAGCGATCGAGGTAAGACTGGGCTTCCGTTTCAGTGATTACGGCTTCACCCAGCAAATCCACCGTGAATGCCATCCGGTCTTTTCGCAGGCGTTCGATCGTTTTGATCGCTTGCCCGATCGTTTCCCCCGAAATATACTTTTGTGCCAGGGTTTCAACCGCCGTGGAAACTGTTGTTGCCGCAATTTGCCCCGGCATTGAGTCAGGATTAGCAAAATTGAGCATTCCTTTCAATGCCCCAGGTAGCTCTACATCGTCCTGGCTCAGATATTCCTGCAAATGACGGGCAATTTCGGGCTTACTCCGCAAGGCTGGCAGGCAATCAATAAATCGGAAGAGTTGCACCCGCAAGCCCGGATTGCCCATTGTCCAGTTCAGCATCTTGTCATCCCAACGCATCTGATCCCGCATTTGGGCAAACAGCGATCGCCCTTCGCGGGTGGCGGCAATGAGCTGACGGGCAATTTCTTGAGTCTTGGATTCGTAGGGATTGACAGCTTGAGCGTTCACGGTGGCAAAACTCCTTGAGGCACGAACAGCGAGATTTATCGAATTTGAAGTAGGCTGACTGCTACTTTTATTAGATCAACTTATCAATTGTACCTCTCATCGCTTCCGCCTCACGCATAGAGATTTCGCCTGTACCTGTTGGGATTTATACCGATCAGGGAATGATAAGGAAGATTAATTTTCTAATCTGTATAGGGTGCATCGGGGCTTGAAAGCTTGCATAAACAGATCTGCAATTTTTCTAGCCAGCCTGTATTTTCCCTTGAGGCGAAAAACGATGCTTAGAAATTTCCGAAGTAAGCTCTTGATTCATAGACTCATGCTTAAAAATCTTCAAAGTAAATTGCTTACTTTGCTCGTTCTTAGCACAGTACTTCCAGTCTCAGCCGTGGGCATTTATGGTATTTCTTCATCTACCCAGGCTTTAACAGACTTAAACGTTAGCCAAATCCAAAACGAGGTGGAACAAGAAGCTTTTAGGATTGAACACACTCTAGAAGATGCTCATGGTGATGTGTTGTTTTTGAGCAAGATGCCGTCTATTCGAGGCATTGTCCAGGCACGAGAGAGTAATGACGTCGATCGGACTAAAAGCAACGGGTTAATTTACTATACAAGCTACGAAGATTGGGTGAGACGGGCAGAGACTATTTTTAAGACCATGATGGCTTCGAAAAAGAACTACAAAACGATTCAATATTTGGATGAGCAAGGGAATGAATTAGTTCGCGTAGATACTGACCGTTATTCGACGTTGCTTCATTCTGCTAAAAAGCTTGGTAATAAAGCGAATGCAATTTACTTTCAGCCTACAACTAAGTTGAAATTAGGACAGATTTATGTTTCACCAGTTTTGCTAGAACAACCTTCTACAAGCGCCTACCCCACTGAAGCAATCATTTATTATGCGACACCAATTTATAGTGAGACAGGAAAATTGCGGGGAGCGATCGTTATCACACTATATGTCAAATCATTAACGCACCATTTGAAAAGTGAAAGTGAAAGCTATCAGGGCATCAAAATCTTAGCCACGAAAGAGGGAAATTATCTTAGCCACACAGACCACAGTAAGATTTGGAGCGGTTTACCTAAGCAAGCGAACAATCTCAAGGCTGATTATTCAGAGGCGATTAGGCAGAGAATACTATCAAGCAATGAAGGAGACTTTGAAACAGATGCGGGCAGGATTATTAGTTATAGAACTATGAATCAAGGCTTAAATCATCAAATGCTCATCATGTATGATTTACCTAAATATACAGTTTTACAATCGGTTAGTCATCTTAAACGGATCTCGTTTGCGGTCATTGTATTGTCTTTGGGAACGGTACTGGCGATCGGTAGCTCGATTGTGCGACGTATCTCCAAAACCCAGTCTGATCTTTATCATCAGGCACAGATGGCAGCAGAAACCGCTGAACAAAAAGCCAGTGAATTAAAACAAACCTTGCATGAGTTACATCACACTCAAACCCAACTCGTACAAACTGAAAAGATGTCAAGTTTGGGGCAATTGGTTGCTGGCGTTGCCAACGAAATTAATAATCCAGTCAACTTCATCTATGGCAATCTCAGCCACGTGAACGAATACAGCCAGGATTTGCTGCATATCATTCGTCTATATCAGCAGTATTACCCCAATCCCGATCGTTCCCTGCAAGCAGAAGTTGAAGACATTGATCTGGATTTCCTGATGGCGGATATGCCCAAGATGCTGGAGTCGATGAAAGTAGGAGCCGACCGCATCCGGCAAATTGTCCTATCGTTGCGTAACTTTTCGCGCATTGACGAGTCGGAGATGAAGGCGGTTGATATTCATGAGGGCATCGATAGTACCCTGCTAATTCTGCAAAATCGTACTAAAGCCAATGGCGATTTTCCCGGTGTGGAAATTGTGCAGCACTATGACAAATTACCCCTGGTTGAATGTTATGCCGGACAACTAAATCAGGTGTTCATGAATATTTTGAGTAATGCGATCGATGCGCTGGAAGAGACAGTGGTTAGTCGGCATAACTCAGAATGGCAACCCCAAATCACCATCAGCACTGAATATTTACCTTCAGAGAAGCTGTTGTCTCCCAATACCTGCTCTCTGATTCCTGCCGTCTGCATCCGGATTGCCGATAATGGCACCGGAATTCCGTCCAAAATTCGAGAGCGCTTGTTTGAACCGTTTTTTACCACCAAATCGATCGGTAAAGGCACCGGGTTGGGATTGTCTATCAGCTACCAAATTGTGACCGAACGCCACAACGGGAAACTGGATTGTTTTTCTGAACCGGGCAAGGGCACTGAGTTTGTGATTGAAATTCCGGTGCGCCAGGTTGTAGATTCCACTACCCGCCTCACTCCAACCGATCCACATCCCGTTTCAGTTTCTTAGCTATTGATCAAAAAGCGGGGTGGAGTCAACCAGAACAGACGACTGCGCCCAACAGGATCAACTTGGTCGGGCAACACCAGCCCAATCACCCCTGCTTTTTTCATTTCCAATGCCCCAATGGAGCGTCCAAACACCAGCGACTCTGCCCATTGGCTCAAACTGGGTTCATGTCCAACTAGCGCTAATCGCCTGTCGCTGCCAGGTTGCCAGGACTTCAACCAGGTCAGCCAACTCTCTAGCTCTCCACTTGCGAGATCAGTCGATTTTTCCAATCGCTTGCCTAACCCTGTATCCATCAGAATTTCAGCGGTTTGGTAAGCGCGGACGAGAGGGCTAGTCAGAATTAAATCAAACTGCAATTCCAGATCGGCTAAACGCTTGGCGACTTGCTTAGTTTTCTTTTTGCCCTCTTCCGTCAAGGGGCGCTCATCGTCGTTGGCATAGCTGCCGTGCTCTCCTGCCAGTCCGTGACGAATTAAGTACAGTTCCAGTTCAGCCGCCATGATGCTTAACTCATCCCATTGTGATAGTGCTGGTCGGGGTTGATCAGGCGGAGCAGTTTTTGTTTCACCTGGGCATCGAATACACCCCACTTCATCTTGGCGTACTCGGCACTTTCGGTGAAGCCAGACAGGAAGCCCAGGGGAATTTCAAAACCACCCGCCTGCGATCGCCCACCCCCAAAGAACCGCCCGTGGGGATCTTGCCCAAAGGCTTCTTTGAGGAATTCATCCGGATCAAGGGTAATCTTGTTGGTTCGCAAGGAGCCAATCACCAGTTCAATATCTTCGTCTTCGTCATGCACAATACCGTAGACAACAGCAGTATGGACGTTCTCCTCTGTCACCAGAAAGTCTGCGGCTTGGGGAATGGCATCCCGATCGTCGTAGCGCAGATAGCCCACCCCGGCAATGGAGAAGTTATTTTGAACAATGCGGTTTTTCAGCGATCGCTCAATCACATCCATCACCTGCTTTGAGCGGGAGGATTGCAATACGGCGTTTAATAACTGAGCATCGTAGAAACGGCTCAGATAAGCAGCGGCTAAAAAGTCTTCTTCCTGCGCTTGCCGTAAAGCATTGGTATCCGATCGCAAACCGTGCATTAATGCCGTTGCACACTTCACGTGCTCGCTGGAGTTGGTATCAAACTTCAGCAGTCCCGCTTGGAGATACTGAGTCAGAATGGTGGCTGTGGCGCGGGTATAGGGGCGGATATCCACAAACTCTGCTTTGATGTCGCCCTGGGCACTGTGATGATCGATGACGATCGCCGTGGTAACGCCTGCTTCTTGCAAGGAAGGCATAAGCTGACTGGTGGTGCCCTGATTATCGATCAATACACAGCCACCCTGATAAAGCATCAAATCACGACCTTTCAAGGTCGGCAGTGCCCACCGCTGCACGGGTAAGCTAGTCAACTTCACCAGGGCAATGTTTTCCTGATGGCTTAATGTCCCGGCATACACAATGTCACAGGGAATTTCAAACTGTTGAGCGATGAGTTTGTAAGTCCAGGCAGAAGACAGCGCATCTGGGTCAGGAAAATCTTGCAGCACCACCAACTGCCGCTGACCGCGATGGCGCTCTAACAACTGCCGCAGCATTTCTACTTTCTGGCTTTGCTCACGCGAGCGGGATGTGTCATAAGCAAAGGATGGGGAAACGTAGGTCGGTGCTGATTCTGGGATCGATTTTGGTGAAAGATCAACCAGTTCAGCGTCTTTGGAGGCTGGCGGTTTAATGTCTGTTGAAGGGTCCTCCGCGACAGCCAGTAAACTTTTTGAATTTGAATTGCTACGTTTAGGGAGTGAGTCAGTTTGCATAGATAGGGGGGGGATAGGGTAGGTGAATGACCCTGGGGCGCTTTCAGACACCGTACTGAATCGTAAGATGAAGACAACCCTGAGAGAACGCTAATATGATTGCCCTTACTAGATCTTCGCAAAAAAAAGAAGAAATAGCATAAGCTGAACGATTTATACCTCTTTGGGTGTAGTCAGTCAGAAATTTATTAAACAGAGAGATAGAATTAAACCCTCTGAAACCGTGCCAGAGGGCTACATACCAATCACGTATTTCCGCCATTCCTGGTTCAGCCCATTTTTGACGTGTTTTGTCACCTCGAAGTAAAGACCGCTGTAGGGTTTGCAAGGCTGATTCATCAGCAGCATATTGGCTTCCTTGGGAGTGCGGTTGCCTTTCTTCACGTTGCAGCGCACGCAGGCTGTGACAATATTCTCCCAGGAATCGCCTCCACCCCGCGATCGTGGCACCACATGATCCAGCGTCAAGTCTTCTCCGGTGTAGCCACAGTATTGACAGGAGTGCCCATCGCGGTGAAGCAAGTTTTTGCGCGTCAAGGGAATTTCCTTGTACGGAACCCGAACATAGTGACGCAGCCGAATCACCGTGGGTAACGGGAAACCGGAATACACATACTTTCCGTTGTGTTCAACCTGCTCTGCTTTGCCCTTAAGCAGCAATACGATCGCTCTACGCCAGCTCGTAATATTGAGTGGTTCGTAGGAGGCATTGAGCACCAGAACCTTGCTCATTCGGATTTGTTGAAACAATGTTTCCCCAGATGGTAGCACATAGGAACCATTCTGGTAAGGAATTCAGCAGCGGAGGCTGAGAGAAGTAAGGAAGGGGGCAATGGCAGAAAGATTGACCTATGCTCAAAGGGCATCTATCCTGGCAGTCAACGAAATGCGGTGTGATGTTGAGGACGGTGTGTGATGTTGAGTTGGGATCAAAGTCCAAGTTTGGCAAGGATGCGGCAGGAACGTGCCTGGGTTGAAATTGACCTGGACGCATTGGCGCACAATGTTCGGCAGGTGAAGCGGTTGTTAGCACCGAGGACGAATTTGATGGCAGTCGTGAAAGCGGATGCCTATGGACATGGTGCCGTCACCGTGGCTCAGGAGGTTTTGCAGGCAGGGGCAACCTGGTTAGGAGTGGCAACCATTCCCGAAGGGATTGAGTTGCGAGAAGCGGGAATTGAGGCTCCTATTTTATTGTTGGGGGCAACGAATACCCCGGAACAAATTCGGGCGATTGCCCACTGGAACTTGCAACCGACTCTGTGCACGCCCAAACAAGCCTTGGTTTTTGCCGAAACGATGGCAACCAGAGTCAATGCGGCTCCGCTTCCGGTTCATCTCAAACTGGATACAGGAATGTCCCGCTTAGGAACGTCTTGGAAAGCCGCAACCGAGTTTGCTCAACTGGTGCATCGTCTGCCTCAACTCTCGATCGCCAGCATCTACTCCCATCTAGCAACCGCCGAAAGCCTGGATCGCACGATCGTGCATCAGCAGCAGCAGCGCTTTGAGCAGGCAATCTCCGAGATTCGGCAAGCGGGCATTACGCCGCCCCGGCTGCATCTAGCAAACTCTGCCGGAACCCTGACAGATCCAGCCCTGCACTACGATCTGGTGCGAGTTGGGTTAGCCCTCTACGGGCTATATCCTGCAACTCACCTGAAATCGGTGCTGTCGCTTAAGCCAGTGTTGCAAGTAAAAGCCCGGATTACTCAGGTCAAGACGATCGAAGCTGGCACTGGCGTAAGTTATGGGCATCGGTTTGTGGCAGATCGAGCCATGCAAATTGCTGTGGTGGCGATCGGGTATGCCGATGGCATTCCCCGGAACCTGTCAAACCAGATGCAAGTCTTGATTCAAGGTCAACCAGTTCCTCAAATTGGAGCCATCACAATGGATCAGATTATGTTGGACGTGAGCCGAGTGCCCCATCTTCAAGAAGGCGACGTGGTGACGCTTTTAGGGCAGGACGGAAAGCAAACCATTTCTGCCGATGATTGGGCAAACTCCCTCAACACCATCTCCTGGGAAATTCTTTGTAGCTTCAAGCATCGGTTGCCACGGGTGGCGATCGCGGGCAGGCGAGAGCGGAATCCAGAATCCGGAATCAGAAGCCAGAATCGGTAAAATCATTCTCACTCTCCCCTTCCCTATCCCCCGTCCCCCGATTCCCTTGCCCCATGCTCCACCTCCTCGCAGATCTGACGATCGAAACCACACCCACCGACTTGTATCAGGTATTGTCAGGCATGGCAGTGGTGTTGTTTCCCCGGATTGTCTGGGCGATTTTGATTCTGCTGCTGACGCGGTTTGCGATCGGAGTCAGTCGTCAGGTTTCTCGTCGCTTTCTCAATCCGGTAGAGCCAACAATCCGCAAGTTTTTTATTCAAACGGCTGAATTTCTCACGCTGATTGTGGGATTGGTGGCAGCGCTCAACATTCTGGGCATCCAAACCACCACTCTAGTCGCCATTTTGGGGGCAGCAGGTCTGGCAGTGGGTTTGGCGTTGCAAAGTAGCCTGTCTCACTTTGCCGCTGGGGTGATGCTGGTGAGTTTTCGTCCGTTTGAAGTGGGCGATTTTATTGAAGGGGCAGGGGTTGCAGGCGTGGTTGATAGTATCGGGATTTTTTCTACCACGGTGATTACTACGGACAATGTAAAAATTGTGGTGCCGAATAACAACCTGTTTACCGGAACGTTGAGAAACACTACAGCAATGGGGACACGTCGCGTCGATCTGGAAGTCAACATTGGCGATCGGGCGATCGAACCCACTATCACTCACCTGTTGTCGCTGGTTCAACCCCACCCGCTGGTTCTAAGCCATCCTAAAACCACTTGCCATGTGGCAACTCTCACCCCAGAAGCCACCATTCTTTACCTGCGTCCCTGGTGTTCTACGGAAGCCTACGAGCAGGTGAAGTCTGAAGTGCAACAAATCATCAAAGAAGCTTTAAAGGAATCTTCCCTGAGTTGAAAATTTCCTCGGCTACAAAGCTTCTTCACATCGCACTGATATCAATTCATGAAGTTTTTATCAGCGAACTTATGTAAATCTTAAATATTTATGTTATCGAGGAATTACATCTTGGGCAGAATAGCTATGCCAGTACAGGGTTATTAGCTATGCCAGACACCGCCGGAAACTCGTTAGCAACCGCAACAACGCTGAATTTGACCTCTGGTGCCCAGAGTTTTCCAGACCTCGTCACTCCCACCAATAACGACTACTACCGCTTCGTTCTGCTAAACCGCAGCAGTTTGAATCTCACGTTGACCGGTTTGGATGCCGATGCCAACGTTGAGCTTCTTGATGGCACGGGCAATTTGGTGAGCGTCGGTGGAATCCCGCAGCGATCGACCAATGCGAGTAATTTCTCTGAAGCGATCAATACAACCCTCGATCCTGGAACCTATTTCATTCGCGTATCGCCTGGTGCCTCAGTTGCCCAGGCAAACTACATTCTCAATATCTCTGGTCAAGATAATCTCCTGTCTACGGATCTAGTGTGGCGTTACCCTGGCTTAACCGGACTCTGGACTCTGGATGGCACAACTTTTGTATCGGCACCCTTACTATCGAGTGATCTGCCTCCTGGCTGGAATGTTGGCGGGTTAGGCGACTTTAACCGGGACGGTAAATCTGATATTATCTGGCGGAATGATTCTGCTGCCCTGACGGATGTTTGGTATATGGATGGCACGACCTTGCTCTCCTCTGCCAGCATTTTTCCGACTTTGGGGGCGGATTGGGCGATCGGTGGCACCAGTGACTTCAATGATGATGGATTCATCGACATCGTCTGGCGCAACGAGTCTATTGCCCGGACGGATGTTTGGTATATGAACGGAGTCTCTTTGTTGTCTTCGGCAACCATCGACGCGACTTTAGCGGGTCCGGGTTGGGTGATTGGTGCCGTTGGTGATTTTAACCAGGATGGCAATCCCGATTTACTCTGGCGCAATCGAAACTTCCCTACCACTGATTTCTGGTTCCTCAATGGGCTGTCGATCGAAGCTGTTGGCTCTCTTCCTGCCCCCGATGTGAATTGGGTCGTTGGTGGTACAGGAGACTTGAATCGGGATGGCAACCTTGATCTGATTTGGCGTTATCTGGGTCCTGAGGGCTACGTTGCTGGTTGGTTGCTAGATAGAACAGCCTTCTCGGATTCCTTTCTTTTTCCTCTGGCAGTACCCGATCCCCAATGGGTTGTGGAGGCTCCTTACACCACCTACGGCGAACCTGCACCGATCGATCTGGCAGGAAACACGATCGCAACGGCTCTGGATCTTGGTAAGAATCTGGCAGGCACAGCCACGTATCGCGATCAGATTGGTGGCACAACTGACGTAGACGACTTTTATCAGTTCAACATCGGCACCGATGCGCGGGTTAGTTTATCTCTAGCGAATTTCTCCGCCGATCTCGATCTGGGACTGTACGACAGTTCGGGGGTTTTAATTCAAGCCTCTACTCAAACTGGCACATCACCAGAATCGATCTTGCGTCAGCTAACGGCTGGAACTTATTACATTCAGGTGCAAGCTTTCGATCCGGCTAGTCTCACCACCTATGCTCTGTCCATCAACGTCAACACGCCGCCAGTTCTGGTTTCCAATAATGTTTTGACGTTGAGCGAACAGGGTAGCGCCACCCTCACAAATACGGTTTTGCGCGTCACGGATGGGGATAACTTGCCGCCGGAGCTGATCTTTACCCTGGGAGTTGTGCCAGCCAATGGCGCTTTGCTGGTCAATGGAGTGACTGCCACGACTGGCAATACGTTCACTCAAGCGGATATCGATAATAGCCAGATCCGCTATATCCACAATGGCAGCGAAACCACCAGCGATCGCTTCACCTTCACCGTGTCCGATAACTCCGGAGGCGCGATCGACACCACCACCTTCACCTTTGCCGTTACGCCCGTTAACGATTTGCCGACGGTTGTGAGCAACCTGGGCTTGACCTTATCTGAAGGCGCAAGTGCAAACCTCTCAACCGCCCTGCTGCAATTCACAGATGTGGATAGCCCCGTCAATGGGTTGGTTTACTCTCTGACAACCTCTCCCGCCAATGGCACGCTCCTGTTATCAGGAACGGCTGTCACCAGCTTTACCCAAGCCGATCTTGCCAGTGGCAACCTCAGCTATCAGCACAATGGCAGCGAAACCACCAGCGATCGCTTCACCTTCACGGTGTCCGATGGAGCGGGTGGAATAGTCACCAGTAGCTTCACGATCGGCGTTACCCCAGTAAACGATCCGCCGGTGCTGGCAACGAACCTGGGCTTAACGGTCTCAGAAGGGCAGGCAAACAATATTTCTGCCACGCTGTTACAAATCACCGATCCAGATAATGCGCCGGAAAGCCTGGTCTACTCCGTCACATCCTTGCCTACGAACGGCACCCTCTTGCTATCTGGAACTGCCGTCACCAGCTTCACGCAGGCAGATGTGATTAGCGGCAACCTCAGCTATCTGCACAATGGCAGCGAAACCACCAGCGATCGCTTTACCTTCACGATCACAGATGGACTGATCCCCACTCCGATCGGGCTAAACACCTTCACAATCAATGTCACCCCAGTAAACGATCCCCCAGTTGTAGCGGTCAATGCGGGCTTGACTTTGAGTGAAGGAACTTCTGCCCTGATCACGCCCATCCGTCTACAAGCAACCGATCCCGAAGGACAAACGCCAGTCATCTACACCCTGGATAGTCTGCCCACCAATGGCGCGGTGCGGTTGGGTACTCAAACTTTGCTGGCAGGACAAACCTTCACCCAGGCGGACATCACCAATAACCAGGTTGCCTACATCCACAACGATACAGAAACCACCACGGACAGCTTCCGGTTCTCGGTGGCAGATGCCACTGGCGCGATCGCGCCCTCCAGCACCTTCAGCATTACCATCCTGGCAGTCAACGATGCCCCCGTTCTGACGGTGCCCACCGGGACTCAAACCATTGACCAGGAAACCAACACCCTCATTGCTGGCATTCGTGTCACGGATGTTGATTTGGGGACGGGTGAGGTTACAGTGACCTTGACGGCGGGTAATGGCGTGCTGTCTCTGGGACGCACAACCGGCATCACCTTCCTGGCTGGAGATGGCACCGAGGATGAAACCCTCACCTTCCGAGGCGCTCAGGATGTCACAAACTTTGTGCTGCAATCTCTGATTTACCGCAGCGACAATAATTTCCGGGGCAATGACACGATTAATGTCACGGTGAACGATGGCGGGAATACCGGACTGGGCGGACCCCTATCGGCGGCGGGATCTGTCACCTTAAATGTGGCTCCAGTCAACGATGCGCCCGTCCTGACGGTGCCCGGAGCGCAAACGGTGCGGGAAGACACCACCACGTCGATCGCGGGTATCAGTATCGCCGATCCAGACGCAGGCACTAGCCCCGTTCGAGTCAGTCTGCTGGTTACGAATGGCACCCTTTCCCTCACCTCCACCTCTGGCATCACCTTCCGAACTGGCGATGGCAGCGCGGACAAAGCTTTGGTGTTTGAAGGTGCTCTGGGCGATGTGAATCGAGTATTGGGCGGATTGTCTTACCTAGGCGATCGCGACTTCAGCGGCTCTGACACCATCACCATCAGCGTCAGCGATTCCCTCAACGGCGGTAACGGCATTCCCTTATCGGATACGGAAACGATCGCCCTCACCATTACCCCCGTGAATGATGCGCCTGTCCTGACCGTGCCCAACGCTCAACAAGTGACCGAGAACACGGACTTAAGGATCACGGGCATCAACGTGACGGATGTGGATGCTACGGGCGAACTCACGGTGAACTTGTTTGCGTCCAGCGGTCGCCTCTCCCTCAACTCCACCACCGGCTTGATCTTCGAACTGGGAGACGGCACTCAGGATGACATTCTCGCCTTCCGTGGCTCTCAAGCCGCGGTGAATGATGCCTTGAGAACTTTGATCTATCGAGCCAACACGGATTTCAACGGCAACGACACGATCGCCATCAATGTCTCGGATGGGGGCAGCACCGGATTAGGGGGTGTCCTGGGTGATTCTGACACGATCGCGGTCACGGTACTGGGTGTGAACAATGCGCCCGTGATCACCCTCCCCACCACGACTCCGACGGCTGACTCGGATACGCCCCTATCCATCACTGGCATTAGCATTGCTGACCCAGATGCAGCGGGACTCGATCTGTCCGTGACTCTGTTGTCGGCGAATGGCAGCTTGAGCTTGGGCAACACCGCCGGATTAACCTTTACCCAGGGGGATGGTTCCCAGGATAATCGCCTCTCCTTCAGTGGTTCTCTGGTGGCGATCAATGCGGCGTTGAGCGAACTGACCTATCGCAGCTATCCCGGCTTCACCAATGCCTTCGATCGCATCACCATCAGCGTCAATGACAACGGGAACAGCGGCATTGGCGTGAATCTGTCTGATACTGAAGTACTGTTTGTCAGCGTCGGGGGAGCCGTCAATCAAGTTCCCATTGCGATCAATGACTCCTTTTCCGTGGCAGAAGAAGGCACCCTGAATGGCAGCAGCCTCCTAGCTAACGACAACGATCCCGACTTTACTGTGCCCTTGACTGCGGTGTTAGGGACGGGACCAGCCAATGCTGCCTCTTTTACCTTGAATGGCAACGGCAGCTTTACCTACGTGCCCAATGCCAATTTCAGCGGCAGCGATACCTTCACCTATCGAGCCGTAGACGCGCTGGGTGGCAGTTCCAACCCGGCAACCGTGGTGATTCGGGTAACGGATGCGAATGATCCGCCCGTTGCCGTCAACGATAGCTTTACCACGCCAGAAGACCAGCCCATCACCAATGGTGCCGTCCTCACCAATGACACGGACATTGATAACTCGATTCCGCTTTCAACGGAACTGGTTACAGGACCTGCGAACGCCAGTAGCTTCACCTTCAGTCCCAATGGCAGCTTCAACTACACGCCTCGCGCTGACTTCAACGGGGTCGATCGCTTTACTTACCGCGTCGTGGATGCTCTGGGAGCAACCTCCAATATTGCCACAGTGTCTCTCACGGTTACGCCGGTCAATGATGCCCCGATCGCCCGCAACGATGGCGCTTACACCTTACCCGCCGGGGGCACCCTCTCTCTGACCGCCGCCGGAGTGTTATTGAATGACACCGATGTAGACACGCCCCTCGCCAACCTAACCGCCAGCTTAGTCACAGGCACCACCAATGGCACGGTAACGCTCAACCCCAATGGTTCCTTCAGCTACCGCCCCACGGGCAGTTTTACAGGCGGCGACAGCTTCACCTATCAGGTCAGCGATGGCAGCCTCACCTCCAACCTGGCAACCGTCACCATTTCCGTGGGGGTGAATAGTGCCCCGGTGGCGATCGCGGATAGCTTCACGCTAGGGGAAGACGGCACCCTCACGGTAGGGAATGTGCTGACCAACGATGTAGATACGGAAAACAACCTGCCCCTGTCCGCCACGATCGTCACACCTCCCCCAAATGCGGCTTCCTTTACCCTGAACGCGGATGGCACCTTTAGCTATCAACCCAGAGCCAACTTTAGTGGCGTAGACACGTTTGTCTATCAGGCGAGCGATAGTCTGGGAGCGATTTCCACCCCGGCGACCGTAACCTTTAACGTGACGGCGGTGAATGATGCCCCCGTTGCCACCAACGACACGCTTTCGGTCAGTCCAGGAGCAACCCTCACCGTCACTGCTCCTGGCATCCTGGCAAATGATACCGATGTTGACAGTCCGGCGCTGTCTGCTGTGCTGGTGGCATCCACAACCAACGGGGTGCTTTCCCTCAATCCCAACGGTTTCTTGACCTACCGTCCCAATCCTGGATTCAGTGGAACCGATAGCTTTACCTACCGTGCCAACGATGGCAGTTTGAGTTCGGCAAACACGGCAACCGTTTCCCTGGTCGTCACCACTGCTGCTAACACGATCCCGATCGCTACTCCGGATAGCTTCACGCTGCAAGAAGATCAGACCTTAGTTAGCCTGGGAACCTTACTGCTGGCGAACGATAGCGATCCAGACAACAACTTGCCCCTGACGGTGAGCGTGCTGACTCAGCCTGGTAACGGCTCTCTATCGATTTCCGGTTCCACGTTTAACTACGTTCCCAACAGCAACTTTGCTGGCATTGATAGCTTTACCTACGCGGCGATCGATAGTTTGGGGGGAGTTTCCACTCCGGCAACCGTGACCCTGAGCGTGACTCCAGTCAACGATGCGCCCACCGTGGCGAATGATGCTTACACCGTTGCCACCACCGCATCCCTCAACATCACTGCTCCTGGCATCCTGGCGAATGACAGCGATGTGGACAGCCCCAGCTTGACTGCTACCCTGGTTGCCACTGCTGCCAATGGGACTTTATCTCTCAGCCCCAACGGTTCCTTCACTTACCAGCCCAACGCCGGATTTAGCGGAGTAGATAGCTTTACCTATCGCGCCACCGACGGCAGTTTGACCTCCTCCAACCTGGGAACAGTCAATCTCACTGTGACTTCAGTAGTCAACAATGCACCGTCTGTGGTGAATGATACCTACACCGTTGCTACCACCGCATCCCTGAACATCACGGCTCCCGGTGTGCTGCAAAACGACACGGATACGGACAGCCCCAGCATCACCGCGACTCTGGTTGCCACTGCCCCTAACGGCACTCTGAATTTGAATGCTGATGGCTCCTTCACTTACCGACCCAACGCTGGATTCAGCGGGGTAGATAGTTTCACCTATCGCGCCAGTGATGGCAATTCCCTCTCTCCCACCACGGCAACCGTTAATATTACCGTTGCTTCAGTGGTGAATAGTCCCCCAACTGCTAACCCAGACACTTTTACCGTCAGCGAGGATGCACTCTTCATCAGCAATAGTATCCAGCGCGTTTCTACAAGCTCGACTGGAAGTGAAGGGTCTGGAACTGCTAATCTCTTTAACGCTTATTACCGAACTGATATTTCAGGAGATGGGCGATATGTCGTTTTCTCAACGGACGCTCAAGGATTAGTGCCCGGAGATACAGGCACCAGACTTGATGTCTTTTTGCGTGATCGTCAGACTGGAACCACAACTCTGATTTCAACTGCGGCGGGAGGTGTTCCATCAGGAGGTAGCTCTTATGCTCCAGTTATTTCAGCGAATGGACGTTACATCGTTTACTATTCCAACGCTTCAAATATTGATGCACAAGGGATACCGTACTCTGGTTTCCCAAGCGTTTATCTTCACGATCGCCAAACTGGAATAACAACTCGCCTTGCCAGTGATACAACTGGTCCCGCAACAATCAGAACAGCCAGTAAGCCCTCAATTTCTTCAGATGGACGCTATATCACCTATACGACCTTTGAAAATACAGGCACGATCGACATCGGTAGAGTTTTCTTATACGACCAACAAAGTGGTCTGTCCACTCAAATTAGTACTGGTGTAGTATCTCAAGCTTCGGATGATGGGCGTTATGTTGCAGTCCAGGAAAACTTTATTGGCGGCAATAGCATCTTTCTTTTTGACCGCCAAGCAGGGAGTACAGTCACTATTACAGATGCAAGTCAGACATTTGGATTAGGAGATCTTTCTCCAGACGGTCGCTATCTAGCATTCACAACCTATTCGCCGAACTTAGTCCCAGGAGACACAAACACTAGCAATGATGTTTTCATCTTTGACCGTCAGGCTGGACAAACCTCCCGTGTGTCTGTTGATTCCAACGGAGTCCAAGGAGATGATGACTCATTTACTGCGTCTATTTCAGATGATGGGCGTTACGTTGCATTCCACTCCTTAGCCACTAATTTGGTTCCAGGCGACACAAATAATTTAAGAGATGTTTTCGTCCACGATCGCACCACTGGAACCACGCGCCGACTTTCTGTCGGAGGTAATGGTCAATCGTTTGAGTCAAGAATTTCTAGCGATGGCAGATTTGTGTCTTTTGCCTCGGATGCAACAAACTTAGTTCCGGGAGACACAAATAACAGTCGTGATGTTTTCGTTGCCAATGTCAATTCTTCCGTTCTCACAAATGACATTGACTCAGATGCGAATCTCCCACTGACGGCTACTCTAGTCACAGGTCCGGCTAACGCCCTCTCCTTTTCGTTGAATTCGGATGGTAGCTTTGTCTACCAACCAACAGCCAATTTCAATGGGGTTGATACGTTTGTGTATCGGGCGATCGATAGCTTGGGAGCCATTTCATCAAATGCAGCAACCGTAACAGTCAGCGTTACTGCCGTCAACGATGCACCGATCGCTGCCAACAACAGCTACAACGTTGCCCCAGCGGGAACCCTGAATATTACCCTGCCCGGTGTGCTAGTCGGCGACACCGATCCCGATGGCGATACCCTCACTGCCACCCTGGTCAACACCCCCACCGGAGCCGCCTCATTTACGCTGAATCCCGATGGTTCCTTTACCTACATTCCCCAGGCAGCGTTCTCTGGCACTGATAGCTTCACCTATCGGGCAAGTGATGGCATCACGGTATCCAACCTGGCAACGGTGTCTATTTTTGTCACCTCGAATCTCTTCCCCACGGCAAGTCCAGACAGCTTCACAGTTCAGGAAGACACCAGCCTGACGATCGGCAATGTGCTCACCAACGACACCGATCCCGATGGCAACATTCCGCTGACCGCCAGCGTCACCACCCTGCCCAGCAACGGCACCCTCAGCCTCAGCCCCACGGGCAACATCAACTATGTGCCCAACCCCAACTTCAGCGGCACTGATAGCTTTACCTACGTGGCGATCGATAGTTTGGGGGGAACTTCTGCCCCGGCAACGGTCACAATTAGCGTCACGCCCGTCAACGATTTGCCCACCGCTGTCAACGATACGATCGTCGTGAATGCAGGAACCTCCACCTCCATCACGGCTCCTGGCGTATTAGCCAATGACACCGATCCCGATGGCAATCCTTTAACCGCCAGTGTGTTGACCAATGCCGCCAGAGGAACCGTCACCTTAAACGCAAATGGCTCCTTTGTTTACACGCCCAATGCGGGTGTCTTCGGGTTAGACAGCTTCACCTATGTCGCCAACGATGGTATCGGAAACTCCGCTCCTGCCACCGTGACCATTGACGTGAATGGCATCCCCGTGGCAGTGAACAACACCTACACGGCGGCGATCGGCAGTTCCTTATCCATCGGACAGGTGCAGGGAGTTTTAGCGAATGATAGTGACCCGGATGGAGATTCCTTATCTGCTTCGGTCGTTGCTAATCCGACCCAGGGTGTGCTGACCCTCAACTCCAATGGTTCCTTCGTCTACACGCCCAACGCTGGAGCCTCGGGAATCGATACCTTTACCTACCGTGCCACGGATGGCTTTGCCAATGCCACCGCAACGGTTACGGTGTCCCTGCGGACGAACTCGGCTCCTGTGGCGATCGGGGAAAGCTATCGAATTGGCACCAACGGCACCCTTAACGTTGGCATCTTGAATAGTGTGCTGCGGAATGACTCTGACCCCGATGCGGGCACCAATCTTTCCGCCAGCCTGCAAACCACCGTCAGCCGCGGCTCCCTCAGCCTCAACTCCGACGGCACCTTTACCTATGTTCCGCAAACAGGTTTCCAGGGAACCGATAGCTTCGTGTATCGCGCCAGTGACGGCATTACCGTTTCGGGTCCTGCCACCGTTACCCTATCCGTTGTCAACAACACTGCCCCGGTTGCCAATAACGACACTTTCACGGCATTTAGCGGCATTCCTCGAAATCAAACCCCTCCCGGAGTCCGGGGCAACGATACGGATGCCGAAGGGGATAATCTGACCGTCTTTTTGGTGACAGGTCCAACCAACGGCTCAGTTACCCTGAACCCCGATGGTTCTTTCATCTACACCGCAAACTCCACCTTCCAGGGAGCGGATACCTTTGTCTATCGAGCCTTTGACGGCATTGCTAGTTCGACTGCCACCGTCACCATGTCTGTGACGTTGAACAATCCACCCACCGCAAATCCAGATGTATTTGGGGCGATCGCAGGCGAAACCCTCAACGTCACGGCTCCTGGCGTATTAGCCAACGACAACGACCCAGAAGGAACATTGTTTGCGCTGGCGGGTGGTTCCACACCTCTCAACGGAGATCTGGTTCAGTTCAACAGCAATGGCTCCTTCACCTATGTGCCAAGAGCAGGCTTTACTGGTGTGGATAGTTTCACCTATCGAGCCAGCGATGGAGCCTCGGAGGTGCTGACGACCGTCACGATTAGCGTTGCGCCGAATGCTGCCCCGGTTGCCAATCCCGATACCTACGATGTCAATCCGAACAACGTGTTGGTGGTGCCGCGAACTCTGGGCGTGCTGGCAAATGATACCGATCCCAACGTTGGTCAAGCCCTGAGTGCCAGTGTCGTCACCAATCCACTCCAGGGTTCCCTGACCCTGAATCCGAATGGTTCCTTCACCTACACGCCAGGAGCCGGAGCAACAGGTAACGATAGCTTCACCTATCGCGCCACCGATGGCAGCTTTAACTCCACGGCGACAGTCACGATCGCGATTAATACCAGCAGTGCTCCGCCCACAGCGGTCAATGATGGCGGTTACACGGTCTCGACTAACGGCACCTTGTCCATCACCGCCGCTGGAGTGTTAGCCAACGACACCGACCCAGACGGAGATGTGATCCGTGCCACTCTGGCAACCACTCCCGGCAATGGCACTGTTAGCTTGAATCCAGATGGGTCCTTCCAGTACCGTCCCAATACTGGCTTCCAGGGCACCGATAGCTTCACCTACCGGGCGATCGATGGCTTAACCATCTCCACTCCTGCCACTGTGTTCGTGACCGTGGGTGGGGCAAATGCGGCTCCAGTGGTCACTCTTCCCGGTAGCCAACTGATTCAGCAAAACTCCACCCTCACCCTATCCAGTGGTTTGAGCGTAGCCGATCCCGATGCGGGTAGTAGCCCGATTCAGCTCACCCTGAGCGCCACCAATGGCACGCTGACTCTGGGGAGCATCACCGGACTCTCCTTTACTGCCGGAGATGGCACTGGCGATGCCACCATGACCTTTACAGGCACGATCGCCAACATCAACAGTGCCCTTACTAACCTACAATTCACTCCCACGGCTGGATTCACGGGAGCCACCCAAATCGTTCTCACCGCCAACGACCAGGGAGCAACTGGAACCGGAGGTGCCCAAACGGGGAGCGGAACCGTGAGTGTGAATGTGGCAGCGGGTGCGACGCTTGTCACTAACATCAACCCTGGTTCTACCAGTTCCAGTCCTACGAACTTGCTCAGTTTTGGCAACACGGTGTATTTCTCGGCTACTGACCCCACTGGCGGAACTGAACTCTGGAGCAGTGATGGCACCGGGGCGAACACCCGTCGCGTCGCAGACATCAACGGTGGGACGGCGGGTTCTGCCCCTGCCAATCTGGTTGTTGTGGGCAATACGCTGTACTACACCGCATCCACTCCCACCACCGAGCGAGAGTTGTGGCGCACCGATTTGACGACAGGCACAGGCGCAACCCTGGTAGGCGATATTCGCCCCGGTATTGATTCTTCCAATCCCCAAAGCCTGACCAACTACGCCAATACCCTGTTCTTCGTGGCGACGGATGGCACGGGGGGAGCACGGCAACTTTGGCGGGTGAATGCGACTGGCAATCCGGTTAAGGTGTCCAATACCCTGAGCAATGTCAGCAGCCTGGCGATCGCGGGCAGCACCCTATATTTCACAGCGAATGGCGGCACCCAACTCTGGAAGATGGATACGCCCACCAGTGCCCCCGTCCTGGTGAGCAATTTGGGTACTGGCGCTGCCATTAGTAATCTGGCTGCAGTTGGCGATCGCCTCTTCTTCACTGCCAGAGATACGACAGCAGGCGTGGAACTGTGGAGCAGTGACGGCACCAGCGCCACCACCAGCCGAGTCACTGACCTCAATCCGGGCACTGGAGATTCTAACCCCAGCAACCTGGTTGTGCTAAATGGGGCGTTGTACTTCTTCGCCAGAGACAACTCCGGCTCTTTCAAACTGTTCCGAAGTACAGCAGCAGGCGGGGTAAATGAAGTTGCCACCTTACCCTCTACCGGCGTTGCCCCCAGTCAACTCACAGTGGTTGGCAGTCGCCTCTTCTTCACGGTTGACACGGGCACGCTCGCCAGCCCCAGCTTGCAACTGTGGAGCAGTGATGGCGGTGCCAGTGCCAGCCTGGTGCGGGAGCTCAATGCTGGAAACGACAACATTTCAGCCTTGACCAGTTTCAATGGGGCGCTGTTCTTTGTGGCAAACGATGGCACCGGGTTCAAGGTCTTCCGCAGCGATGGCTCCTCAGCCAATACCGTAGCGGTGAGTGGGGCGTTTACCAATCCGCCAGCCAGTTTGACTGTGGCTGGAAATAGACTCCTGTTTGCTGCTAGTGATGGAGCCAATGGCAGTGAACTTTGGACAGTGGGATAGGTCGCAGGAGCGAAATGTCTGGGGTAGGATAGGGCTAATTTTCCCTTTTCTTTAGACCATGACCACCGATCCCAACTCGCCCAAACCTGGCATTCCAGCAAATCATCGTTTGCCGAATGGGGCGATCGCAAATAGCGTAGACTCTCTCAACTCTGCCCTTACCGCCGAGGAGATTGCTGCCATTTCTCAGAACAACCTGGTGCGTGTGCCAGAAACCCGATCGCCCTCTGGCAATAGTCGATTGGCTGGCGTAAACTCCAGTTCTGCCAGTAGCCAGACTCCCAGAGTGCTGGTGCTGCTGCTGGCAACGATCGTCATGTTTGCCGGATTGACCCTCAACAACTTCTGGATTGGTAGCGCCGGATCTCTGGTTGCCCTGGCAATTTCCCTCCAGATTTTGTGGGTGCCCCTGCGCCGACTGCTGGTGGAGTTCATTCCCGAACAAGAACGAGCTATTTTGTTGGGTGTCATCTTCGGCGTGCTTTCCCTGCTGGGGTTTCTCCAAATTACTGGCGTATTTCGCCGGATCGGTTCCGCCCTTGCCAATTTGGGTTGGGATGCGATCGGGGCGTTAGGGGAAGTGTTGGGTGCGGTAGGACAGATTTTGATTGCGATTCTGGCGGTCTACGTGGCATGGCGACAGTACATCATCTCCCGCGACCTCACCATCCAGCAAAACACCATCACCCAGCAACAAACGATCGATGCTTACTTTCAAGGCGTGTCTGAACTGGTGCTGGACGAAGAGGGCTTGCTGGAAGATTGGCCCCAGGAACGAGCGATCGCCGAAGGGCGCACCGCCGCCATTCTCAGCAGTGTGGATGCTTCCGGCAAAGCCAAAGTGATTCGGTTTCTCAGTCGTGCTCGCCTGCTGTCCCCCCTCCGACGAGATCTGCGCCTGGGGCGGGCAATTTTGGACGGCACAGGTGGCTACGAAGAAGATCGAGTTCGGGGAGTGCGCGTGATTGATCTGGGGGTGATGCTGGCAGGAGCCGACCTGGCAGGCACCGACCTCCGCTGGACAGACCTGAGTGAAGCGAACCTGATTCGTGCCAACCTGAGCCGCTCCGATCTGGTGAAGGCAAATCTGGCACGAACGATTTTATGTGATGCCAAACTCCGTTACGCCGATCTCAACGGCACTCGCTTCTTTTATGGCAAGCCCGAAGATGCCACTCCTCGCAGTCGCATAGAACCCCCCGACTATCGATCGGGTAAACACACTGGAGCCGTTGTTGAGGGAGCCGACTTTACAGAAGCAGATGACATGAGCAATGACCAGCGCTATTACTGTTGCGCTTGGGGTGGTGCCAAAACTCGTAGTACGATTCCCGGTGGTTGTGAGGGAATTCCAAATAAATTAGGACGATGAAAAGAGAGTGGGAGGGTGAGAGGGTGGATGGGTGGGAGGGTGGATGGGTGGGAGGGTGGATGGGTGGGAGGGTGG
>JANRIN010000262.1:0-7307 GCA_033764965.1 Leptolyngbyaceae cyanobacterium bins.302 | reverse complement strand
ATGGAAACCGCTTGCGGATTACATA
This sequence comes from Leptolyngbyaceae cyanobacterium bins.302, assembly GCA_033764965.1. GTDB lineage: Bacteria > Cyanobacteriota > Cyanobacteriia > Leptolyngbyales > Leptolyngbyaceae > JSC-12. The sequence continues at coordinate 7,282 of JANRIN010000262.1, read as the reverse complement.
ACTTCCGGCTCACTCATCGTCAACTTAAGGTGCAAAAGAAAGCAGCTTAATCAACCAATTCTTAGAGGAAGCTATTCATTTTCTAGTACATTCTTATTTCCAATAAAGTCTATTGTTGAAGAACAGTATTTGGAGCAGTTTGAGGCGAATGCTGCCAAAATTGTCCGCATGATGCAGAAGCTAGCTGATGGAAACAAACCTGTGAAACTAGAGATTCGTGCGACTGCTACCGCTACTCCCTGATCGGTGATGATTTCCATCACTAACGACACCAGCTACTCAGTTACTCGATAGCTGGTGTCTTTTTTATCCTTTTTTCTACAACAGCTATGCCCACATCCTTACTCATTGGCGAAGATACTTATTCGATTCAGCAAAAGCTTGCAGTTTTCAAGTCCAAACTTGATTCAACCTGGTTGACATTTAATCTCCATACCTATGCACCTGAAGCCCTAGCTGAGGCGATCACAACTGCTCGAACTCCACCTCTAGCTGACACAAAGCGGGTCGTTATTGTTGAGAACTGCCAGTTCAACCAGTTTGGCGAACAACAACTTGAAATCCTGCAAATTCTTCCCAACTTACCTATCAACACCACACTGATATTCACAGCTAAAACCATTGATAAGCGTCTAAAAGTGGCAAAGCATTTACTCAAATATGGCAAGCTGCATGAGTTTGAGATCATTCCACCCTGGCGCACAGATTTGATTGAGGCTGCGATCGCACATCGAGCGAAGCAACAAAAATTAGCTCTGGCTCAACCTGTGGTTGCACATCTGGCAAACGCGATCGGTAATAATTTGGCACGGATGGATTCCGAACTAACAAAGTTGAAGGCGTATGCTAACAGTCAACCTCCAAGCCTCGCTGAAGTGAAACGCCTGATATCCAGTACGACACACAGCAGCTTGCAATTGGCTGAGGCGATGAGAAAAGGGGATGTGGCACTGGCGATGCAATTGCTGCATGAATTGCGATCGAGAGCCGAGATTCCATTGGTAATTCTCTCAACCCTTTTGACTCAATTTCGTACTTGGTTATGGGTCAAGTGTGCCCTCAGCGATCAGACGCGGCGGAAAGATGCCGAAATTGCTCAACTATGCGGAGTTGGAAATCCCAAGCGGCTCTACTACCTGCGTCAAGAGGTTGCCAAAACATCGGTAAGAGCGCTGATTCAGGCAGTGACCTGGCTCTTCGATCTGGAAGGCGATTTAAAACAGGGAGGTAATTCTGACGTAATCATGCCAGCATTGGTGGGAATTGCAAGACTATTCAAGAGTTAGTTTAGGGTGCATATTTTGTCCGAATCCGGTTGATTTTGAGCATTACTACACCCTAAAAATAGATTTAGAATTAAGTAGCGCACTATCAATTCTCACCAGCAGACCGTAAAACGGTCTCGTATAGCTGATTGCTCACCCGAAACTCTAATTCGTTGATCAACCGATCCATCAAAGGTTTGACAGTGCCAATTAACCCTTGTTGTTTGGCTTCCAGTAATACACCTAATACACCGATGATAGGGATGCCGTTTTGCCGAGCGATCGCTCGACCTGGTCTTTCGTCAATAATCAGCAGTTCGGCGTTGAGTTCCATTGCCAAAACAATCGCTTCGGCTTCACCTGGATCTAAAACTGCCCGGAGTGCTTCGACCTGATCTGGGTCTGTCACAGGGTGAACCGTGATCCAGGGGAGAGTTTGAACTTCAAGTGCTCCCGGAACGGTTCTGCCGATGTTTGCCATTTCGTTGTAAACGGCTTGAGGAATGGTGATGGAGCCATAGAGTTGGTGAAGAAGGTCAAGTTGTTCGATTCCTGCCAGATTGGTGATGGGCGAAGTGTTGCTGACGACGGTCATAGTCTGCCGAGGGAACGCAGGGTTTCGAGGTCAGACTGAAAGTCTTCAACATCGTAGTTAATCGTCAATCCCCGCTTGCCTAACTCATGGCGAAACTCGATTAGATTCAGTCCTAGCCACTCACAGGCTTTGCCAGCACTAATTTTTTCACGCTTATAGAGGACGATCGCAATTTCTAGCTGTAAATCAGCCTCAGACATTTCACTAGCAGTAAGAATTTCATCAGGAATTATGAAGTTCATAGAGATTGCTCCTAATTTCAGAGGGTTTTCATTGCTTGTCTTTCCCCGTTATGATTCAGTTTCCTGATGCTTTGGGGTGCCGTAGAGGTAATGATCGTGTTTGGTTGACCAATTGGCAGTCGCTTCAACAGTTCCACTGAGAGATTCCAACACATCCCAGGCATTACCAGAAGATTGTGAATGTTGCTCTCGTAAAGTCACAACAAACTGTAAAACCTGTTGTTGTAGGTCATTAGGCAAATCATTTATCTCTTCAATAACTCTTGTAATAATTGGGCTACTCATTTGTATTACTCCTCCTATTAGAGAGAATATCTTTTTTGATAGCTTGATTTGTACAGTATGTAGATTATTAAGCATCATCATCAATGAGAGAAGAACTATGCCATGCATTAAAAAAATCTGGATAGCTTAGATATTGGGAACAATGCCACAGCACCGAATAACAGTTCGTGAATACTTCAGGATGAGCCTCTAAATCAATGCTAGCAGTACGCTCTTCAATAAAAGCAACTACTCGTACCATTAAGTCAACATCCTGCAAAATTTCCTTTAAACTTTCTACAGCATATTCAGCAACCCATTTTATTTCTTCCCTTTGTGGTGTCACAATAGCCGATAATAAAAAGTTTATGGCAATTAGATTGTTTGTCCCTCCAATGTTGGCGATAGCATATATCACCATGTTAAGCCTATGACTGCGCGTACCTCTAACAGCAAGATTTATGACCCCGTTAAGTGCAGCTACATCATTATTGCTAATTTCTTCTAGTTTGCTAAGAGTGTCATAGAAGACTTCATCATCTTCTGTTGAACGAATTAAACCTAGAACTTTAGCAATGATTGAATCTTTACCTCCTAACAACTCTTCTATGTTGCGTAATATGACTTGTGCTACTTCTGAAATTTGTATTTCTGTCTGAGTTTTTTCTGTTAAAACCTCATCTTTATCATTTGAATAGTTCTCTAAATACACTTCTAGTAACTCTTCAAGCAATTTTTCGTCTTCTATTATTTCCCTCTTGTTAGTCCATAGTATGTCAGATACATATTTTTCTAGTTCTTCTAAATCTTCTAAAATGCTGTCATTTATATAATCGTCGTCAGGAATAAAGAAAGATGAATCTTGGGTATTTAAGCCTTGAGAACTAGCTTCTTGTTGTGGACTGATCCGATATAAACTGTCCTCGGCTGCCCAATAGACTGAAGAACATTCTGGCTCTTCATCTTCGTCTTCATCCTCATCTTTATCATATGCATCTTTAATAATTGGCTCTAGCTCCTTGATAATCTGCCTTAATACCTCAATTGCTTTCACATTACCGTAAGCATAGGTAAGACCTTCAATTGCCAAAATGTCATGCTTCTCACCTGCTGCTTCAATCAATACCCTAAGGGCATTCTGGTTTTGTGAATCATTACTTAGTAACTCTGTTGCTGCTTCTACTCGAATAGAATTATCACCGCAGGAGATGGTAAGGCTTTCAAGGGCTTTTATAGCAATTTCATTATCTGTAGAGATATTTAATAGTTTAGTTGATGCCCTTAGAGAAATATGAGCATCTCTAGAGTGAGCAACAAGATTTTCTAAGATTCCTATTGAGGTAGGATTATTTCCGTAAGCATCAATCAATAACTCTGCAATCTCAAGCTGTACTGTATCAGGCTTTAACTTATAGGTTCTCTCAAGTGCAAAGAGTAGATATTGTTGACTCGTTTTTTGAATAAAAGATTTTGCGGTTTCAATAATAAAATTTGGGGCTTTCACCCACTCAGAACCTTCGTAATCTCCAAATGCGTAGGCTATTAACTGGTCAGCAATTTCATCTGCTAAATCACATTCATTAAACTCCGTAATTAAATTTACTGCTAAGAAGAAGGCTCTATCGTCATAGCAGCCAACACACACATCCTCAAAAGAAACTAGGTTGTCAACAAAATTCTGTTTCACATCCTTATTAAAATCTGGTCTGCCAATCCACAATAGAATTACTTCAATCCACTGAGGCTCAAAGATTCGATAACGTTCATCTTCCTCTACCAAATCTTCACTACTTTGATCAGTGTCTTCAAATGGCAAGAAGTAATCCCAATCATCGATCGCCAATGCCGCAAAGTACTCCTGAAACGTCGGATGGAAGAAGGCGTAGACATCCTCAAGGGGATTTTCTGCTGCAACACCGATGCGATTCAGCCAGCCAAGTTGGAGAGCCAGGTAGAAAAGGGAATCTTCATCATCGGCATCGCCTAAAAACTGATTAATGAATTTTTCACGCAGACGAAACCGGGATGATTCTTGATCAATGGCTTCTTTTGCCAGTTCGCCTAAAGCGCGGTTCAATTCCTGGCGTTTTGCTGCGTTCAACTGGGTTGGAATCTTACCCTTGTTCCATTCGTAGAAGGAATCTACGAACCACTCATACAATCCGGCTTTCGTTTCTGGAAGTTCCCCTTGCCGTAGCTGCCAGCCATAACACAGCAACGTCAACCGCAGGGGATTTTTCACCATGTCCCGGATTCGCTCTTTGCCCGATCGCTCCAATGCGACCTTCAGTTTCTGCTGTAGTTCTGGTTCAGTCGCGAACCACTTATCAATAAACTGATGCACCTCAGTTGGATACTCAAAATCCAGGTTGCGGTACACATCAAAACCATCCAGAGCATTCTTTCCCGCATCCCACACATTCAATCGACAGGTCAGCACTACTCGCACATTTTGCAACCATCCTTCATGCATCTGGGTTGCAATGTGATGGAGCGCATCAGGAACTACCATTTCATCCACACCATCCAACAACAACCAGACTTTTCCGGTTTTCAACAGTTGCCCCAGTTCATCCCGATGCTGCTGTGAAATGTCTAGCTCCCGAATTGCCATTTGTAGCCAATCATTAAGCAAATACTCTCTCAGCGTTTTTCTCTCCACTGCTGCCAGTGGAATCCAGATCGGAATATCATCTTCCTTCAGAATCCAATCCCCAATCTTCTGAAGTTGTGTGGTTTTTCCGGCTCCTGGTTCACCAATAATGGCAATACGGCTTCCCTGACTGTGTTTGCTTTGCCGCTGCCGCAATACTTGCTCAAAAAAGGTATTTTGACTGATAGGCGTAACCTTCTCTTCATAGAGTTCCGATCCCTGTTCTGGGACATTACTGATCGGAGAATGTCTTGGCTTTTGCCGTCTTTCCACCACTCCCAGGGGAACAAATACATCATCCAGTCGAAAGCGAACTTCATTACGCTTTGTTAGGGCATTCGTCGTTAATCCCTTCCAGTGATTCAGCAATTCTCGACAAGTTTCTCGCCATTTGGTTTCATCCTCCCCATTGCTAACTGGGGAAGTAGACGCTTGTGTTGTTTTAGTAGTTGATGAAGGAGGTAATCCTAAAATCTCAGTTCTTTGCTCAACCCTTAAGCCACGAGTAATTTCCCAAAGATCATCGTTGCTTAAATGTTCAATTGTTATGTTTGGATATTGCTTCTGTTTTTCCTGCAAAGTTCCTGGAATATCAGGTGCAAGTCCTCGTCTCACGTTATACACAAAGACCCAAGTCTTTAAAGCATCTCCCCAGTGTGCAACTGCACCATCGAGATCCTCATCTATTTTCTTTTGAACTTTTGCCTGTTCTAGTTCATCAGGTGAGTAAACTTGAAAGAACCTGGAATCAGCCCGAAACAGCCCATCACACTTGCGATCGCCAATGTTTCCATAAGGGCGAACTCGGATGAATCCTGGTTTTGCTCGTACCATGATGTCTTCAAAGAGTTGCTGGAAGTCATCACTAGACCTTTTCAGACGACGAATTTCAAATTCTTGCCAATGGTGGTAAGTAATCGGGTCATATTCGTCAGGTCTGCTCTTTGAAGATTCACTCATCTCAATGGAATAACCAGCTACTTCATTTTCCAGAGAATAATTTTTCAACTACTTTTCTGCTTCACAAGGAGTATTTTAGCTATTTCAGAGAGCGATCGCCCTCCAAACCTCACCTTCCAACCTCGAAATTCTGACCTTTTTACTCGAAACTTTGACCTCTGAGCTTTCACCGTCAGCCTCAGCAGTCAAATTGCCCCAAACAACTGCACATCCTTCCGTAATTTCCCCTTCCTTTTTTCCCCTTCTGGGGATTTTTTATGAGTTTTTTGAGGAAGGGGTTATGCCGTCACCGAATTATGCTGCATTGTTACAGGAATTATGGACTTCTGCGGCAACTACCACTGAGCCAGAACAATTAGAACCTGAGATTTTGGACGACGGAGACATTTTTCAATTTTTGGGTGATCAATTGCTGTGGCAAGAAACGATCGCGGCTCAATCCGCAGAGGCACATCCGTTACCCAAGTCGTTGCCAACCGCATTAAGGCAAGCACTCCAGGCTCAGGGAATTGAAACGCTTTACTCCCATCAACGGATGGCATTGAAAGCGATTCGGGCAGGTAGAGATGTCGTCCTCACCCCTCCAACTGCATCGGGTAAAACCTGGGCTGCCTACATAGGGGTTTTGGAAGGATGTATAGCACGGGGCGATCGCTGCCTGTCGTTTTACGGACTAAAAGCCTTGGCAAGTGATCAGAATACGAAGCTGAATGCTTTGCTAGAGCAGATGCCTGATGGTCAGCGTCCTGTATTTGCCAAAATGACTGGAGATACCAACAAGGATGAGCGGGAAGTTTTGCTCAATGCTCATCCGCATATCATCGCGCTCACGCCGGAGTTGTTACATTACCAGCTTCGCACTGTCTGGCGATCGCAGGGCTGGCAGCACTTTCTTTCTCGTCTTCGCTACATCCTGGTAGACGAGATGCACAGTTTTAATGGGGTATATGGAGCAAACATGGCGTTGCTCTTGCGACGGTTGAAACTGGCAGTCGATCGCCACGGTGGAAATTCTAACGACCTGCAATTCATCTTTCTCTCTGCCACCTGTGGTAATCCGACTCAACTTGCCCGCAGGCTATCAGGACGCAAGCAACAAACTGATCCCAAACGGCTAATTTGGATCAGAACCAGTGGTGCCTCTACACCAGAGAAGCAATTGGGGAGCATGTCACTTTTTCTATAAGCAATTATGCTTAATCACTGTGCAATGGCGAACCAATTAACCCATTCAGGTAAGCACAACGATGAGCTAATACTTGAGGGACGTTTTCACGGTTCCATTGTGCGCCTGAAAGTTGCA
>JANRIN010000253.1:0-35799 GCA_033764965.1 Leptolyngbyaceae cyanobacterium bins.302 | reverse complement strand
GTTGTCCCTGCGGTGAAACTAGGAATTCTAGAAATTGGCATATCTTGGTTGCAACTGTTGACGATTCGCTATGCCTTATAACTGTTACTCGTCAATGCTTTCAATGCTCCTATCCACCGGAACCAGTGCCCACTGCGGCGCGTATCCCACCACTCCCTTGTTATCTCGATATTGGCAGCCACAACCAGATCTCTGCTGGGTCGAGCAGTGAGATAGCCTAAAATACTCGTTTCGATATAGACAGTTTCACTCATGCAGAAAATAGGCGGGAACTTTTTTTATTTTAGTCCACATCGTTGCTCGTCTGGCTCAGAGGCTTTGTTATGCCGCGCCACTTACCGAGCTACTTACCAAGCTTCAGTGATGCATAGTCGCAGAAAGACAATGTATCACTTCCTTACCTGTAAAATATGAGTCAATTGCTTCTTGGTAGGTTGCTGTTGGTGGGATATCTCCTTTGTGAGCGAACTGATTTCTCCATTCAATTATATTGTTGTAGCTATTTTTAATACTTCTTCCTGATGTTTTTAAAGATTCCAACTCAAATTCTTCGATTTTTGCTTTAAATTTATCTACATATTTTTGCCCAAACCTCGGAATATAATCCTCTTTAATTTTTTTTAGTTTTATCTGACCATTAATGCGCTCAAAATAGCTTAAAACAAAACTACCTAACACTTCATGCTCTTGAGTTGCAAAATCACAAAAGATTTCCTTGATTGCTAATTCATAAACTGTAACTGCCGACACCGAAATGAAGCCAATGTATCGAGAAGAGATAAAAGAATCTGCGATTTCGTGAATCACAGTATCGACATGACTTATTATGTCGTCAGCTAACTTAAAGTGGTCTTGATAAGTCATTTATGCAATTAAATATTTCTTAACCAATTCAAATCGGTGTCGAAGAGTATTTGTATCAGTTGTTCCTGTAGTAGTTTGAACTACAAAATTCTTATCTTGTTTTAACTGCTCAAATCTCAGTTTCAGGTCAGGAGGGATATTACTCAAGTTATCCATCAATGTACAAAACACAGAGTCAAGAACAGAAGTGTTCAATGGTCCACGAACATGAAAAGGCTTTTCCCCAAGATGAGTAACTATCAATTGAGAAGTTTTTGGAAAAAGCATCATAAATCTTTCAATTTGCGAAGTTTTGCCCTTTCGGTGCTTCTTCATTTCCTTGTTGAGAAAGTCTTTCATAGGCTTCTCATAACTAGAAGCCTTTTCGCTTAAAGCAAATAGTCTAAGAACTAATTCAACATCTGTTTGGTGCTTTTCCAAAGCTTTCTTGCCGAGGATTTTTCTCCAATTTTCATCCTGATTCAACTCTTTAAGTTGCTGAGAAAAATCTCCACTAAACACACAGTTGCGAATCTCTTGTGGCTTTAAAGCTGTACCGCCTGTATTTAGGCGCTCAAAAATGTGATAGGCACTTGTGTTTTTATCATCAGTAGGCAGCAGTTGGCGAATGTTAATTGCTCTTAGGACAGAGTTTTTAAGTTTGCGTTGATCAGATGGAAGAAGCTCATCAAATTTCTTTCTATAATATGGACTTCTTTCATCTAAGCCTTGTAGCCTAAATACTTGTCGCTTACCTTGAAAGTTTTCAAATCCGAAGTAGCCATCTAAATAGAAAACTGTGCTTAATATGCGCTGTTGCCCATCAATTACAAGATTCTTATTCTCATCGTCAATATAGAAAAAAACAGGAGGAACTGGAAGCCCACACAAAAAAGATTCAATAAGGAGTGAAGATTGACGGATAGACCAGACAAATTCACGCTGGAACCCAGGAATGGTAATGTCGCCATCTTTCCACATATCAAAAATGCCACTCAATGTAAAATCTGAGGGATATGTTGCAATGTCATATGTCACCATCCCCTCATTTTCTTCGTTTTCTTCTTGTTCTATTTCTAACTCGTCCGGCTCAACCATTACCAACCTCACTAACGAAAACAAGCAAAGATAGTATAGCCTTTCTTCTCAGTGCTGTGTCTTGCTGGAATTAGACACTATACTACCCAAGACTTAGAACGAAAATTATCAATAACTTCACAGTGATTTAAGCCTTGAACTCTGACAGATGAGATTTCGCACACTTCTCGCACTGATAACCCAGCGGGCTAACAACTTGTTACACTGACGTTGTCAGGTTAATCACCCGATTGGAATGTTATCTGGAAAACTTCTGGATAAAAGTTGATTTGGGCAATTAAACCGACATTATTCCGATAGCAGCCGTTTTAGGGCGAATAACTCGTAATTTTCCGTGCATTTCCCAGGATGGGACACTTGTTACCAGAGATTTCGGTTCATTCTGATTCCAAATACTTCACCCATTGCTCCAGCTTTCCGGGTGAGCCGTACCAGATACGATCGCCTTTGGGAGCATGGGTTGCGCCTTCAATAGTCAGATTTTCTGCTCCATCTAGATGGGCAGCGGGAATGGGTGTAATGCCATCGCCCCAGCAATCGCCGCGTCCACAGGTGAGTTTATAGCTGCTGTAAGCCAGCCAGTTTCCGGGGCGACGTTGACCAAAAATGGCTTTCCCGGCGACGCACACATAACGCACGTCTGAGTAAAACGCACCGGGGTAGGTCAGGTTAACAAAATCCAGGTTTTTGCGAGTCCAGCGCTCCAGGCTAGTGTGGGGAGTGCCCAGGGTCAAAAGGGTTTGGACGTAGGGACGGGCGTGCCAGAGGCAATCTTCGGCATCTTGGGGATGGACGCAGTAGGGTTTTTCCCCTAGATAGATCCGCGCCAGCCAACCGCCTGCCGAGTGTCCGATTAAGTTGACTTTGGAGCTACCTGTTTCCTGGCGTAGTTGCTGAACAGCAGCATCAATTTTGCGAAGGATGGGCGTGACTGATCGTCCGCCGATCGTCGGCACCCAATCCTGCCAGCAAATCGGCACAGTAATGGTGGGGATATGGAGTTGATTCAGCGCATTCTCCAGTGGTTTGTACTCGATCGCGCCAGCCAAATAACCTGGAAGAATAACGGAGGGTCGCGTCATGATGCTCGTTCAAAAGATAAAAGGATGAATCCACTTAGAATCGTAAAGCATTCGATTCATCCCTGGGGGAAAGGCTGAACTTGTGAAAATTGGGACACTTTACGGCATCAGTGCGGGTCCAGGCGATCCAGAACTATTAACGGTGAAAGCCCTACGCTTATTGCAGCGATCGCCTGTTGTGGCTTATCCAGCGGGAATCGGGGGAAAGCCAGGATTTGCCGAGCAGATTGTGAGCAAGTGGCGGCAACCCCATCAAATTCAACTGGCTTTGACGTTCCCCTATGTGCAGGAGCAAGATACCTTAGAATCTGCCTGGAGAGTCGCCGCAGAGGAAGTTTGGCAGCATCTCCAACAGGGACAAGATGTCGTGTTTGCCTCGGAAGGGGATGTCAGTTTTTACAGCACTTTCACCTACCTGGCACAAACCCTCCAGCAGCAGCAGCCAGAAGCTAGAGTAGAGGCGATTCCCGGCGTGTGTTCTCCCCTGGCAGCGATCGCCGCTTTAGGTCTACCGTTAACGCTGCGAGGCGATCGTCTGGTGGTGGTGCCAGCCCTTTATCAAACGGAAGAATTGGCAGCTATCCTGAAGTGGGCAGATGTGGTGGTATTGATGAAAGTAAGCTCGGTTTATGCTCAAGCCTGGCACATTCTCAAACAACAGGATTTGCTAGAACGGAGCTACGTGGTCGAGTGGGCAACCTTACCTCAGCAAGTCATTCACTCAAATCTGGCAGATTGTCCGGATTTGAACTTGCCTTACTTTTCGTTGCTCATCGTCCATGTCACAGCGTTATCGTCCCGCCCTTTCTAAAGAGATGATCTTGGCGAAAGTGGGACAGTTTGTTGATAATGGCGTTGGTGAACACGCAACCCCACCATCCCCCAGTCACCTGTGCTAGAACGGCTTCTACAACCTGAGATTCTTCCGCATCCACAACGGATCCCTGCACTATGTCTAATTTCTCGTCGCTCAAGAATGTGCCACCCGTTTTTCAAAATTTAACGTCTGAAAAAGTCTTGAAAAAACTGCGGGAGCCGCTGTCGATCGCGGTTCTTGCGTCTTTGGGGGTTCATGGACTGCTGTGGTTTGGGTTGCCCCTCATCTCGTCCTCCAAATCTAAACCGCCTGAACAGCGATCGCTCAACGTGGTAGAACTCAGCCCCCTAGAGCAACAAGCTCGGTTGCCCCAGGGTTCGTTGTTCGATCCGTTTGCGACTAAAAAAGCGAATCCGAAAACCTCCAGTTCAACTAAAACTGAGGTGCCGCTGGTTCCGATCGATCCCAACATCGCCAGTGTGAATCCGTTCTACCAAATTCCTGACACCTCCTCCAGCAGTTCCTTTGACACTGGTTCAACCACGACGAAACAAGAACCCTCCAAATCGACGACTACCAAAAAGAAACAGGAACCAAAGCAGTCAGAAGCCGAAACAACCGAAACCGAAGCGGAAGGCAATTCTGATCAATCTTCTACCAGTTCAGACGATTTGATGGGTGCAGATGGCAAGCCCCTGAGCAAAAGTCAGGTAGATCAGGATAAGCTGGCTCTGCAACAAAGCTTTGCCTTTAATGCCACTGGCACCAGTGAACAAGATTTTGCCAATAATTCGGCGATCGCTGCCAGCCAAATTTCCGACAAATTCAACATCCGCGACTGGGAAAAACCCGTCAATGCCCGCGCCCCCTATCCCAAGGACGCTTGCCAGTTTCAGCACGACGGGAAACCAGTCAAAGGCGTAACCGGGTTAGTTGTTGTGATGCAACCCGATGGTTCCCTCTCTGACACGGCATTAATGGTGAAATCTTCTGGCTTCAAAGGGCTGGACGAAGCCGCTCGTCAATTTGTGGAAAAACAATGGAGCGACATCGCTAAGCAAAACAAATTAGAAACCAGCAGTAAGCCCAAAGCCTTTCCCTTAGCGATTATGCTTGAGCCAACTGAGGCAGACTGTACAGCCAACCAGAAGCCAGTGTCTTGAGACGTAGGGGCATAGTTATCTACTACTTCACCTCAACAGGTTCACCACTTGGCGGAGTGCTGCGTAGCCGGTTGTAATATTGTTCGGCGGGAGTAAGCGGTTTCTCCGGTTCCGGCTTCGGTGGTTCTACTTTTGCGGGCTGAGGTGACGACGGTATCGAAACGGCTGGAGAGGGTTGGGGAACGGAAATTATCGGAAGTTTGGTTACGGGTGTTTCGGGTGGAGTTGGGGTTGGAGCCACCGATGGGGTTGGCTTCGCGGCGGGGGGCGCAGGTTTGGGAGTGGTGACTGCACGGAAGCGATCGCGCAGTTTGTCAAACTGAGAGGTGACTCTCGACTTCAACTCATCCACTTTTTTCGTGGCTTGAGATTGTGTCTCCTTTGCAAGCTGACTATCATCCACAAGTGGTTGGGGTCTCGCGGGAATTTTAACCGTTTGGGGAACAGGAGTTGCTGCCGCTTCAGGAGCCACGGTTGGTTTTGGTGTTGGGATCTCTGAGGTTTTTGCTGGAGCAGGTGTGGTTGTCCTGGGTCGCTCAACCTTGGGCGATTCAGGTTTGGATGATTCCATCTTGGGCACTGCCACAGGTTTTGGGCGCTCCATGCGATCGCCTTCAGGCACAATTTCAACGGGTTTTGGAATTGCCACTGGCTCAGGCGATTTCACTGGAACTGGGCTGGCAGCAGGCTTGCTTACGGGAGACGGTTTCATCAGCGGCACCGGACTGACGGATGGAGTCGGTTTGGGGGCTGCTTTGGGAGTTACTTTGACAGCAGGCGCAACGGGAATCGGCGCAGGGCTGGGTGTCGGTTTCGCAGTCGGACTGGCGATCGGAGCCGGAGTTGGGCTGGGCGAGGGAGTTGGAACAGGTGGCTTATAGGTTGCATCGACAATCCCACGGGCTTCTGCGACTTCAAGCTCACCCCGCACCAACTTGGACAGGGCATCCTTACCGCCAGGTTCGTAGGTGATGACTCGTGCCGTGTTATTAAACACATTTTTCACGGGGTTGCCATTCTCATCCAAAAACTCAAGCTGCACCCAGTTTTTGCCCGGTTTAAATCCTTTCAAATAGACAGGTTGCCACTGATCCAGCACAAATCTGTCGCCATTGACGGTGCAGCGAATGCGCCAATCCGCAATGTCATCTTTCTTATCCGCCTGCGCCACCAAATGCAGCGGAGCATTCGTCAGATAAAAATCCAGCATGATCGGTTCTGCCCCGTAAGTCGCTTGCGGACGGCTATAGGTCAGCAGGGGCAAATTCGCTTCCGGGCTGTTATCTCCGGTTTTGGTGTAAACGTGGAAGGTGGTTTGGGCGTAGGCACCCTCGTTTTTGAAGCTTTCGTGCCAGGGACGAGAGGCAAAGGCGCGAATTGTATGAGTTCCCGGTGTAAGTTTTTCTAGCACAAGTGGCTTTGTTGCGTCGTAAACCGCCTGGTAGGGCTGGTTGTCTAGAAAGACATGAAGATGAGGACCCAAACCTAAATCCTTGTCTTTAAAAAGGCTGAGATCTTTAACCTGAAACTGGACTGAAACAGTGTCATCGGTCAAAACCTCGTTGGGGCGCGGGCTTTGGATGCTGACCTGCGGCTGGTTATCGTCAAATGCTTGACTCAGTTCTTGAATTGCGGCGGGGGGAGCCACTTCGGTCAGTTTGCCAGCTAATTTTGTTGGTGGAGCTTCGTTACGATCGAGTTTTTTGCCCCGGGCTGCGATCGCCGGATGATGCGCGATCGGGCTAAGGGTCAGCAGCACCAGTAATAAAGTGGCAGTCCCAGCTTTAGCAATTTTGCTCCAGTCCATCATTCCAAACACCAGCAATCTGCTCCTTATGGCTATCCATAGGGAACTATAGCGGAATCGCTGCCCTACAGTTCAGGCTCCTCATAATTGTTGTCATGACTACGCTATTAGCTGCTGGTTAACAGCAATAGTTAACGCAAATAGTTAAGCATGAGTGCAGTTATTTCTTCATGACTCTAGCGAAAACAGCAAAAGCAATTCTTTAGGCAAAAGTGCTTTAAAGCACACGCTTTATACTCAAAACACAAGTTTTTAACTACCTATAAAAATTTAAATAGCTATAAAAATTCCCATTCTTTCACTTGCAGCAGATCTCCATTGCCTGCTTTTGAATGTGAATCAGGTAGAGATATGAGTTCATAATTTTTAATGTATCAAGTCGAGATTTTTTATTTTAGAGCTTGAGCGATCGTGGCAGATCTATGCTTCAAAGCCTCTTCTGTCGCTTCAATAGATTTATTCCTAATCCGAAATAGACCGAAATCAATCAATTCAGTATCAAATTTTCCAATTTCACCGCGCAAATGTTTTGTAGTGTTCCATATTGTTTCGTTTTGTTGATTTAATCGGAGCAAGGCTTGACTTTTACTAGGCGGCGTGGAAACGCAACCCAAGCCACAACTTCGATTCAGCGGTTTTTAATTATTGTTAACCCGCTCAAAAGGGATCTGAAGCGATCCTATAATGACTCGATGAGAACCCCGATCAGGCTTCAAACCTTACCTTTAGGACTTTTCACGGTTCAACTGGTTCTGGTCACTCTGATCTCCTGATTCCCTCAATAGGGCGTTGGACGGTTCTCTCCGCGATGTAGCACCTCTGGAATCATGCCTATTGTTTTCAACTTGTGCTGCGATGCCTTTGGAGGGAACACGGAGCCGTCAATCAGAGTGAGTCTGCGAAGGGGGGATTCCTCGTTCCTTGTCTAGAGAGAGGAGAGTCTCAATGACAACTACCCCAAAGGGGGAGAACAAAGTGAGGATCGTTGTCGATAAGGATCCGGTGCCTACTTCCTTTGAGAAGTGGTCACAACCGGGACATTTCGATCGCGGTCTCTCCAGAGGACCCAAAACCACAACGTGGATTTGGAATCTTCATGCTCTCGCCCACGACTTTGATAGCCATACTTCTGACTTAGAAGACGTATCTCGTAAAATCTTCAGCGCCCACTTCGGTCACTTAGCCGTTGTTTTTATCTGGTTGAGTGGGATGTATTTCCACGGCGCGAAGTTTTCAAACTATGAAGCCTGGTTAGCCAACCCGACTGCCATTAAACCCAGCGCTCAGGTTGTCTGGCCCATTGTTGGTCAAGAAATTTTGAATGCGGATGTTGGTGGTGGCTTCCACGGAATCCAGATTACGTCTGGATTGTTCTACCTGTGGCGCGCCTCCGGCTTTACAAACAGCTACCAGCTTTACTGCACCGCGATCGGTGGTCTGGTGATGGCAGGCTTGATGCTGTTCGCTGGCTGGTTCCACTACCACAAGCGAGCACCCAAGCTGGAGTGGTTCCAGAATGCTGAGTCCATGCTCAACCACCACCTGGCTGGTCTGCTTGGCTTAGGCTCCTTGTCCTGGGCTGGTCACCAAATTCATGTTTCTCTGCCCATTAATAAACTTCTGGATGCTGGTGTCGCTCCTAAAGACATTCCGCTGCCCCACGAGTTTATTCTCAACAAGCAGTTGATGACAGACCTGTACCCCAGCTTCAAGCAAGGGTTGACCCCGTTCTTCACCCTGAACTGGGGAGTTTATTCAGACTTCCTCACCTTCAAAGGTGGTTTGAACCCAGTCACCGGTAGCCTGTGGTTGTCCGATACGGCTCATCACCACCTGGCGATCGCAGTTCTGTTCATCATTGCGGGTCATATGTACCGCACCAACTGGGGCATCGGTCACAGCGTCAAAGAGATCCTGGAAGCTCATAAAGATCCCATCATGATCACCGGTGAAGGTCATAAGGGGCTTTATGAAGTTCTCACAACTTCCTGGCACGCTCAGTTGGCAATTAACCTGGCAATGGTTGGCTCTTTGAGCATCATCGTTGCCCAGCATATGTACGCCATGCCGCCCTATCCCTACATGGCAACCGACTACGCCACCCAACTGTCTCTGTTTACCCACCATATGTGGCTTGGAGGCTTCTTCATTGTGGGCGGCGCAGCACACGGAGCCATTTACATGGTGCGCGACTACGATCCCGCAGTAAATCGTGGCAATGTGCTGGATAACGTATTGCGTCACAGAGATGCCATCATCTCGCACTTGAACTGGGTCTGCATTTTCCTGGGCTTCCACAGCTTCGGTCTTTATGTCCACAACGACACGATGCGGGCACTGGGTCGTCCCCAGGATATGTTCTCTGACACCGCGATCCAACTTCAGCCGATCTTTGCTCAATGGGTGCAAAATCTGCACACTTTAGCACCTGGCGGCACCGCTCCCAATGCTCTAGCTCCTGCAAGCTTTGCATTCGGTGGAGATGTTGTTGCCGTGGGTGGCAAGGTGGCAATGATGCCCATTGCGTTGGGAACCGCTGATTTCATGGTTCACCACATTCACGCCTTCACGATTCACGTTACTGTGCTGATTCTGTTGAAGGGTGTGTTGTTTGCGCGTAGCTCCCGTCTGATTCCAGACAAAGCAAATCTTGGTTTCCGTTTCCCCTGCGACGGTCCGGGTCGTGGCGGCACCTGCCAGGTTTCTGGCTGGGATCACGTCTTCCTGGGTCTTTTCTGGATGTATAACTCCATCTCGGTTGCCATTTTCCACTTCTCTTGGAAGATGCAGTCGGATGTGTGGGGCACCGTGAATCCAGATGGCTCTGTTGCTCACATCACAGCAGGTAACTTCGCTCAAAGCGCGATTACCATCAACGGCTGGTTGCGCGATTTCTTGTGGGCACAAGCAACTCAAGTGATCACCTCTTACGGTTCTGCGCTGTCTGCTTACGGTCTCATGTTCTTGGGCGCTCACTTTGTTTGGGCATTCAGCCTCATGTTCCTGTTCAGCGGTCGTGGGTACTGGCAAGAGTTGATCGAGTCCATTGTTTGGGCACACAATAAGCTGAAAGTGGCTCCCGCCATTCAGCCTCGCGCTCTGAGTATCATTCAGGGTCGGGCAGTTGGTGTAGCGCACTATCTCCTGGGAGGCATTGCCACGACCTGGGCATTCTTCCTGGCTCGGACATTGTCACTGGGTTAAGCGAGGAGAACAAATAACAAATGGCAACTAAATTCCCTAAATTTAGCCAAGACCTCGCTCAAGATCCGACAACTCGTCGGCTCTGGTACGGGATCGCCACAGCCCACGACTTTGAAAGCCATGACGGCATGACGGAAGAAAATCTTTACCAAAAGATTTTCTCCTCCCACTTTGGGCACGTCGCCATCATCTTTCTGTGGACTTCGGGACTCCTGTTCCACGTAGCTTGGCAAGGCAACTTTGAACAGTGGACGAAAGATCCGCTGAATACCCGTCCTATTGCTCACGCAATTTGGGACCCTCAATTCGGTAAGTCTGCGATCGATGCCTTTACTCAAGGCGGCGCAAACTACCCGGTAGACATCTCCTACTCTGGTGTTTATCACTGGTGGTACACGATCGGGATGCGCTCCAGTGGCGACCTGTATAGCGGCGCGATCTTCCTGTTGATCCTGTCTGCTTTATTCCTGTTCGCTGGCTGGTTGCACCTGCAACCCAAGTTCCGCCCCAGCTTGTCCTGGTTCAAGAACGCTGAGTCTCGCCTCAACCACCACCTGGCTGGTCTGTTTGGGGTTAGCTCCCTGGCTTGGGCTGGACACCTGATCCACGTTGCGATTCCTGAATCTCGGGGTCAGCACGTCGGTTGGGATAACTTCTTGTCCACCCTGCCTCACCCGGCTGGTTTAGCTCCGTTCTTTACGGGGAATTGGGGCGTATACGCTCAAAATCCTGATACTGCCGATCACTTATTTGGCACAGCAACAGGTTCCGGCACGGCAATCCTGACTTTCTTGGGTGGCTTCCATCCTCAAACCGAATCCCTCTGGTTGACAGATATTGCTCATCACCATCTGGCGATCGCAGTTCTGTTCATCGTGGCGGGGCATATGTACCGCACGAACTTCGGTATTGGTCACAGCATCAAAGAAATGCTGGACAGCAAAGCTGGATTGTTGAGTGGACGCAGCGAAGGACAGTTCAACCTGCCCCACCAGGGCTTGTATGAAACTTACAACAACTCCCTGCACTTCCAGTTGGGAATTCACCTGGCGGCGCTGGGCGTGATTACCTCTCTGGTGGCGCAGCATATGTACGCGCTGCCTCCCTATGCCTTCATGGCAAAAGATTTCACGACGCAAGCTGCACTCTATACCCATCACCAGTACATTGCTGGATTCCTGATGGTGGGTGCGTTTGCTCACGGTGCCATCTTTTGGGTGCGGGATTACGACCCAGAACTGAACAAAGGCAACGTATTGGATCGCGTGCTGAACCACAAGGAAGCCATCATCTCTCACTTGAGCTGGGTTTCCCTGTTCCTCGGTTTCCACACCCTCGGTCTGTACGTTCACAACGATGTTGTGGTTGCGTTCGGTACCCCTGAGAAGCAAATTCTGGTTGAGCCGGTGTTCGCCCAGTTCATCCAAGCCTCTCACGGTAAGTTGGTCTACGGTATGAATGCGTTACTGTCCAACCCTGACAGTATTGCCACTACTGCTTGGCCCAACTACGGTAACGTTTGGCTGCCTGGTTGGTTGGATGCGATTAACAGTGGCACCAACTCTCTGTTCTTGACCATTGGTCCTGGGGACTTTCTGGTACACCACGCGATCGCCCTGGGGCTGCACACCACCACTTTGATTCTGGTCAAAGGTGCGTTGGATGCACGTGGCTCTAAGCTGATGCCCGACAAGAAAGACTTCGGCTTTGCCTTCCCTTGTGATGGTCCGGGGCGGGGCGGTACTTGCGACATCTCTGCCTGGGACTCTTTCTACCTCTCCATGTTCTGGATGCTGAACACCATTGGATGGGTGACCTTCTATTGGCACTGGAAGCATCTGGGCATCTGGTCGGGGAACGTGTCTCAGTTCAACGAAAGCTCCACCTACCTCATGGGTTGGTTGCGTGATTACCTCTGGCTGTATTCTGCTCCGTTGATCAATGGGTATAACCCCTACGGCATGAACAACCTGTCTGTTTGGGCTTGGATGTTCCTCTTTGGACACCTGGTTTGGGCAACTGGATTCATGTTCCTGATCTCCTGGAGAGGGTACTGGCAAGAGTTGATCGAAACCCTGGTTTGGGCACACGAGCGCACTCCATTGGCGAACCTGGTTCGCTGGAAGGACAAGCCTGTGGCAATGTCGATCGTGCAAGGTCGCGTTGTCGGTCTGGCTCACTTCACAGTTGGCTATGTGTTAACCTATGCCGCGTTTGTCATTGCCTCAACGGCTGGCAAGTTCGGTTAACGAGCGAGTTCGCTAACTAAAAAAAGTCCCCTGCCTGATGGTGGGGGATTTATGTTTATGGGAGCGATCGCATCAAAACGCTGTATTTTGAATTATTTTTGCTATTTGCTAATTGATTCTTAAACAAGGAAACTCCAGATCTGTAACCACGATCGCGGCTTGCAAATGGGCGATCGCGGTTTGATTCTCAGTTTCTAATTGAATTTGTCCAGAAAGCTGAGGCAAAAGGGTCTGCCATTGATCTTTTGAAAGTTCAGGAGTAAACGAAATAGTGGGTGCGTCATCGTCTAATTCCAATGCCTCTGCTTCAAATAGCTGCCATGTGGCTGTAGCAAGGGCAAGTTCAACCTGCTCTGGTTCCGCGTTTGCGACAAGGATAAGGGCGAGACGATCGCGGTTTGGGTGAGTCATGCCAAAGCGCAAAACTGCCATCAGGTCAATCACCAAGTCATCTTCGGCTTGTTGCCAGTTGGGAAACGCAACCCAATTGAGCGATCGAAGATTGAAGTCAGGCATGGCTGGCGCTGGTGAATCCAGGGCTGCGGAAGCATCGGTCATGGGTCTAGAAAACTGGGCAGCATCAATCCCTAATTCCTTCAAAGCATTTTCTGCCTGAACTAATCCTGGCAGTAGCTTGAGCAACCCTTGTAGGATATCTTTTGCCTGATCAAATTGTTGATTCAGCATCACGGTTTGGGCTACCAACCACAACGATCGCCACCAGTTGCCATCCAGGTCAGCCGGATCAGTTTTGCGAAACCAAACGCCCGTGTAGTCAATTGCTCTCAAGGGAAAAGCGGCATTTTGGCTGCGCTCAAACTCATGCACCGCTTGCCGACAGCCCTCCCAATGTCCGTAGTCATCAATTTGAATCAAGCCTGCGGCAGTGACACGATCGTAGAGGTGCGTGAAAATATCCATTGTAGATTCGTACCAGTCGCCATCCGCATGAAGTAAGGCGATCGCGCGAATCTGCAACTGTAGGACTGGCAACGTGTCCGCGAACAATCCCGGTATCGGGATCACGATGTCTGACACGCCTAGAATCTGGCAAATTTGGTAGAGATATTCCTGCACTGGAGCTTGCAGCGTTCCAGCACCAAAGCCCGTAAGATTAGCGGGCACGCCATCATGGCGATCGGCTTCCGTGGGATCGGGCATTCCAGTAAAGGTATCGCAGGCGTAGAGCTTGCGAGGGCGCAAACTATAGCGCTGGATGACAACAGCCATCAATGCCGCTGCCCCGCCCCGGTAAGTACCACACTCGACAAACTCGCCAGGAATGTCATCGAAACAAATCTGTTTCGTCAAGCTATAGAGCGAAAACAAACGCTCCTGGCTGAGCAGGGTGAAGGGACGGACAGTTTCCACAAGAGCTAAAAATTCTTGATCCTGATCGGGTTGAGCCAGGGTGTGAGCCGAGTATGCCAGGGCATGATGCCGTAAACTCTGCGCTAAATCTCGCGATCGCCACAGAGTACTGAGGTGAGCATGGGCGATCGCCGAAGCCGGATTAATCTCTAACGCCGACTGAAACTCAGCGGTTGCAGCGTCCCAATCTCCTTTGGCGTAAGCCGCTTTGGCACGATGCAGAATTTCTACGTGGCGCTGACGACTGGCTAGGTTAGGGCGATCGCTGAGATTGGCTCTAGCCTCAGTTGATCAATCAGTTGCAGCCATTGCCTAACTGGATTCGTCGCGTTACCTCTAGATGCAATTTCTGTTGAAACTACGCCGCTTACCTCATACCCCTGTAAATGGGCAGGAAGTGTCCAGCTTACTTGAGGGTCGGGTTGATGGGCGATCGGCTGCACCTTGCCCCGCCCCGCCACGCCCATAATTTGCATGGTTTGATAAATGCGAGTCTGCCAGCCCTGCTGCTTGAAATAATCCAGTCCAGCACTCACTTCGGGCGACGCTAAATCATGAAAGACGATCAGGGCATCGGCTTCGGCATACTGGGCACAGGCGATTGCATCCTCCACGGGACCCGGAGCATCGTGATTGCCATCAATAAAGATGAGCGACCAACGGCGTTGTGCTTGTGTTGCCAGTTCGTGGACGGCATCCGGGCTATATCCTGGCTTTAAAGTGACGCGATCGCGCACTCCAGCCGCCGTCAGGGAAGCGTGAACCGTCTCGAAAAATTCTGCTCGTTCCAGTAAGGGATCGACCACATCCAAGATCACTCCCGCCAGAGCTAAATGGCAGGCAGACCAACCCACCCAACACCCAATTTCCAAAGCTCGCTTGCCCTGAAATTGCAATGCCGTGTTGTACAGAATGTGCGCCTCATCGCGGCTAAGAAAACCGACGATCGGTTGGCGCTGATCGACGTACCAGTTATGGGGGATGTCGCGTCGCAGATAATCCCAGGGGCAGGTGTGGGGATCGGCAATCACTTTGTGAGGGAAGGCTGCATCCGGACGCACGATCGCCAGTCCTGGGGAGACGTAATCTCCTGCTGGCAATAGAGCGCGATCCAGCACATTCAATGTTTCCTGGATCATGCGCTCCTCTCGAAACATTTGCTTGGCTCGTTGTTGCCCTGCTTGCCCGATCGCTTTACGCCGTTGAGCTACTGTCGCCAGAGATGGCAACGTTTCTGTTAAACCTTGTACCGTGCCTTCAGGATTAACGGTGGGATCAGGCAGTAGCACGCCGGTATCTCCCAATTCTTCTGGAATGCCGCTGACTGCCGTCGCCACGATGGGCAACCCCTTCGCCATTGCTTCCATAATCGCTAAAGGCATCCCTTCTACTTCTGACGGTAGTACGAAGATATCGGCTGTATCCAGCCAATCGACAACATCCCAGCGCTGCCCCAGTAAATGAATGCGATCGCCCAACGCCTCCTGTTGAATTGCCTGCTCTAACCACTCCTGCAGACTGCCCTCCCCCGCCCAGGCAAAATGTAACTGCCCCAAATTTCCCGCTTGCTGCAACCGGAGAATGGCATTCAGTTGATATTGGTAGCCTTTGATGGGTTCTAACCGTGCTGGCGTAAAACACAGCACTGCATTAGCAGGAAGCTGTAATTCTGTTCGCAGCCGATCGCGCACTTCCTGGCGGTATGGCTCAAAGTATTGCGGCGGACGACCATAATGAATCACCTGTCCTTGATGGGCTGGCAGATGAAACAGCGATCGTAGTAGTTCCAGATTATTTTGTGAAACGGCAACCACGGCTTTTGCCCGGTCAAAATAACCTGCTAATCGCGTCAAAATCGGAGCGGGATTAACACCTTCTGGAAAATGATGGGATAAATTCGGCGCGACAAACCCCACGACGATGACAAACGGGATTTGCAACTCGATCGCAACCTGTTTGGCAGCGAAGTTCGACAGGGGACACCCATCACTAAACACAATCAGATCCGGCTGGTACTGTTGCAATGCAGCCTGGGCATCGGTGGTGTCCGTAAACGTTCGTTGAAAATCTGCCATCGTATCAAACGCCAACCAATCATGCTGAATTCCTGCCTGCTGTTGAGCAGTTAACAGCGGGTTATCGCGATAACTTTGCACAGCGGTCACGCGATCGCCTCGGCGCACCAATGCCATCAGGAGAGAGTGGTTATATTGAGCAATTCCTCCCACGCCTGGTTCATCGGTGTAAAGCAGAATGTGCTGAGTCATGGCGAAGCCTGATGTTAATTTGAGATAAATAATTGCCGAACCGGAACAGCCTATGAAATAATGGAAGACTGTGTCGAATTCTGTTTCAAAGCTGGGCTGATTGAATTATGGCTAAAGCGAAAGATGTACGAATTATCATTACCTTAGAGTGTACTGAATGTCGCACGAACCCAGACAAGCGTTCTCCTGGGGTTTCGCGCTACACCACCACCAAAAATCGCCGCAACACCACGGCTCGGATTGAACTGAAGAAGTTCTGTCCCCACTGCAATAAGCACACAGTTCATAAGGAAATTAAGTAGGTTAGAGTCATGACTTATCTGCGTCGCCGTGTATCGCCCATCAAACCGGAAGAACCGATCGATTACAAAGATGTTGATCTACTCCGGAAGTTTATTACCGAGCGAGGTAAAATCCTCCCCCGTCGCATCACGGGCTTAACTGCCAAGCAACAGCGAGACTTAACTCAAGCCATCAAGCGCGCTCGTCTTCTGGCGTTGCTGCCTTTCATCAACAAAGAAGGCTAATTATCTGGTGGCATGACCCCAATGGAGAAGGGAACTCTTGTCGAATTTCGAGTCGGGGGCGATCGTCGTCTTGCCGTAATCGAGCGTCCGGAGGGGAAAAAGCACTGGATCGCGATCGATGAGCGTGGGCAATCTCATACGCTTCATCCCCGCGAGATTTCCTTTGAAGTCACTGGAGACAGCTACAAGCCAGCCCAGATCAAGGATTTTCTCAAGCAAATCGAGCCTTACCTGGATCCCAGTAGCTTGGAGGTTGCCTGGGAAATTTTGGTGGAAGACGGGGAAGCCGTATCACCCAGGGAGATGGCAATGCTGCTATTCTCTGAGCAAAGTCCGCCGCTTTGTTATGCTGCCCACCTACTGCTGGCAGACGATAAGCTGTACTTCAAGTTCAAGGGCGATCGCTACGAGCCTCGTTCTAAGACACAGGTGAATGAACTCAAGCACCAAATGACAATGGAGATCCAGCGTCAACAAGAGTGGAGCGGGTTCATTTCTCGTTTAGAGCAGGCATTAGTTAAGCAACCTGTGGAGTGGCAACCCAGCGATCGTTTACGCATTGAAGCGCTAGAACGCTTTGCTGCTCTGGGCGACGAAGCAACTCACAAGGCACCTGCGCTTGAAACCCTGTTACACTTGAAGCGATCAGAAACACCGCAGGCAGCATTTCAACTTTTGGTTGATCTGGGAGTTTGGACTCCCCATGAGAATCTGTTTCTACGCCGCAGTCAAATTCCCATTCAGTTTCCTCAAAAGGTATTGGAAGTGGCGCATCACCGCTTGTACTCGCCCCCGGATGACCCGGATGTTGCTCGACTAGACCTAACCCACCTCAAGGTCTACACGATTGACGATGAGAGTACTCGTGAAATTGATGATGGCTTGAGTGTGGAAGCCTTACCGGATGGTAGACAACGCATTTGGGTGCATATTGCTGATCCAACTCGCTGGGTCATGCCAGGAGATGAACTAGACCTGGAAGCTCGTCGTCGCAGTACCACAATTTATCTACCGACTGGCATGATTCCCATGTTTCCATCGGATCTGGCAACAGGACCGATGAGCTTGGTGCAAGGTAGAGTGTCCTGCGCTCTCAGCTTTGGGGTGGTGCTGGATGAGATCGGCGGCATTGAGCACTACACCATTCACGCCAGCCAAATCAAAACCACCTACCGTCTCACCTACGAAGATGTAGACGAAATGCTGGAACTGGGCGTGCAGGGAGAAAGCGAACTGGAGACGATCGCCCATTGGGCAAAACGGCGGAAAGCATGGCGTGCTCTGCAAGGGGCAATTAGCATCAATATGCCGGAGTCTTCCATCAAAGTGCAGGATGACGAGATCACGATCGAAGTGCTGGACAACTCCATTTCGCGTCAACTTGTTGCTGAAATGATGATTCTGGCTGGCGAAGTGGCTGCCCGCTACGGACAGGAGCACCAACTACCGATCCCCTTCCGGCACCAACCCCAACCTGAACTCCCACCAGAAGAAGAACTAATCCTTTTACCTGCTGGACCGGTTCGTTCCTGTGCCATTCGTCGCTGTATGCCCCGCAGTGAAATGAGCATTACTCCGGCTCGTCACGCTAGTTTGGGACTTGATACTTATACGCAAGTGACCTCTCCGATTCGGCGCTACAGCGATTTGCTCACTCATTTTCAACTCAAAGCCCATCTTCGAGGTGAGCCGCTGCCCTTCTCGGTGCAGGAGATGCAAGACCTAACGATGAGCATTGGCACCACGATTCAGGAGGCGGTTTCTGTAGAACGCCAGACCAATCGTTACTGGGGCTTGGAATATCTGCGACGATTACCGAACGAAATCTGGCACGCTTTGATGCTGCGCTGGTTGCGGGAACACGAAAATCTGGGTTTGGTGTTGCTGGAAGATTTGGGGTTGGAACTGGCAATGCGGTTTAATCGAGCAGTGACCCCAGGCGATCGTCTGCAACTCCGGGTCAGTCTGGCGGATCCACGTCAGGACATCATCCATTTTGAAGAAGTCATGGCATAAACCTTAATACTCATCATTCACTTTTCATTCACTTTGCCAACGCGGATACGTTTTCCTAAATCACATGTTAGAAATTGTGAAATGGATAAATTAGCCCACCATCCTACCTACAAACACCCCTACATTGGTTATGGTGTTGCCTGAAGTCCTCTCGTTTCATTCATGCTGCAAATTACTCAACGCACTGCTATCCCCCTCAGCGAAATTGAACTCATAGCCATTCGCTCTCAGGGTGCAGGTGGGCAAAACGTTAATAAAGTTGCCACGGCGATTCATCTGCGGTTTGACATTAACGCCTCATCTCTGTCGCCGCTTTATAAAGAGCGTCTGCTCAACTTGGACGACAGTCGCATCACCAAAGATGGCATCATCATCATCAAAGCCCAGCAGCACCGTACTCAGGAGCGAAACAAAGAAGATGCCCTCAGCCGCCTCCAAGAATTACTCCAAAGCGTGACGATCGCACCCAAAAAGCGTCAGCCCACCAAGCCTTCTCGCCGTGCCAAACAAAAACGGCTTGATAGCAAAGCCAAACGGGGTCAAATCAAAGCTCTCAGACAAAACATCGGGGAGTAAAAACACCGCCTGATAGACCCACACAGTATTCATCCAAAAATCATGAAAATTCTACAATAGGTCAAAATTCGGTTGTTATAACTGGAAAGACAACCTGTTCGCAGCGATACCGCTGTCTGGAATCTCACGAAGGAAGACTTTTCATGGCTATTAACGTTCAATAGTCTCTTGATTTGGGCATTCTGATTTCGGACGCAACCAGGTTTTCTTCCGTTTTCAGATGTGTGAGCCGTGGAGCAAAAGCCGATGTTACCTCAAACTCAGTTCTTAAAGAGGCACCGCATGAAAAAGAGTTTACTCTTTTGTCTTTCCTTAACAACCCTGCTCCTTGGTTTCGCGCCGAGCAGCTATGCAACTGAGAAAAGATGTGGGTGGCTGCAAAATCCCACTCCTGCAAATTGGTGGTTAGTGGATAGAGACGGCTCCTGGACAATCTCAATGCAGGGAGGGTACAGGGCTAAGGGCATGGATTCAATCCCAGACTTATCTCAAGGGGAGTATGTTCAGACAAACGGCAATTATGGATACACCTGTGCCTGCCTAGATGTAACAGTGAACCGAAGAAATAAGCGGATCACTAGGATTTATGGAAGCGAGCAACTGCCGTTGAGCAGGTGTCGGCAAGATCGTGCTCTGCCGAGAGGATAACGCAAATATGCGGATACCCAATTCAATGCTTTGTTTTTTTGGCATTTGCCTATTCATTGACCCTCGGTTCACTGTTTCTTCTTGCGTCCCACCCTTGTCTTTCGTTATCAAAGCGCTGGGAACGGCGAGTGGTATTCAATTGGGCAGTCCATTGGGCGATCGCGGTTTGAGCTTCATTGTAGAGGGCGCGTTCCGGCATGATTTGGTAGGCAACGCCGATCGCCGCACCTAGATTGCCCTGAGTTGCCAGGGTTTTTGCCTCGTCCAGAATTGGGCGATCTTCTGCGGCTTGCATCGTAGTCGTCCAGGTTTGAATTAACTTCTGGGCTTCTGGATAAAGGGCACGTTCAGGAGGGATTTGACTGGCAGTATCGATCGCGGTTGCCAGTTGTTTTTGTTGAGCTAGTTGACGCGCTCTGTCCAGCGTGGGTTTATCTTCAATTGTTTGAATTTGCTGTCGCCAATCAAAAACTGCGGCTTGGGCTTCAGGACGGAGTGCCCGACCCAGCGGAATTTTGCTTGCCTGGGCGATCGCTGCCTGCAAATTTTTGATCTTGCCAGGTTTTGCCAGCTTTTGGGCGTGACTCAGATAGGGGCGATCTTGCACTCGTTCCATCTCTTTGCGCCATTGAGCAATCAAGGTTTGCGCCCAGATGCGGTTGGGGCGATCGGGTGTAATCGCTTGTGCCATCTGAATTGCCACTTGCAGAGATGGAATCTGCGGCACACTGGCGGCAGTGCTGGCAAGGCTGAGTTGAGTCAAATCCTGAACCTGGTACTCCAGTCGCGATCGATGAGCTTGTGCCAGGGAATATAACGGGCTGGCAGGCTGAATCTGCTGGAGTGCGGCAAGAATTGTCAGGGGTTGCCAGAGAGCAACCTGATTAAGTGGACGATCGACGGGAAGTTGATCGAAATTTTGAGCACGACTGACCCACATCAAATCCTGAACGGCTTGGGAGAGTGGCGCATCAGCAGGAATCCACTGGGCAGCGGCGATCGCCTTTGGAATAGTGCCCTTTTGCAAGTGCACCTCGGCGATTTTAACCAGGGACTGGCTCCATCGCTGGATATCAAGTTTTGCCGCATCGCTGACGTAACTGGCAGGGTTGATTTGAGTTGCCAGTTGAATAGCTCGTCCCAGCGTTTCCACGTCTACAGCAGATTGATGTTTGACTAATTCTCGCACTTGCTGAAGTTGATTAAATGCAATCCGTTCTGTCACTACGCGCTCTCGTAGGCGGTTCAGTTGTTGCCGTTGATAATCACTAATTTGACTAGAGCGGGGTTGGAGTTCTGTTTCTGCTTTTTTCCAATCCTGGGCTTTGAGGGCGGCTTCTACAGTGCTGGCTAACAAATGGTCGCGATCGCGGAGTTTTTGCCACTCTAAAATAGAATTTTTTGCTTCTCGGTAGAGCGGATTTTCGGGCTTAATGGCTTCTGCCAGCTTGATGGCTTGATCCAGATCGTTACCCAAAGCTGCACGGCTAGCAACTTGTAGCAGTTGTTTCGACCATTCTCGATGCAAACGAGATGCTTTGGCTTGAAGCTGATGCCCCGACAGCCACGGCTCAACCAGTTTCAGCCCTGTCTGCAAGGACTCGACATTGCCTGAACGTGCTGCTTGCTCGGCACAAAATAACTTGTCGGAATCGGTTGAAAAGAACCAGATGCGATCGCAATCGGGAACCGGGGGAATCGTCGAAAGCCAGTTAAACGCGGCATAACCCGTTCCGCCACAAAATGCTGCCAACCCCACCCAGAGCAGAGGCATCCCCAGGACTTTAGCCCCCTTGAAGATTTGACGTTTGGTATGGGTTAGGGCTTTGCGGTAAAAGGGGCGTTGGGGTTTTGCAATTGGCTCAACCTGCGGTGCAGTTTCAGATGGCTTTTCGGATGACTGTTCAGAAACTGCCGATTCAAGGGGCACAGTTGGGTCCAAATCCGTTGAGTCCAAATCAACTGGGATCAGGTGAATGAAGGAGGATGGCGTAGCGACATCGTCTGACTGGTTAGGGTTGGGTTCAACCGAAGAGTTCACGGCACCATCTAGAGCGATCGGCACAGCGAGATAGTCTTGAGAATTACCCTGATTGCGAGACTGAGGTCTTGACGCTGGTTGTGGACGAAATCGGTCGATTGCCCTTTGTGACATAGCTTCAGCGTTTCCAAGCAGAAAATTAAAAGGTAGAAAGAAATTGAGAGCGAACAGCGATCGAATTTGCCGTAATTGTATAAGCTGTCCACCAAAATGGAGCCTTGTAAAGTCTTATTTCCAGCAAATAGGCAAGTCTTATCTCCAACCAAAGATAGGCGGATCTTGATTTGTAGCCTGTCGAAATTAGATCGAGGTGCGATTTAGGGTTTTATAGGCTTGCAGAATGTGGCGCATCTCCAGTTTGCCGTTCGTTTCAGCGTGTTCTAGCGGCGATCGCGCGGCGGCGAAAATAGCTGCTTCACGGGCGATCGCTTGAATTGATCCGCCGCTTAATTTCCACCGAGATAGTTCCTGCCAATCGATATCTTCAGCCAGGGGAGTGGCAGCGGGAAAGGCTTGTTTCCACAGTTGCAGGCGGTTGGCTTTGTTGGGCAGCGGGAATTTTAAGATGAAATTGAAACTAGACTGCCAGGACGCTTTGATAAGATGACCAGATTTTACACTGAGCAATGTAATTGAATGGCTGTGCTGACGTTTCTGTAAAAATTGGTGCAGCTTGGCAGGAGTAATAACAGCCGATCGCCCAAACCACTGTTCCACCGACTTAAGCAGCAACACTGGAGGGGATTGAGTGGTGAGTTGATGCAGAACTTGATCGGTTTGGCGGGGTTCCAACAGGGTCAGATCAACCTGCACAAGCGGAACGTTTAGGGATTGAGCGATCGCGCGGGCTGCTAAGGTTTTGCCAGCGCCAGACCCCCCAACGAATAAGGCAACTGTGCCGCAAGCAATTGCTTCTGGCAGATTATGTGGTTTAAAGCCCCAATCACCATCAACTTGAGCGGTATACTGCACTCGATCGCTTAGATGGTGCAAAGCTGCTTGCAATCCCTGCGGCAGTAAGAGTTTTGCCCAAAGATCTTCGGTGGGTGGTGGAAATTCGGCGATCGCGGCAATAGCTTGAATTTCTAAGGTTTTTACCGGCTTAGGCTTCCAGGTGTCAGGCATATTATGCAGATCAAACGCCTCCACTGCTGGCTGCTTCGGTTGCAACAGGCGATCGAGGTTGGTCAACTGAGGTTCTTCTGCCAGTAAATAATCTGTCATCTGCTCAACCAGCTTAACTGGATGAGATAAAAACGGTTCTGTAGCGGATTCTGGGAGGACAACAATCCCGTATTGCAGTAATTTGGCATGACTGGAGAGGGATCGTCTTGCCGAGCGCCACTCACTATCATTGCGGCAAAGCAATCGCAAAATCAGATCAATAGTGGGCAACCCGGAGGCTCCCGGATAATCTGTTTCCTGCAAAAAATTGTAAATTCGTCCGTAGCGACGGCTGATCTCCGGAGCCAGCGCCATTAGGAGCAAATTCTTCTCAAAGTTGGACAATTCTAATTGTTGACATAACGAAGGCAAGCCCAACACAATTCCCCGTTGGTGACTTGCGGCAATTCGAGTTTCTATGCGCTGCTGATAGGGAATTTGGGTACTGCGGCGCGGCGCTTCCACGGGTGAATCTCCCGCGATCGTCCCATCCACTTGAATCAACCCTTTCCACCAGTGGCTTGTTACCTGGTCTGCTCGTACTTTTGAAACTCGATCCACTTCCTTGGTGTCTTTGCGCTGTCGAGCGATCGCTCCTGCCAACACGCGATCGAGCCAATTCAGTTCCGTTCGCAGATACGTCCAATTATCGGGGAAGGCTTCATCCATGCTGCCCAAGCGTCCGGATAAACTCTAATGGTAGCCCATCGCTATCGGCAATGAAGGCGACTTCGTAGACGCGATCGCCAATCATTTGCTGTTCTGGCTCTAACAGAATTTTCAGCGGGGCAATCTGATCCGGTTGTTCAGCGTGGGCGTGGTCAAATTTATGATGCAATGCGTCTAACCAGGAAGGCAAATCGTCGATCGCATTCGTCAAGTCAAAGGACAAATGGTAGTAACCCACATAGTGTTCATCGTTGAAGGTATCAGGAGCGGGGTTGGGTTGGGGAATTTGAATCAATTCGATGCGCCCCCCCAACCCTTCCATCCAGCACGCCAACGTATAACCAACAGTAAAGCGCTCATGCACGACAAAACCGAGCAACTCATAAAACGCGATCGCGCGGTGAATGTTCGCAGTTCGAATAGAGGCGTGGTGCATGGAGATTAGGGTTTATCGCGCACGTAGTCATCCTGAAATCGAACAATGTCATCTTCGCCCAGGTAATCTCCATTTTGAACCTCAATCACCACTAATGGGATCACGCCGGGATTTTCCAGGCGATGAACTTTCGTTTGAGGCACGTAAGTGGACTGATTGCTATACAGCACAATCTCCTGCCCATCACAGGTCACTCGCGCTGTCCCGGATACCACAATCCAATGTTCGCTGCGGTGGTAGTGCATTTGTAAACTCAGCCGATGACCGGGATTAACTTCAATGCGCTTAATCTTGTAACCCGGTCCCTCGTCTAAAACCGTGAACGACCCCCAGGGACGAGTATCTGTGGTTCCGGTTGCCGAAGTTGGGAGAGCCAGCGCACTGGCGGGGAAGGTGGAGGACTCAGATTGTTGCAGTAATACCATGACGTTTTCCGATGCTTGATAAAAAATCTGTGCGTAAAGACTGACAGGGAAACTTTATTGGAAAAACTTAGGGAATTCACCTCAACTGTTGATGAATTGAAGTAAAAATAAGTTCCGTTGCTGCCCCTAGTTAGCCCAAAACCAACGGAAAGTCATCAAGTTCTTTCCCCACCCTGTATGTCCCTAATCCCACCTCGAACCCCTTACCCCCTTACTTTCTACGTCGCGTCAGTTTCGGGAATCGATTGCCCCAAACGCGGCTCGGTGCCAGCCAGGAGGCGTTGGATATTGGTGCGATGGCGCAAGATCACGTAAAGTCCGCCCACGATCGCAAAGAGCAGATAAGGCAGAGGTTGCCCCGTGAAGACCATAAAGCCGGAAACAGCGATCGCGCCACTGATCGAACTAATCGACACGATCTGGGTAATTGCTAGCACGAGCATAAATACGCCGAACGTGCCCAGTCCCACAATCCAGTTCATTGCCAGCAACACTCCCAAACTGGTGGCAACAGATTTTCCGCCCGTGAAGCCGAGAAAAATAGACTTGCTATGTCCCAACAACGCAACTGCTCCTGCCAGCGTGATCATCCAGGGTAGCCAGTTCGCAGGCGCAATTGTGGCGGGAATGTAGGGTTGAATGAATTCAGCAGTGTAAACCCAACGGGTGAGGGCGATTGCGGCAACTCCTTTGAAAATATCCACCAGCAGAACGGCGATCGCGGGAAATGTCCCCAGAGTTCGCAGGACATTAGTTGCTCCGGTTGAGCCAGATCCATGTTCCCGAATATCAATGCCTTGTAACCATTGCCCAGCCCAGTAACCACTTGGGATGGAGCCAAGCAAGTAGGCAAGGAGTAGGAGCAGAGCGTTGAACGTGAGCCAGAGAGTCATGGGAATGGGAAATAGGGGTTAGGGGTTGGTTAGACCCAATCTCGGCTGTAATTCGCTGTTTGAGGGTTGGGGGCAAACGCCAACCACAGGGGAAATTGCAAAATTGCCAGATCAATTTGAGCTTCGGTTTCGTCAATCACAATCAGGGGCATATAGCCATCTTTCTGGAGCCGATCGGCTTTTTGGGTCAAGATAATCGGATCTTCAAACAAGGCAGCGCCGCGATCAACACCAAAATCTGCACGAGTGATGCCGAGGCAGTCCTGTAAGCCTCTACGCCACTCGCCCAGGCGTTCGGGAGAATCTGCCAAGACCAAAGTCACCAGTCGATCGCCGTAGAGCGATCGCAAAATCGAGATCACCGCAGACGTAATCAGAATATTTTGCAGGCGACTGCCCATCGTCCGAATCGCACCCCGTCCGCCCTGAGTGAAAAACCAGTTAGACACTCGTTCTGCATGGATGGGTTCAAACGTGCGCCGCAGTGTCCAGGGAGTGCCATAGTAATCAGGGCGATTGCGATACTGATCCAGGAGGGCGCGAATTTTTTTAGTTTGTTCCGAAAACGTTTGCTCGGCAAATTTAGGAACCGTGGATGGGCTTGGAGCGGTTTCAACCGGAATGTCTACCACGGGTGGAACGGATGGCTCTTTGATGGGTTGGGGAAACTCCAGTTGATCCGCTGCCATTGCTAAATCTTGCAAGCTTCCAACCAGATATTCTTTAAAGCTCTGGACTCGAATCGCAAGATCCTGGGACGTTCCAGCAAAGGTGGTTCGCATTTCTTCCCGAACTCGCTCCAGTCGGCGTTCCAGTTGTTCGACGCTAATCTGCAAATCTCGCTTGCGTTGCTCCAGTTCCTTCAACCCTTCCTGCACAATTTGTCCCATCGTTCCCTGAGCGGCAGCAATCTCCCGCTGGAGTTGAGCTTTGGTTTGCTGTAACGCATCCACCTCTTGCTGAAGTTGCTGGACGTGTTGCTGCAAGCGATCAACTGTAATACCGGAATTGGCAGTTTCAGGAGTAGCTAAACGATTCTTGCTAGAGGTGACGGGATCCTCCTCAGAATTGTTTGGATAGTCTGTATCTGGATTTAGCGAGGCATCCGACATACTAGCAAGACCATTTTGGGGGTAGGGTTCTCCAAGGGAATATTCGTCTGAAATCATGACCACTTCAAGCGAGACGTTAAACACGAGGACAATGAGCTTCTAAGCATCTTTGCAGCATTTTGGGGTCAAACAGAATCGGCAAAAAATGAATGCTTTTCACTTCTTTGAAATAAAAGAGGATGGGCAGAGGTTGCCAGAAGATGCGCCAATTCTGCCATTCTGTATAGGGAAAACGGCGAATGAGCGTTTCACCCCGATACACATCCAGGTCAGTTGCCGTAAAGCGCAACCGTAACGTTATGGCTTGAATTAGCAAAAAAACGCCAAACACCGAGATCGCCAAACTGACCCACGCCTGCACCCAAAACATCAGCAATGCAATCAGAACAAAGCCAATGGGCAGCCAATAGCTTGGGGCTAATTCAACAACCTGAGTTGATGGGGAGGAAGAGGCAATAGTCACAACTTCTCACTCAAACATTCACATTTGTTAACCACCACTCTATTCTAAAAGCGATCGCACAGGGCAGAGGATTCGCCCCAGAGAGATCTTTTAGAAGAATCTTCTAGCCGCCTGGGATGACTGCGCTGCCTGTGCCCTGAAACATGATCCAGGACAAGAAGAAATTGCTGATAAAAATGGCTAACAAGGATGTGACGACGGCAGTTGTAGTGGATTGTCCAACCCCTTTTGCGCCGCCTGTGGTGGTTAAGCCCCAGCTAGAACCAATCACGGCGATGAGTGCGCCAAAGAAAAAGCCTTTGAGGGGAGCGCTGAATAAATCCCAGATGCCCAGAAAGTTTTGCACAGAATCGAGAAAAACTGTTTGAGAGATGCCGTACAGGGTAGTGGCAATCAGTAGCCCACCCGCTAATCCGGTAAATAAAGAAAAGATTGTCAGCAGGGGGAGCATGAGGCAACACGCCACCACTCTGGGGATCACCAGATAATCGATCGGATCGGTTTTCAGAACGTACAGAGCATCAATTTGCTCCGTCACTTGCATTGTTCCTAACTCAGCCGCAAACGCAGACCCCACTCGCCCCGCCAGCACCACTGCGGTTAATACCGGGGCAAGCTCTCGACAGAGGGCAAGTGCCAGCACCCCGCCCACAGCACTTCCTGCGCCTAAAGTAATGAACTCACGCGCAACTTGAATCGTGAAAACCATCCCCACAAAAGCGGCTGTAATCAGAGCAATAAACAGGGAGGCTGGTCCCACCAGTGCCATCTGATCTAGAGTATTGCGGCGATGAATTTTCCGGGTTAGCAGATGTACCATGACCTGCCCACCCAGCAAAATCGCTGCCAGCAGCCGCGTTGTCCATCGCCCCAAGCCAATGACGGTTTGCGTTTCGCTCACTCAGTCCCCCTGACTGCTAAATCCTTTGTCAGAATAGCTGAAGTTTGTGGGTAGAGGATAGCCGCACGCGGGTTATCAATAACTATCTCCGTTGCTTGCGGTCTTCATGCCCAGGAACTGATTGGCTTGCATGAGTCTGCGAGCAATGACTTGTCTACGAGCAAGGCTGATTCCTGACTGTGCTAATACTTCTTGTGCCCGTTGCCGATATAGAGCGCTGGTCTCTACGTCAACTTCATCAATCCGCTTCAGATTGGCATATACAGTCCTTAAGGGTACAGCCATCAGCAAATCCTCCATCCAGATTTATAGTTGTGGTCTAGATCACGTTGGGAGTTTGAGCTATCCATACTAGCCAGATTGCCAGCAAAACTGCGAGAACTTCTGTGACGACTAACACGAGGTCATAGGACATTGAAGTTGGGTGTCGCATAACTTTGCCCTCCCGATGCTACTTCCATTTTCTTCGTGATTTCTGGGATGGATTGACTTCAGCAATGAAGCGTTATAGAACGCAACTAATGTTTTGCCAAACCAAACAAAACAAAAAAGGGGAGTCGCCGAAGCGTCTCCCCCTATCATCAGGGTGCATCTACTTAACACAGTATGCCCTATAAGGGGTGGGGGGTGTCACCCCCTATGTATGTTTTTTTTGCAAAGATCTTAAGCAGAGCAATAGGTTAGTGTTCCCATGCCCTGTCGAATGTTACTCGATCGCCCAGGGAATGGATGACAACGATCGCTGATAAACCCATTCTAGTTGGCTTTCCGAACTTCCTGGAAAAGCCCTAATGATTGAGTTTTTTGGCAACCAGTTGATTGGTTAGCTTGGGATCACACCGTCCGCCTGTCTTCTTCATCATTTGCCCCACAAAGAATCCCAGCAATTTGGTCTTACCGTTGCGGTATTGTTCCAGTTCCTTGGGATTTTCTGCCAGAACTTGGTCAATCATGGCTTCCAGGGCGGCGGGATCAGAAATTTGTCCCAATCCTTCTCGCTCGACGATCGCTTTAGGCGACCCCCCTTGAGCCAGGAGTTCAGGCAGGATAGTTTTGGCGGCAGCGTTGCTAATCGTGCGGTCTTCGATCAATCCAATCAACTCTGCCAAATGTTCTGCTTTAAGCGGTAGGTCATTGATGGTGGTGCCTACGTTGTTGTTGAGATGGGCGCTGATATCACCCATGATCCAGTTTGCAGCTTGTTTGGCAGGTGCGCCGGCTGCAAGGGCCGCTTCAAAGTATTGTGCGATTGCTTGATCGTTGGTCAACACTCGCGCATCGTAGGCAGATAAGCCCAGGTCAGTTTCGTAGCGTTGGCGTTTTTGAGCCGGAAGTTCGGGCAGTTGCGATCGCCAGCCTTCCAGTTGATCCGGTGCCACTTCAATCGGTCCCAAATCGGGTTCTGGAAAATAGCGATAATCACTGGAGCCTTCTTTGACTCTCATGCTAATCGTGCGCTGCGACCCTTCTTCCCAAAGGCGAGTTTCCTGAATGATCGGTTCTCCGGCTGCGATCGCCGCAATTTGCCGCTCAATTTCGTATTCGATCGCCCGTTGGATGGCGTTGAACGAGTTCATATTCTTGATTTCGACCTTAGTGCCAAATTCTTGTTGTCCCACGGGACGCACAGAAATGTTGACATCGCAGCGCAAGGAACCTTCCTGCATATTGCCATCGCTCACGCCCAGGTAACGCAGAATCCGGCGCAATTCTTGGGCATACTCTGCCGCCTCCTGCCCACTGCGAATGTCCGGTTCTGAGACGATCTCCAACAAAGGCACTCCTGCCCGGTTGTAGTCCACCAGGGAATAGGTCGATCCCGCAAGCCGGTCGCTGCCCCCATGCACCAATTTTCCGGCATCTTCTTCCATATGGAGGCGCGTGATGCCAATCCGCTTCTGAGTTGCGGTGCCTGCTTCTTTGTCCACCAATTCGATTTCCAGCCAACCATGTTCTGCGATCGGCAAATCGTACTGAGAAATCTGATAATTTTTCGGCAGGTCAGGATAAAAATACTGCTTGCGATCAAACTTGCTGTAGGGCGCAATCTGGCAGTTGAGCGCTAACCCAGTCTTAACGGCATACTCCAACACTTTCTGATTTAACACGGGCAACGTTCCCGGTAATCCCATACATACCGGATCAATCAACGTGTTGGGAGGTTCGCCGAACTTCGTCGAGCTAGTCGAGAAAATTTTGGTTGCCGTATTGAGTTGGCAGTGGGTTTCTAACCCAATGACTGCCTCATACTGAGTTTTGACGGGAGCGGATGTTGTCATGAACCGATCGCTTAAACAACTGGATTCTATTGTAAGGGAGGAAGAGAGGACGGGAGGGGGTGAGGGGGAAGGGGCGAAGGGTACTAGAGAAGGTTTGAGCGTTGGCTGAGATCTTGCACCCGTTGCAGGAAGAGCCTTGAAATAAATTTCAGGCTCAAAGCTAAAACCCGCTAAAACGGGTTAAAACCCTTTTCCAGTCAGTTTTAACTGACTGAAGTTTTTAGCCCGAACTCTAGTTCAGGGCGATTGTTGAGAATGGTGCAAGATCTGAGTTGAGCCTGCATTCTTACTTCTGTTCATCCCTTCACATCCCCAACCCCTATCCCCCATCCCCATCACCCCTTCAGCAAGTCGTTTATACTGACAAATATCTTCAAGCAAATAGCTTCAAATTTGAGTTAGGCGAAACCCATTTGATGAGTGCCACAGTGGAGGTGCGGCATGTTACCGGATGACATGATAAAGAATTCTAATCCGGCTGCCTGCCCAGTTCCTTCGGAGCAATTGCCGTTAAACCAGTATGAGGAGTTGCAGGAATCCTGGTATTTCCGCTGGGCAACCCTGGATTTTGATCCTTACGTCCGCAAAATGATCTGGCTTTGGGTGTGGAGTCAGTTGATCGCGGCACCTGTGGCAGCGGCGAGTTTTTCTCCAGCAAAATTCCCCTTGAAGTTTTTGTTACTCAGTTCAGTGGGCGGAATTTTGTTCATTCTGCTGGCGGTGATTCGGTTGTACCTGGGATGGGCATACGTCTCGGCTCGGTTGGCAGATGCAACAGTTGTGTATGAGGAGTCGGGCTGGTACGACGGGCAAACCTGGGTTAAGCCGGCTGAAGTGCTGGCTCGCGATCGCCTGGTGGTGTCCTACCAAATTCAACCGCTACTGAAGCGAATGCAAGCGACCTTAGGCTTCCTCACAGGAACTTTGCTGTTGGGCGCGATCGTCTGGAAGCTTTTGTAGCCCCTAGATATTCTTTTCGTAAGTGTGCTATCCATCTCGTCTGATGCTAGAGTTGACCGCATGACACCATCACGGGCACGAAGAACACAAACCGCAGAACTGGAAGTCCGGCTTTTGCGAGAAGGGATTGTAGAATCCATGCACCGCGTTCAGGCAGTGGTCTGTGACGATCGTGGGCGTACTTTGTTGGTTGCAGGCAGCGCAGAAACCGCAGCGTTTGTCCGGTCTGCCTTGAAGCCGTTTCAAGCCTTAGCCGTCTCTACTACAGGAACCTTGGAGCGCTATGGGTTGAACGATCGCGACTTGGCGATTATGTGCAGTTCCCATAAGGGCAAGATTGAACAGGTCCGTCAAGTTTTTAACATTTTGTGGCGGGCAGACATTGATCCTTCAGCATTGCAATGTCCCATTCCGCCTGGAGGCAAAAGTCCGCTGGAATATAACTGCTCTGGTAAGCACGCGGGAATGTTGGCAGTCTGCCAGCAACGCAACTGGGCATTGAACAGCTACTTGCAGCGCAGCCATCCAGTGCAACAACTGATCCTGCAAAAAATCGCTGAAATTTTGGGAATGCCAGGAGAAGAGTTTATCGGGGCGCGGGATGATTGCGGTGCGCCCACCTACTTTATGCAATTGGGACAAATGGCTTCTCTCTATGCTCGGTTAGCCTCTGGAAATAGCCTGGATTTGGAACGAATTATTCGAGCAATGGTACATCACCCAACCTTGGTGGCTGGAGAAGGCGAGTTTGACACGGAACTGATGCGCCTCACCGAAGGAGAACTGGTGAGCAAATCTGGAGCCGAAGGAATTCAGTGTGTGGGGCGAGTAGGAGAAGGCATGGGGTTGGCAATCAAGGTGATGGATGGAGCCAAACGCGCTAAGTATGCGGTGGCTGTCCACTTGCTGAAGCAAATGGGTTGGATTACCCCTTCTGTTTCCGAAAAACTGGCAGAAACTTTCATGACGATCGGGGATGTGACTCGCCTGGAAGTGGCAGGTGATTTGTCGATGATGTAGGCAGTTAAGGAAATTTCTGGTAAGTAATCTACCCGCTGTCTGCGGCTCCGTTCAGCCAGCTTGCACCTTGAGCGAAGTCGAAAGGTAAACTCTTTTCTGGAATTCGCCTAAGTGCTTGTGGACAAACAAATATAGGCTTGCACAAAGCTTGGAGAAAAAACTATTCGCTTCTCCCTGTGTTCATGCAGCAAAGTTTTATGAATTAGCGGATTCTGACGGGGCAGGCGATAGTTCAGGAGACGCGCTTTTGAGAGAAGTTCCAGGGAGGGTGGGGGGAGAGTTGGCGAGATTGTTTGATAGTCCAACATCAGCGATTCCCAGCCCTTTCACTTGACGCATCAAACTCGCCATTTCCAGGGCACTCATGGCGTATTCCCAACCCAGATTACTTTTGATGCCAGCCCGTTCTAAGGCTTGCTGCATGGTGTCAGTGGTTAATACGCCAAAGATTACGGGTACTCCAGTCTGAAAGCCAGCAGCGGCGATGCCTTTGGATACTTCGGCGGAAACATAATCAAAATGAGGCGTTTGTCCCCGAATCACCGCACCCAGACAAATAACAGCGTCATAGCGACCTGAAAGT
Source organism: Leptolyngbyaceae cyanobacterium bins.302 (assembly GCA_033764965.1). Classification (GTDB taxonomy): domain Bacteria; phylum Cyanobacteriota; class Cyanobacteriia; order Leptolyngbyales; family Leptolyngbyaceae; genus JSC-12. Next base: position 3,185 of record JANRIN010000253.1, on the reverse strand, counting down.
GCCAGTTGGCGGGCGACTAACGGCACCTCAAAACTTCCCGGCACCCAGGCATAATCGACCTGGGAACCCTGGGGGTTGACATCAATCCCGTGGCGCTTGAGACAATCCTGACACCCCTCCAGGAGTTTGTTCGTGACCAAATCGTTGAAGCGACCGATGACGATCGCAAATCGCAACCCTTCCGTCTGGGTAAATGTTCCTTCAAAAACTGCCATAAATTCCTGCTGCTAAACTCAACAAACCTCAATCTCGCCTCAAAAATAATTCCCGTCAGCGGTTATATACAGCTCACGGGAAGATCATCATTCTATCGGTTGTTCCTAAAAGTTTTTATGGGTGGGTTTAGAAATGCACTAAGTATTGACTACAAATTCATTGCTGAAAACCACCCGCAAGAAATTTATTGAGTTAAATCATCTGCGTTAAACAACCAGGTAGTTGAGCAAGCCCACAACAATTACCAGAACTGTCCAAAGTCCACTTCCCAGGAAAATGAAGCGACGGGACTGATCCCAGTTTTGGGGGGTAGCCAAAGCAACTGGAGTTCCAACAATTAGGATAAAAGACAAGATTACTAAAGCAGCCAGAGCAAGCTGAAACAGGATTGTCATACTAGCGTCTCCCAATACGGCAATAAACTAGGCGAATAGGCTCACCCAATTACGCTATCAGAAAATTGCTACCGAATGTTACCAGTCACTCATAAATGGATCTGATTCTTTGTCATACCACTGCCGACTTCGACACTCTAGGCGCAGCCGTAGGGGTTTCGCGGTTGAAGCCAGGGTCGCGCATTGTCCTGTCGGGTGGGATGCACCCTGCCGTGAGAGATTTTTTGGCACTGCATCGCGATGAGTATCCCTTGATTGAACGGCGATCGGTGCCTGTAGATGCGATTCGATCGCTCACTCTAGTCGATGCTCAAAGTCGTTCTCGCCTGGGCAAAGTGGCGGAATGGTTAGATTTACCCAATGTTGAAGTGACCATCTACGACCATCATGCCGAGGCCGAACCGGATATTTCTTTTCACACTGCTTATTTTGATGAGATTGGCGCTGTCACAACCCTCGTTGCGGAGCAACTGCAAGCGCAGGGGATGTCGCTGACCTCGATCGAAGCCACGGTGATGGCATTGGGCATTCATGTTGATACAGGCTCGCTTACTTTTGACCACAGCACAGCAAGAGATGCGCGGGCACTGGCATGGCTGATGGAGCAGGGAGCCAGTCTGAAGGCGATCGCGGAATATGTTGATCCAGGACTCTCGCCCACGCTGCAACAACTGTTGGCAAATGCTTTGGATACGCTACAAACCGAAGACATTCAGGGCTATACCCTGGCATGGGTGTTGTTGGACGTAGAAAGCTTTACCCCAGGATTATCAAGTTTGGCATCCCGATTAATGGATGTGGTGGACGTAGATGCCCTATTGCTCGCAGCTCAATATCAGCGCAAATCCGCAGACGAGGATGATTCAGTCAGTATCATCGGGCGATCGCGCATCGACAGTACGAACCTGAATGACTTGTTCAAACCTCTTGGGGGTGGCGGACATCCCCGCGCAGCTTCCGCCAATTTGCATCATGTGGAGCCGCAAACGATCCTTGATAAATTAGTTCAGCAACTGAAAGCCCAACTGCCACAACCGCTGTCTGCCCGTGAACTCATGTCCTCTCCAGTTCGCACCATTCGCCCCGATGTCACCATTGCTGAAGCCCAACGAGTGCTACTGCGCTATGGGCATTCCGGCTTGTCCGTGGTTGATGCAAACGATTCCCTGGTGGGCATCATTTCTCGCCGAGATCTGGACATTGCCCTGCATCACGGTTTTAGCCACGCCCCCGTCAAAGGCTACATGACCACTAATCTCCGCACCATTACCCCAGACACGCTCCTACCCAACATTGAATCCTTGATGGTGACTTACGACATTGGACGGCTGCCCGTCCTGGATAACGGTCAACTGGTGGGCATTGTGACCCGTACTGATGTGCTGCGGCAGTTGCATCGGGGAATGGGGAAAGGGGGGATGGGGGATGGGGGCAGGCTGCGCCACGCTTCGCAAGGGGGGATGGGAAACAGCCAGGGGTCGAATTCCCGACTTCCGACTTCCTATTCCCGACTTCCTACTTCTTACTCCTTACTTCCTTTGCTGCAACAGCACCTTATTCCGGAGTTGTGGGAACTGCTGACGATCGCAGCGCAAGAAGCAGAGGAGCGGGGATGGCAACTGTTTCTGGTGGGTGGTGCGGTGCGGGATGTATTGCTGATGGCGCTGGACGGGGAAGGGCAACCTGAAGATGAGGCTAGACATGGGCAGATGCCCGATCGCCGCTTAGTGGAAGACATTGATTTAGTAGTGGATGGGTTTCATTGGGTGGCAGATGTGGGGGCAGGGGTGGAACTGGCGCGATCGCTGCAAGCCCTTTATTCCCAGGCTCGCTTAGAAGTGCATGGCAAGTTCCAAACAGCGGCATTGCTCTGGCACAACGACCCCACCTTCAAATCTCTCTGGGTCGATATTGCCACCGCTCGGACGGAATTCTATCCTTACCCCGCCGCCAACCCAGAAGTTGAAGCCAGTTCCATTCAGCAGGATCTTTACCGACGCGACTTCACCATCAATGCCCTGGCAGTCCGGTTAACGCCTCCCCGGCGAGGGGAACTTTTGGACTTCTTCGGCGGTGTATTGGATTTACAAGCACAGCAAATTCGCGTCCTCCATGCCAACAGCTTTATTGAAGATCCCACCCGGATCTATCGAGCCGTGCGCTTTGCGGTGCGGCTTGGCTTTGAAATTGATGCTCAGACCAAAAACTACATTCATCATGCGATCGCCAGCGGCATCTATCGCCAAATCCACGATCGAGCGGATCCCAACGTCCGCGCTCCCGCCCTGCAAACTCGCCTCAAAGCTGAATTGAAGTACATTCTCCAGGCTCCCTACTGGAATGCTGCGCTGCATCTCCTGGCAGATCTCGACGCATTGCAGTGTATTCATCCCACCTTGCAAGCCGAGGAGCCGTTATGGAAAGAATTGCGTCTCGCCCAAAAGCTGTTACAAAAAACCATCCCCCATGCCCCCAGGGGCCCCCCCCCCCCCCCCCCCCCCCCCCCCCCCCCCCGCGCCCGGGGGGGGGGGTGGGGGGGGGCGGGGGGCGGGGGGGGGGGGGGGGAGGGGGCGC
>JANRIN010000251.1:0-4034 GCA_033764965.1 Leptolyngbyaceae cyanobacterium bins.302 | reverse complement strand
AGACTTTCCAACCCCTCCGGCATTTGCAAGAATTGAGATAGTAAGCATAGAACGATAGTACGTGGAAATTTGAGTTTCCACAATTTCCATCACTAGAATATACAAAAATCAATAGCGTGGACGTGGAAAATAATAGCTTTGTTATTCGTGGTACTTTTTGATGGCTTGAGTTGTCACACGAATAAAATTTGCAGGTCGTAGAATCGACTGTCTGCGCTATAAACTTAAGCTAACTCAAAAACTAAGGCAACTACGGTCGTGACCGATACTCCTTCAGACGAAAACTATTCCCGTGGACAAAACCCTCGATCTCAGAAAAACCTGAATCGAGAGGGGCGACAACCGCTGCATGGAGAAGCAAAGAAAGATCGGTACGTCCGAGCGACAGCAGAAGGATGGGAAGGGTTTAAGGAAGTAGCTCAGTCACTTGGCATATCGGCTTCTGAACTGGTTGAGCAGATTGGTAGAGGTGAACTGGTTGTAAACCGTAAGCAAGATCTACTGAATTCTGAGCGTTAGGCAATCTAGGCATTTGTCTCTAAGCCCCATGCTTTCTGAGCTATGGGGTTTTTTAAGTTGTATTAACACTCCTGATAAACTAATCGTTTCTACAATAACCAGGCTATTATAGAAACATGAGGGATAGGAAACGGAGCGCCACAAAGACTCCCGGCAACGGAACCGTACCGAAGCGTGAAGCCCAGAGCGTAGCGCCATCGATAAATCCCTTATTTCAACTGATTAAAAGGCACCCGCCTAACGCCAATCAGACCGGGTGCCCTACTCACGATGGAGCAATTTCATTATGGCTTTTATTGACGATTGCCTTGCAGACGAACGCGATGAACGTGATGCACGGGTTAAGGACGCTCTCTATGAGCAGTTCCTGGAAGGTAAAACGGATGCCGCTTTTGGCAGGATGCCGGAATATAACGATGAGACTTATCTGGAAGGGTACATCGCTGGAATCAAAGAGCTACCTGCTGATCCGGAGACCAAAAAAATTCAGCATTACAGTCCTCATAAACACTTTGCCTTTGGTTGGATAGATGGCGATCCGGAATACCGAGATCAGTTTAGTGAGTTCTAAGTCGCTTGGGGTAGCTAGATTGGCTACCCCAACTCATGTTTCTTGCTATCTCAATCACTTGCCTTTTAACCATTCGGTTATCGGTGTTGAAAGGCAAGCCTCACTTTTCTCTTCCAGAGAGGCTGATCCTCATGGTAAAAGTTGTTACGCCGATTACGGCAACCGTTGAATTTATCACAGGCATCAAACAGGGCAGCTATGGGGAGTATCGCTCTGTTCTGTTCAAAGATGCAGCAGGAGAGAAAATTTGGAAGTCTTTCGATCCTGAAGCTGAAGAGTTAGCTCTTTTACGCAAAGGAGCAAAAGTACAGCTTATTCCCGCAGGTACGAACAAGAACGGAAACGAGAAACACAATATCGTCCTCTTACAAGATTCTCCAGGTAACTCAATGCCTGGAGACACTACATCTGAAGCACTACCCAGTGCAAAGTCCCCTCCGCCCAAGCGTCCTGAAGCAGTTCCTCCTACCTGGGAAACGGATGAGAAACAGGAACTTTCAGCAAAGCTCTGTGACCACGCTGATTTACTGAAATTCAGTTATGAGGTCGTGAAGCACAAATTTGCAGGTGTGGCTGACCCGCGTGACTATCGGGCGATCGCAACTACCCTCTATCTCACAATTACCCGTCAGCAGACCGATTTGTTCTAAACAACCGGAGACAGTTCATGAGTGGAAATTTGAATTTCCACTCTGATTTGTTCGGTTTTTTCCCTTCCTCTTTACTCAAATCAGAATTCGCTCTAAGCCATGCAAGATCCCACATCAGTTGAGGTTCAACGGCTGCTCAACTATCTGCGAGAGCAAGCCGTAGACTCCCAAAAAATCCCAGTTACTTCTGAAGAACTGCCGACACTAGCAATGTGCCTCATTCACCGACTGATCCTTCAGAACCCGCTACTAAGCGAAGTTATTCAAGAAGAACTGGATAACCTGCGCTACAAAATTCATGCCAGTAAGTCTCCCGTCTTACCCAAAATTGCTGGCAAGCGGCGACAATGTGCCTCCTCATCAGCCAGTGAGGTGTGATGGGAAGTATTCATGCTGTTTTTCTACTGGTGCTAGTGATCGCAGCCCAAATCGCTCCACTGTTTAGCCGAGAGCAATCAGGGCATTCCCACCACCACCACCACGAACATCACCAAACGATTTCCAGAAGGCGGAAACGCAAGCAAAGGCAATAAATTTTAGCCCTGGTCTAAAGATGATCAGGGCTTCATCTCTTTAGGACTGAAAACCATGACCCACAATCCTTATCATCAAAATCCTGCTGATCTGGCTCCTACTGTCGGAGGTATGATTCGTCGTGCTGGAGTCAGCCGAGAAGGGTTTCCCTATCTAGTTGTTGAAAATCACAACAAGACGTTCTATTTGTTCATTCGATCTGACGCAGAAGGAAACGGAGCCGGATATCTGAGCGTGACTGAGAATACAGGAGTCAGAACATGACCACATTACAACTGACTCCACCGAAGCGACTTTTGGCAACACAGGTTCAGCAGCTTACAGAACTACCTGAATTACCTCTGGAAGAGCAAATACACCGATTGAAGACTGCCTGCCAAAATTTGAAGACAACGCGGGATGCTGAATATTTTCTCAAACTCCCTGCCTCTACTCCAATTCAGGGATACGCTCACGATAGCATCTTAAAGTTCAAAAAAGCTCATCACCTTTTGATGACGGCACAGCAACAGACGGTCGCAGCTCTTGAAATCTTACAAACGCTGTAAGCCTTTATTCCTTTCTCTAAAACAGTTGAGGCAGGCTATTCGCCTGCCTCTGCCACTCAATCTGTAACTGCTCAGACGGATCTAGACGCTTACACTAAACTTACACAAAAAATATTGCACTACAGCAGAAGCTTTTCTGTAAAGCGTTAAAGGGAGTGGCATTGCTGTAAGGAGAGTAACTCTTTCTCAGTCCTTTCAAAGTGGAAATTTGAATTTCCACTTACTGCCATCATCAGATCCTCTGTCCTAACTCCAACAAGTCGCAATCACGAGCCGCCCTCCATTCAGCCCCAAAATTGTGGCATTTCGCTCACTAAATCTTTTCCAGGCAAGGTTTCTGCTTGTCTCGCATCACCATGAAAATTTTCGTATTTAACTGGGGTTTCGGGGTTGAATCTTCAGCCCAGATCTGCTGCTGGTTTTTTCAACCCGGTACTCGTCCATTTAGAAGCTGGAAGCAAGTTGTCATTGTCAGTGCCCAAACTGGGGATGAAGTCTGGAGAACCAAAGAGTTAGCCGAACTGTTCATCCTGCCTCTTCTGAGAAGGGTGGGATGCCTGTTCATTGAGATTGGCAAAGCGGGACCCCTGGAAAAGAATGGATATGTCACTCTCTCCGCAACAACACAGCCCTATGTGCTGCATATCCGTTCTGAGGAGATCCATTCGTTGGGCGACAACATGGAGATAGACGGATGGGTGCCCCGGCTCAATCGTCCCCATCTGTGCGCTCAAAAGTGGAAAGGCAAAATTCTGGATCAGTTAATTGGGGATATTATCTACTCGCTCAAGATAGCGATGAGGGCATTGGCAGTTCTACTCCTCTGCCATCGTTACTCCTTCCATTACCCTTTTTTGTTCCAATACATCCTATTTCTGCTAGAAGAACCGATCCAGATTGGACCGTATTTGGGTTACAACGCGGATGAGATAAAGCGAATGAAAGACAGCCTGGACTATGGCTGTTACGGGGAGTCATTTGTTTACCCACTGATTGAGGATGCTTGGACACGAGATGACTGCCTGGAATACCTTTATCAACTTTTTCAGGTGGTATGGCATAAGTCTTGCTGCGATCATTGTCCCTTTCAATCCAAGATCAATCGCCGCAAGCACTACGCAGATGATCCCATTGGTGCAAGCCGTGCCATGTGGCGTGAATATATTGCGATGGCAGCTAACCCCCGAATGAAGCTGTTTGATAGTGAATCAG
>JANRIN010000247.1:0-4372 GCA_033764965.1 Leptolyngbyaceae cyanobacterium bins.302 | reverse complement strand
CTGGTTTTCTCACATAGCTTCACTTTTCAATCTCTGCCTAGTGGCTCAAGTGTTGACCGATCGCAGACTTGAAGAAAGTGCTACCGTTAAGCTACATTAAATAACGGTTGCCCGATATAAAATCTAGATGCCCAAGATTGTTGACCATGAGCAATATCGCAAAGAGTTGCTCCACAAGTGCTTTGACCTGTTTGCCCAGAAAGGATACGCCTCTATCACAACTCGACAGATTGCTAAAGAGTTGGGCGTATCAACTGGAACACTCTATTACTACTTCCCACGCAAGGAGGATATGTTTGAGCAACTGGTTGAAGAAATGAGTCAAGAGTATCTGCAAATCTTTGCTAACGAATTGAAAGACGGGCAATCGCTATCGGAACGATTTGAGGCACTCGCCAACTTCGCGGTCAAGTATGAAGACCGCTTGATTAAAGAAATCTGTATGATGGTTGATTTTTGTCAGCAGCAGGGTATGGACGCAGTTCGCAATAATGCTGCTCTGGCACGAGTTAGACAACGAAATAAGCAAGCTTTTGCCGACTTGTTTAAAATTCCAGACCCAGCCCTTGCCGACTTGGTAATGATTCAACTTTTGGGCTTGATGGTAGCCCGCATGGAAGACAATAACATCCCAATTTTTGAGCAGATCGCGCTACTTGGAAAAATGTTGACTACTTATTTGGAAAAATGAAGAATCCTACGATCCTGCAACGGCTAAAGCCTCTTAATCGGTGGACGATCGCGCTCATTGTTTCGGGCATTGCTTATCACAGGTGGCTCACTCTACTACAGCATTTCCAAGTTTGGACAAAAGCCTGCCGAACCTGTGGCACCTGCACCCACTATTGAGCCAATTACAGCGTTGGGACGACTAGAACCTGCCTCAGAAGTGGTGCGAGTGGGTGCCCCAGCAACGCTAAACAATGATCGCGTTGCTCAACTGCTGGTTAAGCGAGGCGATCGCGTTCAATTAGGTCAGGAGATTGCCATTCTCGGTAGCCGCGAAAGGCTGCAAACGGCTTTAGTTGAGGCGCAGGAGCGAGTTAGCACGAGCCAAGCAAGACTGGCTCAAGTCAAAGCAGGGGCAAAGTCTGGGGAAATTGCAGCTCAACAAGCCGAAATTACTCGTCTTGAAGAAGAGTTGCAGGGTGAAACTGCGAGTCAAACCGCCATCATTGCCCGTCGGCAATCCGAGGTTAACGTCGCACAGGCGGAATATAACCGCTATCTAATGTTGTATCGGGAAGGTGCGATCGCAGCTTCCAACCTCGACCAACGGCGGCTTACATTGGAAACTGCCCAGGCACAACTCAACGAAGCTAAATCCAATCGGAATCGCACATCTGACACGTTGCGTGCCCAAATCAATCGAGCCAGGGCGACTCTAAACCAGATTGCCGAAGTTCGCCCCGAAGATGTCCGGGTGGCGCAAACGGAGGTAAACCAGGCAGTTGCAGCAGTGAAACGGGCTGAGGCTGAGTTGAAGGAGGCAACTATTCGCGCACCGATCGCAGGGCAAGTGTTGGAAGTTTACACCCAATCCGGTGAAGCGATCGCTGACGAAGGTATTGTTGACTTGGGAAAGACTGACCCAATGGAAGTGGTTGCAGAAATTTACCAGAGTGACATTGGCAAGATTCGCAGCGGTCAATTAGCGATCGTTACGGGTGAGGGGATTTCTGGAGAACTGCGGGGAACCGTTCGCCAAGTTGGGTTGCAAGTCAGCCAGCAAAAAGTCTTCAGCAATCAGCCCGGACAGAACCTCGATCGCCGCGTCGTTGAGGTCAGAATTCGCCTCAATTCCAAGGATAGTCAACAAGTGGCAAGCCTCACGAACTTGCAGGTACAGGTAGCTATTCAACCGCAAGTGAGTTTGAACTAAAAAATAACGGTCGCCCGATATCTAAAATTTTGGCTGGCGTGTGATCAGAAAAACTTACACAGGAGATGAGTACTATGCTTCAAGGCACATATCTGATTCTTTGCATTCTGGGAATTGCTTTGCCCTACTCCCAATTCATCCCATTTCTGCTTGAAGATGGACTCAATTTTGAACAGTTCTTTGAGCAGCTTTTTACAAATCGAATTTCGGCATTCTTTGGTATGGATGTCGTGGCTTCATCTCTTGTCCTCTGGACATTTGTGTGGTTTGAAGGTTCACGACTCAAGATGAAAAAATTGTGGGTTTATATCGTAAGTAATTTATTAGTTGGTGTTTCGTTAGCGCTACCTCTATTTCTACTTCTGCGGCAGCGTAAGCTCGAACAAACTGCTCAATTCAATCAAATAGTTCAGTCTTAAATACGCTCCAGCTTTAACCAAGTTATCAGCCATTGTCTGTTCTCCAACTTTATACTCTCTTAGCTCAAGTACTTAACTTATGTTGCGTAAATTACTTCGCAAAACACCACTGGCATGGTTGCAGGTGAAGCGAGAGAAAACTCGTCTTGCTGTTGCTTTAGCTGGAATTGGCTTCGCTGATATCCTCATGTTTTTCCAGCTTGGATTGATGGAATCTGCCTTTGCTGCTGCTACGGGGATGCACTACAGACTGCGCGGCGACTTGTTCCTGATTAATTCCATATCTGATAACGTACAGACCATCAAACCCTTCTCACGCTCTAGGCTATTTCAAGCAGCGGGTACAGATGGAGTAGCTTCCATCAACTCTCTCTATCTAGGAATTGGAAGATGGCGTAATCCTAGTAATCGAACATTCTGGCAGGTACAGATTTATGGTTTTAACCCAAGTAACCCAGCAATGGATGTGCCAGATGCCGCTCCCGAATTGAATAAACTTAAGATGTTGAATTATGTGCTTTATGACCAGGCAGCACGACCCGATCTGGGTAATGTTACCAGTCAACTTCAGCAATCTAAACCGCTTCCAGCTGAACTGAATGATTTACAAATTCAAGTCACTGGTGTCTTCACAATGGGAGCCTCCTTCTCGGCTGATGGTAATCTGATTGTGAGTGACTCTACGTTTTTGCGTCTGTTTCCAGAACGCCAAGCCGATGATATCGATGTCGGTTTAATCACATTGAAACCAGGTGCAGACATCGAGCAAGTGCAAGCAAAGATAAAAGCCAAATTGCCGGATGATGTGTTGGTTCTTACAAAAGAAGAATTTATCCAACGGGAGAGAAACTACTGGAGTCAAGTTAGTCCCATTGGTGTTATCTTTGGCTTTGGAACTATCGTCGGCTTTTTGGTGGGAACGGTAATTGTTTATCAGATTCTTTACTCTGATGTTTCCGATCACCTGCCCGAATATGCCACGCTCAAAGCAATGGGATATGGCGATAGTTACTTAGTTGGAATTTTGCTGCAAGAGGCTTTGATTCTGGCAATTCTGGGTTTTATGCCCGGATTTGCGATTTCACTTGGGCTGTACGGACTCATTGCACAAGCGACACTACTTCCCGTCAAAATGTCGCTAGATCGCCTCATACTCGTGCTGTCTTTGACACTTATCATGTGCATTGCATCGGGAGCGATCGCAATGCGTAAGTTACAGTCTGCCGACCCCGCTGACATTTTTTAACGGTTGTTTGTATTGACTAGAGCCATGACTGATGCAATCTAGACCGTACTGTGGCGCTCGATTGCAAACTATCAAAAAGATACAAAGCGTTTATCCGCTCCTCATCTCAATCAATAAGCCATGACTGAACCTGTTATTTCTGTTCACCATCTCAATCACTACTTTGGTGAAGGAGAACTGCGAAAACAAGCGCTATTTGACATCAATCTCGATATCTCTGCTGGAGAAATTGTAATTATGACTGGGCCATCAGGGTCTGGTAAAACAACATTGCTTACGCTAATGGGAGGCTTGCGTTCTGCACAAGAAGGTAGCTTGAAAATTCTGGGGCAAGAGATGAATGGAGCAAGTAAGAAAGCAATGAGGCAGGTACGGCAACAAATTGGCTACATTTTCCAAGCACATAACTTGCTGACTTTCCTAACTGCCAAGCAGAATGTACGAATGTCTCTAGAATTACACGATCGCTATCTAGACCAAAATATGGATGAAATAGCAACGGATATGCTCAAAACAGTGGGTTTAGGACATCGTGTGGATTACTACGCCGATAATCTATCTGGAGGACAAAAGCAACGTGTGGCGATCGCCCGTGCTTTGGTGAGTTATCCTAAAATTGTTCTAGCAGACGAACCTACCGCCGCACTGGATAAAAAATCAGGTCGAGATGTGGTGGAACTGATGCAGAAATTAGCAAAAGAACAAGGCTGTACTATTTTGCTTGTCACTCACGATAATCGGATTTTGGATATTGCCGATCGCATTGTTTATATGGAAGATGGTCGCTTGGCAGACAAGTCCAATGCCGTTGCACTAGTGGAATAG
>JANRIN010000246.1:0-5048 GCA_033764965.1 Leptolyngbyaceae cyanobacterium bins.302 | reverse complement strand
AAGTAATCTTCTAAACAATTCAGATTTCCATACACGAAATTAATAGGGTTATTGATTTAATGGGCAATCCCGCCAACTAATTGACATAGCACTGACATCTTCTCACTATGAATCAATTGCAACTGAGTTTCCTGTAATTCCTTTAAGGTTTGTTGAAGTTGTTCTGTCTGCTGTTTTAACTGCTGCTCAGACTGGCGTAATTCTTCTTCCGCGTGCTTTCGGTTTGTGATATCGGTATGAGAACCCGCCATTCGGTAAGGTTTTTTCCAAACGTCGCGTAACAGAGTCGCTCGGCAGAGTACCCAGCGGTAGTTTCCGTGGCGATGCAGGAGCCGATATTCCAGTTCACAACCGGACTCTTCTCCCATGAATAATTGTTGAAGAGAAGACAGAACGTAGTCTCTATCTGCTGGATGTAAGCGATCGTGCCAACTCTCAATTTGGTTTGGTAATTCAGTGGTGGCAAACCCTAGCATCTCTTTCCATCGAGGTGAGAAAAACACTTCATTTGTTTCTAAATTCCAATCCCATAACCCATCATTTGACCCTTTAACGGCTAACTCAAAACTGGATGTTGTTTTACCAAAGTTTTTGTAAGGATCAACTCGTAATACTTGAAAACATTCATGCACAGGCTGATAGTTGAGGGGAATTGTCCAACCCATAGAATTGGCGGCGATCGCTGCCGGATGATCAGCCGAAAATTTGAGGAGTGCGATCGCAACTTGCTCAGAGAGATCACTGGGGGTTTGCTGCGCCGCAGCGAACGGCCATTCAGGATACAGCCGCGTACTTAACACAAAGGGAAAAGACTCTTGATACTGAGTTTGTGGATGGATAATCGTCAAGGTTTTCAAATTCACTTGACCTTCAATATCTAACTGTTCCAGTACATTAGTAGAAACGACTCCCGCATCGGCTTCTCCATTTTGGATGGCATGAATAACCCCATCATGACTTTGCCCAAACCGTAACTGCTGAAAATCTCGATAGGGATCGATTCCAGCTTCCACAAACTCGCGCCAAGCCATGCGCCATCCGCCCAGAGATGCTTCAGCCACCGCAATTACCCGCTTTCCCTTGAGATCACCCAACGCGGAAAGACGACGATCCCGCGTGAAGATGACGCTTCCAAACAGAGTGTGGGGTTTCCCAAACCGTCGCTTTTTCAGAGTCGCCAAGCGATTAACCCCATACAGTGCCTCAAATTCGACATAAATTCCAGGATTGGCAATTAAAAACTCCACCGCATTGCTGGCTACGGCTTGCCTAATTTCACTGAAATCTAGGGGCACGATGCTGAAACAATGGCCTTGCAACTCTTGCGTCAAGTAGGTGGCAGTGGGTTCCCAGGATGTGAGAGTTTGCTGGCGATCTCGATTGACCAACACGCCAATCCGGATAGGATGTTTCATTTCGCTAGAGCCTTAATGCTGGATTTGGCAAGTGCTGACGAGATTGATCCAGCATTGTTCATCTGTGTGTGCTGCGAGGATACCTGCTATGCAAGGGGGGCGTGCCCAATTTTTCGCTGCACTTGCCTAAAAAACGCTGTAATTTGACTATACCCAATAATACGATAAATCTATCGATAAACCGTATAATACCAGTAAGTGTAATCGATGCTACTCAGTTTCAGGTAAGCCGATGACGAAATCACTCAGATACATTAGCGCCCAGTTGAGTACAGCCGGACAACCGACGGCAGAGGATTTGCCACATCTAGCTGGAGCAGGATTTAAGGCTATTTTGAATCTTCGCACGCCCGGAGAAGTGGCTGCATTGGATGATGAGCAGCACCACGTCGAAGGAGCCGGATTAATCTACAAACAGGTGCCATTGTCATCTAAAGCACCTGATGATGCACAGGCTGATGTTGCTATTGAGTTAGTGCAACAATTGCCCCAACCCTTGTTGATTCACTGTGCATCTGGTGCGAGGGCAACGGCGATCGCGTTAATCGCGATTGCGATCGCGGAATCGTGGACACTCCCACACCTGATCCAAGAAGCTGAGAAATTCGGTTTATCGTTGGAGCAACCGCAGTTAAAATCTTTTCTGGAAAAGCAAAAAAATAGGGGTGCGGCTGCTCCTGGAGTCCATCACTGAGATGGGTCCTCATACGGAGCGAGGACTGGGGGGCGGTTGGCTGTCAGCCAGCCAACTGCCTGACACCATACGATGCTGCAATGCTTCTTTGCACACACTAGGCAGGCTAGAAGTCTGTCCTATTCGCGCACTCGCGGTTTCAAGGCTTCTGTGCGGACAGAGCTTGCCCCAGCAAGCGGATGAGTGCTTACTCTCACGGGGCAAGGGGGCGATCGCGGCGGTCTCATGGTGACAGGCGGTGATTTTAATACTTATTTCATAATCATTGTTTATTTAACTAAACAGAAGAACTAAAGACCTGCTTATCTCAATGCTGATATAGTCATTTTAGACACGTCCTAAGGCATAGGTTGAATTGAATTCAAAGGCTGTAAGTTGCGGTATTTCCGTAGCTTTGATCTCTTTCACCTACTAGATAAGGGGCAACCTGTCAAGTTTTTCAAAATGGCTTAAATCTACTCATTTAAGTTGTTTTGAAACCTCTTCGATCGCGATTTTTGACGAATTCACAGGAAGGGAGTTTATGTCCTACGCGCAAACGAGAACCCAGGCGAAAGCTGGGTACAAAGCTGGGGTACAAGATTATCGGCTTACGTACTACACCCCCGATTACACGCCGAAAGATACGGATGTCTTAGCGGCTTTTCGAGTCACCCCTCAACCCGGTGTTCCCTACGAAGAAGCAGCAGCAGCGGTAGCGGCTGAATCCTCCACCGGAACCTGGACAACCGTGTGGACCGATCTGTTGACCGACCTGGATCGCTACAAAGGTCGTTGCTATGACATCGAACCCGTTCCCGGTGAAGATAACCAGTTCATCGCCTACATCGCCTATCCGTTGGATCTGTTTGAAGAAGGTTCTGTCACCAACTTGCTGACCTCCTTGGTGGGTAACGTGTTCGGGTTCAAAGCCCTGAAAGCGCTGCGTCTGGAAGACCTGCGGATTCCCGTTGCTTACCTGAAGACCTTCCAAGGTCCTCCCCACGGGATTCAAGTTGAGCGCGACAAGATCAACAAGTACGGTCGTCCGTTGCTGGGTTGCACCATCAAGCCGAAACTCGGTTTGTCCGCGAAGAACTACGGTCGTGCGGTGTACGAATGTCTGCGCGGCGGTTTGGACTTCACCAAAGACGACGAAAACATCAACTCTCAGCCGTTCCAACGCTGGCGCGATCGCTTCCTGTTCGTTGCAGACGCGATCCACAAGTCCCAGGCTGAAACCGGCGAAGTCAAAGGTCACTACCTGAACGTGACCGCTCCCACCTGCGAAGAAATGCTGGAGCGGGCTGCATTTGCCAAGGAATTGGAAATGCCCATCATCATGCACGACTTCTTGACCGGTGGCTTCACCGCTAACACCTCCTTGGCGAAGTACTGCCGCGCCAACGGTTTGTTGCTCCACATCCACCGTGCAATGCACGCCGTGATCGACCGTCAGAAAAACCACGGGATCCACTTCCGCGTTCTGGCGAAGTGCTTGCGGATGTCTGGTGGTGACCACATCCACACCGGAACCGTTGTGGGTAAATTGGAAGGCGACAAGGCAATCACCCTCGGGTTCATCGACCTATTGCGCGAAAACTACATCGAACAAGACCGCTCTCGTGGGGTCTACTTCTCCCAAGATTGGGCTTCTATGCCTGGTGTCATGGCCGTTGCATCCGGTGGTATCCACGTATGGCACATGCCTGCGCTGGTTGAGATCTTCGGCGATGACTCCGTGCTGCAATTTGGTGGTGGTACCTTGGGTCACCCCTGGGGTAACGCACCGGGTGCAACCGCAAACCGGGTCGCTCTGGAAGCGTGTGTCCAAGCTCGGAACGAAGGTCGCGACCTCATGCGCGAAGGTGGAGACATCATCCGCGAAGCCTGCCGTTGGTCGCCTGAACTGGCTGCGGCTTGCGAACTGTGGAAGGAAATCAAGTTCGAGTTCGAGGCAGTCGATACCGTCTGATGATCGTGGCGTAGTGATGAGTTTTGAGTTTTGAGTTACGGAATTAATCAGCTTTTTCCGCGTAAATAGTTGGCATTCCACAATGCGGGTCTCAACTGGGGCAGTCATGCCGATGCGGGATTCCGGGTCAAACTTCAAAACTCAAAATTCAAAACTTTTTCACTCATGGATCTCAAGCAGATTGCGAAAGACACAACCAAGACCCTGATCAGTTACATCACTTATCAGGCGCTCCGAGTGGTGATTGCCCAATTGGATGAAACTGAACCGAAGCGGGCGTACTGGCTCCGTCAGTTCACGCATCAGGTCAGTATCCAAGATAGTGAACCGTATCTGGATGCCCTATTTCGCGAAGATCAGCGATTGGCGTTCCGTCTCTTAACTGTGCGGGAGCACATCGTTGAGGAAATGGCGGATTACCTTCCAGAAATGCTCCGAACCGGAGTACAGCAGGCGAACTTGCAGCAACGCACTCAGCAGTTGGAACGCATGACGCAAGTGGATCCCACGGTACGGGCGCTAAGCGAAGATTCGTCAAAAGAACGCCGCGATTGCCCCGATCACTTGCCTCCCTCTTCCTCGGACTCGTCACCAGAGCGATTGCCACCGGAATCCCTATGGTAATTCGGCATCATCTAGCGATGGGCGATCGCGACGGGTTCCAGCCTTTTGTTACGACTCAATTTAGTTCTTTAAGTCGAGGATATTCATGAAGACCCTACCCAAAGAGCGTCGGTACGAGACTTTTTCCTACCTGCCTCCCCTCACGGATGCGCAAATCGCTCGCCAAATCCAGTACGTGATTGACCAGGGCTACCACCCGGCGGTTGAGTTCAACGAAGACTCCAACGCCGAAACTTACTACTGGACATTGTGGAAACTACCTCTGTTCAACGTGTCTTCTCCCCAAGAAGTGCTGAACGAAGTGCAACAATGCCGCTCTGAGTATGGCAACTACTACATCCGTGTGGTGGCATTCGACAAC
>JANRIN010000235.1:0-1647 GCA_033764965.1 Leptolyngbyaceae cyanobacterium bins.302 | reverse complement strand
CTGATTGCATTGGCAATCACAGTTGCGTTTGTCTATAGTGTGGCAGTTTCTCTAGGGCTAAAAGGGGAACCCTTTTACTGGGAATTGGCAACGCTGGTAGTTGTCATGTTGCTGGGGCACTGGATTGAGATGGCATCGGTGCAGGGAGCCAGCCGCGCATTAGAGCATTTGGCAGATTTGGTGCCTTCTGTGGCTCACAAATTCGTCAACGGACGGATCGAGGATGTGCCTGTGAATGGACTGCAAGAAGAAGATTTGATTCTGATTCGTCCCGGTGAGCAAGTTCCGATCGATGGAGAGGTTACAGAGGGGACTTCCAGTGTGAATGAAGCTTTTCTAACGGGTGAATCTCGTCCAGTGGTCAAGCAAATGGGGGATGAAGTCGTGGCGGGTGCTGTCAATGGTGAAGGGGCGTTGACGGTTAAAGTCACTCGTACAGGCGACCAAACCACTCTCAGCCAGATTATGCGCTTGGTGGAAGAAGCGCAATCCTCTAGAAGTCGCTATCAAGCATTGGCAGACCAACTTGCCTACTGGTTAACAATTATCGCGATCGCTGTCGGCTCTCTTACCTTCATTGTTTGGCAAGCGGTTGGACCGGATTTGGCATTTGCAATTAATCGGGCAGTGACCGTGCTGGTGATTACCTGTCCTCATGCTCTGGGCTTGGCGATTCCCTTGGTGATTGTCAACGCCACTGCCATGTCTGCGAAACACGGCATCTTAGTCCGGAGTCGAGAGGCATTTGAACGAGCCAGAAACATTCAAGCGATCGCCTTTGATAAAACCGGAACCTTGACCGAAGGGCAATTTGGTGTACAGCGAATTTATGTTGATGGTATCGAGGAAACAGAGGCGCTGGCGATCGCGGCTGCATTAGAAGCCCTTTCTGAACATCCTCTGGCTCAAGCGATGGTTAAAGAAGCTGATCACCGTTCCTTACAACTACCAAAAGCAACTGATTTCCAGGCAATTCCGGGAAGCGGTGTGGAAGGGCAGGTCAACAGTCAACGTTATCGAGTTGGACGACCAGAGTGGGCAAAAGAACTCAAGACGCAGTTTCCTGAAGCATTGCAATACGGTCTGGAGCAGGCTGAATCTCGTGGTGAAAGTGCGATCGTCCTGATGGATGAGCGTCAAGTATTAGCGGTATTCGGACTAGCGGATCAGGTACGAGAACAGGCACGAGAGGCGGTTGAGAGATTGCGGGAGATGGATGTTGAGGTGGTGATGATTACGGGAGATGCGGAAGCGGTTGCTAAGACTGTTGCTGATGATTTGGGGATCGATCGCTATTACGCCCGTGTTTTGCCCCAAGACAAAGCCTCAATCATTCATCGGTTGAAGCAGGAGAAGCCGACTGCCTTTGTGGGAGATGGTATCAATGATGCCCCCGCGTTGACCGAATCCGATTTGGGGATTGCGATCGGGGCGGGAACGAATGTGGCGATCGAGTCAGCCGATTTGGTGCTAGTCAAAAGCAATCCACTGGATGCAACCTACGCACTCAAACTTGCAAAAGCAACTTACAACAAGATGACTCAAAACCTTTTTTGGGCAACAGGTTACAACATCGTTGGTATTCCACTGGCGGCTGGAGTTGCTGCACCCTTTGGAATTCTGCTCTCACCTGCTGTGGGCGCAATT
>JANRIN010000226.1:0-3989 GCA_033764965.1 Leptolyngbyaceae cyanobacterium bins.302 | reverse complement strand
ATGATTGTGGGAAGATTATTTCAGCAAGAGAGATTGCAGACTGTCTGTCAAGAACTTGCGATGCTACCGATTCAGTATCACACCGTGGGGTTTGACCCACAGGTTGTTGAAATCGCCCTAAAGTTAGAGCGCAAAAGCGCCTACGATGCTGTTTACCTAGCACTGGCACAACACCTGAATGCAGCACTATGGACGCTAGATGGCCCCCTGTATCGCAATGCAGAAGGTCAAGGCTATGCGGTTCACTTGTTAGGGGATGTAGAGTCTGTTTAAGACATCAGAGTGAGTAACGGCAATGACCATTAATCCCACATTCATCCAACGCTACAACCAAGCCGCCGCCCTCGCCCGCGCTGGGCAACATCAACAGGCGCTAGAGGCATACCAAGAAATCCTCGCGCCCACCCCCGACGCTACCGCACCCAGAGATGTCACCGGCGAGTTCTTGGCGCATATCGAACTGGGCAAACTCTATTGCCTCATGGATTTGGGTCGCTACGACGAGGCAAAAACCCTCTGCGAGAACGAGCAAATGCAAGAGGCACTCCTGGAACAACTCAACATGGCAGGGCTGTTTGACTATTACTTCAGCTACGGCAACACTCTGGGGCATCTTGGTCTCACCCCAGAGATGGATCGGGCAATGACCGCCGCCCTCACCCTCGCTGCTGACGAACTAGGGGATATGGAACGATGTGAGCAAGTCTGGAAGTGGATCTTGCGCTGGGGCAGAGAACATCAGCAGTGGGACTACCTGCTGGAGCAGTGCAAACTCGCCCACCAATTCGGCATCAACAACGAAAGCTACCTGTTGCAGCAGCTTGCTGGAGAAGCCGCCTTCTATGCCATGCGGGGACTGGACAGACGAGAGGAGGCAAAGCAGGGTATTCAAAAGAGATGATGATCTGAAAGCTAGGGCGATCGTAGGGAATCTCCCTGAGTGCGTACCCGGATCGAGTCGGCATGGGATGGCAAGCCCTCAGCTTCAGCGAGGGTGACGATCGCAGGCGCAACTTTTTGCAGAGCGGCTGGAGAATATTGGATCACACTGGAATGTTTGAGGAAGGTTTCCACGCCCAAAGCAGAGGCATAACGGGCAGATCCAGAAGTGGGCAAGGTGTGGTTTGGGCCAGCCAAGTAATCTCCTACCGCCTCTGGCGTAGAGGATCCCAGAAAAATAGCCCCAGCATGACGAATTTTATCCATCAAGCTCCAGGGATCAGCCACTTCCAACTCTAAGTGTTCCGGTGCGAATTCGTTACTCAACTCAGCCGCTTCACCTAGGGAATCCACCACCACCATCAAGCCATAGTTGGCGATCGCCTTCTCCGTCAACAACCGCCGGGGGTGATCCACTAATCGCTGCTCTACTTCGGCTAACACCTTCAACGCCAAGGAATTATCCGTGGTCAACAAAATAGCGGCTGCCATGGAATCATGTTCAGCCTGAGCCAGCAGATCCGTAGCAACATGAACCGGATCTGCAAATTCATCAGCAATGATCAAAACTTCAGAGGGGCCAGCCAGGGAATCAATGCCAACGGTTCCATAAAC
Organism: Leptolyngbyaceae cyanobacterium bins.302; assembly: GCA_033764965.1. Classification (GTDB taxonomy): domain Bacteria; phylum Cyanobacteriota; class Cyanobacteriia; order Leptolyngbyales; family Leptolyngbyaceae; genus JSC-12. The sequence continues at coordinate 2,435 of JANRIN010000226.1, read as the reverse complement.
TAACTTCTTCGCCAAAGTTACATAGATATTGCCAGGGCCGGTAATCATATCCACCTTGGGAATCGTCTCCGTTCCGTAGGCCAGGGCCGCGATCGCCTGGGCACCCCCAACCCGATAAATTTCTTGAACACCTGCTTCCTGGGCAGCCACCAACACAGCAGGATTAATGGCTTTCTCAACACCAGGAGGTGTCACCATTACAATGCGGGGCACGCCAGCCACTTTTGCTGGAATAGCATTCATCAAAACTGTGCTGGGATAAGCAGCTTGGCCCCCCGGAACATATAACCCAGCCCGATCAACCGGTGTATATCGTTTTCCCAGGACAATATCATCCTCTCCAAACTGCACCCAGCTCTTGGGAATACGTTGGCGGTGAAAATGCTCAATGCGCTCAGAAGCAATCCGAATTGCTTCCAGCAAATCTTGACTAACCTGCTGATAGGCTGCATCCAGTTCTGAACCACTGATCCGCAGTTGCTCAGGCTGTAGGGTTTGTCGGTCAAACTCGGCGGTGTAGTTCAGTACAGCTCGATCGCCCTGACGTTTCACGGTCTGAAGCACTTCTCTGACGGTTGCCTCTTTGTGAATCATTTGCTCATCGTGGGTACGATCGCAAATGCGTTTCAACTCGGCTAGTGCCTCGGATCGCTGAGTAACAATTCGCAGCATAGGCTCAATATGCTCATCCTACGAGAGATTGCTGTTTTGAAGAGAATAAAGTCTGCTTCAGGCTTTGGGAGTTGCAATGTTCTCAAAAACCTAAACCCACCCTACACACCACTTTAGCTTAACCTGAAATTATTGTGGGTAACCTTGCCAATTGCGATTAAAGAATTGGATCTTTGATGGTGCCGCCTGAAACCGGAGCCAAGAACACTTAGAAAATTGTGAAAATTGTTGAGGTATTTCCCTCTTCACCAAAGATTTAAACCGAAAAATATCCCTTATACTTGTATAATGCATTGATCTAATTGCAATTAAGTATTCATCATCGGAAGTAACTGTGGCCAACATTAAGTCCGCCATTAAGCGCGTTCAAATTGCAGAAAGAAACCGCCTTCGGAATAAGGCTTACAAGTCAGCCGTCAAAACTCTGACTAAAAAGTATATTTCAGCCGTTAACCTTTATGTCGCATCTCCCTCGGAAGAGCAGATGAAGGATGTTGAATTGAAAATGGCTGAAGCCTACAGCAAAATTGACAAGGCTGTTAAGCGAGGAATCCTTCATCCCAATAATGGTGCTCGTAAAAAAGCACGAATTGCCAGAGTCTTGAAGCAACAGACCACAGCTATCCCTGCCGATTCAGCACCAGCTTCGTAAACGCTAGCTGGCATATCTCGCGCCGTAGGAGATATATTCGCATCCCTGAAGACTGAGCTTTTCTGAAACTTTGCTTGAAACTAATGAGTAAATTTCAGGAGTTTAATCGCTCAGGGAAACAGGAGAGTTGGAAACTTTTCTCTGTGGAAGAAAATCGGGATTATCCCCTGCAAGAACTGGCAAGGTCCAAATATGCAGCTTGTTGATACTCATGTTCATATTAACTTCGATCTGTTCCAAGCGGATTTGGAATCGGTCGCTTCTCGTTGGCGTGAAGCAGGAGTTGCTGCTTTAGTTCACTCCTGCGTTGAACCATCTGAGTTTCCCTCTATTCAAGCGCTGGCCGATCGTTTTCCAGAGCTTTCCTTTGCAGTTGGTCTTCACCCATTAGATGCCGATCAATGGACGGCAGAGTCGGCCAACCAAATTTTGTTGCTGGCTGGTTCTGATTCCAGAGTTGTCGCTATTGGTGAAACCGGCCTCGATTTCTATAAGGCAGATAACCGGGAACAACAGATGTTGGCCTTCCGGTCGCAACTGTGCATAGCCCAACAGCTAAATTTACCCGTTATTATTCATTGTCGAGATGCTGCCAGTGAAATGCTGTCTTTTTTGATGGACTTTATGACTAGCCACCATCTGGCAAGTTTGCGGGGGGTTATGCATTGTTGGGGAGGGACACCAGAAGAAACCCAGCAGTTTTTGAATTTAGGATTTTATATCAGCTTTAGTGGTACCGTTACATTCAAAAATACGCTGGATATCAAGGCATCCGCTCAGATGGTTCCTGCCGATCGTTTATTGATTGAAACTGACTGTCCTTTTTTGGCACCTGTTCCTAAACGGGGTGTTCGCCGCAATGAGCCTGCCTATGTTCAGTATGTAGCTCAGCATGTGGCTGAAATTAGGGATATATCCTTGGAAAGCCTAGCTGCTCAAACCACAGAAAATGCCATTCGCCTGTTTAAACTGCCCATTAAAAGTCTTAGCTTGGTAAGTTAACAGGCGAAGTTTATTCCTCAGCGTTACCTGTTAACCCAACGATCGGCAAGCTGTTTTAATTGCAATTTATGTTTCGTAAAATTTAATAACTTCGTTGACAGTCTTAATC
>JANRIN010000209.1:0-41879 GCA_033764965.1 Leptolyngbyaceae cyanobacterium bins.302 | reverse complement strand
GGGAGTTTCGGGCAGCGATCGCCGAAGTGATTAAGTATGGTGTGATCTGGGATGCGGAGTTGTTTGCCTTGCTGGAACAGGCTCCCCGATTGGATCGGCTTGCCTCGCTTAACGAGACACTGATACATGAAATTCTCACTCGCTCCTGTCAGGCAAAAGCTCACGTTGTTAGCAAGGATGAAAAAGAAGCTGGATTGCGTGCCATCTTAAATTACGGTCATACCATCGGTCATGCCGTTGAAAGTCTGACGGGCTATCGGCTGATTAATCATGGAGAAGGAGTGGCGATCGGGATGGTGGCAGCAGGACAAATTGCCGTGGAGTTGGGCTTGTGGGAAGCGGAAAGCTGTGATCGCCAGATGAGCTTGATCCAGAAAGCAGGTCTACCCACTCAAATTTCAGATAGCATCAACCTGGAAGACATTTTGGTGGCGCTTCAGAGCGATAAAAAAGTAGCAGCAGGACAGGTGCGATTCGTCCTCCCAACCCAGATTGGAGTTGCCACCGTCACCGACCAGGTGCCGACAGACACCATTCGTAAGGTTTTGAGTCACTTAGGAATGAGAATTAATTAGCATCGAGAAGTTGTCATTCTGAGCGGTGAGCGAAGAATCGTAGAGATGCTTCACTGCGCTCCCCTTGTTCAGCATGACAAACTCCGGATGTTATTGGCTTCATGATCCTTACAAGCGACATGAAGTTAGCTGACATATTGCATTATTCTCAACAACCGCCCTGAACTAAAGTTTGGGCTGAAAGCTTAAGTCACTTGAAGCTGGCTGGAAAGTTGACTAGAAGAGAGTTCCAGCCCATTTTAACGGGTTTTAGCTTTGAGCCTGAAATTTATTTCAAGGCTCTTCTTGCAACGAATGCAAAATCTCAATTAGCCCAAATTTCCTGGCAACTCCACAGTAAAACAAGTTCTGCCGTCTCCGCTCTCGGCAAAAATTCGCCCCCCAATTTGAAGCACTAACTTTTTGACTAACGCAAGTCCTAATCCAGTTCCGCTGTGGCGATGCGGATCGCTGTTGGGTATTCGGTAGAATTTTTCGAAAATGCGTCCCAACTGATCAGGCGGAATCTCAATTCCTGTGTTGATGACACTAATCGAGAGCACGTGAGGAAAGGTATGGGACGATGCCCTTTTTGACACCCTAATTGGCTGATTGGCTGCATCAAAATTGGATATAACTTTAGCTGCCACGAGAATATTCTCTTCGGCGGGGGTATATTTGCAGGCGTTTGTGAGCAACTCAACCAGGATGCGTTCTAGACTTTGAGAATCTGAAAGAATTGGAGGTAGGGTTGGCGGAATATCGATCGCGAGCGTTTGCTGGTGCTGGGCGACCTGTTCCTGGAATGGCAACAAAATGCGATGCAGGTAAGACACGGGATCGATGGGTTGAACCGTCAGGCTATGAGTTCCAGCTTCTAGCTGTTGCAGGTCAAGTAAATCAGTAATCAGAGCAATTTCTCGGTTGCATTCATCATTCAGAATTTTGAGATAGTGGGCAATTTTGTTTGGATTGGGCGATGGCTTGCTGGGGTCAAGCAGCACCCCTTCTCGCCCCAAAGCCAGTGTCAACATTTGAATTGCCATTTTCATGGTTGACATTGGGGTTCGCAGTTCGTGAGAAATCGTGCTCAAAAAATTATCTTTAAGTAAATTGAGATGCTCCAGGTTTTCCACTTGCTGTTGGGAGGCTTGATAGAGGCGGGCTTGGCGAATGGCGATCGCGCATTGATTCGTAATTTGTTGAACTAATCGCACCTCTGAGTCGTTGAATAAATGGTTGCTGGAGCGAAATAACCACAGGTCGCCTAAAACTCCCTGATTATCAAAAATTGGACACGCCAAAATTGTTTGTTTAACGGGTTGAGCTTCTGAAGTCAGGCGACAAAACTGGACGTGCTGACAGCACAACAACTGATCGTAAACAGCGGGATAGGTCGTGGTCATGTCGATCGCCTTACCCCGTGTGGAGGGCAGCATCGTGCCATAGTCGTAGGCGATCGTGCAAACATTGCGATTGGCGTTGTAAAGTCCCGTGTCGCAATGATCTAGCTCCAATAAGTTCACCAACTCCTCAACCACTGTTTCTAAAATATGGCTTTCATCCAGGGAGTCTCTCACTCGATCGGTAATCCGCTTCAGCATCGACTCACTTGCCAATGCCTGCGAGAGTTCGGCTGTACGTTGTTTAACGGTATGTTCCAGTTCTTCATTGAGTCGCTGGACTTGCTGATAAAGCTGGGAATGCTCGATCGCGATCATGAGTTGATCGGCAGCGGCTTGAATCAGCTTCACTTGAGAAGGTTGCCAGCCTCCCCCTTGCTTTTGCAGCAAACTCAAACTTCCCCACAAGGTCTCTCCAATCTTCAAGGGGAGTAGTAGCCAGGAGCCTGGAAATAACTGGGCAAACTCTCGGTTAATCTCATCCTCTAATAAGACAGGATTGGCATTATCAATGTGAACGACTTCAAACTGTTTCAACCGTTCGGCTAAAGGGTTGTTGTGGTCAGGGATATCTGTCTTCAAAAAACTGTCACAGTCACCATCGCCACAATATTCCGCCAAATGCCGCCAAAGATTCTGCTGAGGCACGTATTTGACAATTTCGACCCGATCGACAAGAAGCAACTTGCCCAACTCTTGAGCAGCGAGGGTGACTAAATCGTTCAAGTTAAGCGTATGACGAACTCGTTGAGCGATCGCGCCAACCAAGCGCTCCTGCTCCATTGGCTGGGACATAACAGAATCTGGGTTCGATGCCATTTGCAATGGTTCACCAACGTGGGTAAGCTTAACTGTTGCTTTAGGCAAACGCCGATGTTTTGAGGCTGAGATGGAGTCAGAATTCATGAAGCTAAGAAGCGCAGAAACAATGCAACCCCGCTAACCTACCCTGACACTATTTCATAAACTTATAGAGGCGAAAACGTAACATTTACGGAACATTACTTTTTCCACCTTGATTGTTCTTTCGGTTACTCTTCAACTCGGTAGCCCAAATCAGCCAGTTGCCCTCTGGACTGCCTCCATTTGGGTTGAACTTTCACAAATAGTTCTAAATAAACCTTGCCCGCAATTAGCTTTTGAATTTGTTCGCGAGCGGCTGTGCCAATGGCTTTGAGCATACTGCCGCCCTTGCCGATCAGAATGCCCTTTTGCGACGATCGCTCCACCTGAATGGTTGCTAAAACGCGAGTAATGGTCGGTTCTTCAATCACCTGGTCGATCACGATCGCGGTGGAGTGGGGCACCTCTTCGCGCGTCATCAGCAAAACCTGCTCCCGGATCAACTCGCCCATAATGAACCGTTCGGGCTGGTCAGTGACTAAATCCGGCGGGTAGTAGTAGGGTCCGGGTTCCAGGTAATCGATTAGTCGTTGCAGTAAACTCTCCAACCCGTGATTCGTTAAAGCTGAAAATTTAACCATCTCCCAGCCATACGGTTCTGCCAACGCCTGATAGGTTTGGTCTAAGGCTGTGCTTTGATCTTGCTGGTCAGCTTTGTTTAAGCCCACGATCACCGGAACCTGGCTTTGATGGGCGAGTTCGGCAATAAACTGATCTCCTCTGCCAGCGACGACAGAACTATCCACCACAAACAGCAACACATCCACGGAACGCATGGCATTTTGGGCGTTTTTTACTAGCACTTCTCCAAGCTGGTGCTGGGGTTTATGGATGCCAGGGGTATCGACAAAAATAATTTGAGCGCTTGGGGTGGTCAGGATGCCCCGCAAGCGATTACGTGTCGTTTGGGCGATCGGTGAGGTGATCGCAATTTTTTGTCCGATCAGTTGGTTCATCAAGGTTGATTTCCCTACGTTGGGTCGCCCGACAATGCCAACAAATCCTGACTTAAAGCCTGGTGGAGCGGAGGGAATCAGTCCAGTTTCAATGGCGATCGCCCCACCATCCTCTAATGCGTCCATAGCTTAAATTCATCCAAAAACTGTTTACCAAATGCTCAAACCTGATGCAAAACCTTTAAATCTGTTTAAGCTTCTTTTGCGGCATAACCCGCTAGAGTCAAAGTCAGATCTTAGTCTGCTGACTTCCCATTGTCATCTCTCATAGGGAACTTGGGATGCCAGCTTGGGGTGACTGGTTTTGAGCGATCGCACCAACCATCTCGTTTTTGCGTGAGCGATCGCTGAATTTGATGGGAGCCATTGCACACTATGGGACAACGGAAACGGATTGGAATTTTAACCAGTGGTGGGGATTGCGCCGGTCTGAATGCGGCGATTCGGGCAGTTGTCCATGCTGCTACAGATTCCTATGGTTGGGATGTGCTGGGAATTCGCCAAGCCACCCACGGTTTAATTGTTCGTCCTCCAGAAGCAGTGCTACTTACGCCCGCAACGATTGATCCCTACCTGACAACGGGCGGCACCATGCTCGGCACAACCAATAAAGGCGATCCGTTTGCATTTCCAATGGGGGATGGAACGGTGAGCGATCGGTCTCAAGAAATTATCGACGGCTATCACCTGTTGGGATTGGATGCCCTGGTTGGGATTGGTGGTGATGGCAGTTTAGCGATTTTGAGACGGCTGGCACAGCAGGGCGGCTTAAACTTAGTTGGCATTCCCAAGACCATTGATAACGATGTGGGGCTGACAGAATGCTCGATCGGGTTTGACACCGCCGTCAGTGTCGCAACTGAAGCCGTCGATCGTCTGCAGTTTACTGCTGCCAGCCACAGCCGCGTCATGATCCTGGAAGTGATGGGGCGAGACGCTGGACATATCGCCATGTGTGCTGGAATTGCTGGAGGTGCCGACGTTATTCTGGTTCCAGAAATTCCTTATACGCTTGACGGCATTTGCGAATGGATCAAACACCGGCAGCAGAAAGGACAGAACTATTGCCTGGTTGTGGTTGCAGAAGCAGTGCGAACGGAGACGGGCGATCGGGTCGTGGTTAAAGACGCAGAAAGTTGCCGTCTGGGTGGAATTGGGCAATATCTATCAGAGCAGATTTGTGGTCGGATTGGAGCCGAAACGCGGGTGACTGTGTTGGGGCATATCCAGCGCGGCGGAATGCCTTCTCACCTCGATCGCCTGATTGCTACCTGTTTTGGCGTCGCCGCCGTAGAACTGATTGCCAAGGAAAAGTACGATCATGTTGTAACCTGGCAGCAGCGATCAATTGTGGCAGTTCCGATCGAGGAAGCCATTTCTAATTACTCCACAGTGAACCCCCACGGGACTCTGGCAACCACCGCCCGTCGCATGGGGATCTTTTTAGGGAGCTAGGAACTAAGGTGAGGTGAGAGTTTAGTGTTTGAACACTCGAAAAGGTTGTTGAGTGTTGAATGCTAAACTCCTTCATCCCCTTAGCCAAGGTAACGTGGCAAAGACAAGTCAGAATGCTATCTAGCATTGGCTTTGCAACTTTTCCTTGTCCTAAAGAATGAAAATTAATTAACATCGAGAAGTTGTCATTCTGGGCGGTGAGCGAAGAATCGCAGAGATGCTTCACTGCGCTCTGCTTGTTTAGGATCGAGGATTAATTAACCTGGAATTTCTCGGTATGGGCGCACGGCTGTGCGCCCCCTACAGCAGATCTAACTTTTACAGATTATTTCGTCCAAGATCCTTAGCATGACAAACTCCGGACGTTATTTACTTCACGATTCTAAGCGTTATGCCCAAAGTCACATATGGTGTTTGTTCTAACTAACGATGATGGGATCGATGCGCCGGGGATCCAGGCACTCCGGCAGGCTGTCCAGCAACTTGGATTCGATGCAGTTGTGGTTGCACCTCAAGATCATCTCTCTGGTTGTGGACATCAGGTTACAACGACTCGAACCATCCAGGTTGAACGACGTTCTGAACGAGAATTTGCGATCGCTGGAACTCCGGCAGATTGTGTGCGTCTGGCAATAAGTCATCTCGTTCCCGATGTTCAATGGGTGTTGTCGGGGATAAATGCGGGCGGAAACCTGGGTTCAGATGTATACATTTCTGGCACAGTTGCCGCTGTTCGAGAAGCTGCCTTAAACCAAATTCCAGGCATTGCCTTCTCTCAATATCGCCAGGGCAAACGAGAAATTGACTGGGACTATGCTGCCCATCTAGTTCAGCAAGTTCTGCAACACCTGCTGGAACAGCCCGTTCAATTGGGCACTTTCTGGAATGTCAACTTACCCCATCTACCACCAGGGGCATCCAATCCGGCTACGGTCTTTTGCTTACCCTGCAAGCAGCCTTTACCCATCACCTACGAAATCAGGGAAAATGGGTTTCACTACGCAGGAAGATATTCAGAACGGCGACGGGATCCTGGAGCCGATGTGGATGTCTGTTTTTCAGGGCAAATCTCCATTACGAATCTACATCTTTAGATAGATGTAAGCATTCACTCTCCTAACGGTGTTTATTCCGTAAGATTAGCTCTTAAAAGTATTCCATACGACACTCATCTCTCAGTGTTTGCTGAAACACTTTTGCAGAAAAGCATCAAACCTCTCTACTACCAAGGAACTGCGGAGTTCCAGTACGGATCCCGCAGGCAAGTCAAAATGTTTGACATTATTGGGTAGAACCACGTAGATTTAGAATGTTATGTTCCCTGAGTTACAGCAGCTTCACTTTGAATCGTTTTAAATAAACATTAATAATTGTAGGTTTACTCGTAGTGCGGTTGCCTCTGAATATTGGCAATTTTTAGTTGTTTAGTCTGATGCGAGTTAGAAGGACGGTCAGGGTTCGCTTATGTTATTAATCCGTGATGTTGTTAGAGAAGCATTTGCAGTTGGCTATTTGAGCGTTGAGGCGGAAGAACAGTTGCGTCAGCTTCTTCGCACTAAGTACGATGCGAAGGATTTCAAGGCATTCATGCTTTTGCAGCACGCTGTAGCTTCGGGAATTGTTCGTCAGGAGTCTCGCGAGTTGGCACAGCGCCAATGCTCTCTGGTTGCTGCATCATAGCCAATGATTCTATTTGTTAGCTCACATCTTGCACCTTGGGCAACAGCCGCCCTGGAGTAAACTCCGGCTCATGGCTAAAGCAGTCCTCTTTAGAAGACTTTTGCTATGAGCCAGGAAATAAATTTCCTGGTGGGACAGATCATTCAATTGAGAATGGTGCAAGATCTAAGTAGCCTTTATTTAACTTTCTATCAGTTAACCAATACCGAGAATTGGAAAGAGCGCCACCCTGTGGAGTGACACTCTTCATTGATCGCTCTATCTGAGTATTAGCTGCAATTTGAACAGATTTTTGGTTTAAAGCGCGATCGCTTCTGCCGTTCTTGCGGCTTTTTTGTTACTCGTCACTGCTATTGGCTCTTCAACGGTTTGCAGTAGAAAGACGAGCAAAGGATGACTTTGAAACTCTCGGCGAACTGTTTTTACTAACTCTCGTTCAATTTGAGCCTGGATCCCTGCCCAGTCAATTTCCAGTCGATTGGTGCCAAACGATCGAGCATACTCTTTCCAGCGATCGCGCAGAACTGAATCAATACTTTCCTGCATCTTGTCCTGCAAGCGGGCTTTGTCCAGAGACGTTACCACCCCACGCAGATGAATCTCTGGTTGAGCAACCAACCGTCCTTGCCAGTCAATCACTGCCGCTACGGTTACGACCCCATCCGCTGCAAGCTGTTGCCGCTCCTTCAGCACCTGGGCATTCACCACACCAGAACGAGACCCGTCAACTAACTCAATACCAGCGGGAACTTTGCCGCCAATCCGAATCGCAGATTCGGTTAATTCCACCACATCCCCATTGTTGATGACGACCATATTCTCAGCTGGGATTCCAGCACTTTGAGCCGTTTGGGAATGTTTGACTAACATTCGATGCTCACCATGCACGGGTAAGAAAAACTTGGGACGGGTTAACCCAATCATCAGCTTCTGGTCTTCCTGGCAACCATGTCCCGAAACGTGAATCCCTTGCTCACGTCCATAGATCACTTTTGCCCCTTTGATCATTAACTTATCAATGGTGTTAACAACGGCGATCGTGTTTCCAGGGATCGGATTGGCGGAAAAAACAACCGTATCACCCGGACGGACTTTGACCTGACGGTGCTCGTCGTTGGCAATTCGGGTTAGGGCAGATAGGGGTTCGCCCTGGGAACCCGTTGTCAGGATCAAAACGTGTTCATCCGGCAACTTATGAATCGTATTCAACGGTTGCAGCAAGTTATCGTCACATTTGATGTAACCCAACTTACGGGCGTGGGCGATGACATTCAACATGGAGCGTCCCAACACCGATACAACGCGATCGTGCTTCTTCGCCAACTCCAGGATCATGTTAATGCGATGAACCGAAGAGGCAAAGGTTGTCACCAACAACCGCCCTTCAGCCTGAGTAAAAACGCGATCGAGGTTCGGAAATACCGATCGCTCAGATGGAGTGTAGCCTGAAATCTCTGAGTTGGTCGAGTCACTGATCAAACAATGAACACCTTGCTCTCCGTATTCGGCTAACCGTTGAAAATCAAAAAACTCTCCGTCCACAGGAGTATGGTCAATCTTGAAGTCTCCTGTATGAACTACAACACCGACTGGCGTGCGAATTGCCACTGTAAAGCTATCTGCGATGGAGTGAGTGTTGCGGATGAACTCAACAAAAAACGATTTACCAACTCGCACCACTTGCCGCGGAGTCACTGTTCGTAATTCTGTTCGATCTAAAACTCCAGCCTCTTCCAGTTTGTCCCTCAGCAATGCCATTGCTAACCGAGGACCATAGATAACAGGAATGTCAAACTGCTTCAGGTGAAACGGGATGCCCCCAATATGATCTTCATGCCCGTGGGTTACAATCATGCCTTTGATCTTGTGCCGATTCTCCCGCAGGTAGGTCATGTCTGGCAGAACAATGTTGACTCCGTGCATTCCATCCGTTGGAAATGCCAAACCTGCATCTAAAAGCAGTATTTCATCATTGATTTCAAAAACGCAGGTATTTTTACCAATTTCGTGCAAACCACCGAGAGGAATGATTTTAAGGGTTGGTGTTTTCGATTCAGCCATGTGTTTCCTTGAGAAAGTGAAGAATTAGTCGATTAAGTTGTTTATGAGATTGCTTAGGAAGGTAGATTTAGTTAGTTTGTCAAGTTGTTTTTTGTACCCCGCTGCAAGTTCACTCCTGGTCTGAGATGTAGTGGGGAAATGTTGATGACGAAGCTACGATATTTAGTTGTTCGCAAACCTTTGACGTTGAATGCTGGTCACAACAATGCAAGTGGAGTCATAACAGATCTCAAAACATCAATCACTTCTGTTGATGCTTCAGAAAGAGGAAGGCGGGTCGATCCGACTTGCCAACCCTGTAACTGTAATGCGGCTTTGACCGGAATGGGATTGGCGGTGATAAACAGTGCCTTAAATAGTGGCAGAAGCTGAAGATGAAGATGAAGAGCTAGGCTTACATCACCTTGAAAGAACGCCTGCACCATTTGCTGGAGTTGGGAACCAACAAGATGACTGGCAACGCTGACTACTCCCTGCGCCCCGATCGCTAACATTGGCAGGGTGAGGGAATCATCACCGGAGTAAATAGAGAAATCGGGTGGAGCCAAACTACGAATATGGCTGACCTGATCTAAACTACCACTTGCTTCTTTAATTGCCACAATGTTCGAGATTTCCGCCAAACGAAGTACCGTTTCTGGTGACAGGTTCTGCCCAGTACGACCTGGCACGTTGTAAAGCATCAGTGGCAAATCAGATACCGCATCTGCGATCGCCTTAAAGTGCTGATATAAGCCAGATTGTGGTGGCTTATTGTAGTAAGGAACAACTTGTAACGTTCCATCTATCCCTAGTTTAGCGGCTTTCTGGGTTGCCTCGATCGCTTCGCGGGTTGAGTTTGAACCAGTTCCAGCAATAATCTTAGCTTTCCCAGCGACTGCTTGTTGGATCACCCTGAATAGATCGTGTTCCTCGCTCCAGGTCAAGGTTGGAGATTCCCCAGTTGTCCCACACACAACTAGGGCATCAGAGCCGCTTTCTACTAAATGGTTCGCCAGCTTTTCTGCCACTTCATAGTTCACTTCACCATTCGGGTTGAATGGCGTGACCATCGCTGTTATGACTCGTCCAAAATTCACCACACGCTTGATTGAATAAAGGTTAAAGACCAACTCTCAGAAGCTGAAGTTTAGGATAACTGCGATCTGGTTGCAAGAATCTTGATTTTGCAAAAGGACACTCAATTTTACTTAAGCGATCGCAACTGCTGCTGGCTTTAATAAATTCCTTTGCACCAATAACTCCGCAATCTGGACAGCATTGAGAGCCGCACCTTTGCGGATCTGATCGCCACAAAGCCAAAGCTCCAGTCCACATGGATGAGATAGATCTTGCCGAATCCGTCCAACGAGAACCTCATCTTGCCCACTGGCATCGATCGGCATGGGAAAGTAATTCGCCGACCAATCCTCTACCAGCTTAACGCCTGGTGCCTGACTCAAAATTTCTCTCGCTTGACTCACACTAAAAGGATGCTCAAATTCCAGGTTAACCGCTTCTGAGTGTGCTCGTAGTACGGGAACACGAACACAGGTTGCGGTGATCCGTAAATCTGGAGTACCAAAAATTTTGCGCGTCTCGTTCACCATCTTCATTTCTTCTTCGCAATAACCCTGCTCCGTCAGCTTGGAATTGTGAGGAAACAGGTTAAATGCCAAGGGGTAAGGAAAAATTTCTGCTTTTGGCTCTTTCCCGTGAAGAATGGCTTCCGTTTGGGTCTTCACTTCTTCCATCGCCCTGGCACCAGCCCCACTTGCCGACTGGTAGGTAGCTGCAACCACGCGCTGAATTGGCTGAACCTGGTGCAGAGGATAAATCGCAACTGCCATCAAAATAGTTGTGCAGTTAGGGTTAGCAATAATGCCTTGGTGCTTGTTAGCCGCGTTTGGATTGACCTCTGGCACCACGAGCGGAACATGGGGATCCATCCGAAAAGCACTGGAGTTATCAATCACCACGGCTCCTGCCTCTACAGCCTTTGCTGCCCAGGTTTTAGACGTAGAAGCTCCTGCCGATGCCAGAACAATATCAACGCCGTCGAAAGCTGCCTCATCTACCGCCTGCACGGTTAAGCTATCGCCCTTGAAATGAAGCTGCTGCCCAGCAGAACGGGAAGATGCCAGCAATCTCAATTCTGCTAACGGAAACTGACGCTGCTCCAGCAACTCCAGCAACTCTGCTCCTACAGCACCCGTTGCCCCTAGAATTGCGACTCGATAGGATTCGACCAAACTCAATACCTCCAAAAATTTATCACTCGCTAAAGGTTTGTTATCAATTCATTACTGGGTTAACACCCGTTGAAATTTCATGTAAAGAAAAGGATATGAGCTTCTGAATGTAGAAATGCCGATATAAATATTTGTAAGACTTACGTTTTGTGTAAACAACTGGCTAATCCAGTTACGCCTTGACAGCAGGCAAAGCCCCGTTCCACACCTGAGCTGATTACCTACCCAGTCCTCGACCTGTACGTAATCGCTAATATACAGTAATTATGGCTTAAAGCTCATCGTTGGTGTGTAAACATCTCAACCACAGGAATTTTGGAAAAACCTGCATGATTCTCCGTCATGCTGAATCAGAATCCGTTAATATAGCTAATTGCGGCATTCACGATCGTCGAGAAGACTTGGTTCCTCGCTCTGCGGAGGCAAGTTATCACAGGCGCGATCGCTTCCCATTACCTTGAGTGTCTCAACTCCAATCCTCAACCGCAATCTTCTAGAAACCGATGAAAGTTACCCAGGAAAAGCTTCCCGCCAGTCAAATTGGCTTGGAAATTGAAGTCACGCCCGAAATGTCCAAAAAGGTTTACGAACGAGTGGTGCAAGAATTCACCCGTTCTGCCAGCATTCCTGGGTTTCGCAAAGGAAAAGTTCCCAGACAAGTCTTGATTCAGCGCATTGGCTCTGCTCGGATTAAAGCCGCTGCCGTTGAGGAATTGGTGGAAGATGGACTAAAAGAAGCGGTCAAGCAAGAAAATATCGACGCTCTGGGCAATTACCAACTTCGCTCTTCATTTGAAGAGTTGGTCAGTCAATTTGAACCAGGTCAATCCCTCACCTTCTCCGCTTCAGTGGATGTGCAGCCCGAAGTTACAGTCAAGACTTACACTGGATTTAGCTTGCAGGCGGAGGAAGTAAAGCCAGACCCAGAGCGGGTAGACAAGGTACTTCAAAATTATCAAGATCAACTAGCAACTCTGGTGCCAGTGGAAGGACGACCCGCCCAGATGAAAGATGTGGTGGTAGTGGATTTCAAAGGAATACTCCCCAGTGAAGAGCCAGATCAGGAGCCAGAAGAGGTTCCGGGCGGGGAAGCAGAAGATTTTCAACTGGAATTACTGGAAGGACGCTTCATTGAAGGATTCATTGATGGCATTGTGGGCATGAGCCTGGGTGAAACAAAAGAGGTTGAGGCAACTTTCCCAGAGAGTTATCCCCAGCCCAAAGTGGCTGGGCGCAAGGCTATCTTCACCATCACTTTGAAAGAACTAAAAGAGAAGGAATTGCCTGAGTTAGATGATGAGTTTGCCCAAGAGGTGAGCGAGTTTGAAACCTTAGAAGAACTACGAAAGTCCCTGGATGATCGTTATTCAGAGGAAGCAACGGATAAAACTCGCTTTAATAAAGAGCAGGCAATTTTGAAGGAATTGCTGCATCAGGTTGAGGTCGATATTCCTGAAACCTTGATTGAGCGAGAAGTGAACTTTATGCTGCAACAAACTGCGATGCAGTTGCAGAATCAGGGGATTGATGTCCGGCAATTTTTCACGCAAGAAATGGTTGGACGGTTGCGGGAACAGTCTCGCCCTGAGGCGATCGAGCGGATTAAGCGCACTCTAGGGTTAGGCGAAATTGCCAAGCAAGAAGACATCAAGGCAACTGAAGAGGAAATCTCTGCCAAACTCAGCGAAGTGCTTGAGGATCTGGGAGAGAGTACTGCAGGCATCGATCCAGAGCGCTTGAAAACTGTAGTGGCTGAAGATGTCTTGAAAGAGAAAATTATGGATTGGTTGATCGATCACTCCACGATCGAAATGGTTCCCGAAGGCACCCTGGCTGAGGTTGACGAGGACTCAGACGAGCTACTCGAAGCGGCGGATTCAATCGTGGATGTTGAAGCTGAGACGGTGGTGGAGGCGGTTGACCCGATCGCCGAACCTGGAGTTGAGCCATCTCTAGAGAACGCTACTGTTGAAGTGGTTGCCAGTGAAGAGGCTGTCAGTGAAGCGGTTGCCAATGAAGTAACTGCCAGTGAGTTAGAGGCTGATACCGCAGAGGTGGATCCAACGACGGAACCTGCGGCTAAGAGGAAACGATCGCCCAAAGCCGCCAAATCAGAAGATGCTGAGGAACCATCTGCTTCTGAAGATCTGGACGAAGATGTTCAACCATCCTCCAAAACACGCAAAGCTACCAAGAAGAAAACCACTGCGGAGTAGTGGCGCATTTCTGAATCATTTGCCACAATGGGTCAGGATTTGACGGGATGACGAGGATACTGAATTTGAAAGCAATTTCTTTTCAAGCGATCTCTTAACTACCCGCTACAAGTCCCAGATTCCTTAAGGCATAATTGGAATAGCCCTGCGATCGCAGCAATGTTTAGCGAACGTAGGCTCACATATCTTTCGGGCACACTGCCAGCTTATGTTGATACCTCAGCCTTTTGATTACACCATTACTAGCCTGACCTCTCTAGACGTTTCATCCCGTGCGATCGATAACGTTGTCCCAGTTGTGATCGAGCAGGCTGGTCGGGGAGAAAGAGCATTTGACATCTACTCCCGCCTCTTGAGAGAGCGCATTGTTTTTTTGGGCACCCCGATCGACGATAATGTTTCGGATTCGGTTGTGGCTCAGTTGCTGTTTTTGGAAGCTGAAGATCCAGAAAAAGACATCCAGCTTTACATTAATTCTCCTGGCGGCTCAGTCACCGCAGGCATGGCAATTTATGACACGATGCAGCAAGTTCGTTGCGACGTTGCCACAATTTGTTTCGGGTTAGCAGCGAGTATGGGAGCGTTTTTGCTGGCAGCGGGTGCGGCTGGAAAACGGATGTCTCTCCCCAGTTCGCGGGTGATGATTCACCAACCCCTGGGAGGCGCTCAAGGTCAAGCAGTGGACATCGAAATCCAGGCTAAAGAAATTCTTTATCACAAGCGGACGCTGAATGAGCTACTGTCGTATCACACGAGGCAACCGTTTGAGAAAATCGAAGCTGACACAGAGCGCGACTTTTTTATGTCCGCGACTGAAGCGAAAGATTACGGTCTCATCGATCAGGTAATCTCCCGACAAAACCTCCCCACTCCTGGGGAGCCTGTTGCTGCACTGTAAGGAAGAGGCACTCATGTCCAAATACGACTCCCATCTCAAATGTTCTTTCTGCGGTAAATCACAGGAGCAGGTTCGTAAGCTGATTGCTGGTCCGGGAGTCTACATTTGTGATGAATGTGTAGACCTTTGTAACGAGATCTTGGATGAGGAACTGTTCGATTCCAGTGCCACTGCCCCCCAGCCTGTTCCTCGGCGAGAACCATCCCCTGAAAAGCGAAAAACTCGCCCCTCCCATATTTCTCTGACCCAAATCCCTAAGCCAAGAGAAATCAAAAAGTATCTTGATGATCATGTCATTGGTCAGGATGATGCTAAAAAAATCCTCTCTGTTGCCGTCTACAACCATTACAAGCGACTCAGCTTCATTGAGGCGAAGGGGAATGGAAAGGTTCCTTCGGAAGACGTTGTCGAACTGCAAAAGTCAAACATTCTGCTGATCGGTCCTACGGGTTGCGGTAAGACTTTACTAGCTCAAACCCTGGCGGAAATTCTGGACGTTCCGTTTGCCGTTGCAGATGCCACAACTTTAACGGAAGCGGGTTATGTGGGTGAAGACGTAGAAAATATCCTTCTGCGGCTGCTTCAGGTTGCTGACTTGGATGTGGAAGAAGCCCAACGTGGGATTATTTACATTGATGAGATTGATAAAATTGCCCGCAAAAGTGAGAATCCTTCAATTACGCGGGATGTCTCTGGGGAGGGGGTTCAGCAGGCTCTGCTTAAGATGTTGGAGGGAACGATCGCCAATGTGCCGCCTCAAGGTGGACGCAAGCATCCCTATCAAGATTGCATCCAGATTGACACCAGCAATATTTTGTTCATTTGCGGTGGTGCCTTTGTGGGGTTAGATAAGGCGATCGAGCAACGCATCGGCAAGAAGTCGATCGGGTTTATTCAAGCTGGGGATAACCAGTCCAGGGATAAGCGTACCGCTGATATTCTCAAGCATTTAGAGCCAGATGATTTGGTTAAGTTTGGGATGATTCCTGAATTTATTGGACGGGTTCCAGTTATGGCGGTGGTGGATCCACTGGATGAAGAAGCTCTGACCGAGATTCTGACGGAGCCACGCAATGCCCTGGTGAAGCAGTACCAAAAACTGCTGAAGATGGATAACGTGATGCTGGAGTTCAAGCCTGATGCCATTCGAGCGATCGCTCAAGAAGCCTATCGCCGCAAAACGGGTGCCCGTGCGCTGCGAAGCATCGTGGAAGAATTGATGCTGGATGTGATGTACGAGCTACCTTCCCGCAAAGATGTGACTCGTTGCATGATTACCCGCGAAATGGTGGAAAAACGGTCTACTGCCGAGCTTCTCCTTCACCCCTCTTCCATTCCCAAGCCAGAGTCGGCTTAGTTGTTAGAGCTTCTGAACCAATTTCAGGTTTTGGGTAGAGACGTGGGCAACTGCGTCTCTACAATCGTTTAAAGAGTTTGTATTTGAATTATCGATCGCTATGCCATTCCTTCAAATTCGCGGGGTTAACCATTACTACGAATGGATGACCGAGTCGGGCAATCCTGACCCCTCTGGAAAACCCGTTATGGTGTTCGTGCATGGGTGGGGAGGCTCATCCCGCTACTGGGAAAGTACCGCAAAAGCGATTTCCGATGCCTTCGATTGTTTGCTCTATGACCTGCGAGGCTTTGGTCGCTCTAACCAAATTCCGGCGGATCTGCCCACGTCGCCTGCCCTCTACGAACTGGAAACTTTTGCAGATGATCTAGCAGAACTACTTGACAAACTCAACCTGTCCCGGGTGTATCTCAATGCTCATTCTGCTGGAGCCTCGATCGCCACTTTTTTCCTCAACCGCTATCCACAGCAAGTTGAAAAAGCGATTTTGACCTGTAGCGGAATTTTTGAGTACGACGAAAAATCGTTTACGACCTTTCATAAATTTGGCGGTTATGTCGTCAAATACCGCCCCCGTTGGCTATATCAGCTTCCGTTTATGGATCGACTTTTCATGCAACGATTTCTGCACCGTCCTGTGCCTAAAGCAATCAGTCAAGCTTTTTTGAATGATTTTTTGCTGGCTGATTATGCCACTGCCGTTGGGACGATTTATACCTCTGTGAGCAAGTATGCGGCTGAAGTGATGCCCCAAGAATTTGCTCGACTCTCCGTTCCCACCCTGCTGATTGCAGGTGAACGAGACATTATTATTCCGGCTCAATTGGGTCAGCAGGCAGCAACTCTTAACCAGAAAAATATTCAACTGGTGATTATGCCAGAAACAGCTCATTTCCCGATGCTGGAAGACGCTCCAGTCTATCTAGCTCACGTTCGCGGCTTTTTAGGCATTGCAGCACCTCAACCCATCAACCGAGAAGTGAACGCATAAGCAAAACTTTATTTGCGAAGTAATAAGATTTTTCTGGACATTAACCGTAACAGTACGCAGAAATTTTATCGGGCAGTGGTACTGGATAAAGATTCTGCGAATACCAGAAGTGTTAATGGGCACATCCAAAAAGTTAGGGATAACGTAAACACTATGGAAGAACACTTACTCCCTACTAGAGAGATGTCACCTATGCGATCGCTACTCACCAATACTCAAATTATCTCTGAGGCTGTCGTTATCCAGCCAGAAGGTGCTCTCAACGCCGCTACCGTGATGCAGTTTCACCACAAATTGCACCTGGCTGTTTCCTCTACTCAACCCTCCACTTTGTTGGTGGATCTGAAGCAGGTGGATCAAATCGATAGTGCAGGTTTAATGGCGCTGGTTTCTGCGTTCAAACTGGCGAAGAAGTTCAACAAACGGTTTTTGCTTTGTTCTGTGTCATCCTCTGTTCGGATGATTCTTGAGCTAACTCAGTTGGACAAAGTATTTGAAATCATCGACGGGTCAAATATTGCAGACTCCGTGTCTAACTCGTTGATCTATCCTGGTTCACAAGAACGTGAACTTGCAATGACAGCTTAGGCAAGGACGGCTTAGGCAACGATGGTTTAAGCAACAATGGTTTAGACAGGGTTTCTAAAATAACGGCTAGTGGCGTGTTTCCTGTGATTTTTACTGTTAAGCTCAAGCGATAAACCTGGAGGTTCAGTATACTGGGCAGTGACACAGCAATTCCTGGGAATGAGGTTGCAAAATCCTGCTTTCGTTTTTAACAACGGAAGTAATGACGGTGCAGGGGCTGTAGTCAATGTTGCTCAAAGGTAGTTACTGTGGCGATCGCCGTTGAAGAATTACTCACTCCAGATATTTTGCGTCCGGCTCGATATTTGGGAAACGAACGGGGGGCTGTTCATAAGCTCTGGCAATCGGCAACTGTTCGTTGGTCGCTCACCTACCCAGAAGTTTATGAGGTCGGGTCTTCTAATCTGGGGCATATCATTCTCTACAACATTTTGAATGCCCAACCCCGTCAACTCTGCGATCGTGCCTACCTTCCTGGCGCTGATCTGGTTGCCAAATTGCGCCAAACCCAAACTCCGCTGTTTGCGGTGGAAACTCGCCGACCCCTAAGAGACTTCGATATTTTGGGTTTCAGCTTGAGTTACGAGTTGGGAGCCACCAATATTTTAGAAATGCTTGATTTGGCAGGCATTCCCCTGACGTGGAGAGAACGGCAAGCAGTCTCGGAAGTATACCCGCTCGTGTTTGCTGGGGGACAAACTGCCACGTCGAACCCTGAACCCTACGCCGACTTCTTCGATTTCATTGCCCTGGGTGACGGGGAAGAATTGCTTCCCGAAATTGGGCTGGTGCTGGAGGAAGGCAAAATCAACGGACTGAGTCGAGCAGATTTGCTGCTGGATCTGGCGCAAATTCCAGGGGTTTACGTACCTCAGTTTTATGACATGGCTCCAGATGGATCTGTGCAGCCTAATCGAAGGGATGTCCCGGATCGCATTCTTCGCCGCGTTGCAACTCCCATTCCAGCCTACTCGATCGGGTTAGTGCCCTACGTGGAGACTGTTCACGATCGCCTGACCGTAGAGATTCGGCGTGGATGCACGCGAGGTTGTCGGTTTTGCCAACCAGGAATGTTGACCCGCCCAGCGCGAGATGTGGCACCGGAAGCGGTGATTGATGCCATTACCGATGGTATGCAGGCAACCGGATACAATGAATTTTCTTTGTTATCCCTCAGTTGTTCTGATTACCTGGCGCTTCCAGCCGTAGGCGTAGAGATCAAAAATCGGTTGAAAGACGAAAATATTTCCCTGTCCTTGCCCAGCCAGCGGGTCGATCGCTTTGATGAAAATATTGCCCACATCATTGGCGGCACTCGTAACACCGGGCTAACGTTTGCTCCTGAAGCCGGAACTCAACGCCTGCGGGACATTATCAACAAAGGGCTAACCAACGAAGAATTACTCCGTGGCATCAAGACTGCCTGCGAACAAGGCTGGGATCGGGTTAAGCTCTATTTCATGATTGGGCTACCGGGAGAGACGGATGAAGATGTGTTGGGCATTGCCGAAACCATTCGCTGGCTTCAGCAAGAATGCCGCATCAAAGGGCGGAAACCGATGGGCTTCAACCTGACCATTTCTAATTTCACCCCCAAACCCCACACTCCGTTTCAATGGCATTCGGTTTCCACTACTGAGTTTGAGCGCAAGCAAACCTTGCTCAAGGAAGCTTTTCGTAGCATTCGGGGACTGAAGGTGAACTTCACCGATGTTCGCATCTCGGCAATGGAAGATTTCGTTGGTCGGGGCGATCGGCGTTTAGCTCCGGTAATTCATCGTGCCTGGGAGTTGGGCGCGGGGATGGATGCCTGGTGGGAAAGCTTGGATCGGGCGTTTGCTGCTTGGACTCAAGCGATCGCTGAATCGGGCTTAACGTGGA
Organism: Leptolyngbyaceae cyanobacterium bins.302; assembly: GCA_033764965.1. GTDB lineage: Bacteria > Cyanobacteriota > Cyanobacteriia > Leptolyngbyales > Leptolyngbyaceae > JSC-12. The sequence goes on along the minus strand of JANRIN010000209.1, from coordinate 22,705 downwards.
AATATCGCCAGGTTGAAAGCGGCGAATGGAATTTATTTGCGGAAACAGAAAAGCAAGGAACGGCAAAGAATAAGCAGGAAGGGACTCAGGAGTCAGAAGCCAAGAGTCAGGAAGATTCGTCTCCACACCCCCACCCTCCCATCCTCCCATCCTCCCATCCTTCCCTCTACGACGCTCCGCTGCCGTGGGATCACCTGGATACGGGAATCGATAAACGGTGGCTCAAAGATGACCTGCAACGGGCACTGGAAGCTGCAACGGTTCCAGATTGTTCCTTTGAAGGCTGTTCGCACTGTGGCGTATGTGGGCTGGATTTTGGACACAATATTGTGGTTCCACCTCCTGCTATTCCAGAGTTTGTGGGACATTTTGTGCCGAATCAACAGCGTGTTCAACGCTTGCGGGTTTGGCTGGGTAAACAAGGGGAAATGGCATACTTGAGCCATCTGGATTTGATGCGGCTACTCGATCGGGCTGTGCGTCGAGCCTCCTTACCCATTTCCTTCAGTGGTGGATTTCATCCTGGACCTCGGATCATTCCTGCTAATGCGCTGCCCCTGGGCACAACCAGTTCCGGCGAGATTGTGGATTTTGAACTAACCGAAGTTTTGGCACCAGATCAGTTTCGGGCGCAACTGGTCGCACAGTTACCACCCACAATTCCCGTTTATCAAGTTGAGGAAGTTAGTCCAAAAGCTCCTGCGGCAACGCAAGTGTTAGAACAGGCAGAATATGAAATTACCCTCACAGCAGAGGATTCAGCGTCTACAACCCCAAAATTAACCTGGCAAGATTGGTCTACCTGGGTAGAAACTGTGTTGCAGCAGGATACCATCTGGACAAATCACACTACGAAATCGGGCAAGGTGCAATCGATTAACTTGCGCGATCGCCTGTTCCAGCTTACGGTGCTTGATTCCAGGCATACGGATACCCGGGCAAATGCCGCAACGGTCGTTTTGTCTTATGTGGGTAGTTGCCGTAACGATGGAACGTTGCTGCGTCCCGAACAGGTCGTTTATATGCTGGAACAGGTCGCTGGGCAAGAGCTTGCCTTGGTGAAGGTACATCGAACCCGCCTCATTCTGTGCTCTGCCTAAATTCCATGTGTCCCAGATGAAATCATGCCCGCCAATCGGATTAAGGAATGTTGATTTTTGAATTTTGGTGGCGTATTCGTCTACGCACGCTATAATGCTTCTCAACAGAAGTAGTTGCGAATGAGACATGCTTGCGGGAATTCGCCATACAGTCAGTGTTATTCGATCGCAGCTTCGTTCACCAGGTTTTCTACTTTTCAGCGGAGCTTGTCACCCCAAAGAGAAAGGTGCAAGCGGGTACGTATAGTCTTGAGCTAGGTTAAGCATGATCGTAGCTAGCGACTTTAGGCTAAATTTCTTCCTTAGTTTGCGCTAGAGCGAATTCTGTTGCACCTTGTAGCTCCACAGTTTAGCAAGGGTTGTAGCACTGAAGCCTATCGAGAGCCACCCGGAAAGTTCTTGGGGCGATCGCAAAATTTTGAGGAATGTGAATGTCAAAGCAAATCATTATCGCGGAGCAGCACCGAATCGCTGCCGTTTTTTCAGAAGATCAAATTCAAGAATTGATTGTCGCCACAGGCACCCATCAGGTTGGGGATATTTATCTGGGAGTCGTTGAAAACGTCCTACCTGGGATTGATGCTGCCTTTGTTAATATCGGCGATGCAGAACGCAACGGATTTATTCATGTGAGTGACCTGGGTCCGTTGAAGTTGCAGCGTCAGGCAGGCTCCATTACGGAATTGCTACGCCCTCAGCAAAAGGTTCTGGTTCAAGTGATGAAGGAACCTACCGGCAACAAGGGACCTCGGTTAACTGGAAATATTTCTTTGCCTGGGCGCTACCTTGTGCTGATGCCCAGCGGGAAAGGAGTCAATCTTTCTCGCCGGATTCGCAACGAAAATGAGCGGAATCGCTTAAGGGCGCTGGCAATTTTAATTAAGCCCGATGGCATGGGCATGGTGGTGCGAACTGAAGCCGAGGGAATGCCAGAGGATGCCATTATTGAAGACCTGGAATCGCTTCAGGAACAATGGGAAAGCACCTGTCGAGAAGGGGGAACGACTCGTGCCCCAGCCCTGCTGAATCGGGATGATGATTTCATTCAGCGAGTGTTGCGGGATGTTTATAGCAACGATGTCAACCGAATTGTGGTGGATTCTCCCACGGGGTTGAGACGGGTGAAACAGCATTTGATGACCTGGGGAGGGGGCAGGTTGCCTCAAGGTGTGCTGATCGACCAACACCGCGATCGCATTCCTGTGTTGGAATACTTCCGAGTCAATGCCGCAATTCGGGAAGCTCTCAAACCTAGAGTGGATTTACCCTCTGGCGGTTACATCATCATTGAGCGCACTGAAGCCTTAACGGTGATCGATGTTAACTCTGGTTCCTTTACGCGATCAGCAACTGCCCGCGAAACAGTGTTGTGGACTAATTGTGAAGCCGCAACGGAAATCGCCCGCCAACTGCGGCTCCGTAACATTGCCGGAGTCATCATCGTAGACTTTATTGACATGGACTCGCGCCGCGATCAACTCCAGGTTCTGGAACACTTCAATCGTGCCCTCCGAGCCGACAAAGCCCGTCCTCAAATTGCCCAATTGACTGAGCTAGGCTTGATTGAACTAACCCGTAAGCGGCAAGGAAAAAATATTTACGAGTTGTTTGGTCGCCCCTGTGCCACCTGTGGCGGAACGGGGCATTTAGTGCATTTGCCTGGAGAAACGGAAGCCCCAGAGGAGGAGGCTCCAGAACGGGTGGTACTCACGCCAACACGAGAGTATCGGTCTGAACGCGGGAATCGCAGCCGAGATTTGCCTGACATTCCCCTACCGGCGGAATACCCCTGGGAAGGGCGAGAAGAGGAAGACGAAGATGATTTGCCGGAAGTTGTTAGCCCTTCCGGGTATCAAGATGGGGGCAATAATCGCCGTCGTCGCCGTCGCCGAGTGGGCGAAGAACTCAACCGGGAACGAGGCGGAAGTCGGAATACCTGGGAAGAAGGGCGTTTTGGACAAGCTAGCGCCTCAAACTCTGATGGCAACGGTGGAAGTAGCGACCCCGAAGCAGAACCAGACGATTTTTCGGAGATCAAGCTACGGTCAGAGTCTTCCGGGCGACGGGGACGAGGACGAGGACAACGGGATGCAGCACCAGAACGGGAAGCTGAATTTGTTGAACCCAGTTTTGAGAAAAGCGGCGCACCCCCAGAACTGGAGGACAAGCGTAGACGATCGCGGCGAGAACCAAAACCAAGCGAACCGCCAGAAGTGGTCACGGTAGAAATGACTCCAGCAGAACAGGATGTTTACGCCTGGATGGGAGTGTCACCGCTGGTGCTGGCTCAGCAAGAAGTGAAAAACCCAAGAAATGCCGTAATTTCAGTGGTTTTGCCAGGTCAGGCTCCTCCTCTCACCGATTCTGAGCGAGTTGCTACCCCAGAGTTTGCTGAACCAGATGGCGAGAACTCTGATGGAGTGGATGACACTCCAACTGAAGAAGCAGAACCCGCGATCGCAGCAATTGCCGAACCTGACGAACCAGAACCAGAGCCAGAACCAGAAAATGGGTTACCTCGTCGCCGTCGCCGTCGTTCCTCAGCTACTCCATGATTGCAGGGGTGGATGAAGTTGGACGGGGCGCGTTGTTTGGTCCGGTTGTTGCCGCAGCCGTAATTTTACCAGAGTCGTCTTTAGATCAGTTATCCGCTTTGGGGGTGACTGACAGCAAGCAACTTTCAGCATCGCAGCGCAAAGAGTATGTGAGGTGGATTGCTCAACTCGCGGTGGATTACCGCATTGGGTATGCTTCAGTGCGCGAAATCGATCGCCTGAACATTCTTCAAGCCTCTTTGCTGGCGATGCAGCGTGCTATCAATCGATTGAGCGTCCAACCTGAACTGTGTCTGATTGATGGTAACCAAACAGTTCCAGGATTAACGATGCCGCAGCAAACTATCGTGAAGGGAGACCAAACTTCGCTGGCGATCGCATCAGCTAGTATTGTGGCGAAGGTTTGGCGAGACGAATTAATTACCCGTCTGGCAAAACGCTATCCAGCCTATGATCTGGCCACCAACAAAGGATACGGTACTCCAAAGCACCGCCAAGCGATCGCCCAGCACGGCATCACCCCGTATCACCGGAAATCCTTTAGCCCATGCCAAATCCAGCTTCCGATCGAGGGTCTTTCGTCTTGACCCTCACCACAAAATCCAATTTGTCAGGAATTGCTGGGGTTAAAAACTGCTGTGGTAGCGCCTGTTTCGTTAGACAGTTGACAGGTTGCCCAGGTTTGGTAGTCAGCAAGTAGTTGGTGCATCAGGCGTTGTTTAACCGTCAGCAATACACTTTTAAGTAGTCCATTCCCTGTGGTTTCCAAAATTGCTTTGGGCGTAAAGAGGAAGGGCGGCGGCAAATCCACTGTTACTTCCAAATCTGCTCTCCCTTGCAAGTAGGTCTTTCCATTTGTCTGAGTTGGGTGGAGTTCCCCAATCAAATCCAGGTTGAAGCGATCGTTGACGTAATCAATGCCTCGGATCTCAGCATGAACTGAACGTAAATGCACTGTGCCCGCAGAATCAGCCCAAACCCGTAGATCAACGGTTGGCTGTAAAGTGAGCGTCATGAACGTTAATGGGCGCATCGTGAGTCGAAATACGTCGTTGCCCAAAAACTCAACCCGATTGGCAGTAACCAGAGCGTTAACCAGGCGATGCGGTTGCCGTAAATAGTGTTGAATTGGGATCAACTGCTCAACAACGGGAATATCAACCGATTGGGAGGCGAAAAAACGAGTAGCCATTGAGGAGGAACTGTAATAGATGAGTGAGGACTGAACTGGAAAGAGCAAGGATTGAACTGGAAACCTGAAAACTTAGCTAGATATGTTTAATTCTAAACAAATGTAAAGAAAATAGGTGTTTCTTCGGAAGTAAACATAACTATATCCTTTGAGTGGATCAGTTTTTCCACATTCCAAGATGTGTTTTGTTCCGCCTACCAAGACTTGACCCCAAAACTTTTGACTGTGCGCCCTTCAGGTTGTTCAAACTATGGCTTTTTCCCAGAGAATGATCTGTAAAGCCCCATAACGAAAATGAGAGACATAAGGAAATTGCAATGTAATGTTGGGAAAGTGAAGGATTAGTTTTATGACCATCTCGATCGCGCATCTGGGACCATCGGGCACCAACGCCGAAACCGTTGCATTGCAGTACGCCAAATGGTTAGAAGCTGAGACGCATCAGGCAGTCCATTTGCATCCCTGTATCAGCATTGCTCAAACGCTGAGAGCTGTGGCTCAAGGCGAGGTAGATTTAGCCGTTGTGCCTGTCGAAAACTCGATCGAGGGTAGTGTAACGTTCACACTCGACACATTTTGGCAATTGGAAGGGCTACAAATTCAACAAGCGCTTGACTTGCCGATCGTTCATGCTTTTTTGTCTCAGGCACCGACGATCGCCACAGTGCAAACCGTGTATTCCCACCCTCAAGCTCTCTCCCAGTGTCAGGAGTGGCTAGAAAGAAACCTGCCAGAAGCGCAATTGATTCCGCTGAAATCTACCACTGAAGGCTTAAAACACCTGGCAAATAATCCGACGATCGGCGCAATTTCCACCACACGCGCGGCTGAACTTTACAACCTGCCTGTGTTGGCGTGCCCAATTAACGATTACCCAGACAATTGCACTCGGTTTTGGGTTGTTAGTATGCAACCCTCTCCGGGCGGCAGTCACACCTCTATTGCGTTCACAGTGCATGACGTGCCTGGAGCCTTGTTAAAGCCATTGCAGGTGATTGCCGATCGTCAGATGAACATGAGCCGGATTGAATCTCGCCCAACCAAGCGATCGCTGGGAGAGTATCTATTTTTTGTTGATCTGGCAGCACATACCCATCAACCAGGCTTTCAACAAGCGATGGCAGAATTAACGCAGGTAACTGAAACGTTGAGGGTGTTAGGGAGCTACAACATCTTGCCCATTCCAACTCCAACTTAAAACGGCAAGAATCCTTAGGATTGTGGATTTAATAATCCAGAGAGGTATCGTTTTGTAAGGACATAGCATTGCTATGCCCCAACTTGAGAAACTCGGCTTTATTTAATCCTCACTCCTTACTTCAAGGTGTCGTTCAACGTATCTTTCAGCACAGTTCTGGCTGCAAGATGGTTGCGGGTGGAGGTTAAAATCTCTGCTTCTCGCTCCAGTCTGGTGGCAGTGTCCTGCATTTCCAGCAAGGTCTGCTGCTCCTCCGCGACCCCGTACAAATTGCTGGCAACCCAATAGGACAAATCAAGCGGCATATCGGGAATTGAATCTGGAAGTTCGATTTCTTGCCCAGTGAGTTTAGCTGAAAGGCGCACCACATCCCGCAGGAGTTGGCTCACATCATCGGCGAGGGACTGCAAATCTCGCTCTGTGGGCGCATCTTCAATCCATTCCACTAAACCGACCCGGTAAGGCTTCTCGCGTACATACTCCAAAACTCGAAAGCGCTGCTGACCAACAGTACGGATTTTCATGCGATCGTCCGGTAAGCGCTGAAACTGCACAATCTCAGCACAGCATCCCACACTCGCCGGTTTACCTTGCACCTGATCAAACATCAGAACACCGAATCGACGATCGGTTTCCAGAATCGTGTTCATCATGATCCGGTAGCGGAACTCAAAGATATGTAGCGGGAGCGGTCTACCTGGAAAAAGGACTAACTCCGGCAAAGGAAACAAGGGGAGTTCTCGAACCGCGATCGACGAATAGGGTGCCATTAGTCTCCTGGTTAAAGACGGCTGTTATTCTTTACTGTAGCTGATCTGGATCCAGGGTTGGGGACAGATTCGCTGTTTTGGTTGATGATTTGTGGCAGATATAAACAGATTTGTGTCAGCGAACCAAGCATTTCGTAAACTGAGTTGAAATAAACTAGAAAAAATTTACTTCCTTTATATGAATATTTCTCAGCCACAGGTCTACTGCCCTAACCCCAACTGTTCCGCCCCTTTAAACAAATTGGGTAATGTGGTGTGTGAAAATTGCCAAACTCCTCTGGTTTACCGATATTTGTGGGTCGTTGGGGAAGCGGTATTAACCGTTCCAGTTAACAGTATGGTTGCTGGACGCTACTACGTGAAAGCGCCTCAAGTCTGGCTAGATACCCAACCGTCCCTTCAGCCTGATTTCCCTACCGTGGAAATGCCAGACGACATTCAGACCTATCTCTATCTTTATCCCTATCGGCTTCATATTCCAGAAGTGTTTGGGGTCAGTTCCTGGACTCAAGCCCAAACCGACGAGGCGAGCAGTGTCATCCTGCTGGAAAATGCTCCCATCGATGACAAAGGCAATCTCTACCCCACGATCGCCCAAGCCTGGACAAGTGCAACCGCTGTTCGCCAGGTTTATTGGTTGTGGCAACTGCTCCAACTGTGGGAACCGTTGGCAGAACAAGGTGCTAAAGCGAGCTTGCTCGTGGCAGATAATATTCGAGTCGAAGGTTGGCGGGTTCGCCTGTGTCAACTATTTTGGGACGAGGGAATTACAGCACATACTGAAACTGCCTCAGAAGAAGTGCAGCCGTTGACCTTAGCAGATCTAGCAATTCTTTGGCTGGGTTGGGTGGATCGATCACACGCGGAAATTGCCGATTCATTACGCAATCTATGCTACGAAATGCGGTCAGACCAGGCTAATGTTGCTACGATCTCAGAGCAATTGAATCAACTATTGCTACGACAATCTGCTCAACTCCCCCTGAGGCTGCAAGTCATTAGTCGGACAGATGCCGGTCCTCAGCATCAACACAATGAGGACAGTTGCTATCCTCCAAGCTCGATCGGTGGATTAAGTACTGAGGATGCTGCCCCTCGACTTGCTGTCGTTTGTGATGGCATAGGTGGGCACGAGGGGGGCGAGGTTGCCAGTCAGATGGCAGTTCAATCGCTCAAATTGCAAGTACCAGCCCTGCTAACTGAGATGGCAGAGCAACCGGAACCCCTGACACCCGCGATCGTCGCCGAACAACTGGAGGCGATCGTCCGCGTCATTAATGACTTGATTTCTACTCAGAATGACACTCAGAAACGAGAAGCACGACGGCGCATGGGCACAACTTTGGTGATGGGACTCCAACTCCCTCAAAAAGTCAGCGTCACGGAGTACACGATCGCAGAAAATAGCCATGAGCTTTATTTAGTGAATGTGGGAGATAGTCGAGCTTACTGGATCACCCCCCGGTATTGTCATTGTTTGACCCTGGATGATGATGTGGCAGTGCGAGAGGTTCGGATGGGGCGAATGTTGTACCGGGAAGCACTCCAGCGGTCGGACGCAGGTTCACTGATCCAGGCGTTAGGCACACGAGACTCAGAATTTCTGCATCCTTCAGTGCAGCGGTTCATTCTGGAGGAGGATGGAATTTTGTTGCTTTGTTCCGATGGTCTAAGTGATAACGGTTGGGTAGAAGCCCGTTGGAACATGATTATGGCAGACGTGTTTCGGGGGAAGCGATCGCTCGATCAAGCCGCCGAAGCCTGGATCCAACTCGCGAATGAAAAAAATGGGCACGATAATGCAACAGTGGCGCTGCTGCGTTGCCATGTTTCCTCCCCTCATCCAGAGCTACAACTGCCCACGCCAGAACCCAACGCAACATCAGATTGGGCAGACTCAGCCAGAGCCTTACTGGAATCAGAGACGACAGCCGCGACTTCTGCCCCAGAGCAATCTGGAAAACGCCAAACTGCCCGCTGGCTCTGGTTCCTATTACTCGTTGCGGTTCTGGTGGTCGGGGGGTGGGCGATCTGGAGTCAAGTCAATTCATCCAACCAGCAGAAGCAAGAGCAGGTTGCTCCCACTCCATAAGCAACGGGATTGCTGAGGATTCCAGTTCATCTCGGTACAGTCTTATGCAAAGATAAAAAGGTTGTGGTTATGAGACAGTTCACAACCGCGATCGCCTGCTGATCCAGCTGTTGTGAAAGTGCCAGATTATGCAAATTGATACAGAGTCATTCTCCGTTGGAGATCAAGTTCGAGTTAAAGAATCCGTTGTGGTTTACCACCATCCTGAACATCGGAATCAAGCGTTTGACATCAAAGGGCAGGAAGGAGGCGTGATTCAGGTTGTGAAAGAGCTACACGGCAAACCCATCAGTGCGAATTTTCCTTATGTTGTGAAGTTTAGCGGTAAGTTTCGTGCCCACCTTCAAGCCCACGAGTTAGAAAAGATTTGAGGGAAAGAGCGCGATCGCAACACCTCAGAAGACAACGCTACAGGTCACACTACCTCCAGCCACTACTGCTTCATTGCATACCAAACCGCCTGACTCAAAGGCTTATCCTTTAAGAAGGTTGAATAAACTGGATTTCCTGGGAATGCTAGGAAAAGTTTTTCTGTGAAGCATCAGAACGCTGCCATACAGCCAAGGACGTGATGACATGGTTGCTCCGATCGATCTCAATTCTTTCCCTGCTCTGGGGGACTCTGTTAATGACGATCGCAGCCGGATCGAAGCAACTCTGAGGGAAAGCGAAGCCAGGTTTCGCCGATTTGTTGAAAATGCCAGCGATTTGATTTATGAAGTGTCGTCAGATGGGCGATTTACCTATCTGTCTCCGCGATTTGAAGCTTTGTACGGTTACAAGGTCGAGGAGTTTCTTTACCAACCATTTGCGCCCTTAATTCACCCCGAAGATCTCCCTAATCTACTTAACGTAACTCAGCAGTTGTTTGAAATAGGCGAGCCGCAATTCGGGTTAGAGTTTCGAACTCGCCGTAAAGATGGCACCTGGTTTTGGCTGATTTGTAATAATTCTCCCATCAAAGATGATTCTGACCGGGTCATTGGGTTTCATGGCATTGGTCGTGATGGAAGCGATCTGAAAGCGGCTGAGATTGCCTTAAAAACTTCAGAAAAAAATCTCCGTACCATTTTTGACAACTCGAATGATGCCATTTTTGTCCATGACACTGAAGCGAAGCTGCTTGATGTCAATAATCGGATGCTGGAGATGTATCGCATTGCAAATCGGGCGCAGGCACTCGCCTTGAATATTGAGGATTGCTCCGCTTCAGACAACCCCTTCGAGCAATTGCCAGATTTATGGGCGCAGGCTTTAGCAGGAGACGTTGTGCGGTTTGAATGGAAGTGCAAGCGACCGGGAGATGGCTCAACCTTTGATGGAGAGGTGAGGCTCAACAAAATTACCTTTGATGGGAAAGAGGTGGTGATTGCGAGTGTGCAGGACATTAGCGATCGCCAAGCGGCACTGCGAGAGCGGGATCAAATCGAAAAATCCTTACGCCAGAGTGAAGCACGATTTCAAGCATTTATGGATCACAGCCCTACGGCGGCTTGGTTGGTGAGTCAGGCGGGGGAGATGCTTTACATCAACAAAACCTACCTGCAAATGTTTACGCTTCCCACGCCTGATGTTGTCGGCAAAACGTTGTTTGATCTGTATCCCAAAGCGATGGCAGAGGAGTTTTTGCAAAATATTCGCACCGTTGCAAAGAATGGCAAGTTGCTGGCGACGATCGAACCCATTCCCCTGTCAGATGGCACTTTAGGAGATTCGCTGGTGTATAAATTCCCCGTTTCCGATCTGGTTGGCTCGGATCTGGTGGGAGGCATTGCGATCGATATTACCGACCTGCGACGAGCGGAGGCTGCCCTGCAAGATTACGGCGATCGTCAAGCCCTGTTAAATCAACTTGCCAATCAAATTCGTAACTCACTGGATTTAAACACTGTGATTGCGACAGCCATGCAGTCAATTCGTGAACTTTTGGAGATTGATCATTGCTGCTTTGCCTGGTACAACTCCGAATCATCCGCTCTAACCTGGGAACTGATTCAAGAAGCTCGACCTGATCATGTTTCTACTAAGTTGGGAAGTTACCCAGTGTCTTTAGTGGGTCCAATTGATCAGCGTTTATTCAACCAGGAAGTTCTGCGGATTGACAATGTAGAGCACTACGCGGAACCCATTCACCAAGCCTTTCTGCGACAAATTAATTGTAAATCGGAACTGCTGTTGCCGCTGCAAACTCACTCCGGGCGGGTTGGCATGATTATTTGCTTAATATACGATTCTCCCCGTCTCTGGACAGATAACGCCGTGGAGTTGTTGAGTGCAGTGGGTGCTCAGTTGGCAATCGCGATCGACCAGGCAGAACTGTATGCCCAAACTCGTTTGAAGAGTCAAGAATTAGAACACGCTCTCCAAGAGTTGCAGCGGACGCAAGCGCAAGTTGTGCAAAGCGAAAAGATGTCTAGTTTAGGGCAATTAGTGGCAGGGATTGCCCACGAAATTAATAATCCAGTCAATTTCATTCATGGCAATCTTGCCCACGCCGATGAATATATGCAAGATCTTCTTGATCTACTGCAACTTTATCAACGCGAGTATCCCAACGTGACACCAGCGATCGCCAACAAGCGCGAAGAGGTTGACGTGGAATTTCTCAGCGAAGATTTGCCAAGATTGTTGTCTTCGATGAAAGTGGGCACCGATCGAATTCGCGAAATTGTCAAATCTCTGCGGTTGTTTTCGCGCCTGGATGAAGCTGAAGTAAAACCCGTCGATATTCATGAAGGAATCGACAGTACTTTAATGATTCTGCACAACCGGATTAAAGCCAGGTCGGATCATCCAGAAATTCAGATTATTAAAAATTACGGCAACCTGCCCGCAGTCGAATGTTACGCCGGACAACTGAATCAGGTGTTTATGAATATTCTGGTGAACGCGATCGATGCTTTAGAAGAGTCATTCGTCACTCGTCATTCGTCAGTCGGAAAAGTCGATTCACCCAGGATCAACGATCGTTCGGTTGAGCACTCACGCTGCAACCAAGAACACACGACCAATGATCATAGACCAATGACAATTCCTGCTATCACCATCTCCACAGCGATGATCAATCCTCGGCAGGTGCAGATCTCGATCGCAGATAACGGTTCTGGTATGCCGGAACTCGTTAAACAGCGCATCTTCGATCCATTCTTCACAACCAAACCCGTGGGCAAAGGAACTGGTATGGGAATGTCCATCAGCTACCAAATCATTACTGAAAAGCACAACGGCACCCTGGAATGCCACTCCACGCCTGGAACTGGCACCAAATTCGTCATTCACATCCCAGTTTGCCAGTCCTGTACTTAATCGATGAATAATAGAGATGTGGCTTATTTTCAGGAGAGAGCATGGAAATCACACAAGATGGAAAAATTGCGATTCCAGCCGACATTCAGGAACAGTTAGGGCTTCTGCCAGGAACAGAAGTCGAGCTGAAAGTGGTGGGTAGTATCCTCCAGCTTCAGAAAAAACAATTAGGTCGAGGACAGGCACTAATAGACCAGATGTGTGGCAAGGCGACTATTAACTTGTCTACTGACGAAATTATGAAATTAACACGCCAGCTTGATGACTGATATTTTAGTTGATAGCAATATCATTCTTGATATTGTGACCAAGGACTCTATTTGGTTTGATTGGTCATCAGAACAAGTCATTCAAGGTACTGATCAAGGGAATCTCATCATCAATCCCATCATTTATGCAGAAGTATCTATCGGGTTTGCCGAAGTTGAAGAGCTAGATCAGGCTCTTCCATCAGGCTTATTTCAAAGGCAACCCTTGCCCTGGAATGCAGCATTTCTAGCAGGTAAAGCTTTTCTTCGACATCGCCAGCGTGGAGGTACTCGCCATTCTCCTCTCCCAGATTTCTATATTGGTGCTCATGCCGTGATTTTGAAAATCCCGTTGCTAACGCGAGATGTAAACCGCTATCGAACCTACTTCCCGGATCTACAATTGATTGCTCCATGAAACCAATACTTCTAAACCAGCGATCCCTCAATTGGAAATAACGTTCGCCTCACCGGACGCAGATCAGCTTGGCACTTTAACTGACCAAGGTGATCTGTTCCTATACAGCATGGTTATTAGCTAGGTGGCTCACTAGGCAAACGAATTGCAGCCGTTTTGTACTCGCTGTAGGGGTTGTCCACTGAGAGTAAGGATTTACAGAGGTGCTGAAAGATTCGAAATTGTAGTGACAAACCGATTTAAGATTATTGTTGCGATCGCGGCTTTTGCCTCCTCCAAATGGGGGTTTCGCAAATCTGAGCTAACGTTACTCCTCGCTTGCTTACCCTGTGTCTGATTTCTTTGCCACTTATGGTTCTCTAATTGTTCAAATGGTGTTGGGGGCGGTGCTGGGCTTGTCGCTTTACCTCCCCCTGATGGCAGGGCAATTATCGCTGGCGAGTCCTGGCTTTTATGCACTGGGAGGTTACATTGCGGCAATCCTTTCAACCCAGGTGTTTGTGACTCCAGCAGGGCAACTGTATCCCCTCCCGTTGGTGTTCTTGGAAATGCTGATGGCGGCGATCGTGGCTGGTGTGTTGGGGTTAGCAGTGGGGATTCCAGCGCTACGACTGCGGGGAATTTACCTGGCGATCGCGACGATCGCCTTTGTCGAAATCTTGCGAATCCTGTGCCTGAACCTAGAGATTACCGGAGGAGCCGTGGGAATTTTTGGCATTCCTCAGCCCTTCAATCAACCGATCGAGTATTTGTGGATTGCGCTGCCGCTGCTGTTACTCAGCATGGGATTTCTGTATCGGTTAGAGCAAATTCGGATTGGACGCGCCTTTATTGCCATCCGAGAAGATGAACTGGCGGCGGATGCAATGGGCATTAACCCCACCTACTTCAAAGTGCTGGCATTCACATTGGGCGCAATTTTGGCGGGTATGGTTGGGGTTGTCAGTGCCCATTTTCTCAACACCTGGAACACCCGACAGGGCACCTTTGACTCCAGCATCATTATTTTGACGTTTGTGTTAATTGGTGGCTCCAGAACCTTTTGGGGACCCGTACTGGGTGGGATGGTGTTTACCGCTTTGCCTGAAGTGTTGCGAGCCGCTGCGGATACCCCCGGTCTTCCACCCTGGCTGGCTCAGTTTTTGCGGGATGGTCGGTTGATTATTTTTGGTTTGTTGATTGTCATTGGTACTATTTTCTTCCCTCAGGGATTGGTATCACCTGGCTGGCTGAAGCGGAAAAAACAAGCGTGACCTTAACCTCATCTGCCTGATGCTTTAGGCGATTCCTACAAAAGAAAATACCCGTTCCTTGCTGCACATCAGTCCGCGAGGCAAACACGGACTAGCCAGGGAAGTCCATTTAAGAAGTCCATTCAAACGGACTATCACCCTTTTCCAGTCTGTTTCAGCAAACTTTCACTCTCAGCCCGCACTTCAGCGGGAGGGCATTGGAAAGAAACTTTTTCGGAATTCTCCTTAAGCAAGTGCTTCTGCAAAGGGATTAGCTTGAAATAGGTGTGAATAATTCCAACCCAGGCTTCTTTGTTTGACTGGTTGCGGCTTTTGCTGATTCAATGCAGCTTTTTCGTTGCGTTTTGCAATGCACTCCTGCCAATGGGCATAACTAGCAACGCTCAACTGAATCCAAACATGGTAGCGAGTGGATACGGTAACAATACTGCGTAGGTTTGCTTCTGTTAAAGAATTTGCCAGTTCGTAAGCTTTAAGGCGCTCTTTGTCGTTAAATATATGTGCTAATCCATAGAGAAGATTGTTGTGTTGTATTCCCTGGTGGATTTCACCATCCAGGTAGAAGTTGAAGCGATGCACTTGATGTTCGTTGAGAATAATGGGTGACATAGTTGGAAGCACTCTAAAGTCATGTAAGCTTCATTTCCCCTAAGATAACCTCAACAAAGTTTTCCCCCTTCTTAATAAAATTAAATGCTTTTTAATTCAGCCATAAGGCTGAGATGGCTTAGTTCGATTAACTTATCCAACGCCAGAAGTCCCGTCCCACAAACTGTTTGGGGAATATATGACCAGTCACGCGGATAGCTCGCTCTGACTCAAACTGTAATGATGTTGTTACTATCCAACGGGCTGACGTTACTTACTTCCAACGGTAAATAAACTGTCATGACTTCACCCTGCTGCGGACGGTGTTTCACGATCAACTTACCGCCGATCGCCTGAAATAAATTCTTCGTAACTGACAAATTCAGGCTCAAACTTCCGGTTTCTGGCTGGAACATGAGCATTTGCCCAATGGATTTAGCCGAGCTTTTCCAGGAACTAAAGGGATTATCCTTACCGTTGCAAGCTTCATCGGGTTGGGACTGCAACTGCACCTTCAATTGGCTTCCGGCAGGGGTCACTTCTACTTGAATCCGGCTACCCGACGGCAAATTGCGGGTGAAGCGTTCAATTAGGCTAGTCAGTGCCTGATCCAACACGGTGGGATCACTCACCACCATCGGCATTTTTTCGGGCAATTCAACGGTTAAAACCATCTGTCGCTGACTGGCTTGCTGCTGCCAGCGGGGGATGCTCTGCTTGAAGACATCCCCCAAAGAGGTGCGAATTAAAGCCATAGAAGCGGGATGAGCTGAGGCAGACTCTAGCTCCACAGCTTTGAAGATCAACCCGAAGCGATCGATCTGTTCGCTACATTCCCGATCAATAATGCCTAAGCGCCGGATCACGTCAGAGGGTAAATCATCGCGCTTGAGTAGCGATCGAGTCAGGGTACGAATCGTGGTTAAGGGCGTGCGAACTTCGTGGGCAAGCGCTTTCACTAACTCCACATCAAAGCTGCTCCCATCTGAATTTGCCACAGGCGTAAACTCTTGATAGCTGGAGGTAGTGTTTTCTTGGCGAGTATGATGCTCCACACTACTTTTGAAGCGATCGCCTTCCAGGGGGTCTGGCATTTGTTCCAGCATCAAACGGCTGAACTGCATCACAGTTCGATAATCAGGCGTGATCGGCGGAAACTGCATCACCAATTCATCCAAAAAATCTACCTGATGGGAACTCATGAGCAAAATTCGGGGACGCACCGCCTCCCAACTGCGCTGTACCACATCCGGCGCAAAGGAAAACATAAACGCAGGTTCACCGGTAATCGTTTCGCCCAGCACCATCACCAAACTGAACCAGGGGGTCATCACCAGGCAGAACTGTTCGGCGGCTAAGGGATCACCCGGTAGCAGGGGCAAAACAGGGTTGGTTAGATCATCAAGCGGCAACGATTTTTCGGCTGGAAGGAGCTGAAACCCAATCCAGTGAGGCGCATGAATGGCTGGAGAGGCAAGTGTCCAGGTAGAAATTGTTTTGGTGACATCCGGGTGATGCAGTACGGGAGAGGGACCAGACAGCACAAAGCCGCAATGGGATAGATCGGCATTCAAGTCGATCGTGTGCGCCGAAATTGCCTGACTTAAATATTGCTGAAGAAGGGTATTCAGGGCAGCGATCGCCCCCGCCCACTCCCGCTCTGCCCGCAATTGTTTCGATGCCGGAGCAGATACGTCAGGGCGAACGAAATGATGTTCGTTTCGTTTAAAGGCTTGCGCCTGATGCGGAGTCGGTTGCACAAAATCACCAACCATCCAGGTCGGATCACTCAACGCCACTACTTCGCTCAACGTTGGCAACAGCCACTTCGGCACAGTCTCACCCCCAAACAACCCATACACGTCCTGCTATTACGAGGTTATCTGGAATAGTCCGCAAATGGTAGTCGCTGAACCGAACTCAATAGGTGGCAATTCCCGCTAGCGGTAGTTGGTGAACTGCAATGCGACTGGATAATCTTCCTGCTTCAGCCGTTGAATCACTGCCTGCAGGTCATCTTTGGACTTTGCCGTGACTCTAACGGCATCGCCTTGAATCGAGGCTTGAATTTTGTTGAACTCATCCCGAATCAGCTTAGAAATCTTCTTTGCAAGTTCCTGACTGATTCCTTTTTTTAGAGTCACAATTTGTCGCACTCGGTTGCCGCTGGCAGATTCGGGCTTGCCATAGTCAAAAATCTTGAGCGATAAATTACGTTTGATTGCTTTGGTTTGAATCAGGCTATTGACGGCATCCAGGGTAAAATCGCTGTCGGTGTTGATGGTAATCGTGCTTTCTCCCAACTCCACTGTGGTTTTTGTGTCTTTTAGGTCATACCGACTTTGAATTTCCCGCGTTGCTTGATCAAGGGCATTGACGAGTTCCTGGCGATCGAAATCACTCACGATATCAAAGGAGAAGGTAGCAGCCATAGGTGAATGTTGAAATAGGAAACGGACAACAGCGATTGCACCTATTTAGTTTAAGTCATCCGTTCCGAAAGGTTGAACCAGCGGGAATGTGTTATAAATCCTAGAATTGAAGTGAGTAGCAAAACAAACTTCTAGCGTAATCGAGCAACCTGACATGGAAAACTGGACACGGAGTTTGAGGTCGATCTATCGCAGAGAACCTGTTATCGGCTTTATGGTAACGGCGGGCGCGGTGAATGTGGCGTTGGGCAGTTTTACTGAACACTGGACACTGATGTCGGTGGGGTTGAGCGTGGTGGGACTTGCGATCGCCTTGGGAGTCCGCCAAATGCAAACCCGTCGTCGTCCGAGTGAGTCGCGAAATCGCTCTCCAATGTACGTGTTGCCTCCGGCTGCGTCCTTAAGCTTGCCGATGTTGAGTGTAGCGAAGAAAGATCCTCCTGGACGCTAACCGATTTTGGAATGTTGTGTTTCTTGAACGCCAATTTGGGAAAACGCCAGAAAAAATAAACGAAAAAGGGAGGCAGAAATGCTTCCCTTTTTCGTTTGATTGTTGATGTTGGTATTTTTTGGCTCTGGTTGACTCGATTCAGTGGATTGCTCTTTCAACTTCTGCCGCAATGCTTGAAACTGTTTGCGTCGCTGCCGTTGACGGGCTGCACCCCCTCGTCCTTTATCGTTGCGTCCTTCTCGCCGAGGCGATTCCCATCGCTTCAATTGTCGTGACATCAAATTCACCTCAAGACCGTTATCTTCATTCTAACTACAGGAAGCGATCGGCTTATTTCGGTAACCTGGCAAAAATATGATCAACTAGCTTGCGAGTCTTGGCATCCAACTGATCCCAATCCACCTCACCCATCGCATCAAACAGGTTGCTGTCCACCCGCACACTCTGACTGGACGGCTGTCCAAAGCCTTTCTGCCAGGAAGTCCCGGATTCTGAATCGTAATCCTGGAAGCAAATTTGATAGCAAATCTCCCATAGGTCTACACAAACCTTGTGAGTTCCCTGGCTTAAACAGAGTTGATAACCCGGATAAGGGGCAGGTAAACTTACCAGGGCTTGTTCAATTTCTGTCAGACGTGCCGTGGAATCTGCGCTTGCATCCGTGGCAAGGGCTTCTAATTCGCGCCGCAATTCCATAACCTGGACTTTTGTTGCCTCCTCAACTCCTTCATTCCAGACCAATACATCCTCGTACTGCCCTTTCCAACTTGATTCATCCAAACGTTTGCCGATATTTGCCACTAACCGAATGAATGCTGGCTGCATCAAGGCTTCCGCCTGTCGCCAAACATCCATGTTTTGAAACTTCGGCATCACGATCGCCCCAATTCTTGCAGTCTAAAATCTCTTCCCTCCTAAAGTATGACAGCCATTTCAGAGCGAGTAGATACTCAAGATTTTGTAACAAAAATGGAGATAAACCTTGTATCAACAGGGTAATCCAAAAACTTCTCTATGCGCTTAAACCCTTAACAGATAAAGCTTTCAGTCGATAGATAGGGAAAACTTTACTTGATCGAGTGAAAAAATCTATTGCAAAAAAGACACATTCACCGCAAAAAAGTTCAATCTTCTTTACAAGCTGGGGTACTCTGGTGATAGGTACAAATTCTTATTGAATTTACGCCTTGACGTTGGCTTAGTCTGTCGATGATAGGTTTTGGGTTTATCGATCGCTCCTTCGTACTGTTGGTTTTGGAATAGTTTAGCGACGACCCTGACTGCTCAGTTACCAGTCTCAAGCGTGTCTGGCATCAAGCCAGTCCTCCACTTGGGTAAGTGGGCTTATCCACGGATTAAGTGCTAGCTGTGTTAACTTTTATTAAGCAGCTTCAACGCCATATCCCACGATCCCTTGTGTCACTTATCACCATGAGTACGCACTTTCCTTGGCTAACAACCGTCACGCTACTGCCTCTAGTAGCCTCGCTGATTATTCCCGTTCTTCCAGACAAACAGGGCAAGACTGTTCGCTGGTATGCTCTCTCTGTCGCACTCGCTGACTTCGCCTTAATCATTTACACCTTCTGGCAAAACTACGATTTTTCCAGCCCTGACTTTCAACTGACTGAATCCTTTGATTGGATTCCTCAAATTGGACTGCACTGGTCTCTAGCGGTTGATGGTCTCTCGATGCCGCTGGTGGTTCTGGCGGGTTTGGTCACGACGCTTTCTATCCTGGCATCCTGGAAAGTGACCAAGAAACCTCGCCTCTTCTACTTTCTGATGCTGGCGATGTATAGCGCTCAGATTGGGGTGTTCTGTGCCCAGGATTTGCTCTTGTTCTTCCTAATGTGGGAACTGGAGTTGGTTCCGGTTTATGTGCTGATCTCCGTCTGGGGTGGTCCTAAACGCTTCTACGCCGCAACCAAGTTTATTCTTTACACTGCGATCGGCTCGATCTTCATTCTGGTTGCAGCTTTAGCGATGGCGTTCTACGGCGATAATGTCACCTTTGATATGCGTGAACTCGCCTTGAAGGATTACTCGTTGACCTTTGAGTTGTTGGTTTATGCGGCGTTATTGATTGCCTACGGGGTGAAACTGCCCGTCTTCCCGCTCCACACCTGGCTACCGGATGCCCACGGCGAAGCGTCTGCTCCAGTCTCCATGATTCTGGCTGGGGTGTTGCTCAAGATGGGAGGTTACGCCCTGATTCGCATGAATGTTGAGATGTTCCCGGATGCCCACTTCTACTTCGCCCCAGTGTTGGCAGTGTTGGGTGCAGTCAATATTGTGTACGGTGCTTTAGTTTCCTTTGGGCAGCGCAATCTGAAGCGACGTTTGGCATATTCCTCAATTTCTCACATGGGATTTGTGCTGATGGGGGTTGCTTCCTACACAGAAGTTGGACTCAGTGGCGCAATGCTGCAAATGGTTTCTCATGGCTTGATCGCAGCCGCCCTCTTCTTCCTGGCTGGTGTTGCCTACGAGCGGACTCATACGCTGGTGATGGATAAGATGGGCGGGCTGGCGAAGTCGATGCCGATCGCGTTTGCTCTGTTTACAGCAGGTTCAATGGCATCCCTGGCACTTCCGGGCATGAGTGGCTTTGCTGGCGAGATTATGATTTTCCTGGGCATGACCTCCAGCGATTCCTACACCACGACATTCAAGGTGGTGATGGTGGTGATGTCTGCGATCGGGGTTGTGCTGACTCCCATCTATTTGCTCTCAATGCTGCGTGAAGTCTTCTACGGCACAGAGAATCCTGATCTGACCGAAGACCTGGCAGAAACGGGAAGCTTTTTGTGGGATGCGAAACCTCGTGAAATCTTTGTTACTGCTTGCCTGCTTCTGCCTGTAATTGGCATCGGGTTATACCCCAAATTACTCACCCAAACCTATGATGTGAAAACGGTTCAGGTTGCCACTCGCGCTCGAACAGTCGTTTCAACGGTGGCACAGCAGCCAATGGGGAACTTTACCCAGGTTTCGGTTGCGCCTCATCTACCAAAGTCTCCTGCGACTGAGTTACTTGGGTTGGTGAAGTAAATCTCATAATCTCGCATGATTATCTGAATGCAGCCTAGACTACAGGTAAGTCTAGGCTTTTTGTTTAGCGTTCAGTTCAAACTTCTTGAGTTGGGAAGGTCGGTGAGATGGGACTGTTGCGGGATTGGGGTTTTAGCTCCACCAGTTGGCAGGGGCAGCGTGGGGAATATTGGGTTTTGCTCCAGATTGCTCTGATTCTGGGGTTTGTGATTTTGCCGGTCTATCCTCCGGGTCATAGTCCTCAGCCACCAATACTCTACTGGATTTGGGCAGGGGCCGCGATTTTGGCAATTGCCGGAGTAGGATTTTCGCTCAAAGGGTTGCTGGATTTGGGAGAGAACTTGACTCCATTGCCCCATCCACGCAATGACGGGCAATTGGTGCAGAGTGGAGTGTATGGCTTGGTGCGGCACCCAATTTATGCTGGAGTGATTTTTGCAGCGATCGCCTGGGCACTCTATCAATGGAGCCTCTCCCATCTGTTCGGGGCATTCATTCTTTTCGCGTTTTTGGATGCAAAAGCGCGTCAGGAAGAAACCTGGTTAGTCCAGAAGCATCCTGATTACCTGGAGTATCGTCACCGAGTCAAAAAACTGATTCCGTGGGTTTATTAATCTAAACTAATGAGGCGCATCCACCTGGACAAACAACTGCGAGGCAGAAGTCAGCTTGGTTGAGGCGATCGAGTTAAGTAAACTAACTTTTATGAGAAATCCAGGTTTCTGGACTTATGCCTAAAGTTTTAATTGTGGACGATAGCCCTACAGTCCGCGAACTGGTCTCTGATCAGCTTCGTAAAAGTGGGTTTGAGGTGATTGAGGCGGTGGATGGAGACGAGGCGATTGCCAAAATTCAAGCCGCAATTCCCGATATTGTGGTGACAGATATTGTGATGCCACGCAAAAACGGCTACGAACTGACTCGCTGGATCAAGAACGAAGCCACGACAAAGCACATTCCAGTGGTGATGTGTACCAGCAAGAGCGAAGAATTTGATGTGTATTGGGGGATGAAGCAAGGGGCAGATGCTTACATCACCAAGCCCTATCATCCCCCCGATTTAGTCAACGCTGTGAAACGGTTGTTGAAGTAGGGGCGTTGGGCAAAACACGCCTACGATGGTTCATCGATTCTGGTGATCTTTCTTATACCAGTCTAAACAGTATAGGGGCACATTCTTTGCGCCGATCCCCCTCATTCCCCCTTGATAAGGGGGATGCCAAAGGCAGGGGGATCTTAATCTGTAGCGTGTCGAAATTAAATCGGTATTACCCTTGCCGCAACTTCTCCAAAACAGAGCGATCTTCCAAGGTTGAGGTATCGCCGGAAACTTCTTCGCCAGAGGCTAAGGAGCGCAGCAAACGGCGCATGATTTTACCCGATCGCGTTTTAGGCAAGGCATCGGCGAATCGGATCTCACCGGGACGAGCGATCGCGCCAATCTCACTCGCGACGTGCTTCTTCAACTCATTCTTGAGGTCGTCACTGGCGGAAACATTCCCTTCCAGAGTGACAAATGCCACAATATCCTGTCCCTTTAATTCATCGGGTTTGCCCACCACTGCGGCTTCTGCTACTGCCGGATGAGACACCAAGGCTGACTCGATCTCCATTGTGCCGAGGCGATGTCCGGCGACATTAATCACATCATCAACCCGACCCATCACCCAGTAGTAACCATCTTGATCGCGACGGGCACCGTCCCCCGCAAAGTATAGGTATTGCCCATCCTTAGGCGGAATGTGTTCCCAATAGGTGCGGCGGAAGCGATCGGGGTCTCCATACACCGTCCGCATCATTCCGGGCCAGGGGTGAGTGACTGCCAAATACCCCCCTTCGTTAGTGGGGACTTGATTTCCTTCCAAATCCACGACTTCGGCTAGGATACCTGGAAAGGGCAGGGTTGCTGATCCAGGTTTGGTCGGAATGGCTCCAGGCAGGGCTGTAATCATAATCCCGCCTGTTTCGGTTTGCCAACAGGTATCAACGATCGGGCAACGTTCTCCTCCAATGACTCTGTAGTACCACATCCAGGCTTCCGGATTATT
>JANRIN010000206.1:0-4586 GCA_033764965.1 Leptolyngbyaceae cyanobacterium bins.302 | reverse complement strand
GTATTGAAGCGCGATGAGCAAGTAGACCGTCGGTTCATTGCCAGGCATCAATATGCCCGCTTGAGTGCGGCCCAGTTAGCGCAAACGAGTGCCATTTGGGAGACCCATATTCTGATTGAAGCGCGATGAGCAAGTAGACCGTCGGTTCATTGCCAGGCATCAATATGCCCGCTTGAGTGCGGCCCAGTTAGCGCAAACGAGTGCCATTTGGGAGACCCATATTCTGAAACTCCCGCAACCCTCCCACTTGAGTAGTGCGAAAGTGCAGAAGCTACTAGCTCCTGCGACAGGCGGTTACATCGGGCTACTGGATCGCATATTGCGGGAAGCCGCTGTGCGATCGCTACGGCTGGGAAAACAATCTATTGAATTCAAGATTTTGAGTGAAGTCGTGGCAGAGTGTCGATGAATTGCGGTGGGCAGCAGGGGTGGGTGGTGCAAGTGGTGCCTGGGCAGGACGAAAGTTTAGGGCATTATTTAGGGCGATTTCGCCGAGCGAATTGCCTGAGCCACAGGACGATGGGAGCAGAATTGCTAGTCTCGCCGCAGATGGTCAGCGATTGGGAACGCCCTTCTCGTCGCCAACTTCCTGATCCTGAACAACTGGAGCGACTATCTCAACGGGTGGGTCTTTCCCCAACGCAACTGCGCCAAATGTTTCCCCCGGCATCGATGTATCTACAAACCCGCTTATGCCCGGATTGTTATGCCGAAGTTCCAGTTCACCGGCTCACCTGGCAGCAGCAAGGACTCGAACAGTGCAATCGCCACCAATTACCTCTACTCTCAGCTTGTCCTATTTGCCAAACCGGATTTCGGACCCCTGCCTTATGGAGTGATAGCTGCTGTGAGCAGTGCAAACTCCCGTTCAGCCAAATGCGATCGCACCTTGCTGTGTCAGACGTGCGATCGCAAACTAAATCTTCAAGCCAAATTCAATAACAACTTCATTGCCCAAGTCAGTTCTCGTCCGCTCGTTGGTTCATGGTTTTGGTGGAACTGCTTCTTCAATTGTTTGAGGAAACTATCCTGTTCCAAAATGTCGATCGAATACGTCCATTGTCCAGGTGTAAGTCTGCGCGTAATGACTGCACGAGTTCGCTCAATCTTCTCAGTGTTAAGGGTTAGACAAGCTGCAAAGAAAGCAGGTTGCAGCGATGCAATTTCGTTTTGTAGCTCCTGCAACTGAATGCGTAGCTCAATCATCCTGTCAATGATGTCTAATGGATTAAGCAAGGTAGAAGTTGTAGTGTCAGTTATTTCGTTTGACTGCAAGGTAGATGGCATCAGCACTCCTGGTAAAGGGATGACAGCTTACGCGATCGCTCGAATTACCGTGATAAAGAAATGCGAAGCTCAGGTTTGAGTGCCAATAGGATTGAGCGATCGCAAATTACCCCAGTGCAATCACGTCTTCAATCTTGGTTTTCCCACGATGCCTCAAATTGTGTTTAGCTGCATCAATGTGGTGTTTGGTGTGATGTGCTTGAATCTCCTGTGTCCTCGCCTCTAATCCTTTAGTGATGGCGTGTTGGCTGCCGACAAAAGCCTTGAGCACATTGATCGTAATTGCCCATTTCTCATCATGTCTTTGCGCCTGGTCGTTATGCTCAATAATTTTGTCGATCGCTTTGTCCACCAACTCTTGATTCTCCCCTCTGGCTCTGTATTTACGCTCTGGCTCTGGTTGCCCTTCTGAGTTATCCCCTGCTGGTGTAGGTGCAGGCACCTTTCGCTTGGTTTGTGGTGTGGGAGTAGCCATTGGAGTTGGAGCGGTCAAAGCCTTCGTTTGGAGTTCTATCAATTGAGCGATCGCGTTTACCAACGTATCGATCTTCGTCTCAAGTGCAGGTGTTGGCAATGGTTCTGATTCATCTTGTGGTTCTGGCTTCGACTCTGGCTCTGGCTCTGGCTCAATTGCGGCAGGTTCGATCGTTGCCGACTCCACCTCTTCAAGCTCTGGCTTCACATCAATCAATTCTGTTTCTGTTCGCTGCTGTTGCAATTGGTTCAAAGTCCAACGCAACACTGATCGCATTCTGTTTGGTTGAGTGCCCTCATGGTCTAACCCCAATAAGTCAAAAATCTCATCCAGCATTGCCCGATCCTCCTTCCAAATCCGCACAGAATCGCGCGTGAGCTTTTCTTGAGGTTCAGTCAATTCATTACTGGCAGACTTTGCAAACACCTCAATCGGTTTCACCCCCCCATGCCCCAGCTTAATCCCCTTCCGCTTCCCTCCATACTGGGCAATTACCCCATCCGCAATTTCATAATCTGAATAATGCCTAGAAGCCGCCAGCGATCGTCGCAACCCTGTATCCTTTTCATCCAGAATTGCATAATGCCCCTGAATTGCCGCTTTAAACTCCGTTTCATTCACCTGCGGCGGGCAATACCAAAAAGTAGCGATCGTCGCATAGACCGCCCGGAAAAGGTGAGTGTAGAGATTATCCTTCCCCTCCCTGGACGGCACCAACCCCTCAAAATGTTTGTCGCAAGCCCGAATCACCGTTTGCCCATACTTGCGGTTTACACTCTCAGCACTCAACTCCGTTGCATCCGGCAATTGCGACCTCACCTTCTCCAGAGCCCTCACCACACGATCGCTTGTCGTCAGCGTTGGGATTTCAAAACTCAACTCTTGCATCTCTCCCCGTCGCTTCAATGCCCCCATAAACATCACCGACCATTTAGAAACCTTCTCAAACCTGGCAGTCGAAAGCAGTTCACTCGATCGTCGCCCCGTTAATACAGCCAACCCTGCACACACCTCCGCCCACTCCGGTGAGTCCAATAGTTCCACAGCCTTGCTCACGATCGTGTCAGGGTCATCAATAAATTGGATTGCCTCATTGCGATCGGACACACTATCTTGCTTCTGGTTGTTCAACTGAGTGTATTCAGCAGTGCTGAATTTGATCCAATCCAAACTAAAGTGCTCAGTTCCAAACTTCTCCTTAATCGCCACTCGCGTCTGATCCATCAAGCTTTGCTGTTGACGCAACGTTTTAGCCCCTCTTTCTGCCCATCCAGAGCGAATCTCCTCACACAGTTCCTTAGCCTTCCTATGCCCTTGAGCAGAGTCCTTTAACTCTGCCAATGCAGGAAGCCAGCGATCGCGTAAATCCTTGTCCAACCAAGACCGTCTACCCATTAATTTACTCCTAACAATCAATAGAAGCTTTCAACCACCTCAAGCGTTTGGTTTAAGGACTCGATCGCACCATCAATTACCAAATCGAGCAACGGTGCAACCCCCATCTGTTGCTGTTGGTATGCCACGATCGCATTGATATAGTCCAACCGTCGGGCATTTGGAATCACCACGATCGGGAACCCTGTTTGCATCAGCAACAAATTCATCAGTAGCCGTCCAGTACACCCATTCCCGTCTCTAAACGGATGAATCGAAACAAAGCGTAGATGCGCCTCAGTTGCAAACTCCAGAGGGTGTAGAGTCGATGGAGCCGTTAGCCAGTCCACAAACTCAGCCATTAAACCCTCAAGTAGCCCTGGAGCCGGATAAACATACCCCGTTCCTGCTGACTGCACCAGAATCCGGCGATATTGCCCTGCCTCCTCCCTTGAGATTGCCCCCATGATCAGCGCATGAATTTGACGAATCTCGTAGACTCGAACGAGCGTTTTGGATTGGGTCAACTCCTCAATCAACGCGATCGCATCCCGATGCCCAATCACCTCAAGATGTTCAACCAGCGTCTTCCCTCCAACAGTAATGCCTCGTTCCAGCACCATTTCTGTTTCACTTTGAGTCAACGTATTGCCCTCGATCGCATTCGAGTTGTACGTAAACTTGACCATGTAGCGTTGCCGCAACTCTGCCACTACATCGGATGGCAATGGACGCAACCGATGTAGCCTTGCCTTTAGTTGGTCTGCCTGCTCTAGCTTGCTAGTGGACATAAAAGTGGCTCCTACGTTGTTGAATCAAGCGGTGCGTTAAACTTGACTGAGATTGGCAAAGTGCCAGTTGCCAATCTCAGTTTGATTCGTAATGTACCCGTGCTGGATGGGACTGCCACCAATCGAGCGATCGTGTAAGTCTGAGAATTTGGAGAAAACCATATCGAATTTCAACTCGACTAACCCAATTCTATCTACATCCATATTGATATGCAATATCCAATCTATAAAGGCATGGATAATAAAATAGGTGGAATACCTAAAGATCCTGATAGATAGAAGTATTTAATCTTAATGCAATCCGTACTAGATCGAATTTACTGTAAATGATTTGAATATTTAATATGTATGCAGACCATCTCGACTGATCTATATTGAATTGCAGTTGGGATCGCTGCATCCATAGTAAAATTCGATAATGCGATACAGATATTTAATATTGATATGGATGTATAGAAGATCCTATAAATAGCTGAAACACAGATGGGAAAGGTGTTTCAGTAGTTTTCGGGGTTTCTGTAGATTGCTTTTTGCTTTCCTTGCCCTTATGGATGGTGTAAAATAAATTGGATAAACAATAAGGAATATAAATTGGATGGTGTGATAAGAATTTGCTGTAGGTTGATAGATTGGATACAAAGAAGTTCAGAACTTCTTTG
>JANRIN010000198.1:0-5621 GCA_033764965.1 Leptolyngbyaceae cyanobacterium bins.302 | reverse complement strand
CCTTATAACTGTTACTCGTCAATGCTTTCAATGCTCCTATCCACCGGAACCAGTGCCGATTGCTCATGGTGCCATTTAATCACCCCAAAGTTTCAACCATGATTCGCGTCGGGCAGGAACAATCTGCCCGTGAACAACAAGCCTGAAAGCCGTCGGTTGAAAAACGATGTTCCTGGTAGAGAGTCCGTCTACCAGGAACATTCAAATAGGAGGAAAGACAATGACTACAACTCTACCTAGAGTCAAATTGACATTATTTCAGTTAGCAGTGTTGCGGCAGCACTACCAGCCTCAACAAGAAACTCCCCTCAAAACAACCCCTCAAGAAGAGTTGTATGAATTGCTGGAGCAATTGGGAAAAGAGAAACTACTGCAAGCGATCGCGTTGATTCCAAACAACCCCAAGTTGAGCTACGAGCAAGCAGGAATTCAATTGACTGTCTTGGATCACTTCCATTCTCATCCAGAGTATTTTGAATTACTCAATCAAGAAATGTTGAACTCACTCAGTGAGTCTCCAGAGATGCTATACGCCGATGGGGAGAAAGCACTCATTACGATTGACGAAAAGTGCTATCGCTACGAGAAAGACACTATTTTCGGCTGATCTATATTGCAGCAACATCCCCTAAACAAAATTGTTGCTGCATCACCATTCACTTAAAACTCATTGTGATGCAAGAACTAAACCCAGTCGATCGCCAAGTCATCCATCAAACCCTGGATGCATTTCAACAGGTTCTTAACTGGTGCTATCAGATTGACGATGATGATTCACGATTGCCTCTGGACGTACTCAATGCCGCACACAAAGCAATCAACGCAGCAACAATCCGATTTCAACCGGAGAAGAAAATTATGATGCAACAACCATTTAACTCCCAGTGGGCTGAGGAAGCTGTACAAAGATCCGAAATAGTTGTAGCGCTGGTCAGGCATTTATATGAACAGGGAATCCTTCCATCATCTGATCCCAACTGTGAGGAAAACGAAGAATCTCCATTTGTACTTGCTGCCATCCGCTACATTGCCTTTGCGAAAGCCCAAAACAAGGCTGATTTATTCCAGTCGATGAACAAACGAATATGGCAATTGTCCTGGCTGCTAGGCACGATCGCGTATCAGCTTCAACGAGTTAATGCTGATTGGGCAACATTACACGATGCTGATATCGAAGCGATGGTCAGTAGTAGTGCCACAACGACAGCCTTTGACGATAAAGACGTGCTGCTGAGTATTACCTCCTGCCTGAATTACTGGATCAGAGGTGAAGCGTTTCGGTCAATCTCCTTCCGATTTAGCAACCTCTTAGAAGTGGTGTCGCACATCACCACCGCGATCAACAACATTGATGAGCCATTTTTGCAGTGAGGAAAGTGTCATGACCGCACACATACCAGTTCTACCAGGTGTTCTTGACAAACAATCCTGTGTACAGCTTCACCCTACTCAAGACACGTTGAGAGAAGCAGCAACGACACTAGAAGCATTGTTAATCAGCCTTAGTTTAACTGAGGCTGGCAAAGCTTTTTTAGCCTCTCCACCTCAAACGGCATTGCAAGAACGTGTTCATCAACGGCTTCAGGATCTAGAGACGGTTGATAGGAACATCGCTGAAGCAATGGAAAAGCTGATCAAGTCAGCAGAAATTTTGCGGAGACTATCGTCCTCAAAATCATCCATGCAAGCGAAATCAGGAGCGAACCACAATGCCTGATCTGGCAAATTTAATGGATATTGCCGCAACGATATGCGAGTTAGAAGTTTCCATGCAGATTGAGGCAAATCATTCCTCCACTCACCAGCAAGATTGGGAGAAAGCGATCGCCCATCTCCAGTCAGCAGAAACCATCGTGCTTCATCTGCTTGCAGCCAAAAGTCAGAGAATATCAAACTCAACGACTCAAAAATTCAGGTTCCAACTGCTTCGGGGAGGGTTGAGAGAGGAGTCACAAACGAGTCCTGGAGACGTGCCTTACTAGCGCTCGTATATCCGAGTAAAGGCAAGGGTGCCAAGTCTGCTGCATCTATTTACAACAATGACCCCATCAAGTTCTTGGAGAACGTTCAATGTCCACCAATCAGACTCTCTCAATTGGCGATATTGTCAAACTCAAAGATCCATATCGACCGGAGGAATGGGTATACCGCAAGCCAAAGACTTGGCGAGGTTTTGAGTACGGGATTGTGGTTGAAATTGTCCCGACACAATTCACGGTCAACGGCAATCTTTACGGAAATGCCCAGATTCCCCGGAACGTGTCTCTACACCTCTTCGATGCTTCTGGGCAACTTTTCATCCTGCCTCAATGGATTGAGAGCGGGTTGATGATTCCCGAATATGTCGATCATCACCTTTCTGAACTGATTCTCTACAAAATAGCCACTGAAACTGGCTATAACCCAGTCGCCGATCCACCTAACTGGGATGATGTATGGGATGAGGAAATGAGCATACTGAAAGAATTTGAGTGACGTCAGGATTGAGAAACTTAACTGTGAGATTCTCAATGCATCGGACTGGAGCACTCGCGGAGACATCGCATCGCTCCAGTCTTTTCTGATTGCAGTCCTACCAACCAAGAAAAAGGACTATAGCAAACGCAACTGCCCCAGCAACTCAAGTTTTGTCTGCAAAAAACTTTGTTGAGGAGAGGGTTGAATAAACTTAATCGCACAGGAGCCGCACAGTGCCAGATAACCCCCATTGCCATCGGACATCGCCTTCATGATGAATGGTTGGATAGAATCACAAGGGCGGTCTGACTTCTGGTCGCGATCGCGCCTGCGTTGACTTGTCAGTTCGCCCAATAAATCAAGCCATTGCTCATTCCCAATTCGATCCATAAAATCGCTGAAAGTTTCCCCAGGTTGCAGACAGTCCCGTTGACAGACAGGATTTTGGCACCGCCAGTTGACAGATTCCTTTGCTTGCCGTCGAGCCACTTTATCAACCACTTTGCCGGACATCCGAATGCTCCTCGAACCAGATCTGCCAATGAGAAGGACTATTTACACCGAACAAAAAATCGCCGCAAACCCTTCCCTATTGTGTTGCAACTTTTTGATCTCGGCATACCATTCAACCGATTTGCCTGTACTAGCCATTCACTTGTAATCGGGTAAAGTGGCATGAACTACCGTCAAGTCCGGTCTGACCAGTAATTCGGCTTTCGTTGAAAATGCATCACAGCAACCACCAAGATGCGATCGCCTCGACTTTGGTAGATAATGCCATACGGGAATCCCAGCAGTCGGCAGCGTCTTGTGTTTGGGGATAACTGCGCCCAGGCATTCGGAAAATTCACAATTCGCTCCAGTGCCCGTTCGACTTCATCCAAAAAGGCATCTCCTAATTCGGGGTTGATAGCATCGTAATAATCAACCGCTTCCTGCAATTTCTCTGGGCTGCTGGATGAAAGTCATACTTCATCTACGATGCCGAGAACGCAGTTCCCCTAAAACCTGTTCACCAGGAATCACCGCAACTATCCCTTGCTCAACTGCCTGAACTCGTTGTTCAGCTTCCTCCACCCAGAGCGCATCAACCTCTGCTTGCGGTTCGGCATCCAGACTTTGTAGCAGATGTTCAGCCAGCATTGCCCTCAAATTCGGCGAAAGAGCCAGTGCAGCACCCAGAACTTCATTGTAGGCAGCAGGAACCATAGCTATCCCTCAACGCTCAACCATCGACGACACGACCGTTCTTAACGATATTTTAATCGGTTTATCGCCGTCAGCCTCATCTTAAACGTCTTTCTACTCCTGTCTGAGGAATCATCATTTTAATTGCATTTCCAAACGCCTTCAGCCGATTCCATCTAAAATTAGCCTACATTTCTTACCAACCGTCAAAGTGTTTTGTAGATTTGTACTATGCAACAGCACCCTGCTCCCAAAACAAATCTACCTACTGAGTCGCTCCTCGGAGTCGTAGAGCGGATCACTTACCATGCAGAGGAGTCAGGCTACACGGTGGCAAGGCTCAAAGCACCTCGCGTGAGTGAACTGGTGACGATTGTGGGGAGTTTTGCCAGCATTCAAGCCGGACAAACCTTACAGCTTCAAGGCACCTGGCGCGACCACCCCAAATACGGACAACAATTTCAGGTCACTCAGTACCACGAAACCAAACCCGCCACGATCACAGGCATTGAGAAGTACCTGGGCAGTGGGTTAATTAAAGGGGTGGGACCGGTCACTGCCAAACGGATTGTGGCGCATTTCGGACTCGACACCCTCAACATCATCGAAACTCACATCGAACGCTTAATCGAAGTTCCTGGTATCGCCAAAAAGCGGGTCAAACTGATCCAAACGGCATGGGAAACGCAAAAGGCAATCAAAGAGGTGATGCTGTTTCTGCAAGGGCATGGCGTGTCTACAACCTATGCCGTCAAGATCTACAAACAATACGGGGATGAGTCGATCGCCACAGTCACCGCAAACCCCTACCGCTTGGCAACCGATGTGTATGGGATTGGGTTTGTCACCGCCGACGCAATCGCGCGGAACTTAGGGATTGAGCCGACCTCAGAATTCCGCTACCGCGCAGGCATTCTGCACGTCTTGAGTGAAGCATCAGACGATGGACACTGTTTTCTACCCCAGAGCGAACTGGTGATCAGAACCGTCTCACGTTTAGCACTACCTGAGCACCAAATTGCACCAGACGATGTTGAAGCGTTGACGATTGAGATGGGAGTTGATGAGGAACTGATCTTGCAGGGGGGTTCCGGCGACTTCCAGGGGCAATTTCTGTGCTACGCTCCACCCTTTTTCAATTCGGAGCAGGGATTGGCTAATCGAGTCAAGCATCTATTGGGCACCCACACAGCAGTTGACACGGAGCGAGTCGATCGCTGGATTGATCGGTTTACCCAAAAAGCCGGTCTTCAGTTATCGGAGCAACAACGACAAGCTGTGATGATGGCGGCTGGGCATCGAGTGCTGATTCTCACAGGGGGTCCGGGCACAGGCAAGTCTTTTACGTGCAAAACGATTGTGGCACTGTGGAGAGCAATGGGGAAATCCATCGCGCTTGCGTCGCCAACGGGTCGAGCCGCGCAGCGTTTAAGCGAGATGACTGGGCAGGAAGCCAAAACGGTGCATCGAACGTTAGAATTCGATCCCAAGACCATGAAATTTAAGCGCGATCAGGACAATCCCATTCCCGCTGACGCGATCGTCGTCGATGAGTCCTCCATGCTTGATCTGTTCCTGGCAAACTCGCTGTTCAAAGCGATCTCCCCTCAAGCTCATTTGTTGTTAGTCGGCGACACCGATCAGCTACCCAGCGTCGGACCTGGAGCCGTGCTCAATGATCTAATTGCCTCTGAATTAATCCCAGTCGTAAAGCTCACCCAGGTTTTCCGACAGGCACAACAATCTGCGATCATCACCAACGCCCACCGAATTAATGGGGGCGAATTTCCCAAATTGGAACGAATTTCAGATACTCCCAAAACTGATTTTGTCTGGTTCAATCGCTACGGGTCGATTCCCCGTCCCTTGGGGCGCATGAGGTACAGCAGTCTAGTGGGGCGCTGTTGAGCGAAGTCGAGCCGCGTAGCGTGTGAGGCGTAGTGAAGTGATACACCGTCCGCTTGCGGCGGTGACGT
>JANRIN010000168.1:0-15392 GCA_033764965.1 Leptolyngbyaceae cyanobacterium bins.302 | reverse complement strand
TTTGGGGTGGGGCGGCAGGTGGAGTATGACCTGAAGCAAAAAATTTTTAGACACCTCCTATCTCTGGAGCCGTCCTATTTTGCCATCAACACCGTTGGCGATTTGATCAACCGTGCCACGAGCGATGTCGATAATATTCGGCGCTTATTGGGGTTTGCGGTGTTGAGTTTAGCCAACATGATCTTTGCCTACAGCCTGACCCTGCCTGTGATGCTGGCGATCGATTGGCAACTTAGCCTCCTATCGCTTTCGGTGTATCCCGTGATGTTTGTGGTGGTGGTGCTGAGTAGCGATCGGCTGCGGCAGGAACAGCAAATCGTGCAGGAAGAACTGTCCAGCTTGAGCGAGTTGATCCAGGAAGACATGAGCGGCATGGCGTTAGTGAAGATTTACGCGCAAGAAGATAACGAACGACGGGCATTTGCTGCCATGAACGATGAGCTACTGGGCGCGAATCTAAAGCTGGCAAAAACTCGAAATATTTTGTTTTCCATGCTGCGCGGGTTAGCCAGTGTCAGTTTGCTGGTGATTTTGTGGTTTGGGGTGCGCTCCATCAACAGCGGCTCGATTTCGGTTGGAGATTTTGTGGCTCTGCTGCTGTTTGTCGAACGATTGGTCTTCCCCACAGCGTTGTTAGGCTTCACCATTACGGCATATCAACGGGGCGAAGTCAGCATCGATCGCATCGAAACCATTCTCACCGTCGAACCCAAAATCTTAGATCAGGGCGATGCCATTGCCTTGCCGCGATCGCAAGTGCGAGGGGAACTGGTCGCTCAAGATCTCACGTTTTCCTATCCCGTATTTTCCAGTGCTCAACCCGTTCCACCCGCATTAGATCACATCGATTTTCGAATTCAACCCCAGGAAACTGTTGCCATCGTGGGACCGATCGGCTCTGGCAAATCTACCCTGGCAAATGCCTTACCGCGTTTGCTGGAAATTGCGCCCGATCAATTGTTTGTGGATGGCTACGATATTACCCAAATTCGGTTACATGACCTGCGCGGTGCGATCGCCTACGTCCCGCAAGAAAGTTTTTTGTTCAGCACCTCGATTCGGAATAACATCCGCTACGGCGATCCTCAGGCAGAAGACGACATCATTGTGCAGGCGGCACAGCAGGCACAAATCCACAGTGAAATCCTCAACTTTCCCCAGCAATACGACACCTTAGTGGGAGAACGAGGGATTACGCTCTCCGGCGGACAACGCCAACGCACTGCCCTTGCCCGTGCTTTGCTGGTGGATGCGCCAATTTTGATTCTGGATGATGCGCTCTCCAGTGTGGACAACGAAACCGCCACCCGAATCTTGAAAAATCTCTCCACTGGCACCGATCGCAAAACGGTGCTGTTCATTTCTCACCAATTGCCTGCCGCTGCCAACACCGATCGCATTTTGGTCATGGATCAGGGCAGAATTGTCCAATCGGGCACCCACGAGAGCCTGATCACTCAACCCGGACTCTACCAGGACTTGTGGGAGCAACACCGTTTTGAAGAAGCCTTGCAGTAACCTGCTCCACTTCAGAAGGTTTTTGGGAAACAAATTTACTATTTTCGATGTACGACGATGGGTAGTGCGTTAGATCTGCGTTTCGGCTTCACTCAACACCCTGTGGGTGCAGGTTGAGCAAAGTCGAAACCCACATTTCTAATCCATTACCGATTTTTGACTTACCGTTGCCCAGTTTCACAGGACGACGGCTATAGGAGCCTAACTGTTAAATCAGATACAAGTGGGAGCAGATGCAGCTATACCTGTTTGGGCGGGCGGGGAATGTTCGATCGCATGGGGAACAAAATTTGGTTTAGCTTACGGATTTGTTCAGCAGTACCCATACAGATGAGGTGATCCCCCATCATCAAGACCGTTTCAGCATTCGGTCCCACGATCGCGGTTCCTTCGGCTCGGCGAATTGCCAGAACCAATGCGCCCGATTGAGATCGCAGCCGCGCTTCTCGCAAGGTTTGCCCCACATAGGGATTGCTGCCCGATGCCAGTTCAAACTCTTCAATGTAAAAGGTGCGATCGCCGCTAGACAAAATGCCATCCACAAAATCCATGACTTGAGGACGCAGAGCCGCCGCCGCCATACGCTTGCCCCCTGTGATGTAGGGTGAGATGACTGCATCTGCCCCCGCCCGTTGCAGTTTCACCAGCGCTTCTTCCGTACTGGCACGGGCGATCGCCCGAATTTTGGGGTTCAACGTCTTTGCCGACAACACGGTATACAAATTTTCGGCATCCGACGGCAGGGCGGCAATTAAGCAAATCGCTTGCTGAATCCGCACTTGCTGGAGGGTTTCATCCAGCGTGGCATCGCCCTGAAACGCAACGTAGCCTAACTCTTCTGCCAGATGGATCGGATCCAGGTTGGTATCTGCGACGACAAAGTTCACCCCTTCCGCCTGGAACTCGGTAGCAATTTGTTGCCCCATGCGCCCAAAGCCACAAATGATGTAATGTCCAGACAGTGCTTCCATGACTCGTCGTAGTCGTCGTTGTCGGATTCCTTCTTGAAAGTAGCCCTGAATGATGGCATCTGTAAATCGGTTGACAATATACCCAATGCTGACCACACCGAGCAAAATCAGCACGATCGTAAACATCCGTCCCCGATCGCCCAGGGGTTGCACTTCCATAAACCCCACGGTTGCCAGGGTGATCACGGACATATACGCCGCTTCTGCCCAGCGCCACCCCTCCACCCAGTGATACCAACTGGTGCCTAACAAAAACACGCTGAAGAGCAGAAAAATTCCCAGGGTGAGTTGTTGTTGCAGGCGATAATACTGTTGTTCAGCCGTGAGTTGAGGTCTGGTTAATCGAATTGGATTCACACTGGCTATCCAAGGGAATGACTGGGGGGCACTACACCCTACCAAATTGTTTGCAAGTTCAACACAAATCCGGGCAAAACATCTTCGCCTGAAAGAGTTTCGGGAGATTCCAGCACTTCAATCGGTTGATTTTGACGGTAAATTTCCACGAGTTTCGAGTCCGGATCAATCAACCAGCCCAGGCGCAACCCATTCTCTAAATACTCACGCATTTTCGCTTGCACATCGGCAAGATCATCGCTGGGAGAAACCAGTTCCAGGACGAAATCTGGGGCGATCGGGGGAAACTTCTTGCGATTTTCGGGGGCGAGGGCTTCCCACCGTTCTTTGGTAATCCAGGCAACATCTGGCGATCGCTTCGCTTCGTTGGGTAGTTTGAAGCAGGTAGAAGAATCAAAACCAACTCCACGTTTAACTTCTCGATTCCAAAATGCAAAATCTGCTGCAATCTCAAAGTTATCATTTCCAGTTTCGCCACCTGTTGGAGACACAATAATTAATTCTCCCTTTGAATTTTGCTCAAATTTGACATCGGGATTTGCCTGACAAACATCAAGGAATTGTTTGTCTGTGAGTTGGAGAATTGGGTCAAGTCGCAGAATTACTGAAGTCATACACTTACCTCGGAGTTTTGGCGCGATCGCACTTCTAAATAAACGAGCAAAGCATTGATATCGGCGGGATTCACGCCTCCGATGCGAGAGGCTTGCCCAATGGTTAAAGGGCGCACTTTAGATAGTTTTTCACGGGCTTCTTTGGACAAGGTTTCGATCGTGTTGTAGTCCAAATCGGCGGCAAGTTTACGCTGGGCTTGACGAGCAGTTTGTTCAATTTGAGTTTGTTGCCGTTGAATGTATCCGGCGTATTTGATGTCAATTTCGGCTCCTTCTTTTTCCGCCCGATCGCAGGTTGGATTGCCCAAGCCAAACTGTTCCAAATTGGCGTAATGGAATCCCGGTTTACGGAGTAATTCTGCCAGCGTGACGGAACCTTTGATCCCTTGCTGCGTGTGAGCGGCGATCGCTTTGCCCAACTCATCGTGTTCTTTGACGCGGGTTTCGTGCAGGCGTTCTTTTTCGGCTGCAATATTTGCTTGCTTGCGTTGAAACAACTCCCAGGGGCGATCGTCAATTAAGCCAATTTCCCGTCCCAGGGAGGTAAGGCGTTGGTCGGCGTTGTCCGATCGTAAAATCAGGCGATATTCCGATCGGCTGGTCAGCATCCGGTAGGGTTCGCGCAAATCTTTTGTACACAAGTCATCGATCAGGGTGCCGATGTAGCTTTGTTCGCGGGGAAAAGTGATCATCTCCTGACCCCGCACCAGTCGTGCCGCATTGATGCCAGCCACCATGCCTTGCGCGGCGGCTTCTTCGTATCCCGTCGTCCCGTTCACCTGTCCGGCACAGAATAAGCCCTCGATTTTCTTGGTCATCAACGTGGGGAAGCATTGGGTGGCAGGGAGATAGTCATACTCCACGGCATAAGCAGGACGCAGCATGGCGCAGTGTTCCAAACCGGGGAGCGATCGCAGCATGGCAAGCTGAACCGGTTCCGGTAATCCGGTGGAGAAGCCCTGCACGTAAATTTCGGGAATGTCCCGCCCTTCCGGCTCCAGGAAGATTTGGTGGCTGGCTTTATCGGCAAAGCGCACAATTTTGTCTTCAATGCTGGGACAGTAGCGCGGACCTTTGGCATCCACCCAACCGCCATACACGGGCGACAGGTGCAGATTTTCTTGAATAATCCGATGGGTTTCGGGGGTGGTGCGGGTGAGATGGCAGGGCATGGTTTCCCGCTCAATCCATGCGTCCGGATCAAAACTAAACCAGCGGACATCCGGATCACTGGGTTGGGGTTCCAGGATATCAAAGTTGATGGAGCGGCGATCGACTCTGGCAGGCGTACCCGTTTTCAGTCGCCCCGTTTCAAACCCCAGACGCTTCAACGTGTCCGTGAGTCCTTCAGCAGCAAACTCGCCCGCTCGTCCCGCTACCATTGACTTGTTGCCCACCCAAATCCGTCCGCCTAGAAAAGTTCCGGTGGTCAGAATCACCGCTTTGCAGGCAAACGCTACACCGAAGTAAGTTTCTACACCGATTACTTCGTCGTTGTTACCCAAGACTAAATCCGTCACCATGCCTTCCCGCACGGTGAGATTGTTCTGGTTCTCGACGATCGCCTTCATCACGGCGGCATACTCGCGCTTGTCGGTTTGTGCCCGCAATGCCCACACTGCCGGACCACGAGAGGAATTGAGAATTCGCTTTTGCAAATAAGTCCGGTCTGCCATTTTGCCAATCTCACCCCCCAGGGCATCCACCTCATGCACCAGTTGAGATTTAGCGGGTCCGCCCACAGCAGGATTGCAAGGTTGCCACGCAATTTTGTCGAGATTGAGGGTGAGCAGCAGGGTGCGACAGCCTAACCGAGCCGCTGCCAATGCCGCTTCACACCCGGAATGCCCGCCTCCCACAACGACAACATCATATTCATCCAAAAAGTCTACAGGCGTGGTCATGATCTGGCAGTACAAGGATTCATGCCTATTTTAACGGGTTCGTGAATTGTCAGGTTTAGTATTCGAGCAGGTTTGAGCGGACAAGCTGCCCGCTCCACCAAGAACCAATTTTGAATAGGTAAGATTTACGCAGTTCGGCTAAAACCTTGGAGGTTTAACTGCTAACACGGGTGATTGTGCCTCATTGTTAGTACAACCTCCGAGGTTTGCGTAAGTCCTCATAAAGAATTTGCCATCATGGTTTTGCTGGTAATCTTTTTCTTGAAATTCTGCCGATCGCGACAATGAACTCTGATTTCCCTGAAGTGATTGGATTGCTACCCTGTGGCGGACAGGCAACCCGGATCTCGCCGTTGCCGTTGAGTAAAGAGCTTTACCCGATCGGGTTTCAACCAGGGCAAGACGGCAAACCGCGTCCGAAAGTCGTGTGCCACTACTTGTTAGAAATGATGCAGCAAGGGGGAATTCACAAAGCCTATTTCATTCTGCGTCCGGGGAAGTGGGATATTCCCGCCTATTTTCGAGACGGAGAAATGCTGGAGATGAATTTGGGTTATCTAATTATGCGATCGCCCCACGGAGTCCCTTACACCCTCGATCAAGCCTATCCCTTTGTGCCCAATGCCCTGATTGCTCTGGGGTTTCCCGATATTTTACTGCAACCTGGAGATTGTTATGCTCAGTTGATTGCTCGATGGCAACAAACAAAACCAGATGTGATTCTGGGACTGTTTCCCTGCGATCGTCCCCAAAAGGCGGGTATGGTGGATTTTGATCTCAGTGGGAAGGTAAATTCCATCATTGAAAAACCAAGCCAAACAAATCTCAAATTCATGTGGGGCATTGCACTCTGGACTCCCAAATTTACTCAGTTTCTCCATGATTTTTTAGCAAAAATAGAACAAGAATTTCATCAATCTCAGACTGAATTGAATAATCGCCAAGAAATTCCGATCGGAGATGTGATTCAAGCCGCGATCGTAGCAGGTTTTTCAGTCGCAGCAGTCCCGTTTGAGCATGGAAGCTATCTAGATATTGGCACTCCCGATGATTTAGTAGCGGCTGTGCAGCACTTCTCTCATCAGGCATCTTCTCTGACGAGTTGAGGCTAAAGTCAAAATTGTCGAAGCGTTGAACGTTGCTTTGAAGAGATTGCCCGTCAAGTTGATGAAACAGTGCCAGCAGGGACGGATTGGCATCGTTATTCCTGCATTCCTTCGTAGAGAAGGCGGGCAAATAATCGTGCACCGTCATCCGTTTTCAGGCGGGCGTAAGTAGGCGGTTCAGCCATGCCAACCGCTCGTAAGTCAGACAATAGTTCTGGGTGAAATTGACAGGTAAACGATCGCCGCACCACTTTACTTTCAAAGTCTTTATAAATAATGCAAGTTGCAGAACATTCAGTTACGATTTCATTTCCAATCATGGTAGAACACAAAATCTCAACTGCGTCGGGTAATTTTAATAACCACGCCAAACGACTCCCTGCCAGGGTTGAGCGGTGGGGAATGATGGCATCGCGCAACAAGCAGTATGCCCAGTTTGCAAACAAAATTGCTTCTTCGTTGACTTCATCCGAGTGGAACATGGCGATATTCACTTCCCGCTCATACTCGATCGCCGTGTCAATCACACCTTCGTATTCATCTGCTGTGATTTCATGGGCACTAATCAACTCATGGGGAATGCCCAGTGCCTCTCCATCGGGGGATTGATAATGATGCAAGCGGCGATCGCCCACTTCCTTATGTTCATTCGGACCAACCGCAAATTCGGCATGATCCCAACCCTCCGCGATCACATGCCCATTCCGCTTCGTAATTTTGAGGGAACTGCCAACGGTTTCAATTTGCTGGCAAACGCGCTGCAATGCCTTCAGCATCCTGCCATTCCCATCTCTGGGCAATGACTCTAGGCTCAGGACTTGCTGCACTGCGCGTTTAATCAAATTGATGTGTCCCTGGGCGGCGAGTTGATGTCCTAAACAAATGAATAGCGCCAGAGCACTGGTTGGCGATCGCGAGAGCAGCAGCTTTTCCACCAGACAATGGAGGTCACTGAGAGAACATTTCGCCCCATCAAACGTGGAAGCATCTCGCACCGAGGGATCGCCGCCTTCCACCACCACCGCTAACCCAGAGGTAATCAGCGGCACCACCACATCCGGATCGAGCAGCCCAGAAGCCCACAGGGGAAACAAGATCGAATCACAATCGGCAATTTTTTGGGCAATGTAAGCCACATTCAGCGATGCCCGCACTGCTTCCCCTAGCGGATTTCGTCCCACGTGCTGCCACGGTTCAATGATGGCGATCGCATTCCGAAACAACACCGGATGCTGCATCAAAAATTCTAGATCCGCCTGGGACTGGATCACTTTTTCCAGCGGCTTGCCAGCGCCCCAATCGAACTTGGCGTTTTCGGTCATCAGGGTCTCATCGGGCAACGGATCGGTTGAGTGGCGATCGGCAAGGAATTGACCCAGCAACACATGCACCGATTCAAAATCAGAATCTCCTTCGCTTAAATAGCCTGGACGCGATCGCCAATTTCTGGCGGTATCAGCTTGATCAACAGGATGAAGCGTAGATGGATCCATAAGTAGCAGTAAGTAGCAGTTTTCCAAACGAGTTAGCTGGGGGTAGCCAAACCAATTCCTAGCAAAATCATACTCAATGGACTGTAATTTAGCGATTTGGCGCGATCTGTGCAAGGTCAAGTAAGGGCTTCCAGGAAACTACAAAATGCTTCTAAATCCTTCACCAGTGCATCATGGCAGGAAGGCAACATCGATACCAACTCCTGCAAACGAGACGGCTTTAAGTTAAAGGTATAGACATTGCGAATCACATGGCGCAAACCGCGATACTCATTCAAACAATTACGGGAGCTGCGTTGAAGCACGATCGGTCGCACTCCTGGAAACTCAACTGATAGTTGCGCGAGTAAATCTCGATGCCATTCTGGACCTGAGGGGACTGCGCCATCTACTTCTCTAGCAATGTCTTCTAAAATGCGTTCGCTGGCAGTGTAAAAACTGTGCAGATTTAAGGCTACGCCATCGTAGTAATCATCATCCTTCTGCTGAATTGCTTTGGCTAGCAACCGCTGAGTGCGTTCCACTACAGAAGCAATATCGACTAACTCTGCTCGAATCCGGATCGCTAAGGTTGCTGACTCTTGACTCACAGCATTACTCCAGTCGTTTCAATGGCATGAAGTATGCGGGGTGGAGCGGTTTCAGCTTCTACTAGATCAACGGGCATATCTGGATGGAGTGCCAAGAGCTGTCCCACTGCTCGAAAGTAGTCTTGAGGCTTGAGTCCCCATACCGCCAGATCCACATCAGAGCGATCGTGAACCCGATCAAGCACTCTCATCGACCCAAATAGCACAACCTTTTCAACTTGAAACTCTCGCTTTAACAACTCGCTGGCTTGCTGGGCAACGGCGAGCCCAAGTTGCTGCCGCTGCCGCAAGCGATCGCGCTTTTGCTGTTGCCGCTTTTGAGCAGACGCTCGATAACCCGCCATCTGTTCGTCTGTCCAGGTCACTTTTGCCGCCTCAATGCCCATCTCTCTAGATCCTATCAATGAATTGCTGCGGGTAAATCTTCTATCATGAAGGTTGGTTTGCAGGTGGCAAGATGACCCAAAGCATTGACCAAGCCGCAGTTTCTCAAAGTGCGATCGCTCAAGCGGCGATCGCAGACACAACTGACGAAATCCAGTTTCCGCCCGGAGATTTATGGAGTGATGAACCGCCGTTGGAGTCCGACTTACATCGAGAACAAA
Source organism: Leptolyngbyaceae cyanobacterium bins.302 (assembly GCA_033764965.1). Taxonomy (GTDB): domain Bacteria; phylum Cyanobacteriota; class Cyanobacteriia; order Leptolyngbyales; family Leptolyngbyaceae; genus JSC-12. Next base: position 6,234 of record JANRIN010000168.1, on the reverse strand, counting down.
TTGAGTTGCTGATCCGGTTGCTGAAATGGCATTGGCGCAATCGCCAGGGTTTCTATGTGAGCGGCAACGTAACAATTTACTATAGCCCCAATCAGTTGAAGTCAGAAGATTTTCGCGGACCTGACTTCTTCGTGGTGCTGGGAGCCGAGCCGCGAGAACGGAAAAGTTGGGTCGGCTGGCAGGAAGTCGGCAAATATCCCAATATGATTGTGGAGTTGATATCTGGCTCTACCGCCACCGATCGCGGCTTGAAAAAGCAGATCTATCAAGACACCTTCCGCACCCTGGATTATTTCTGGTTTCATCCCAACACCCTTGAATTTCAAGGGTTTCATTTGATTGAAGGGCAGTATCAACCGATCGCCCCCACCCCAGAAGGTTGGCTCTGGAGCCAGCAACTAGAACTCTACCTGGGCATTCACAACGACAAACTCCGCCTCTTTACTACCGATGGGACTTTAATTGAATCTCCTGAAGACGAACTCCAACGCCAAGTTGAGGAAGAACGTCAGCGCACCGCACAAGAACGCCAACGGGCAGAACAAGCCGAGCAAGAATTAGATCGGCTTCGAGAGATTTTGCGATCGTAAGGCATCGACCCTACCCAACCACCCAACCCTAATTCCTGATTCCCAACCCCCAACCCCTAATCCCCAACCCCCTTTCCCATGCTGTATCGACGTTTTGGACGCACTGAATTGTCAATGCCCGTTTTCTCCTGTGGCGGGATGCGGTATCAGTACAAATGGCAGGATGTGCCGCTGCATGAGGTTCCAGCCGATAAGCAGGCAAATTTAGAAACCACGATTCGGCGATCGCTGGAACTTGGCATTAACCACATTGAAACCGCTCGTGGTTATGGCAGTTCCGAAATGCAGTTGGGACAAATTCTGCCCACCCTTCCCCGCGATCGCTTCATTGCCCAAACCAAAGTTTCGCCGAAACCCAATCCTGCCGAGTTTCGCGACAATCTGGAAAAATCCCTCGCTTATCTCAAGCTAGACTACGTTGATTTGTTAGGTCTGCACGGCATCAACACACCCGAAATTTTGGACTGGGTCATCCGACCGGGTGGTTGTCTGGATGTCGTCCGCCAATTTCAGCAGCAGGGACGGATTCGATTTGTCGGTTTTTCCACCCACGGACCAACCGATGTGATTGTGAAAGCGTGCGAGACTGGGCAGTTTGATTACGTAAACTTGCATTGGTACTACATTAATCAACGCAATTGGGCAGCGATCGCCGCCGCCACCCGTCAAGATATGGGCGTGTTCATCATCAGTCCATCCGACAAAGGCGGAATGCTCTACAGCCCACCCCAACGCTTAGTCGATCTCTGTGCGCCACTCAGTCCAATTGTATTCAATGACTTGTTTTGTCTCAGTCATTCCCAAGTGCATACCTTGAGCATCGGCGCTGCTTGTCCAGAGGATTTTGATGAGCATATGAAAACTTTGAAATATATCGATCGCGCCGATGAAGTATTACCTCCGATTCTGCAACGTTTAGAGCAAGCCGCGATCGCACGTTTAGGCGAAACCTGGTACAAAACCTGGCACATCGGACTACCCAGCATTCACGAAACGCCTGGAGAGTTTAATGTTTATACAGTCTTGTGGTTGCGGAATTTAGCGATCGCTTATGACCTGGTCGATTTTGCCAAAGCACGCTACGCCATGTTAAATAACGCCAGCCACTGGTTCCCTGGAGTCAAGGTCAATCAAATTGATTTAGAAGCGCTTAAACCTTACTTGAACAACAGCCCCCATGCTGACAAAATCCCCACCCTTTTGCAAGAAGCTCACGAACTCCTGAGCGGACAGGAAGGAAAACGTTTATCTCAGGCATAGCAACATCAGTATTAGATGCAATGGATCACCCGTTTATGTTATTTCCAGGTTGGCAAGATTGGCTCGTTGTAGCTGGATATTTGGGCTTCACCCTATTTGTGATCTGGGCGGCGCTGAGTAGCAAATCAGGCAAACCTTAAGGTTGAGATGTTTTTGCTTTTGTCACCAGTACAAAGTTTTCCGCGTCTCCCAGTTGTTGCACTGAGGATAATTTAGTTTGGTTGAGCGTTGCTTGATCCAGCAGCAGGTATGGCTCAGGAATTTCTTGCCAGTAGCGCACGATCGCCTCGTTTGTGGTGAGAGCTATTCCCCGCACACTATAGAACTCTTTGACAGAAAAAACGGAGCGATCGCTGTAGAAATTCAGCGATGGGCGACTGTTGGGGTAGGACGTGGCAATGGCTTGACGGGGCGGCGTAGATTGCTGAATTAGGGTGGCAACGGGTTTGACATCAAAAGATTCTTGCAGTTCCCAAACCCAGTAAGGGGACAACATCACCATTCCCAGCGTCATGTAGGTGCCCCAGAGCAACACCAGCAGGAATTGGGAATCGTGCTGGAGCAAGAGTACGGTCGTCACGCTTAAGGTGAGAGCGATCGCCCCCAGTAGCATCGAGAGATGAAGTTGGGGTTGGGGATTGAGCAAGCCCATGTAAAGACTGGTAGCCCATCCCACTACTGCCATCACGCCAAATAAAATCACCCAGGCACGCGGATAACGTCGTTGCGACAGATGCTTCACGCCGTAGAAATCTCCCACATCCCACACTTGGGATAGCATCGCCCCAACCGCTAACGCCAACGCAGGATACAGCGGCATGATGTACCAGGGGAGTTTCGTTTGCATGATGGAGATGGTACCAAAATAAATTCCACTCCAGAGCAGCACCAGCTTTGCCCAGCTCCAATTGCGGTTTTCCCATGCCAGCTTGAAGGCTTGCGGCAAAAAGACCAGCCAGGGCAAGGTGTATTTAAGTAGCTCCAGCAGGTAATACCAGACTGGACCGTAATTTCCCTCTACCGGATTCCACAACCGACTCAACGATTGGTTAACCAGATTTGCGCCAAGGAAAAGAGAGCCGTATCGCTGCCACTGTGCCCAGTACCAGGCAACGACTGGCGCACTCCCCAGCAGCATTCCCAGCCAAAGATAACCAGAGGTCAACAAGCGCGGTGTATCCCACAGAATAAACCCCAAGGCGATCGCCCCTAGCAAAATCCCGACGGCTCCTTTCGTGAGGCACACCAACCCAAAACCCAGCCCCACGCCTAAACCCCAGCGCAAATCCCGCCGCGATCGCAGCAAGCAATACATCATCACCAGAAAGAAGCAAACCAGCGCTCCATCCAGCATTGCCAAGCGTCCGTGCCGCACCACGGGTAGCCAGGTGAGGTAGATCAGCGCCGCAAAAATAGCCGGAGTGCGGCGGGAAAAGATTTCTCGTCCAATCCCATACACCAGAGGCACCGAGACCGCAGACAGCAACGCACCGGGAAGTCGCGATGTCCATTCATTCACGCCCCCGATCGCATAGCACTGAGCAATCAACCAATGCACCAGCGTTGGTTTATTAAGGTAGGGACTGCCGCCAATGGTGGGATAAAGCCAGGTGAGGGCATCGGTGGATTGCCCCGTTTGCGATCGCCAGATTTCCCGCGCCACCTGAGCCACGATGCCTTCGTCCCAGTCTCGCAAGGGCAGGTCTCCCAACCCAACTAGAAACAGTACCAGGGCTGCGATCGCGAGTCCCAGGATCCACAACCCATCGGTCCAACGTTCTGTTGAAAACTGCCCAATTTTCAAAGTCTTGCCATCCCAACCGCGCACAGTTTCCCCTCCAGCCTTTCCATCAATCGTCCTCTCCTTTCGGCAACAATCGCTCTAGATACTTTGCGATCACCAAAATTGCCAGAGTGAACAAAGTCGCGACGATACTCGTTTGCCAAAGTCCACAACCTGCCAACACGCCCACGCCTGCCGTAACCCAGATAGACGCAGCCGATGTTAACCCTTTGACCTTGAGTTTGCCGGAGGTCAGGGTTCGATGCACAATTTCTCCCGCCCCCAAAAAGCCAACCCCCGTGGCAATACCCTGAATGGCGCGACTGACCCCGTCTTCCGATGCACCTGTTTGCAGCGGCACCAGCACAAATAAGGCTGCTCCCAAGCTCACCAACATATGAGTGCGTAAGCCTCCCGCCTTGCCCGTAATCTCTCGATCCCAACCGATCGCCCCACCCAGGAGTACCGCAAGTCCCAACTTTAGGGTTAGATGCATCCAATGATCAGGCTCTACAGCCAGTAGCTCGGCAGATGTTGCCATTAAGGGTATCCTGTGCAATTCCTGAAAGTTTGATTATAGGATCAGTAGGCGATCGGGAGGGGCTTCAAGTCCGCAGACGAGGTTTTGGCTGGCTTCTCCTGGGGTTTCGCTGGTGCACTCATCTGACCTAATTGATCTAAGTGAGCCGACAGTTTGGTTACTTGCTGCTGGATCTGCCGCGAAGATGCAACTGATTTTTGGAGCAAGGAGTGAGATCGGGCAGAAGATACCCGTTGAACCTTAGACGGCTTTGGTCTCCGCAGGCTCTTCCCTCGACGAGACACCCGACCAGATGGACGCAATGCTGCCTCAATTTGTTTCAGCGAGACTGGTTCAGCATCGGTCGCAGGAATATCCGCCACAATCAAGTAACCCGAAAAACTATTGCCGCCCACCGTTCGCAGTGCCCCCAAAATTTTGGGCATATCGGCATGGATCAACTGTCCTTTCTCGTTGTAAAGCTCCCGCGCCGAAAGACACCCGATCGTCGGGTTCCAGTTGTAACTCTCCGGTACGGCTCTATCCTTGCCTCGGAAAAAATCAACCGATTCGCCAGAACCGTGAATCCGGAACAATCCCCGCCCTGCCTTGCCAGCCCAAAAGCTTTGTTGCAGCGGGCGATAATTTTGCCAGGAGGACGGCAATAGGGCTTGATAATCTGCCAGACTACCCGAAAAGGCTCCGGCTCGTTTGGGATGAAACTGCTTTGCCCCCGCTTCAAAGGGGACGTAAAGGTTGATCAGAGAAAATTGTCCGTAAGCTCGAAAGTACTCGTCATCCGGTTGGGGCACGATCCCCTCAATCCGAAAAATGCCCTGGGGGGTTTGTCCACGGGTGAAGTTCCAGCCCAACTCATGAATCGACTCCAGCAACAGCGGCACTGACCACAATTCCCCTTGCTGCCGCACAAACTGCCCATTCCGATCTTTTAATACCGTGCGGCATAACACGCGCCGATCGCTGCGACACAACACATATAGATGCAGTTGGCGGGGGGCAATTTCCCACTCCAGTAAATCTTTCAGGGGTGGTAAAGCTTGAGCATTTGCGGCATCAGCAATTTCCTGCAACGTTGTTTGCAAATACACGTTGGTTGACCAGCCCGGAAAGCGAGACTGCACCAAGCTACTCAACCGAGTTAACTCAGTCGTGGAGAGTTTTCCCTTCACCAACGCCGACAGCGCCACTGCCACCCACTCCGGATCGGGACTCTGCTCGATCGTTTCCACAAATCGTTGCCCTAAAGATCCATAAAAATTGGGATCACTCAGGTAAAGCTGCGTGCTCACCTTCATCGCTTGATCGATCGTTCGCACTTGATGATTGGATAAGCCAGAACGCACTGCCAGCATCAAAATTTGATTCAATGCTTCCGCCACAAAGGCTTCCCTTGGCTCCACAACTGCCGTTGTCCATAACAAATGTCGCCAGTGATCTTCGTTGGACGCATTCACCGGAAATTGAGCCAGGTCATAGTTTTCTGGGCGGACTTGCCGCTCTTGTTTCTGGCGCTGCAAAACACGCGCGGTAGACGTTGCCTGTTGTTTTTTCTCCTGGTTGGGTGGCGTATCTAAACTGTCTGCTTTGGTGCGAGTTGACGGTTTAATTGCCAACCCCAGCATGACTAGAATTGCCATCACCGCGATCGCTTCGATCTTGCGCCTAAAGGGAAGTCGCTGTGAAGAAAACATACGTCTCATAGCAGACAGCTAATACTCCAAAAGGTAGAGGGTGATCCAAGGTTTCCCTACTTTCTAACATCCCCTATCCCTAAATCCCAGACTGTTCAAAAACTGCAAGATTCTTTTATGAAGGAAAGGCATTTGGGGGTTAAGGGTTAGGGGTTGGGGGTGGATTGGTGAGTAGATGAGTGGGTGGGTGGATAAGAGCCTAATGCCAATCCTCTACTCCCCCTATTCCTCTTACTCCCCCTACTCCTCTTACTCCCCCAACTCCCCGTGCCCCAGCCCCACCCCCCCCCCCCCCAACCCAACCCCCCCAAAGGGGAACAATTATAAAAAATAAAAAATTATAAAAAACCCAATGCGAATTGGAAAAAA
>JANRIN010000187.1:0-3539 GCA_033764965.1 Leptolyngbyaceae cyanobacterium bins.302 | reverse complement strand
GGCGTTGTTCGGGATCAGGATGCTCAGCCCAGATGTAGTCGTAGCGATGGGGCCAGAGGGAGAGAAATTCCTCATTCCGTTCCTGGATATATGAAAACTGATTTGAGGAATTATCCTGGTGCTGTACCTTGGTAGAAAATTGCCTCATAACTTTAACAATAAAAGTAATCTTGGAAGAAATGGGATAGGCTTTGGGAACTATAGGTATTGTGAATAAAATCAATGAGCCAACTGGTCAGATTCTTTTTTGACAAGCTATTGCGAGTTTTAAGCTAATAATAAAACAACAAAAAATAGCTCCCTCAACAAAGCGGGAGGTAATCAATCTATAGATAATCTACTGCTCTTATAGAGACGGTCTTTATATCAAGCTGAGATCTTCTTGACTATTAAACAACCTGTTTTTTAAGGCGATGGATTAGTCAATTACGCAGACTGTGCCTTCCTTAGAGTTGGCAACAGCATTAAAAGTCTTGACAGGCTTTACTCCTGCGATTAATTTGTTGATTGATTCTAGACCTTAAAATCCCAACGGAAATTTTTTCGTAGCGTCAAACTAGAGTGTCCCTATTCTTCTGTCAATGCTTGTTCCCTAAAGCTAGAGGGTTTGACAATAGTTTCAAGGGTAGTTGTTGCTGCAATCTAGAAGATATTGTCAATCTTGGCAATGTTTCAAGATTCTAGATTCTCTGTCAATTTGGCAATCGTAGAAGTTGATAGCGCCTAGTCTGTTCCGCGATACTAGAGCTTTCTGTCAATTTGTCAATTCATTGTTCTGTGATACTAGAGTCTGCTGTCAATCTGTCAATTGATCCTCTCTTGAAGGATGGAGGTGACGACTCCTGGCTTCCAGCCTACTCCTCGACTCCGCATTATCAGTGACTCGCTAATGTAGCTGAATTCTAGAGAACCTGTCAATTTTGTCAATTGTTAAATTATTTGAAGTCACTGAAGATTTTGATTGCTTGCATGCTTTCTAAGGTTAATTGTGGGTTCTATGCTGGGAAAGCATTTTGGAGTGGAGTTCTCCTGCTGAATACTTGCGCTAGTCATGGAAAATATTCTTTATGTTGCTAGATTCTAGAACTAAAGTTACGGGATTCTAGGGTTGTGAGATCGCAGTGATGATGAGGCGAAATTACTCTAATCCTTGCTCAGACTGATTTTGATGTCTTGAATTCGCAACCTTTCCTTACAAAGAATCTAATTTGGTTGACAAACTTAATTGCCAGATTTTGATTGCTTCCTTTCGACGGTATACTAACCCGATGTGGATAGGGTTGTAATGACTGTGGATCAGCAAGATAACCTTCCTCTCGATTCAACTTCAATCCTGCCGGAAGCGCATTCTTTTAATTCCATGTCACTGCCTGTAGACCAGAAACAGGTGAGGGACTATGCTGCCAAGTTGAAGTCAGGTAAGTCATTTTTGAATCTGGTGTTGGTTAATGTTGCAACTGGCATTAATCAGTTTAGGCTGCGTTTGTCTAATGCGCGGCTGAAAACCGATATGGATGTGATTAATCTTTATGGTGAGACAGAAAAAATAGGTGCTTTAGAAAAGCAAACAATGCTACGCCTTGAACGTCGGTTTCGCCCCATATTAAAAACCGATGAATTTTGGGAGCAAGCTGCTACTTGGATCTTGATACGTCTTGACCAATGGCAGCGAGAAAAATTAATGCCATCGGATTGTTCTGTGGTTGGAGTTTTTTCCCTGGATTCTGGGGCTGATCTAATTGATAGTGATGGTTGGCGTGAGTCATTGGTTATTAGTGCCTGTGCGTTTCATACCGCTAGTCAATGGCTACGATATTTGGATTTGACAAGCCACAGTGTCGATGAAATAGATAAATTGCTGGGTTTAAGCTCTAATGACACTTCTGTTACACGAGAACCCTTATTTCAAGATACAGATGTTGAGCGGGTTGCCACAGGTTATCCAATTCTTACGGGTGCTCAAGCTCTCATTAATTCCCAATGGGAGGATGGAGAATATCCCTACTGGAAAAAACTAGTTGGAGAAGGTTTTATCCAGCATCAAATTGTTCGTCAAAGTCCCTCTAGCCAGCAAATTGAATTAGTTCCGAGTAAGGCAGCATGGGAAATTATTCAGCAATTTGGTCCTGAAGCAGCGTATATTTTTCTAATCTTTTCTGCTTATGCAACCGACTCTGAAGAGCCGTGGGCAGAGCAAATTCGGTTAAAAGGAACGGAGCTAATTCGTCTCTTTGGTTGGGATAAACGTACAGATATTACAATTGCTCAAAAACTCAGGAAGATTGGTCACTTAGTAGAGTTGGTTTGTAGTCTTTCTGTTTTAGTGAAAAACATTAACATTGGCGCAAAGCGTTATAACGTTGAACGTGGTGCCATGTGGATTTTAGAGGGGTTGGGATATTCTGGTCAATTAGCCCTCACAATGGATGTCAATCAACCTGACTCACCTACCTATGAAGCGGGTGAACCAGATGAACTATATATTAAGGTTCGACCCGGAGTTTGGACGGAAAAGTTTCTGAATGCGAAAGATACCAATGCGAAGGAATCACTCTTTCAATATGGCTATCTGGCTAAAAGTACCTTGCAAATTAATCCCTATCGTCAGCGGTTAGCCTCCAAGCTTGCGATTTTTCTCACAATCATGAGCCGGATTCGGGATGATGGTCGCTATCAAGTTCAAACCTTACTGGAACGGTTAGAACCTAAAGAACTGCTGGAAGTCATTCGGGAAGATAGGTTACGACGGGTCAAGTTAATTAATCAATGGGACAGTGCTCTTCTAACGTTGAAGGAATTAGGATGGGAAATTGGTTTTGATCCAATAACCTATCCAGAGAGTATTAGACCCGCCTGGGCGCTCAGTGATGATTGTGATGTCGGTTATCGCCCCCGTAATTGGCTAACGACCTGGCTAAAGGCGATCGTGATTATCAAGCCGTTGCTCCATATTCAGGAAAAGTTAAACGCCCATGAGCCAGATTTACTGAAGCCTGCTCGTACCTCTAAACAACCCTCTCCCCTAACAGGTGCTTCAATTCAGGCCGCACTTGATGCAAGAGGCATGACGAAGGCTCAGTTGGCAGATGCATTGCAAGTAGATCGTTCTTTGGTGACCCGGTGGCTAAAGGGGCAACGGACGATTCAGCCAAAGCATCTAGAGCAGATCAAAGTACTGCTGGGAAACTTTGATGACCAGAAGATAAGCTACTCCTGATGAGTTGGACAACTTTGCTAGAAATAGCAGAGTTTGTAGAGATTTGCAAAACACATTTCTGTCGCTGTATAAACTCTATTGTGCTGCCCAATGTTCTGACCGAACCACTCCCCAAAGCCAGGAGGAACGATCGCCCCAGGAATACTCAAATCCCAGTCCGAGACGATCGCCTCTACGAATTAGCAGAGGACTGGTTTTGTTGTGGGTTCAGCCACGCTTCTAGTTCAGCGATCGTAGAGAAACCCAACAGGGCCAGGGCAAGGCTCTCCAGTTGCTCCAGGGTGAGGGCGTTGATTTGCTCAGTGGTGCGATCGGGTAGAGC
>JANRIN010000165.1:0-2957 GCA_033764965.1 Leptolyngbyaceae cyanobacterium bins.302 | reverse complement strand
CCTTTGTACTTAATATCAAAGTGTTTAAAGGATTCGCCTAGAGGAAAACAAAATTCGATCGGGTCAAGTGCCCAGGCAATTTCTGTTTCATCACGGGGTTCAGTAACCAAAACCGTGAATTCCCGACCTTCAATGAATTCTTCAATTAGTGCGCCATTATATTCCTCGATCATTCGTTTTACCTCCCGACGCAAAGCTTTTGGCTCACTAACTCGGCAGTCACGAGTGAGTCCAATGCTGCCATAACTCTGGGGATGTTTAACGATCAAGGGAAAGCAAAGTTCTGCGATCGCCCGTTCTGCATCTTCCACTTTAGTTGCCTTCACATAGGCAGGAAATTGGACTCCAACTGCATGAGCTGCCATTTTCATGGTTTCTCGGGATGGATCGTAAAAGTCTGAGCTAGCTCCCGTAAAGGGGAAATTCAAACGTTCTAGGGCTTGCACCACTTCGATTCCTGCTCGCCCTTCTTCATCCCAACCGCCATCACAGAGATTGATGATGACATCAAACCCTGCTTGAGCAACTTTATTGATTTCGAGGACAGCCCCGGCTTTCCGGATTGGAAAAAGGCTGCAATGGTGCTCAGGCAAGTAGGGCGAGGGGTCAGAGGGTATTTCAAAGTCTTTGAGAGGAGACTGCGAGTCTTCTAAACAGGAATAGATAATAGCGATTTTTAAGGCAGCGGCTTTTGACTGGAGATCGTCAATAACTTGTTCAGTTTGCGTGTTGAAGGAACTGTTCATTGGGGGGGTGAAAGAGTGTAGAGACAACAATGGATTCCATACATCACTTAGATGCTTTCAAGATTCCTCCTGAAAACGTCTTGTGACCGATACTTGGACAAATTAAAGACTGCAACTTTCTACTCAATAGTTGTTTCGGTAGGACTAGGCTCCTCGAACATCTTGAAGTAGGGAGTTTAAATTAATTTAGGTAATGTTAAGAGTATGGTGCGTGCATTGGCAAAATCTTGCACGGGATTGCTGCTTTTGCACAAAATTGCTATGACTCGGAAAATTTTTTGGGGGTCACGCCAGTCAGGCGTTTGAAGTGGCGATTGAGGTGGCTTTGATGGGTGAAGCCGCAGACAAATGCTACTTCTGCAATGCCTAGTTTGCCGTCTTTTAACAACTGCTTTGCCCGTTCGACTCGTTGGCGGATCACATATTGGTGAGGCGTGAACCCCGTCGATCGCTTGAAGGAGCGACAAAAGTGAAAGGCGCTGAGTTGAGCGATCGCAGCTAATTCCTCTAAACTCAACTCCTGGGCGAGATGATCATTGATGTAGTCCGTCACGAGTTTCAACTGGGTGGGAGATAAGCCACCCAAATAATGGATAGGCTTGTGGGTGTGGGCTGAATAATTGCGCAGAATGTGAACGGCTAAGGCATTTGCCATCGCTTCTGCATACAGTCGTCCGCCGGGTCGCTGGGATTCTAAATCGGCTTTGAGCGCCAGCCCAATCTGAAGAATCAGGGGATCATAAAAGGGCGGCTGCGGTGGTATTTCCACCTGATCAACGGCTAGCAATTCGGCGGCGTTGCGAGTCAGGAGCGCTGGCTTCAAGCTGAGGTTGAAGCCTTGGAAGGGTTGATCCCATGCGCCCCAGTTGACATGTTTCATCGGCACCAGGGTCATGCCACCGTGAAACAGCATTTGCCGCTGTACCCGACCTCTGGCAACCTCCGCGATTTGCCAATCAAGTTGGAACCCTTGCCCGATGGTGACGGCGATCGCGTAGTGGTCGAAACAAAGTTGCGGCGTTTCCCCTGCTGCGAGATGCTCATAGTACTCGAAGCTGATGCTGCTCCACCCGGCTTCGGCACTGGTCAAGGTGGGGGGAATTAAATGTTGTTCAGAATAGCCAGGAGGGGGGGAATCATCATCCTGGGGTTGGTTTTGGTCAGGGTCTAGCGGCGAGTGTGAGGGCGATCGCGACATTGCTAACTATCGCTGTTTGACAGGGTATTCACTGTATAGCAGTTTTTCTGTAAGTTAATTAATATAGCCGTAGCCATGAGTAACATGGTGGAGGCGAGTCAGAACGCCTATCTGGTATTGGTTCTCTACCATTAGCCTTGTCTTAAGCGTTCTGACCAAAGCTATAATCGCTCATGATTGTAGACGATATTGTAGACGATTTAGGTTGAGGTATTCAGAATAATTGATCTTTTCAAAGAATGCTGACCAAGACTGAATACGAAGGCTCGGGCGAGTCAAAAGTGTATCCTGATCCAGCTCAATGTTAGCGGGGATTCCAGGGTAAGCCGGATTGCCAAGGGAGTTTTTGGATGATGAATTTGCAGCGGATGATGGCGTGATCGTTGGAGGAGCGGGCGGGACCGACGAAGCGAACGGCAAGGTCGAGGAAGAATTCCAAGGTTTGCAGGCTAGCGAGGAAGCGGGCAGATTTCTTTTTGTCTACGCCTTTGAAGTCGAGCAGGGGTTTGGAGACTTCCATTTCTAGGGCGACGGGGATTTTCTCGTCTTTGGCTGCTTTGCGTTTGAGCAGATCTTCGGCAGTGATCGCTTCTTTGAGGGTGGTGCCTGGGGCGATCGCACTGAATGCCTGGGGTTGGAAGAGGTCGAGGGTGGTACCGGGCATGAGTCGGGTGACACGACGGGCACGATTGCCAAAGTCAGACAAAATGCAATAATCCCAATCCACATAAATGGAGTGAGTACTGGATTTATTAGTGATGCTGATGTTGAGTTTATTGAGTTTGTCGTTTTTACCAAATTCGTAGCGCTTATCGAAGCCAAAACTGATGCCGATCATCGTATTAAGTTTATGCTCAATCAAATCGGCTTCGAGAGCTTTACTGTCTAATCGAATGGTGTATTCGTCATTAAAACTGCTTCTAATACGGCTGAGAGCAGCGATGATACAGACGACATAGGCGATCAGGAGCAGAATATCCCAGGTCGAAAAGGGGACACTGGTCGGGGCAGGG
>JANRIN010000182.1:0-8220 GCA_033764965.1 Leptolyngbyaceae cyanobacterium bins.302 | reverse complement strand
TCTGCCCACGATCGTCAGCCGCTGTCTCACCCTCACATTTCGTTCACTGGCAATTGATACGGTCTGCAATCACCTGAAACACATTGCTGACCAGGAAGCCATTGCCATCACCAGCGATGCCATTCGCGCGATCGCTCGCATTTGCGACGGTGGAATGCGAGATGCCTTGCAAACTCTTGGTAAAGCGTCCTTAAGTGAACAAGAAGCCACTGCTGAGGATATTTTGCAAATGATGGGTGGAATTACCAGCCGCGAATTAGTGACGCTGATTAAGGCGATCGCCCAAAAGGATGCCATCACTCTACTCACCAGCAGCCAATCCCTACTGGACAACGGGAAAGAACTAAATCTGATTCTCAATGGTCTCCTCCAAACCTATCGAGATTTGCTGCTACTCAAAACAACAAATGCCCCAGCCGCACTGCTCACCAGCCCTGTTGAACCTGCAAAGTTGAGGAAGATTGCAGATGTTTGGAGTGTCGAACGGCTTACCCAAGACCTCGATCAGCTATACAAACGAGAAGGGCAACTTGGGCGTACCAATAACCCACGACTATGGCTGGAAATCTCACTCATTAATCTAATTGCCGGATTTGCTGTTCCAGAACCCCAGACAACTTCGGCTCATCAAAGCATCAGTCCAACAGAGGTTTGGCAACAGGTCAAAGGCAAGGCAAAACCGGAATCCCAACCCCTTTTGGATCAAGCAGTTTTAGTAGAAGTCAGTCCTACTAAAGCGGTGTTGAAGGTCAGCCGCAAGAGCCGCACCCAGATGGAAGCAAAAGCCGAAAAGCTGGGCAGTCTGATTGCAAGCGTAATCGGTGCTCCGGCTCCAGTTGCTGTGACAATTCAGGAGGCATAGAATGCCTGTCTTAACACTTGTTGGCGACGATCGCTACGCCATCCAGCAACAGTTGAAGTCTTTCAAACAGAAGCTCAATGCGACCTGGCGAGACTTCAACTACCACACCTATCCTCCGGCAAATCTGACTGACGCTTTAGCGGCTGCAAGGACTCCGCCCTTGGGAGACCAGCAGAAAATCATTGTGGTGGAAAACTGTCAGTTCACGAATGTGCAGCAGTTCGGTGAGAAGCAACTGGAACAACTGACCGTGATCGCCCACATTCCCAATACAACCACTCTGGTCTTTACGGCATTCACGATCGATAAACGCCTTAAACTTGCCAAGCTGCTCACCAAATATGGCAAGTTACAAGAGCTGCGTCTGCTTGAACCCTGGAAAACCGATGCGATCGCCCAGTCAATTGGAACTCAAGCAAGAGAACTGGGACTTCAACTCACCCCAGCCCAGTTGACCTATCTAGGGCAGGCAATTGGTAACAACACCATGCGCGCTTATCAAGAACTCACCAAGCTCAAGCTGTATAGCGATGGCAATCCAGTCAGCCAAGCAGACTGTGAATCCCTGGTTCCCTGTCAAACTCAGAGTGCATTGCAGTTGGCGGAAGCGATTAGACAGGGGAATAGAACTCGTGTCGCCACCCTGCTTCAGGCATTGCTTGACCAGGCAGAGTATCCGATTGTGATCACTGCCACGTTAATCACTCAGTTCCGGACCTGGCTCTGGGTGAAGTGTGCGATCGCTCAAGGGGTTGAAAATCATCAGCAAATTGCTCAACTGTGTGGAATTGGCAATCCCGGACGGGTTTACTATTTACGGCAAGAAGTGGCAAATGCTTCTGTCAAAACTCTCTCTCAAGCACTGACGCTCCTATTCGAGCTTGACCTTTCCCTCAAACAGGGACTACGCCCCGCCGCGATGCTGCCCGCGCTGATTAACATTACCCAACGCTTTAGATCCCGTCGTTAAGCAATATAAGGCTGCTGTCGAATCGGTAGCCTCTACCCGCTCCACCAATCTGCTGTGAACGTTCGCGCTGCACCGGACGCAGACAAGTTTTGCAAATCAACAGACCATATTGGAACGTTCCGGTGCAGCGCGATATTAGGTTTTGTTGTTTTGCTCCACAGTGATGACTACATTTCCTTTTTTGTGTCCTTGTTCGACATACCTGTGAGCCTCGGCAGTCTGTTCCAACGGATAATGCCTGTCTATGACCGACTGCATCCTCCCCGCCTCAATTAACTCTTTGAGGAAAATCAAATCTTCTTTACGCTCGATCGCTGTCCCACCTATTACTTTCTTGCTGCTTGTGATTGAAGCCCACAGCCCTCGGAGGATCGGAGATAGATTTATGTGAACGGCTCTGAGATAGAGTCCATTGTGCTTCAGTGAGTTTAGACAACCTGAAAATGAACTTTTGCCACTTGTGTCAAAAATAATATCGTAGGTCTTACCGCTTTGAGTAAAATCCTCTTTGGTGTAGTCAATAACGCTGTCAGATCCGAGAGACTTCACCAATTCCAACTTCGCTGTGCTACATACCCCAGTCACTTGTGCCCCAAAGAACTTGGCAAGCTGTATGGCAGCCATACCTACCGCTCCAGAAGCCCCATAGATCAAGACCTCCTGTCCGTTCTGAATCTTTCCCTTATCTCTCAGAAAAAACAGTGAGGTTGTTGCCCCAAAAGGAATGGTAGCAGCTTCCTCATAGGTCATATTAGTAGGCTTGATCGCAACCGCTCCTTCTTCAGGCAGACAAATGTATTCGGCATTGGCACCAAGACTGAATCCTGCACCGGCAAATACTGTGTCACCTGCTTTGAATTGTTTTACGTTTTTACCAACTGCTTCAATTTCTCCGGCTAGCTCCGACCCTAGTATCGTGTTGTTTTTAGGTCTTGTGAAACCGTAGAAAAATCTTACCGGGAATGGGTCAGCCTTTCGGATGCGTATGTCTGCTGAGGTTACTGTTGTCGCATATATTTTAATTAGCACCTCGTTATCTTTGGGAGTAGGTTTCTCTACCTCCTTAAGCTGCATAACATCAGGAGATCCATACTCTATACATACGATCGCTTTCATGAATTCTCCTCAAAGACAGCTTTAGTGTAGTTTGCCACAACCTTTGATGAGTTTGCGAAACCTAACAACCCATTTAAGTGGATGCTACCCTAACAGCGTTGAGTCAATTCCCAAAACCGCCAACTGCTCAGGTGTTAAAGATCATAATTGCTCCGTCAATTGTTGTCGTTTTAGCGTTTCCTGTTCTAGTTGCTCTGTCACCCGGTTTGCCTGTTCCTACCCCGTCAGCAAAAGATTGTCTGCCAAATCCCACCAGCGCAGCCAGGACTGCTCCGGATGGTTCTGGTAAACGCCACGCCAAATTCCCAACTCCACCTGCATTGGGGCAATCACATAGCGATCGCGTTCTTCACTTACATCCCCAGATGCAAATTCCAGAGCAATGACAGGTGTGATATATTCCCGCCAGAGAACATAGGAACGCTGGATCTGACTTCCTAAAAGAGGAGGAACATTCGGCACATAAAACCAATCGGGTGCTTCTGCCCCTCGCTCCGGCGGGTCAGTCTCTCGCCAATAAATGCCGCAATCCTCCGATCGCATACTGCCCGTCCGGATGCAATCATTGCAAAACGGGTTCAATGGAGTCCGTCAAAATCAAACTTTTCTGAACGTTCTCGCTACCGCGAGAGGAATAGCCGTTTGCTTCGCGCTGATTTTGCCCCAGCAGCGACTGGAGTAGGTTCTGCTGTCCTAATTCCGAACATGACCATGACCCCACCCTCAACAAACTCTCCGAACTATACCGCCCTTCTGCATCGGTTTTACGCACCGCCAACAGCCGCTCAAGAACCATCCGCCGATTCAGAAATCCCTGTAGAAGACCTGGTAGAACTGCTGACTGAACAATTGATATACCAGCAAACCATCCCTGCTCAGGAACCTGAATTTGCATCCCTGCCGATCTCACTGCCGACTCATCTAACTCAAGCTCTGAAAGCAAAAGGGATTGAACAGCTTTATTCCCACCAGGCTAAAGCATACCGGGCAATTTCCAAAGGGCTGGATGTTACCATCACCACCACAACCGCCAGCGGCAAAACATATGCAGCCTACCTCGGAATTCTCAAAGGATGCATGAAGCATAACTATCGTTGCCTAGCGTTCTACAATCTGAAAGCTTTGGCAGGAGACCAATCTGAAGCGATCGCTGACTTATTATCCACTATCCCTCAAAAGCGCCGTCCTCGTTTTGCCAAACTGACCGGCGATACTTCGACTGAAGAGCGCAAAGAAATTTTGGCAACCGAGCCGCATATCCTGGGAGTCACTCCAGAATTTGTTCATTATCAACTGCGGGCAGCCTGGAGGTCAGAGCACTGGCAAACGTTTTTCAGCCAACTACGCTACGTTTTGATTGATGAAGCCCACACCTGTAAAGGGATATTTGGGGCTAATGTGTCGCTTCTGATTCAACGGATCAAACTGGCTGTCGATAAATACGGTCTACCCGATGATGACGGAACACCACCCTCAGAAAGGCTGCAATTCATTACGCTGTCTGCTACCTCAGGCAATCCACGCATTCATGCCCGCAGGTTGACCGGGCGAATTCGATACAAACAATCTCCCGATCGCCTCACCTGGATTCAAAAAAGTGGAGCGGCTATAGCTGAAAAGCAACTGCTTGTTCTCAGACCCAGCCATAATGTTAACGCTGAGACCGCAAAGCTGGTTCATCACCTGTTGCGAGAAGGCAAGAGTGGCATTGTATTTTGTACAAGCATTGCTTCTGTTAAAACACTCTACAACCTGATCAACTTAGAGTCTTTACGGCAAGGGCATGAACCTGTTGGCAATCAGATAGCAACCTTTTACGCTGCTCTCAAGCCCAAGCAGAAAGCAGATGTCCTTCAACAAGTTAAGACTAAAATTACACGCTGGATTCTAAGCACAGACGCACTAGAAGCCGGAATCGACATCGCTGAGTTGGACTGCTGCATTGTTTGCGGCTGGCCCGGTTCGATTCAATCGTTCCGGCAACAAATCGGACGTTGTGGAAGACGCAATGCCGGACTTGCCATTTTCTTACCCATTGCCGGAAACGTTCTCGATACCTACTTCGCGAACCACCCTGAACTTCTCACCAATGGACCTGCTGAGGATATTTCCTTTCAGGTTTCAGTAATTCTGCTTGCCAAACATCTCATGTGTGCCGCTGTCGAATCTGGCATTCCGTCCTCACAAATCCGCTATTACTTCGGCAAAGAAGCCATTCTCATTGCACAAGAATTGATGCAGCAGGGACACCTACAGAAAAATCGAGCCGGGGCACTGTGGGCAAGAGGGTTTCCTCATAGTCAGATCAACTTTCGGGGAAGTTTGAGTCAGACAACCATTCAGCTAGTGGATGAGGATGAGGATGAACTAGAACAGATGACGGAAGATATTGCTCAGCGAGAAGTTTATCCGGGAGCTATCTACCGTTCCCAAAACGCAGACGGGCAAATGATTACGTATCAGTCGTTGGCTCTTGATTTAGAAGCCAAACAAGCCCGTCTCAAGCTAATCCCAGATACCCCCGCGTTTACAGTGGCAACTACTCGCAGTGAACTCAATGTTCACAGTCCCGTTGCAGCCCCCAAATTTTTGCCGCTACAGCTTCTAACTATTGAAACAGAGGTATCCGCAGCCCAGACAGAGCTACCCATTCCTGAAACAACTCACATCCGCCATCCAACTGGTTTGACATTAGAGTTAGCTTGGGCAGATATCCGGCATCTGATCACCGGTTACGACCTCAATGTGCGTCGGTATGAGCGAACCTGCCTTAACAGGAAGTGCCTACAGTACAAGGAAGCGCTTCCTACTCATCGACGTTGTCCTAGCTGTAACAAACCAGTCCGAGCGGTCGATATTGTGCAGCATGTTTCTCAATTTGTGTTTGAGACTCCAACCAAAGTTGAGATCACAACCCCGATCGTGCAACTAACCCTGACCGAATCTGTTCAGAACTATCTGCAAGATTACGTCAAACAACTCAAAACTCAGATTCAGTCTGAGGATAGTCTAATTCCCCCTGGTTATCAAACACTTTGGGAATTCAGGGCAGAATACCTGGCACTCCATACCGCAGGGCATCAACTCCTCAAAGTTCTACCGTTGGTTGTAAGAGCAGACACCCATGATGCCAACTTTCAAATCACTCGCTCGCAAACCGAAACGTTTCAAGGCATCTTCTACAATTGCTTGCCCGAAAGCGGTGCAGTGGAAAGTTTGTTCTCTCGCCTTCCCGAATTAGCCGCCAAAGCAGCAGAAGTTGCTCGAACTTGTCCCTGTTCAACTGGCTGCGGCAACTGCTTAATTCAGCACGGATGCCCAGACGGAAACATGGGACTGTTCAAGCCCCTGGGATTGTCACTCCTGGACGCTATCACCCGTGCGTCTAACGAATAACTCGTCGGAGCGATCGCCCTATCCTATAACCACTGATTCGCACATCTCTAAAAGGTCCATCTAATCCTTATCATTCCAACCTTCAGGTCAGCTAACTAACCATGCAACTAAACACTCTGATCGAGATCCTGATTGAAATGAAGATCTCAATCGTTGCCATGTGGGGAATGGGGCATGATTCTTTTAATGGGATTCAACGGTTAATCAAGCGCTTAAAACAACATGAATTTCCACTTGAAAGGTTGGTCATCCTCACATCCCAAACAGGTCTTGAATGGAGCTACACAGGCTATTTGAATGAATTATTCCTGATGCCGTACCTGGCTAAGGAAAACATCCGACTCATTCAGATTATCAAAGCAGGTCCAGCCGTTAGAGACCGATATACCGTTCTCGATGATAGCCGCAGCCCTCGCAAACTCTGGTTGTACGGGCGCAGCACTCCACCCTTATCCCCCATGAGCGAGAACATCCCATATGATGTAGAATCGCTCTCCTCCCCACTCCATCCACTATGGAATCCAGATGCAATTTGGAATTTGGATTACAGACCGGAGAATTTTGGTCCGGTTGATTCATACATGGACTTGGATTATCTTCCTACCAGGTTATCTACAAACAATACCTTTCACGTTCGGCGATCCCATCGTCATCACGTTTGTCGTCTGCCAGCAGACTATCCAGCTCTTTCATCCCAGCAATCTGTTTCTAATTCTATTGGACAAGCATCATCCATCAATCAAATTCTTCAACAAGTAAGCATCAACGAATACTACTTGCTGAATGGCACACTTCCTCAGTTTCGCAATACCAGACGTGAATGTTCCGAAAAATTTAAAGCTAACAACAATGAAGCGGTCGTTGAAGATATTGTTGCGCCTAGAACCTGGTCACTCGGACAAAACTTGCTTAGTGTAGGTGGATTGCCTCAGTTTGCTGCTGATGGACGGGTTTGCTCCAATCAGTACAAACAAGAATGCGCTAAACAAGCGATCGAGGATAAAGTAACCGTTCATCGTGAACATAGCCTTGGCAAAGACCTTCTACAAGGCGGTGTGGTTCCTCAAGCCCGTTCTGGTGAGGGCAGAGGTAAGTGCTCTGCTAAGGCGAAGCAAGTGACTTGCAATACGTGGGTAGATGAGGCATCGTTGACCACAATCAGCAGCAATCGGGTATTCGATCAAATCACCCTCTCTAACGAAGAATTACTGCATCTAGAAATTGCCAGTGAACCGACCGAGTGGCGAAAGGTTGGGAGTGGGAAAGATAAGGTTAAGCTGGAATTTAACGTTCATGATCCTAATAAAGCGGTACCGTTACCTCCCTACGTTGTTGTTTGCATCTTCTTCAATGCTGACGAAAAATACCGTCGAGATCGCGCTGAATTTGCGATCGCAAAGAAACGTGGGGAGCGAAAACAACCCGTTAAATCCAAGGTTTACCGAATTGATGTGTACCCATTAATTGAGGAAGGAATTACTCGAAGCCAACTGGAGCAAGAAAATCGGGAAACCTGTGGCGAACCGCATATGCGATCAGCCTGTTCTGTGTGCTGTTTTGCTGGCATCTGCGGAACCGATGAAGAAGTTCTGGAGAAACACCGCAATATGCCAATTGAATCAGGGCTGCCGATGGTCATGGAATTCATTGCTCGGATTCTCAACAGCAAACAGACTCTGTTTCCGGGTAGCCGTGGGCTAATTGAGATGAACATGGCAGATGGTAACTGGGAAGCGCTGATGAATTTTCAAGCTCGCTTGGAAGCCTTACAATGGAGCATTTATCGGGTTCAGCGGCTCACAGGCGGTACTCCCTATCGCCGTACTCAAATTCTTGCCACAGGCGATCGCCAGACTATGCAGGAACAGTTTGAAGA
>JANRIN010000160.1:0-3107 GCA_033764965.1 Leptolyngbyaceae cyanobacterium bins.302 | reverse complement strand
TCCCTACACAGAAATTCTTCAATGTAAGCACATTAGTTTTATGCTTCACTAGCTTTTTCTTTCTATTTCTTAAATATATTATATTTGAATTCATTTAAATGCTCAAAGGGGAGAATTGGGAGCAATTACTAAATAAAGTATCGTTTTTACAACTATTACTAAATAAAATTGATGTTCCTACTTCTGGTTTTGAATTAGTTGATTTGGATCGGGCGATTGCTGAAGATACAGCTCGTTTTCAAGGGACTAATGTTGGAAATCCAATTGATCGAATTGTCGGTAGCACATCTATGGTGAGAGCGGTTAATCTTTTGAGCCGTGATGGATATATCTGTGCTGCTTTAACAAATATTATTTTGCCTTGAGGAGTTGTAAATGAAGCTTGTCGCAAATATGTATTCAGCTAAACTAACTGACTTCAAGGCTATTCCGGGTGATCCTTGGGTTTACTGGATTACACCAAGTTTGCGTCAACTATTTGAAGCTCTACCGAAGCTGGCAGATGTTGCTCAACCTCGACAAGGACTTGCAACTGCTGATAATTTTCGCTTCTTGCGATTCTGGTGGGAAGTTGGGAGAACTCATGTTGGATTTAATTGCCGATCTCAAGAAGAGTGTGCCGAACGGCAGGAGAAGTGGTATCCATACATGAAAGGCGGAGCTTTTCGTCGATGGTATGGCAACCAAGAGTATGTAATTAATTGGTTGAATAATGGACAAGAATTAAATGCTTTTGATAAAGCTGTTATTAGAAACTCAGGTTTTTATTTTTATAAAGGAGTAACGTATTCCTTCTTAACGAGTGCAAAGTTCAATGCACGTTTGTCACCGGGAGGATTCATCTTTGATGTTGCAGGCTCATCATTGTTCCCGAAAGACATTCCTTTAGTTCTAGCAGTTATGAACTCAAAGTTTGCCTCTTATGCTTTGAAGCTTCTCAATCCTACTGTTAATTTCCAAGTTGGAGATATTGCAAGGCTCCCTGTACCGACTCAATCTAGTGAAACCTTAGAAAGATTAGTTGAGCAGGCAATTCAAATTGCCAAGCTTGACAGTGCAGAAACTGAAACAACCTATGACTTTGTTGCTCCTTTATGGTCAGGTTCTCTTGCTTTAACCCTAGAAGGTTTACAGCAGCAACAGGCACAGTTGACATTGGTTGAGCAGCAGATTGATGAGGAAGTTTACCGACTATATGGCATTAGTACAGAAGATCAAGCTGAAATAGAGGCTACGTTGCAAAGTGGAGTAATGGATCTGGAGGGAGAAACAGATTCTGAAGCAGAGTCAACGGATGATGCAGACACTTTACCTACGTCATCTTTAAGCTCCACCGAGTTAGCGCAACGTTGGATTAGCTATGCTGTCGGTATTGTTCTAGGACGATTTCAGCCTGGTATCCCAGAAGCATCAGGTTATGGTCGCTTTGAGCCAAATATAGCAATCCAGTTATGCCAGTTAGCCGACGAAGACTGTATTGCCACTTTAGAAACAAACCACCCGGATGATCTGGCGACAAAAGTTGAACAAGCTCTGGAATTAATGCTGGGTGAGCCAGGTGCAAGAGAAGTGCTTCAGGCTGTTTTAGGTAATCGAGGCGAACCTGCCGACCTCTTGCGAGCCTACCTTGCCCAAAACTTCTTTAAGCAGCATGTTCAGCAATACCGAAAACGTCCTGTTTACTGGCTGCTGCAATCACCCAAAAAGCTTTACAGCCTGTATTTGTTTCATGAGCGTATTTCCCCAGATACCTTAGCCCTAATACGAGGAAATCGTTACCTTGCAAGCAAGATCAATCAAACTCAGCTTGCCATCACTGAAGTTCAAGGACGTATCCCCGCAGCACAAGGAAAACAGAAACGAGATTTAGAAAAAGAATTGGAACGGCTGATGACTTTGCAGTCAGATTTAGAAGCGTTTGATCGAGCGATCGGATCTGTGTTAACTGCCCGCAATGAACGGGGGGAAACCGTTGGATGGCGGTTAGAAATTGATGACGGTATCATTCTTAACCTGGCTCCGCTCTATGAACTAATGCCTGCATGGAAAACTGAGCCAAAGAAATACTGGGACAAACTCCAGGCGGGTGACTACGATTGGTCATATACCGCAATGCGGTACTACCCAGATCGGGTAACCAGCAAATGCCAAAAGAATCGTTCCTATGCGATCGCCCATGGTCTCGAAGATGAGTTTGAATCTCAGGACTAACTGAACCCTCTGCTTCTACCTTGTTTTCTATCCTCACTCCTACCCTCTCTGACTCCCATGACTGAATCCTTCACAACCATCGGTAGCCTCCTAGCACGAGATTTAGAAACACCGATCGAAGAGATTATTAAAGTTGATCAAGCCGACGAACAGTCGGTCTATACGGAAATTAGGGAGTACATTGCTACCGATCGCATTAAGGATCAGTACCAGGGTTTGCTGAATGCGATCGCCGAAGCTCCTGCTGAGCCAACTGAGGGAATCGGAGTGTGGATTTCAGGCTTCTTCGGTTCTGGTAAATCCTCCTTTGCCAAAAACCTAGGATACGTTCTATCCAATCGAACAGTTCTTGGTCAGCCTGCTAGTAAGCTTTTCAAGGAGCAGGTTGAGAGTCAATCCATCAGCAATTTGCTCGATCTCATCAATCAAAGAATCCCTACTGAAGTCATCATGTTTGACGTCTCGGTAGACCGAGCTGTCAAGCGTACCAATGAACGAATTGCAGAAGTCATGTATACCGTTCTGCTGCGGGAATTGGGCTACGCCGAGGACTACGACATTGCAGAGCTGGAAATTGAATTAGAACGAGAGGGACAACTCGATGCCTTTGTTGCTCAGTGTCGTGAGCTATACGATCGAGAGTGGCAGATTGTTCGTAAGGGTGCTCAAAAAATCTCTAGAGCCAGTGCAATTCTGCACCGTCTTGATCCTGCTACTTATCCAACCCCTGACTCCTGGTCTCAGTCCCTTCGAGATAAAAGTGCTGACATTACAGTTGGTAGGTTTGTAGAACGAGCATTTGATCTATATAGTCGCAGAAGACCGGGCAAGGCTCTAGTCTTCATCATTGACGAAGTTGGTCAGTACGTTGCACGCAGTGCTGACAAGATTGAAGA
>JANRIN010000144.1:0-8961 GCA_033764965.1 Leptolyngbyaceae cyanobacterium bins.302 | reverse complement strand
TGCAATTAGATTCTGAAAATCGATCTGTTGTACAAGAGGCAATACTGCAAAGCCTGAAGAGTGAAGATTGGCAGCAGATTGAAGCTGCCATTTTTGTGGCAAATGGCACGTATGTTTATAAGCGCAAGGTGAGTGACCATCCTCTTGCCTTTGAGTACAAGTGCCTCTCACCAGAAGCTCTTCAGAAAGCTTTTCATATCGAACGGATTGATACGGGTTGGTTGCCGACGAATATTGTGCGTTGCGGTTCTAACACGGCAGGTGAGTGGGCGGTGCTGTTTGCGCCCCCTGCTCAACAGACGCTCGAATTGCAGGAAACTAGAACGGTGCAGGTCCCACTGCCAGGAATGGTAATGGTTGGAGTTGGCAGGGATTACCGCATTTGGTCAGTATCAACGAAGCAGTTTGAGCCAGATGCAACAGGGTACCATGCTCCATTACCCAATGTGCATGAGAACGGCAGGATTTGCTGGGGCACTAACCATCCATCGATCGCTTCTCCCCAAAATATTGCCAAAGCCTGGGAGTTGTTCATCTCCAGTCCTTTTAACGGGGATCTGGTGTATGGCAAATCGCGCAGCCACTACTCAAATGTCAGGCAACAACTCATTGCCTTAAGTAAGCGACGGCGCAAGACCTATCCCTCTAATGATTTAATGCCAGCCTGCAAGGGCTATCGGCATCGAGCGATCGCAGAACTGGTCGAGGAATTTATCACATGATGAATCAGTCACCCATTACTCCCCAATTGGTTGAGTACTATGTTGCTATGAAGTTGCCTTTGCCGATGCAAAATGCCAGTGGCATTGAGTATTGGATTGCTAATAATGGTATATTTGCTCGTGCCCAACGTCCAGGTCTAACCGTGCTGATGCCAGTTTCTATGCATGAGCAACCGATAAAAGGCTTGGTTGAACTCCAACCGTTTGTGCAACTGAACCCGCTGGTTCCTGAAGACTTGTTGTGGCGACTATGGGCGATCGCCTATCACGATTGCCCAAAGAAAGTTTTGTTTCATCTGATTCTGGAAAATGGACAATGGTAACTGATTACCCCAGACCAACTACAGAGCGAGATTAGTTGCCAACCGTTTGATACCAGTGCAGAGTCTTCAACGCATCAAGCATTGATTGAGATCTATAGTCATGGAAACATGCCTGCTTATTTCTCACCCACTGATGATACGGATGAGTGCAGCGGATTTCGTATTTACGGGGTGTTGGGCAAAGTTAGAGAAGTGCGATTTGAAATCTTGCTGCGAGTTGGGTTGTTTGGGCATGGTTGGGCGATTCCAGTACAGCAAGTGTTTGACGTAGATGCCAACCACGGCTTGAATGACCTCTGCCAAACCAATGGGAGTGTATACTATGCCATCAACCGATCGCACCTTGAACTATGAGATCATCCATGCTTGCCCAGTGGTTGTGCCACCAACCGAAGCCATTGAGTTTTGGGTGGTTGGCTGTGGCGGAACTGGGTCATTTCTGGTGCAATTGCTGTGTCGGGTGCTGCAACATCTGATCCATCAGGGGAAACATGCCAGCTTGGTATTGATTGATCCAGACCAGGTTGAGGCGAAGAACCTGACGCGGCAATGCTTCTGTCAGGCGGAAGTGGGCTTGAACAAAGCAGAGGCATTGGCGGCTCGATATGGGATGGCATTTGGGTTGCCGATTCGAGCGATCGCTCAACCTTTCAAGCCGGACATGGTTGCCCGAAACTACAACACGCTGACGGTGCTGATGGGCTGTGTGGATAATGCCAAAGCCAGAGAAAGTACACGACCCCAGCGGCTATAATGCAAGTACTTCGAGCAAACGAGATAGGCAACTGTCTACCAGAGAACTGACCTATGACGACTGTAATTGCGACACCCATCAGTCAAATTAAGCTGGCTCCCGGCAGTGCCATGACGATCGCGGGGCTAACCTGGAAGACCTATGAAGCCTTACTGCAAGAACTGGGAGAAGACCGCTCGACTCGAATTGCCTATGACCGGGGAGTGTTAGAAATCAGGATGCCGGGAGAACCTCACGAAATTATCAATCGGCTGCTGGCAAAAATCATTACGATGCTGGCGATGGAATTTGGGATGGAAGCGAATGATTTTGGGTCGGTGACGCTGAATCGAGAAGAACTCGATCGCGGCATTGAACCAGACTCGTGTTTCTACATCCAGAATGCGGTGAGGGGACAGGGAATGGAAGAGACTGTCTCGGAAAACTTGCCTCCTGATCTGGCACTGGAGGTGGACATTGCCAGTTCCTCAGCCAACAAGATGGCAATTTATCAAGCGATGGGTGTGCCGGAGGTCTGGTTATACAGGCGGAATGCGTTGAAAATTCAGTTGCTTCAGGATGGGCAGTATGGGGAGGTTGCTAGCAGTCGAGCGTTTCCGATGGTCAGTATGGAGCAGTTGAATCAGTGGATTGAGATGCGAAAGACTGAAACAGATTTGACCGTGCTGCGAGATGTTCAGCGGTTTTGCAGAGAATGTATTGGTTAGAACAGGGACGATCGCGTGTCTGGGCAGACCTCCGACTTCTTGGACTCTTCCTTGCAGGCACAAGCCACATTGAGCAGAAATCGGAGGTCTTAGGCGAAGTCACTTCTTCGTTTGACCTTGCTGTTTTAGCCACTCCTCAACTCGCGCTACGTTGGTCGCATAATTTTCGGGACCAATTCCAGTTCGCTGATTTGCTAATTCTGCGGAATTTATAGCCACAATATAAGGTTCGTTGTTAATCCAACCCAAAATTGGTCCGCCAGAAGCACCCCCTCTCATATCGCAATCGTGAACTAAGACTCCGTCAGGTTGCTCTGCGGTAATGCTGCACTTTTCATGCTTGCTTGGAGTATTGCCTTTACCGGCTTTGAATCTACGGAGATCTGGATATTTTTCTCCGTCTGGGAAATCGAATGAGTAACCGATGAGGGTGAATTTATCTGGATTGTCTCGGAAGACGGAAAGCTCCAGCGATTGCCACTTAATGACGCTGTACTTTTTGCCCAAAGGTTTATCTAATTTTGCAACTGCCCAATCATTAGGATTGGGGGCTTGGCGTTGATTCCGAAAATCGGTGCCATAGACACCACCAATGATCTGTGCACGGTCTTTGGGATCAGGCAACACTCCGTCAATCAGATTGGGTTCAAACGTGAGTGAGGCATACACTTGATGCGTGTCTGGATTGACGATACAGTGTGCATTGGTCAAGATCACATCCTCTGTTATGAGCGTTCCTGTACATTGGTACTGGTCTCCGTTTGTTTCCCGCATTACAATCCGTCCGATGGCTGACCAGGGAGCACGACGATCGATCATGGGGACTCGATCGTCACATTCGTTAACAGGTTGACCCGGTTTGCAAACAATTCCTCGATCGCCGGATGGTCTCTTCGGGTTGCTTAATGTTTTAGGAATGATGACGGGGGGCGTTGGCACTCGCATAAACCCTTTTGCATCTGCGGCTAACTTGAAATTAACTGCTTGGGTGGTTGGGGTTGTCAACTGTGTTTGAGCCACTACAAATGCGGTAGGGTTAAAGGTGCTAACAATGCCCAGAGTAGCAAGACCAATTGAGATTTGCGGCATCAGTCGCTGGATGGTTGATTTTAGAGACATAACACACTCCTCGAGTAGGTTTGGTAATGTAACAAATGAACGGTTTTGACGCATCTCAGCGCCACTCACCTTGCAGGGTAAATGCAGCCCACAGGTAAGGATTCTTGCCTTGTTGCCACATTGCCAGTTGTGACGCTCTTAAGGCAGCAGCAGGTGGTTTCCCTTGTTTCAACATGGCGGTGTAGAACTGCTCCATCAACATGGCGGTTGCCTCATCGTCTACGTTCCACAGCGAGGTAACAACGCGTGGGGTTCCTGCATACATTAAGCCGCGAGTCATACCCACAATGCCTTCGCCGCGAATGTTTTCCCCCAAACCAGTTTGGCAAGCACTCAGCACTACTAAATCGGCGGCAAAATCCAGATTGAATAAATCGCCTATGCGCAGGAACCCACGATCTTGAGGTTGACCTTGCCGATTCACCATCGATAGCAGCAACCCAGAGAGTTCTGGATTTTTTTCATCAAAGAAGCCGTGGGTTGCCAGGTGAATGTAACGATATTGCTTGAGTGCAGGGCTGGTCATCCAACGATAGTTAGCGTCAAACCCGAAGACGGCATTTTCTTCGGAATCAGGCACTTTTGCCAGGATCGCCTTACCTTCTGTTTCGGTATGTTCCAATCGTTTCCAACCCGATCGCTCGGCGTTGCGAGTCATTCGAGTGAAGGCAGCTTGAGTGAGGGAAATGGGAGAAGCAACTGAGGTCAGAGGAGTCCGGGTAAGGGCAGTCTGGTTTGGTGCTGGTAAAACGCGATCGTCGTCGTCTTTGCTAAACACTGGGTCTGCCAACAGTGCTAGGGTTTTTCGAGCGGGTTTGGTTCTCTTAAGAATGGTATCTCGCAGGATGGCAATGGTGGAGGCAGAGGGGAGATTCACAATTTCGTTTGTGACAATTAGGGGCGTGTAGGATTTCCCTGACAGGTTGGGATGGCTCAAGGCAGCAAATGGAACATGATGCAATGCGCCATCTGCCACCACCACTAAGCGCTTGTTACCCAGTTGGGCAGTTGCAGGTTTGAGAATCAATTGACTTAGCTCATTGGCAGCCGCAGCCACCGTGTTGCCTTGAGCGTTTTCTCTTGTGACAGAAAGTAGCTTGACTCCAGGATCTTCCAGGATTTCTCTAAACCTCTGGGCTGCTTGCTCAATCACTTTACGCCCAGGAAGCGTATAGCTGGTCATGCCTGTTTTGCTGACGACCCATAAGTAGCTGCGCTCCTCACCCAAGGAGTATTGCAGTAACAAAGTATCTTGATCAAGGTGTTTCTGAATGTCCTGCAATTTCAACGGTTCAGGATATTTGAGCTTTGCGTACTCTGGGCTTTCCCGCCGAATCTTATCCTTGAGTTGACTTTGCTGTTGATACAGTTCCTTAAGTTCTTGCTGCACTTTCACAGCCTGAGCTTGAGTGTTGGGATTGCCGCTTAGTTGAATAAGCTGCTTCTCAGCAGCAATCAACTTCCACTGCAAATTCTCTTCTTCCTCCAGTAAATCTTTCCGCACTCCTTTGCGAATGTCAGCACGAGATTCTGTCAAGAGTTCATTTAAGCTACGAGCACGGGCACGTTCGCTGGTTTCCATTGCCTGAATGTCATACCCTTTTTGAGGTTGTTGTTGATGCAGTTGCATCAATAGATTTATTTTTAGCTGGTAATAGGATTGAACCGTAGCAAAGTAGGCAATCTTTGAGTCTTTGCTGTGAATTTTGCCTCGCAGGTTCTCGACAAAATTGATGGCAGAATCGACTCTATCTAAAGCGACATAAAGATTACCTTGAGACTGCTCGGCTAAAGCAACAGCGAAAAGGATCTGAGCTTCTCCATCCCTATCACCTAATGTTCTTTTAATATCTAGTGCCTGTTGATAAAGCTTGTTAGCATGATGATATTTTTGTTGCAAGTAATATACATACCCAATACTAACAAGGTTTTCACTTTTTCCATTTTGATAACTTACAGCTTGATTTAACTTTAACGATCTTTCAAATGCATCAATTGCTTTTTCAGGTTTTTTCTGAGAAAGATAAATCCAGCCAAAACTAACTAAGATAGCAGCTTCTCCTTGTTGATCGCCTATTTTGCGTCTTATTATTAAGGATTGGTCATACAATTCAATAGCTTTATCTAAATTATTTGTCGCTTGATAAACAGTACCCATATTAAAAAGACTTTGAGCTTCTGCATATTGGTCAATTGTAAGACGGCTTAAAATCAAAGCTTTTTTATGGTGTTCTAAAGCTTTATCCCATTCACCCATATCGTAGTGAACTGATGCTATAAGATTAAGTGTATAGCTCTGATCTTTTCTTAAGCCTAATTCCTGTTGATGATGCAGTGCTTGATTTAGGTTATCTAATGATTTATTCCATTCATTCAATGTACGATAAACTAAGCCAATACTACTAAAAGCCTTAGCCTTTTTCTCTAGTCTAGATAAGCCCTGAATTGATTCTGCTATTGCCAAAGATTGATAAAGTAGCTTTAACGCTTCTGATTTATTCCCTACCGTGTCATAGATCAAAGCCATACTCTGAAGGGTTGTTGCTTTACCTTCTCGATCTTCGATTTCACTTTTTAAGACTAGAGCTTGACTATAGGCGCCTAAAGCTTTTTGACGATCTCCAATACTGTTATATGTTAAGCCAATTCCATGAAAACAATCTGCTTGCCCCTTTTTATTTCCTACTTTTTGTTGTATCAATAAGGCTTCCTTAAACGAGCTAAGAGCTTGCTGTTGCTTGTTAATAGAATTATAAACAAAACCGATGTTTTTCAATACTTCAGCTACTTCTTCTTGAATATCTAACTTCTTATAAATAGGTAAAGCTTGCTCGAAAAATTCTAATGCCTTTTGATGATTGTTTAATTTGTAATGTATACGACCTATGCTGTTGAATGTCCTGGCAATACCCCCATAGTTTTTTAACTTCTGATATAGGGTTAACGCTTGATTAAATTGGTTGAGTGCTTTCTCCCTTTCATAAAAATCCTCATAAGCTCTGCCCATATTATAAAAAGTTGTAGCTTTATTTTCTTCGTCACCTTCTATCTGATACTGCAATAAAGCTTGATTGTAGAAACTAAGAGATTGTTCTTTATTTCCTAATCTTGCATGAATTAAGCCAAGATGACCTAAGACTCCAGCTTTACCTATGAAATCCTCAAAATTCTGATAAAGCTTCCAAGCATTGCTATAGAATTCTAGTGCTTTTTGCAAATCGTTCAGCTTGTAGTAGTAGATGTATCCAATCACACTCAGAATGTAAGCTTCTTCATGACTTCGACCTAAAAGATTTAAAATCTTTGACGCTTCTAGAAAATTTTGTACTGCCTTTTGTTGGGAAGCTTTTGTTCCTTTTAAGAATAAGGATTCTGCTGTTGAAATCATGCTTTGAGCTACCGCCAAGTCTGCTTCTGGCGATAAAACTTCAAATTGTTGTGATGACTCAACTGAGGTAGGAGCGATTGCTACTGTCAATCCTGACAACAGCAGTGAATTTATAAGTATGATTAGCCAATTACAGTCGAAACGGAACAACCACTTGGAAACAGGGTTGCGGGAATGACGATGGGACATAGAACGGTTAAATGAACAGGTGAGTAGGACGTTAGAAGCTAAACAATTCCCTTCCACCAATTATTATTATTCACCCTTTCCCGCTGGGCAACTGCCGTTACCGTTTGGGAAACCAGCCTTAAGCGTTGGGTGGATGCCATCCACTTGATACCCATCGTCTTCGAGCCGCCCGAATAGTTGCTCGATTCATCTGCAACGCCACTACAGTAGCTCGTCCGATCACCGTTAGCCCTTCCACTTGCGTAGCATCTTCACTCCACGCAAAGTGGTCTATCCAGTTTTGGCTACGAGGATTAAAGAGGGATACAACGTTTCCAGTTACAGGATCGGCAAATTCTGTCAAATCCGATTTGAATTCATTGCAAGCTCGACACGCCAAGCAGATGTTTGCAAACGTTGTTTCTCCACCCTTCGATCTTGGCAGAATGTGGTCAAATGACAGATCGATGCCACTGACCGCTGCTTGTGTCAAACAATAACAACACCGACCGCTATCGCTTGTCTCAACCTGTTTACGTAACTCGACTGGAATGTAGCTAGACACGGATTTTCTAAGGATGGGGAACTAGATGACCGCGCCAGCGCAATAGCACTACTGCATGAGCTTTACGGAGCATAAAAGTATCTGCGGCTTGTCTTAACTCAGTTAGCTCTAGTTTCTCGCCATTGCTCAAGGCATCTTCCTGGTTCCGGTTTAGCAATTCGTCATAGCGAGTCATTTCAGTCGAAGATTGATGACCACGAGCGATCGCCCAGAGTTCTTCATCATTCAGGCGATCCAGCGCGGCTAAATCAGCTTGAAACTCTTCGGGAACATCATCCCAATCGGGTGGACTTCCCACCTCTAACGCATGAATAATCACCTCTTCCAACGGTCGCTGGGTTGCCTGGGCGGTGTTAACCAGGCGTTGATAAAGTCGTTCTGGAAGTTGTAGGGTAATGGGTGCAGGCACGAGGCTGATTTCTCTAAATCACCTGTATTATATCGAATCGTGCAGTTTCTATGTGTTGCATTACAGGTTGCTCAAACAAATCAACTATTTCTGCAACTCCTTTCTAGAGCCATACTGTGATTCTTTGAGAACATGCTGCGATCGCCCCTGCATCATCCGCCTGAAGACCTATGGAATAGTATTCTGGCGCAACAGGAAAAACTGTCGTTAACCGATGCCCAAAAGCAGACACTCGATCGCCGCTAAGAACACTATCAGCAAGACCCAACCACTGGTTTAACCTGCGAAACTGTGAAGCAACGACTGGGCTTCTCTCAATAAGCTACTTCTGCTCAGATTGCTGCTGGACAAAGGTCGTATATTCCGCTGAGGCTAAACCTTCCTGCAACACCGCCAGCACTCGCACCATATTTCCCGCTAACAAATCTTCTACTGCCAACCATAAGCCTGGAAAGACACGACTCCGGACAACTCCATCTTGCTCCACAGGCAATGGCACATACTCCCCTTCCTGCAAAGAAAACCAATCGAGTTTCTGCTCAAACACCTGCCAGACAATGTATTCTTTGATGCCATTCCGACGATACGCCCGTTTTTTATCCCCCAGATCGATCGCCGCACTACTCGCCGCAATTTCTGCCACCAATTCTGGTGCTCCTTCCACATAGTCATCCTCACTCAGCCGCGCCTGTCCACCACATTGCTCTTCAATCAGCAGCACGGCATCGGGTTGGGGTTCATTATCCAGATCTAGCCGAACGGTTGGTTCAATCCCTAACTCCACACTGGATGTTGAACTTTCATAA
>JANRIN010000141.1:0-3154 GCA_033764965.1 Leptolyngbyaceae cyanobacterium bins.302 | reverse complement strand
TGCAATTCAATTCGCCAAGTCACACAATGAGTATTTAAACTAATCATTTGAACAGCGGTCCTGGTGGGTTAGATTTTAAATGAGGCAACGGAGATGTCAGGGTTAGATTTTAGGTGAGTCAATGCGTATTAAACAAAAGGGCTATTTTGTCTAATCAAGAGGAGCCCGCAACAGGCACCGTATGGGGTGGCTTAATTTGCATGTCAAAAGTCCAGGCTCTATACTAAACAAAATAGCTTCTGGGAGACATTTTGTTTAATGGCGGGACAAGCGAAAGTTTTGAGCAGTCAAGAGATTCAAGCAGTTTTCAAGTTGCTCGATTCAGCTCGCGATCGCGCTCTCTTTGCCCTCGGACTTTATACAGGATTACGTATATCCGAAATTATTGCCCTGAAGCAAGATCAACTGTTCACCGAGGATGGTGGCATCCGCTACAAGCTCGTCGTAAAACGCCTCAAGAAAAAAAATACGATGTACAGCGATATCCCAATTCATACAAAGCTTCGCCAGATTCTAGACGAATACAAAAAAGAACTTAAATCAGGCGATTTCCTCTTTCCATCACGCTCTTCAACCAAAGGTCATATGTGTCGTGCCCAGGGGCACAATATCCTAAGTGAGGCGTATAGGACACTGCGACTCGAAGGAGCGAAGACTCACTCAATGCGAAAAACTTGTTTGACTAACATGTCTCGCGCCGGCGTCCCACTGCGAACAGTGCAAGAAATCTCTGGTCATGCCAATCTCGGTCAACTGCAAACCTATCTGGAAGTCGATCCTGAGGATAAACATAGAGCTATCAATTTGTTGAGATATTGAAAACGTGATCGAGAAAATCGGAACTCAGATGAGTCTTTATGTAACTAGTGACCACGGAATTCATAGGGTTTTTAGAGTGTCTCGTGGAAAGAACGGCTTAATTACAGGATCCTTCTATTCGCAGGGACCTGTCAGACCATTGAGTCACACACTGACAGATATTCATTTTACATATCCTTCAAATGGTCAATATCACCAAACCATTCTTTTCAAAGACAGCAAACAGTTGCGAGTGTTCTATGACAGAGCTGAAGAAAAATATCCTGACGGTGGTTGGAGGAGACTGGATAAATCAGAGATTAATGAACAATTCTTACATCCAATAAAACGTTATATAACTCCAAGTTTTGAGGAGTTTTCACAGGATCCAAAACAGAAAGTGCACATTATTGCTGTCGGATTTGACCAGGATTCCTTCAAAGGCGTAAAAACCAATTCTGTACGAAATCCAGCAATGGTTGTTGATATTTCACAAAAGAAAGGAATTTGCTTAACCGCAAACTTGATGCTTCATGCTGAGAAATGGGACTTCACTGAATTTGATAAAAGGTCCAGACTTTTGGCAAGATATCGAGATGAATCTCAAATACCCTATATTTACGGACTTTTTGAAGAATCGGGAATTTGAACATCTAAAGTTTGTTAATGACCACAAATGAAATAGTGTATGCCAAGTTTCGAAGCAATACCCACCGTTCATCTGAAATCGTATATTCTTTTCCATTATCCCAGTATTTGAATTCGTTCGCTTTTGAATAGTCAACTATCCAACTTGCATGCGCTAAAGCATTCCTCAATTGCCGAACTTCTTCTCTGAGCAAGAATTGAGAGACTCTGAACAAAGCAGAACCACTATTAGTTTTCTTCAAATGATTGCTTAGTGCCAAAAACAAAGATTCTTTCAGGTAAACAAAACAAAAATAGTTTTCGAGATTTAAACGCGCCGATGCCAAAATTGCGCTTGCAGAATCATTTTTGCTACCCTCGTTTTTCTCGCATTCCTCAAAATAATCGCTTACCATCCTAATTCCTTCGATCGTGTGATGTTGAGTAGCGATATCAGATACGGTCAGAGGATGAATCGAACTTTTGATATCCTGTATCTGTTGAGGATTGAGTGATTGAATATCTACCGCTATGGTGTGAGCCAATGAAACTGCTTGCTCAGATGATAATTTCAGTTGAGTAGTCAAAACAAGCGCATGTTTCTGCATAACAAAATCCAAGATATCGAGCATTTCGTGGTAGGAAGGGGGTTGATAGGTCATTAATTTCACTTCTTATTATTTTCAGAGCATGCGTGCATCAAGCCTTACTTCAAGTAACAACAAAAGCATGGGCTGTATATAATTATGCACTTAAAAGGAAAAAGGAATTTTATTGGGACTAAAAACAATGAGCTTCTTTCACCACATTGAATTCAGCTTAAATCGAAGTCTTCTATGAACGATTTAAATGGAATCAGGGAATATTACCAAGCTCGCGTGAACGATCTTGTACTTTTTTCTCAACATGGCACGCCATGGGAGTTTTTAGGCGGAGCGATGCTAATAGAATGGATTGCAAATTTGACAGATCCTAAACGTCAATCCTGGACAACTTCAAGAATTCAAAGACCACATTTTGTAGATCTGATTGCACAGCATCTTCCACAATATGCACAATTTGAATTTCAGACTGATCTTGTCGACATAGACAATTTGTCGGTAAAAACAAACCGATATCTTCCGCTGCAGATGTACCTTTCCTTTCGAAATCCTCTCGTCCACAGGTTTTCTACGGTTCCCCAAAATCGCACTCCTGGCTATGTTCCACCAAACGTAATTTCAAGTTACAAACAGTTAGATAGACCAGGCTGTATTCTCATTACTCATAGAGAAGACACATCTTTACGGGGCGATGGAGAGCACCTATCGTTATTGGAAGGAGATCGCTGCTTGCTGAGATCTCCTGATTTTATCGAAGACATCGGGACACTTATCAACTCCTGCTTTGACTCCGCCCAAACGGATGCGGAACTAAATAAAAGAATTTTTGACAACTTCAATGAAAGGCGACCTCTGGATACTTTAGGAGAGATACCTACCATTAGAAGAGGACCAAGTTTCTAAATTTTCTCGTTGAAAAAATGGATTATACGAACGGCATCGGATAATCCTCTTTATGTTCAACGGAGAAAGATTACCGAAATTTATGCGTGTGTTTAGGGATTTTTGTTCTCAATAATCATGAACTGTCGCACCGAATAAAAGTTCTTGCGAGTTGGCCATCTAAATCTCTGCATTTCCTGTTTCACTGATTCGCAGGCGTTATTATCTAACAAGGCATCACATGC
>JANRIN010000132.1:0-7028 GCA_033764965.1 Leptolyngbyaceae cyanobacterium bins.302 | reverse complement strand
TCTTCAGCCACTTTCTGATCATAAAACGCCATTTTGTGGCAGATACCGCAGTCTTCGGAAGAAAATTTAATCACAACGCGATCCATAACCCCAATTGCTCCCAAAACTTTTAGTGAGACTTTTTATGAGTTTTGTTCATCTCCTAGATCTGTATTCTACTTCCTATGAGAAAACCCCGACCCATTGCTGAGTCGGGGTGCCAAATCAGGGTGCATCTACCAATTACCGAATTCCCTATTTCCGCTGATGGCTCCGGAGAGTTTTGTGGAAAAAGGATAAAGATCTAGGCAAAAGCATGAAATTCCGGTAATGCTTTTATGAAATGAAGGTTTATCTCTGTGCCTTGGCGCAGAATACACGCAGATTGGCATTCTGTGCCTTTACAAAGTTTTAACGAATTATCGTGCTGACGTTGTTCAAATGCCTTTTCATGCGCGAGAGTGGAGAAAGAGTTCCCAATCGTTTCTGTTTGTACTTTTGTCTAAGGTTTTGGTTTTGCCAATTCAATCTGGGTACACTGAACGACGGTCAGTAAATCCAGACTTTTCATTTCAGCCTGATATCATCCTCTAGCCGTTGATTAATGGGAGAGGACACCGTGATTCCTGGCGAGAGCATCTCTAACAAGTCACGGATCACGTTAGCAGGCAGCGCATCAACCTTCTGGGAGGATACCTGTGACCCAGGAATTTCATCTCTCTGTTACGCCAATTCGAGACAATGATTATCTGGTGCGGACTGAGCACGTCGCGCCTGGAGTGCCATTGGCAGAAGAGCAGGTGACTTGGTATGTAGACGATTGGCTCACCGAAGCTAGTTTGCTGATGGGCGATCCGGTGATGGGTTTGCTCAGGAGCAGCGGAGCAGCCAGACAAGAGGTTTATCAGTTTTCTAATTCCAGATCACAAGAACCCCCTGCCAATCTGGTTGCATTTGGGCAACGGTTGTTTAATGCGCTGTTTCAGGGAACAATCCGCGATAGCTGGATGATGGCTCAAGGGATTGCCCAGCATCAGCACCATCGTCTGCGGTTTCGGTTGGGACTGAAGGGAACTCCACTGCATCGGTTGCCGTGGGAGGTGTTGTATGCCGGCGATCGCCCGCTGGCAACAGGCACAGATGTGATTTTTTCTCGCTATCACTCTAGCTTTTCAGTGCTCAAGTCCCATCTTCACCCGCCTAAGCGCAGTAGCAACGACCCCAACCAACCGCTCAAGATTTTGCTGGTATTAGCTGCACCCAATGATCAAGATGGGTTGGCTTTGAAGCAAGAAGCGGAACAACTCCGGCAGGAACTTCGCACGGTTTCAGCAGACAATGGCAGTCAATTTTCGGCGATCGAGTTGACCATCTTGGAGCAACCTGGGCGCGAAGACCTGACTCAAGCCCTGGAGCACAATCATTTTCAAGTATTGCACTATGCTGGACACAGTGATTTGAGTGCGGCGGGTGGCAGTCTTTACCTGGTTAATCAGAGAACCGGGTTAACCGAAGTCATGAGTGGGGAAGACCTGGCTGGGTTGCTGGTGAATAATGGCATTCGCATGGCAGTGTTTAATTCCTGTCGGGGAGTGTATACGGCGACTTCTGCGAGTGGGCAGGCAAGCGAAGGTAACCTGGCGGAATCGTTGGTGAGACGGGGAATTCCTGCGGTGCTGGCAATGGCAGAGCGAATTCCTGATAATGTGGCGCTGAACTTGAGTCGGTTATTTTATCGCAACTTAAAACAGGCATACCCTCTAGATTTGAGCCTCAGCCGCACTCGGCAGGGGTTGATTTCCTCTTACGGATCCGATCAGCTCTACTGGGCATTGCCCATTCTTTACCTGCATCCAGAGTTTGATGGTTTTTTACAACCTCCCACGACTCAACCATCTGGATTTGGGCAATCGTCTTTTGCGACGAGCTACACCGATTTCTATGCCTCATCGGATTTGTTGTCCTTTGCAGTGGAGGAGCCAGTTTCAACTGGGGGACGATCGCGCGCGGAGTGGCAACCGGAGTATCCCGATTTGGAATCAAATTCACGATCGCGCCAGGAAGAGAATCTGCCTGATTTTGATGAACTGGAGTTTGACGACCCTGACCCGCCGGAAGAAGAACAAGTTGCTCGATTGGTGCACGAACTGTCTCACAGCCCCACGCTACTAGAGCCTGAGGAACCTGTATTGTCAGCGCCACTGGAGGAAAACTTGTTGCCGAATCGATCGGCAAACGGAAAACTGCCGTACCTCCAACTCGAAACGCCTGTTCGTTCCAGTGCCTCTGCGCCCGCCAACAGCACTGTTATTCAGCCATCTATTCAGCCACCTGAAGCCACATCGGCGAAAACGACTCCGCAACCAGGAAATGCCTCAAGCGAGACTCGCGTTTACTCCGAATTAGCAGCGGTTTTGGCAGATATGGGCACCCTGACGGAAGCGATCGCCTCTGGCAACCGCGCCGTCCAGGAAAATCCGAATAGTGCCGAGGCTTATACCAACTTGGGCTGGGCGCTTTATCAGCAAGGATACTTGACCGAAGCGATTTCTGCCTACAACCAGGCGATTCGCCTCAACCCTGCCTACGCCAATGCTTTCAATCGTTTGGGACTGGCATTTTTCCAGCAGGGAAAGATTGACGACGCTGTTCGCGCTTACAGCCAAGCAGTGAAGCTTGACCCAACTCTAACTGAAGCCAGCACCAACTTGCGGAATGCTCTCTATGATCAGGACAACTCGCCCTCGATCGCTACGCCGCCACCTTCTAGCCCTGCCCAACCCACTGCTAAACCACGCCAACCGAGATATAAAAATCGAGTTTGGGTGTGGGGAAGTTTAGGGGCGATCTCGCTTGCTGCCTTGATTGCAGGTTGGTTTTATCGCGAAGAATTAACTAAGCGGTTTGCCCCACCTGCCAATGTTCCAGGCGCTAGTTTGCCTGCGTCTCCTGCATCGAATGACCCCCTCAGTAATCTTGACTCTAAGACATTAACCAACCGGGCACTGCAACAATTACGGCAGGATGACAGTGCCGCCGCTCAAGCCACGATCGAGGCATTGCTGAATCAACCCAATCGTTTGAAAGAAGCTGATCAAGTCTTGCAGGCAGTTCCCAGCAAATTTGTGGATCAACCTGGCATGGCTTTTCTCAGAGGGCGATTGATCTGGCAGCGCTGGGTTGCAGGCGAAAAGAGTGCCAAAGTTGAAGCAGCACGATCGCTGTGGGACAAGTCCATCCAGGCACAACCCACGCCCATGAAATATAACGCGATCGGGTTTGCTTATTACGCTGAAGGCAAACCCGATCGCGCGGAACAAACCTGGATGGCAGCGTTACGGGCAGGCGGAACAGTGGCTGATCGTGCGCCAGAAAATTCATCCCTCAACTCAGACACGCTCACCACCTATGCTGGGTTGGCACTTTCAGCCTGGAAACTGGCAGAACAGCAGCCTGTGAATCAGCAAAACGCATTACGCGAGGAAGCCATCAAACGCCGAGAAATTGCTTTACAGGGCGATCGCGCGGCATTTCGTCCAGAAGCTTTACGCCAGAACTGGATGTGGTCAGAAACAGCGATTCGCGACTGGGAAGCACTCTTGAAGCTGTAACCGCTAACCTACAGCGTTGATCACAAGGAAAAGCTTGAAGAAAGCTTGTGTTAGAGCAGCGATTGGATTGATTTCCGTTTTCTCAAATCTACAGCATCTGCGAGGCGAGGCTGATCCCAGTCCAGCGGGTGAACCTGATCGGCTGGAACAACCGTAACCGGAACCTTGACAGATTTTGCGACAACGAAGGATGGCGAATGAGCAACGGTCTGCCCTCTAGGAGCCGCAGTTGTCACAGGTTGTTGATTCAAACCTGAAGGCTGATGGGTTGAATTATTTTTGGTTAATTGCTGACTGGTTAATTGCTGACTTGCAGCCGATGCCGACTTTTCACGTTGTGCCTGCGTCAATTGTGCCGGTGTAAGTTGTGCTTCTACAAATTGCGCCTGTATAGATTGAGGCTGAGTGAGTAGCGGATCGGTTGCTGAGTATGGTTTCAACCGTTTTGGCGGCTGGGCGGCTGGTTTAGCTCTCTTCTTATTACCAGGCACTCTAGCCTGAGGTTGGGCAGTGTGATGCTTCGGCTTGACTCGGCGTGGAGGGACTGGGTGAGAAGCGGGCACTGGGCGAGAAGTATGGGGTTGTAACTGCCGCGACACTAAAATTGACCCGGCTGTACAGGTAATCGCGATCGCGCCAAACATCCACAAAGGCACTTTCCCACGACTTTCTAACGGCTGCGTGGCAACTCCAGAATCAGATCCAAGTGCGATCGCTGAAACACTCCGTCGCTCTGCGGCACTAGGACTAAGCAGACTGCCAAAAGCAACCACTGCGATTAAAAAGACCGACACCCAAACGCCACCCCAAAATGCCATTGGGCGAGTTTCCAGCAAATACCCAAACCACCGCAGCAACGTAGCGTCGCTGGCTCTGGGCTGAGATCGCTGAGATCGAGGCTCAAAGGGCACGCGATCGGATCGAGATTCAACAGGAGATGCAATAGGGGGTTGTTCCATACTAGGCAAGCGCGTAAGTCGCCGCTATCATAGCTGCAATTCTAATAGATGCAACCCCGAAAACATCAGTAAAAAGAAATAGATGAGGGAACTGTAAAGATTTGACATAGAACTTCCAGGAGTTCTTTAGACTGGAGTGAGATGGTTGAGTACTTCATCCCCTGGCTACGATAACCGCATGGACTCTTCACTGGCAGACTTAGCGAATTTCCGTAACACAAACCTGCGCCAGACTTTGTTGGGGAAGTTATGTGGAACAAAGCAGCGGTTTCGCGATCGCTACGAAATCCTAAAAATCTTGGGGCGGGGTGGCTTTGGTATAACTTTCCTGGCGCGAGATGTGAGTTTGCCTGGTCAGCCGCTCTGCGTGATCAAGCAGCTTTGCCCAAAAGTAAGCGATGCGACAGCATTGAATCGGGCAAAACAGCGCTTTGAGCAAGAAGCCAAAACCCTGGCAAAACTGGGAAGTCATGCCCAAATTCCCATGCTGTTGGACTATTTTGAACTGGAGGGAGAGTTTTACCTGGTTCAAGAATTTGTTCGAGGATTCACCCTGGCAAAAGAAATTCGACGGAATGGACCATTTTCAGAAGCGGAAGTAAAACAATTTTTGTGGGAGTTTTTGCCGCTGCTGCAATATATTCACGACAAGCGAGTGATCCATCGCGATATTAAGCCCACCAATTTAATCCGCTGTAAGGACGACGGGCGCTTGGTTTTGATTGATTTTGGTGCGGTTAAAGAAATCGTC
This sequence comes from Leptolyngbyaceae cyanobacterium bins.302, assembly GCA_033764965.1. Taxonomy (GTDB): domain Bacteria; phylum Cyanobacteriota; class Cyanobacteriia; order Leptolyngbyales; family Leptolyngbyaceae; genus JSC-12. The sequence continues at coordinate 1,728 of JANRIN010000132.1, read as the reverse complement.
TCTCAAGTCGATGAAGCCAGCGTCAAACAATCTAGCACCCAATTTGTGGGCACTGTGGGGTTTGCCCCTCCCGAACAACTCGCCTCGCGTCCCGTCTATTCCAGTGATATCTACGCCCTAGGCATCACCTGCTTATACCTTTTATCCGGAAAGTCACCCCTGGAGTTTGATTATGAGTTTGCGTCCGGTGAGGTGCGTTGGCGAGACTTGATCCAGGTTGGGGATGTGTTAGCTAACGTCCTGAACAAAATGCTGCGGATCACGCCCCAAGAACGGTTCAAATCTGCCACAGATGTTGTGAAGGTTTTGAGTTTGGAGCCATACTTCCAACACTTAGGAGACTGCCTCAACGACATTCGAGTACGTCCTCAAACCCAGTCTGAACTGGATCTGATGGAACTCGACTCCTCTGGCTACACCCCACCCGTTCTACGTAAAGCAGCCGAAATTCGAGAATGGCGAGCACGATTAAAGGCTCGTCAGGCACGACAAGGACGATCGCATCCCCGCATGACATTTAGCAACTCGGGACATTGGAAATGATTGGGTCATTCGCCACTCGTCACTTGTTCGTTGCATGACCAATGACTGATGACCAATAACCAACGATTTACGATCGACAAGCGGTGGGAAAAACGGGAATTTGATTCACTTCAATGTTTTGGTCGATCGCCGATTGGTAAAGGGTCGTGGTGTGGCTAGAAGCGACATCGCCCCCGGCATAATCCAAAAATGCCCATTCCTGTCCAGTATGGCTATACTGCTGATTTCGCAGCGTGGAAGGAGGCACCATCGGCACCATGTCTGCAAAATTAATCACCCGAAAATTGTTGGGGCAGAGGGCACTAAAAGACTTTGCAAAATCACTGTCCCCCACTCTGGGTGCAGCATAGCTGTATAGCTGAAGTTGCTCTTGAAGCGGGCGATTCGCTTGGGCTAAATCAGCAGTGGCTAAAGTTGCCAGCGCTCCACCTAAACTGTGTCCCGTGATCAAGCAAGGCAACGACGGGTTGAACCGATTTGCCGCACTCCGAACTTGATTTGAGAGTTGATTGTAGAGCCGCAAAAACCCTGTGTGAACCTTGCCTCGAATTAATCCAGATTGCCTGTAAACACTTTGCCGCGCTTGAAAGTTAGCAATCCATTCTTTGGGGTTGGAGGTTCCTCGAAACACGATGATGTTATGGGTTGCAGAGGTTAAGGCAAAGCCAATAAACACTCGCCTGGGACTGATGACTCGGCGCACAATTCGATCGCCGATATTGCCTAAATTCGGTAGCAGAGTGGTCGTCGCATCCAGCGTTGCGGTAAAACTTGCTGTTTGAGTGTATGAGTCAAACGCTTTGTCATAACTGTTCAAGGCTCCAATTGCACCGTTAAATCTAGAATCTCGCTGCCCTCGCTCAAACTGTTCCATGCCCAAATGGCTACAGCGAATCAGCAGTTTGGAGATGGCGCGATCGTAGGAAACAATCGGTAGAGTTAGCGATGCAGAGGGTTGAGGAGATGTCGTGAGGCTGTTACTTGAAGGGTCACGGTCTGCGCCAAAGATCGCCTCGATGTCGTCACTTGCTTGGGGGGCATCCTTGGTTGTCTGAGCTTGAGCGAATCGGGTGATCGTAATCTCTGTGATCCCAGCTAGCAACCCAGTTACCAAGAGATTGCGACGATTGAATTTAGTCATGGTTTGGAGACGCAAAATGTGACACTAATCTTCAGTTATGTAAC
>JANRIN010000129.1:0-5631 GCA_033764965.1 Leptolyngbyaceae cyanobacterium bins.302 | reverse complement strand
TGGTCGTAATTGCAATGTGAGCGGCAGCAACACCACCATCACCACTCAGTGCCATTGTGGAGCCAGGGTTAAACCCAAACCAACCCAACCACAGGATCAGCGCACCCAGGGTTGCAATACTCATGTTGTGAGCAGGCAACGCATTAGCGGAACCATCCGAGTTGTATTTACCAATCCGAGGACCTAGGAATGCGGCTCCCATCAGAGCAGCCCAACCACCCACGGAGTGAACCACAGTGGAACCGGCAAAATCCCAAAAGCCCAGTTTGGCAAGCCAACCGCCACCCCAAATCCAGTGACCCGTGATGGGATAGGCAATCCCGACCAATAGCAAACTGAAGATTAGGAAGTCTACAAATTTAATCCGTTCTGCCACTGCACCGGAAACGATCGTGGCTGCGGTTCCGGCAAACACAAGCTGGAAGAAGAACTTCGCGAGCAGGGGAACTCCAGTCCAGTTAAGGGAACCAAAAATACCCTGGTAAGCATCTCCTGTTGCGGGGCTGTTGTCGGCTCCAGCCAGGAAGAAACCACCCGTACCCACAAAATCACTACCGCTGCTGAACATCAGCCCAAAGCCGATCGCCCAGAACGCAATAGTAGACAACGCAAACACAATCAGGTTTTTGGAGAGGACATTAACTGCGTTTTTCTGACGGCAAAAACCAGTCTCTAGCATACAGAAACCAGCATTCATGAAGAACACCAGCATCCCTGCGACCAACACCCACATGGTGTCAAGCCCAACTTTCAAGGTATCGGTTGTTGCAGCAACGCTTTCAAGGGTAGGAGGCTCCTGGGCAAACCCAGCATAGCTCCACGCCAACACAATCAACATTGCGATGGGAATACAAGCCTGGGCGCTTGGGGATAGTTTTCTGGCGTACCAATCAGGAGACAACCACTTACTAGCCCGTCCCAGAGAAGGCTGCCGCCTCCTTTTGACCGACTGCTTCTTGAGCATAGATCTAGAAACCATTTTGGACATTCCTTCGGTGGATGAACAAACGTGCCGGAACTGTAGTTTTCCGTAGCACCAGGCAGAAGCCTAAGAAGCTGATCGACTCACTAAACCCAAACCAGGAAGAGGATCGTCAGCAGTTGGAGGAGGACTCCACAAAAACTCCTTGGAAACCGTGCAGGTGTGAACAACCTACTTGGATCAGGAAATGTGTGAACAAATACATCATCAGATTGCACCAATTATTTCACCTGCAATTCTGTATAGAGAAATACAAAATGCTGCAAAAAGGGGACATACTTCAGTAGTTAAACGGTTTTGCTGGTAAAAAAAGTACTGTTGACCCGTGTTCATTTATGTTTGAAGAAACGTTAAAATTGCTCTGATTCAAATAAATATTCAAGGTGCTGGCAGAAAATCTTAACAGAAGGATTTTGCTGAGATCCGGAGGTAGTCAGGTAACTTTTTTGACCGATCGAGTCTATAGTCTATAGGCGGATCTTTCCGGGTTTTATTAGTTTGGCAGTGTATTTCAAAAAAACTGACAAATCTCTCGTTATGGGGTAGATCTTTCTAGGGGATTTAAGTAGAGCTAGCTTTTATGTCAACGTCCCGAAAATCCGCTGTCCTGATTTTGAGCCGCAAATATCGTCCCAGACGTTTGCAATGCTTATGGCTTCTATTGTTAACAACCTCTTTTCTCGGCTTGGGGGAGAGCATACGTCCCTGGAGCATCGATAGCAGCATCGCTCAGGAGGCAGAATCGTTCACTCCTGAAACGCCAGCGATCGAGCCACCGAAGGAAGCTAATCCACCGTTAAATACGATTTGCCAAACTGCTCAACCTGGAAAAAAAACTGAACTGGCTCAATTTGTGTCCCAAGTAACCAGCACCGCCACGATGATTGAGCAGCCAGCCAGAGGTATGGGAGCGATCGCGGAACAGGTTGCCCCTCAGATTATGGCTTACTTAAACTCAAGCCCTTTCCCCACGATTCATGCAGCCGCGCGACAGGCGAAAGTCCCGGTCATGATGTATCACGACATCCTGGCGGAAAAGCAAGTTTTCTTTGATGTCACGCCAGAAGAGTTTGAAGACCACCTCAAGCTGATTAAGCAAAAAGGGCTAACTCCCATCAGCATGGATCAGCTCACTAATCATCTGAGAACAGGCTTGCCTCTGCCAACGAAGCCTATTTTGCTAACGTTTGATGATGGCTATGAAGGACATTACACCTATGTCTATCCTTTGCTGAAGAAGTATAACTACCCAGCCGTATTCTCAATTTACACGGCAAAAGTCGGCAAGAAGCTGGGACGCTCTAGCCTCAACTGGGAGCAACTGCGGGAGATGGCAGCGGATCCATTGGTGACGATCGCCTCCCACAGCGTCAGCCATAAAGTCATGGAAGGGCTATCTCCAGAGGAGTTATTGGTCGAAACTCAAGAATCGAAGCGTATTCTGGAAGCTGAACTGGGCATTCCCATTCGCTACTTCACCTATCCAGAGGGCAAGTTTGACCAAGCTGCCTGGAATGCCGTTAAGCAAGCGGGCTACTCTGCTGCTTTTACCATGAATGACCTGGATGAACGGTTGGCAGGGCAATCGGACAATTTGCTGGCGATCGGTCGGATTGGACAATCTCGCATTCATGAGATGGTCGATGTCGCCTGGGAAGGTCCGCCCCAGCGAGTTGCCAGCTTTGGGTTTGACTTTACTTCGCCAATCCGCCGCATTGATGCTGCGATAGATAATGTGCCATTTGTGTTTATCGCTGGGGGAAGACCGATTACAGTGCATCACCACACCCGCGCTCAAGTTCCTGACATTATTGCCAAAACTCCAGCGATCGCGGCAGTTGATGGCGGCTTCTTTAACTTGGAACTGCTGGACTCAAATTATATGCTGGGTCCGGTTTATAGCCAAAGTACAGGGCAGTTCGTTCCTGGGAAACGGGGAGAAATTCCTTTCCTGGAAGGTCGCCCCCTGGTACTGATTGGTTCTGATGCCGTCAAGTTTGTTCCCTTCAAACACAAGCAGCACAATTCTCTAGAAGCAATTCAAGCCGAAATGTCTGATGTCACTGATGCGTTTATTGCGGCGGGTTGGCTGGTTGATAACGGGCAACCTCAACCGTTGGAGCGCTTCGGACGCTTGTATGATGCCAATGAACCGCGTCACCGTGCATTTTGGGGTATTAACCAGCAAGGGCAACCGCAAATTGGCGTATCTGTAGAGCCGATCGGCTCCGTTGATTTAGGTATTGCTCTGGCAAAAGCCGGGTTTCGGGATGCTGTCATGCTGGATTCGGGTGCCAGCACCTCTCTAGCGTACAAAGGAGAGTCATTGGTTGGTTATACCCCGCGTCCTGTGCCCCACGTTGTCGGGCTGGTTCCCGCCCCTGGAGATGCGGGTTCAAACTGTGCCATTTCCGCCGCAAGCCGTTAGTGAGGACGGAGCCGTTCCCAAATTTTTCCTCCTGGCATCATCGCTTTTGTTAGTTAAGGGTAGAATTGCCAGATTCATCAATGCAGGCTTTTGCCAGATGGTGAACGGTAGGGTTACTGTGAGCAGTGGTTAGGCTTGAAAAAAAGCTTAAATCATCCCGAACAAAAACTAACTCAGAGTATTTATAGTTACGACTAGGATACGAGTGGGTTAGGGCTGTTGCCCTGTGAGCGGCAATGGCAAGTCGGAACGCTTACCCAGAATCGGCATTTGAACGACTGGTTTTGTTCTGAGCTTTTTGACCGAAGTGATAAATGGGCGATCGCATCTTGCCAAACTGGGTGGAAGGAGGGGGGATGGTCGGAAAACAATCGAATCCGTTGGAATACAGCGGCAAGAATAACAAGTCACAGAGGATTGACATTCCATCCTTGCCAGCAGATTCTGCCAACCCAGAGTCAGTCGAATTTGTCCAACCGTTTTCTCTGGCAGCGCCCAAACCAAAATCCTGGAAAGTGTGGCTGGCGGCATTGGGGTTTTGCTGTGTGTTGGGAGGAGTGGGAACCGCAGCCTTCTGGTGGTTAACGACTCCCCCCCCCTCGCCGGACTGCCAAAAATTGTCTCCTCTGGCAACCGATATGGAACGGTTATTATGCGCTCAAGAAAGTGCTCGTTCTGGCGACTTACCAAAGGTTTTAGCAGGACTGGAATTGGTGGCTCAGTGGACACCGGATCATCCCCTCTATCGAGAAGCCCAACGGCTGGTGGCAGAATGGTCAGACCCTGTGTTGGCTGGGGCACAACAGAGAATCGATCGCAGTGACTTACGAGGCGCGATCGAGCTAGCGAACCGGATTCCGAAAACCAGTCCCGTGTATAAAGAGGCACAAGCCCATATTGCTGAATGGAAGCGTTACTGGCAAAAAGGAGAAGCGATTTCAACTGCCGCTCGCAAAGCAATGCAGGCTCAAAATTGGCTGTTAGCCTCTGAAAAGATCGATGATCTGAAAGCCTTTGACCAGGACTATTGGCGTTATGAGCGAGTTTTAGCCTTATCCAATTTGTTGACCGCAGAACGGCAAGGACGGCAGTTTTTAGCTCAAGCTCAAGCACTTAGTAAAAATGGGCAACTAGACCAATTGGGAAGCGCGATCGCCGTTCTCAGTCGAATTGATTCCCGCACTTACGCTTGGGCTGATGCTCAAAAACCGATGCAGCAGTGGAGTGAAGTTTTGCTGGCGCAAGGTTGGCAGAATTGGCAAAAGGGGAATTTAACCAACGCCATGTCCTTTGCTTTGCCTGTGTTAAAAAATCCTGCCCTGGCTGAGACGGCACAGGAATTGCTCTGGTTGAGCCAAGCCCGTAACCACGCGATCGCCAGCACAACCACCCTCAAACCCACTCTGCCTCAACTGTGGAACTTAAGTGCAGCCATTTCTACTGCCCAGTTTATTCCGGAGGGCAGTCGTTACTACACTCAGGCTCAATCATTGCTGAAAAACTGGCAAACCCAGTTTCAAGATTTGACTTTGTTGCAGTTTGCCTGGAGTGTGGGAGATGTGGCGCATCCCTGGGCTAAACAGTTGGCAATCTGGCAAGCGTCCCAAGTCACGCCTACCCGTTCTCGCCGCGCTCAGGCTCAAACTCTGGTGTCCTTCTGGCAAGCGGGCATTCGCAGATTGGAAGATCAGCCTTATATCGCTTATGCCCGTCAATTAGCCACAAAGGGCACAATCCCTGCCTTGCAACAGGCGATCGCCCAGGCACAATTGATTTCGCCTAATCGCCCCACTCGCAAAGATGCCCAAACTCTAGTCGCTAGTTGGACTCAGCAGATTCAAGCCATTGAAGACCGACCCATTCTCGATCGTGCTTTTGCCTTGGCAAATCAAGGGAATTTAGCACTTGCCATTCAGGTTGCCAGCACGATAGCGCCCCAGCGATCGCTTTACGGAGAAGCTCAGTCTGCGATTTGGGGATGGCAAGCCAGCATCCGAGCTGCTGAACTTGCCCGCATCCGAGAACGAGAAGAAGCCCTGCACCGATCGCGTTCTCCGCAAGAGCAAGATCCCAATTTCGAGAATCAACCCTTCCCTGAGCCAGATACCCCCGTTTCATCCGACTCGTTCCCAACTCCTGAAACTCCCTATCCCAATCCTCCCAGCCTGTGTGCCGCCGGGGCGGGGGGGCCGGCGGGGGGGGGGGGGCGCGCGGGGGCGGG
>JANRIN010000128.1:0-7913 GCA_033764965.1 Leptolyngbyaceae cyanobacterium bins.302 | reverse complement strand
CGCTACGGGTCGATTCCCCGTCCCTTGGGGCGCATGAGGTACAGCAGTCTAGTGGGGCGCTGTTGAGCGAAGTCGAGCCGCGTAGCGTGTGAGGCGTAGTGAAGTGATACACCGTCCGCTTGCGGCGGTGACGTTCATTTCACTCTGGCAAAAGCTTTAGTTCTGCGATCGCTGCTGTCGGATGATGCGATCGACCGTTTCAACATCGGTCTTCAGCTTCTCAGCAATCTTCTCAATAGTTAGTCCAGCGTCCACTAAGGCAGGAATGGCAAGTGCAAAAACTTCTTCCCGGCTCTCTTCCTTGACCTCTTGGTAGAAACGGGTCTGCTTCAGTTCATCTAATCCAAGCATTTGCCTGATCGCCTCCCGTTCAAGGGTGGGAAATTTATACACCAACGTCGTTAACACCAATTCTACGATCCGAGTTTTGCCCTGTGACATCCGTAACCTCGGATTGTGCCCTCTCAACCAACTGCCTTGCCCGTTCCGGCGCGGCATCATCTCTTATTCCGATCAATTGCAGCACTCCTAGTTCTAAGGATTGATCTGCCAGGTCGGAAGGCAACTCATCCAAATAGACACGTTTTAACCTGGGACTGTTGGCATAGTCCCCGAAGTGACGGGGTAGCTGTGGGTCGAGACTTCGCTTTGTGAAGACTAAAATCGCCATCCAATCATTCGCAGGCTGATAATCCCGGAGATAAAGGAAGATTTCAGCAAAAAATCTGTGGTAGAGGATTTTTTGCCTGTCTGGATAACCCTGAACTTCGACAAAGGCGATCGGCAGGTCAGCGGAGGAGGGTGGGGTCAGAATGCCATCGATCCTGAACGAAAGCTGTTTAACCTCTTGGGAACCAAAGGCGTAGGTGCCGGAACAGGGAGAGTGATCGCCGATTAAACGGAAGACCAGGTCGGGATGGTCTTGAAACAAGCGGTAGAACAGTGAATTAGTTTTCATGAGTCACTTGAAGTAGCTTGCTGACTGTACCACAGGGCTAAAAAAGCGGGACCCAATGTTCTTGTCCTTGTCTTTTGGGGGCATTGCATCTTAGACAGATGAGCAAAAATCTGAATTCCAAGAATTACAACCCCCACCCGGTCTTTCCCATCTCTGCAATTCTCAGGGGTTGTGGAAACCTGGATGAAGTATAAGTTTCGAGGATCCAACCCGTTGACCTGCCGCCTCAGCCCCGACCCGAAAGTGTGTGAGCCTTTGTGTACAGTAAAAATACTAGTTAGGAGATCACTCACACCCCCCATACATCGCCCCTTGGGAGTGATTATTTTATATCTGAATATTTATAAACCTGAATGCCAAGGGGTGATTTTGATGGTCTCTGATAGAAGAAAATCAAAATGTAACCGCACAATTCAGGGAAATCCAATTTCTACTCCTTGATCGACATGAAAAAAATGTGCGCGCTCCCTCTGGAAAGCCGATCACACACATTCTTCCCATAGCAAAACTATCCTCTTACTGAAGGATCGGGAAAAGATTCAGGGTTAAGTCTTAGGCTGCAATTGGAGGTGCTAATGCTCTTTCCTGTTCGCGGCGGCGACGCTCTCGTTCCCACTTTAGCCGTTCACTAATCGCTTCCACAATCAGGATAAAGTTTTGCTGGAAGAATTGACTTCCACTCTCAGCCATTGGTCTCCAACCGTTGAAGTGTCGGGACTCACTTTCAGAAAGTCGTTGATTTCCTTTTTTGTCTTTCCCGTTGGGGTGGAGTTCCCCTGGTGTTTTGACTCGGATGTTTTGCGCTGCACTTTGGTAGCCGAAAAAACTTAGGCTTTTCTTGAGCGTTTGCCAAAACTGATAAGGTGTTTCGACAGTTGGAAAAAGCTTTTGCAGCTTTGGTTTCTGCTGGAACTCCTGCCATAATTGAATAACAACTGGACTATCGTACCGAAAGTGAGTTTCATGGGCGATCGCCTTTTCCTTTTTGGACGCCGCTGCAAGTTGGTCAAGTTTCAATTCTTGAAATAATGCATGGTTTTGCAGTGCCTTCCAACGAACGGAAGTGTAGGACGTAAAGTGCGTCTTCACCAAATGGTATAACTCTGCTAAGTCCTGTCCTGTTTCTGGTCCCGTCGCTTGAACCCAATGTCTGAGGTGTTCCAGTCGTTTACCTCTAAACAGCTTTGCAAGCTTCAACACCTCATCCTGCTCAACTCCACTTCGGTATTGAGCAATTAGTGCCTTCCAGACTGTTGGATACTTTTGATGTTGTGCAGCTAGGGCAATGTCCCAAACCTCTGCGTCTGTGCTGGGTGCTTTTTGTTCTCTCAAGAGTCTCAGCCCATTTTCGAGATCTCCATTCAGGGTAAGCACTAATTCCTGTGCTTTGATCCGGATTACTTCCTTCTGCCAGAGTGTTCGATCTCTCTCGATTTCAAGTGTTTCGACTGTTTCAAAGAATTCCGTTAGAAGGCAATACAGGTATTCGCTGTGAAAGGCTTGTTCAACTTCATGGGTAAGGGATTGCCATACTCCCCAACCAGTTGTTTTGTCTGAATTGACTCCCAGATCATTAAAGGTGTCTTTCAGTTTGTCCGCCCACTGTTTCACCTTTTTGCTGACTAGACTGGGAACGGAGCAGGTTGGGTCGAGTGCTCGCCTGGGTGCTGACACGTACCATTCCTTGCACTGACGGCAGCGCCCGATCATCTGAAGGAAATCGATTGGGCTGATAATCCCGCTGTACAGTGCTAATCCACAATCGAATGTCACCTGACAATCTAAGCCAGATTGAGCGGTCGGGGTGTAGACGAAAAACTTTAACTTTGACACTACTGAATCAGGGTCTTTGAGCAGACTTCGATTACTTTCAATCGTTTCAGAGCTACAAAGCGTTCCGTGGTATCCCAAGCTCTCCAGGCAGTCTTGAACTGACTTGGCTTGCAATTTATTGTCTGCTGGAATTGCGATACTTTTTCCCTGTTCAACCCAAATTTTAAGAAGAGGATAAATAATCCCATCATGGGATAGGCTTATTTCACCATCCTTGTTCCGTGTTTCGAGCCAGAATATGGGGGTTTTTGACTTCTGAAAGATCTGATCAAAAATCAGTCGTCCGCCTGAGCGGTACATGGAGATGACCCGTACATCCACATCGCTCAAAAAGGCATCCACCGCAATCAAGTGAGCGCATTCGGTCAGCAGTCGCTCAAACTCAAGCACAGTTGCCGATTTTTTCAGCACCTCTCTCCGAACACCAGAGAACTCGTCAATTACGACGATCGTATCTTTCCATTTGGCATTCTTGGTCGCATAGTCCTTCAAGCTGTCAGGGCAGAGCGTATAAATACCTGGTTGTCCTGTGCGAAGCATTTCACGATAGTGAGCAGGATCATCCTGATAGTGGTAAATGTCACTGAAGCCTAAATCCTCTGCTCTCTTGCCCGTCTGCCGGAGTAATCCGTTCCGCCCCGTTAACCACAGAATTTGCTTGTCACGATATGTGAGGAGGGATCGTAATACCGCTTCAGTTTTCCCTGCCCCTAACCAGCCTCGCAGTAGGATTGTTCTCTCTGATAGCTCAAAAAAAGGTGCATAGCCTTTGTAATAAAAGATCTTGCGTTGTTCAGTCTCAGTTAGGGTGAAATCCTTTTGCAGTCCTTCCCAGTAGGAGGAACGGAACCGTAATAGGCGCTTACCAATATAACGATCTCGGTCGCAAAGGTTAGGACCAGTTCCGAAACCTGCCCCACGTTTAGGTAGTTGATACCCGCCCGCGATCGCTGTCTCTTTTGCTCGTCGATAAATCTCCTTCGTATCGCAACCAGACCAGCACCAAAATGCACCCGTATCAATGTGGATAGAGAGGGAGTTGTCGGAATTTCCAGAGTGGACTGGACAACGGCACTCATAATAATCACCGTCAATGTGGCAACCTTCCATGTATTCGGCAAAGTTCCGAATGTCCCAAGGCTTATCTTGTGGAGAGGATGCAACGCTTCTGATATCTGACTTTTGCCGTTTCTCCCGCCGAGCTTGGTTGCTCTTCTCATCTTTGGTTGGGTAAATCTCAATGGATTCCAGGCTTTCAATTTTGGCAGGAGGCGCAAACTCAACCCGCTGGTAGTTTTTCCCATTCGGGTGAATACTGGGAGCCAGCACTGTGAATCGACCTTCCCCAAGTGCTTCGCCAATATGGTTTTCAGCATTTGGATCGGTTGTGAAGTTCGTAAAAGTAGGGATCTGGTTGGGTTTGACTGCAATCCGATAGCCACCTGATCCTGTACGTTCTACCCAGGTTACCCCGATCAGTTGACGGATACGTTCAACGTCACGATCGCATTCTTCTTGACTGGCGTAATTTTTTGCATCAAAGTCGAGCCAGTCTACTCCGTTATGACCTCCTAAAGTCCCAATCCCATTAGCAGGATTGGCAAACCACTTCTCAAGTTCAGCTTCAGTGGGTAGTCGATTCTGGTATTCCTTATGATGAATAATATGAGGTTTGCCGCAGCGCTCCAGGTAGGAGGGATTCTTACCAGTGAATCGTGCGATCGGCTGTAAATTCTCATCTAGACGGCAATAGTCCCCTTTGACATGAGCTTGAAAATCACCAACCTTGGTACAGCTGATCCGGCAGTAAGCACCTTGGATTTCCGGCTTTTTAGGATCAACACCGTTGAATCGAGTTGTAAGAAAGGTTTGATGATGGCAGCCTGGTAGCCTTGGATCTTGCTTCGGAGCAACAGGGAGTGGAGGACAGCCAAGAGCTAATAAAGCCAGAGCGGTTTCCTGAATAGAAATCCTCACAAGACACCTCCAAACCTCAGCAAACCAGGTTCAGAGCTTATCCATTCCCGAAAAAGATAATAAATCGGGGTTGAGGTTTCCCAGTGAAAGGCATACAGGTGTATTTGTTGTTGTCTGATCTGGAGTAAGCTAAAATTCATAGCAGAACTGTCCGCAGTCAGTTACCTGACTACGGGATTAATTGAAAAAACACTTAGCGATCGCTATCCGAGAGGTGGAATTCTGGAGATGGCGGTCGCTTCTAACTATTGAGAGGTGGAGTTTTGAAGTAGTTAGAGGACGACTGCACCGAATTCCTAATCGCTAAGACAAGGATAAATCCAAAAAACCGAATCTTTTTAGTTCCAATATTTCTTCTGAAACTCCCTCCTAGAAAGGCTTCTAGAAAACCTATTTGGAAAAGTGGATTTACTTTTCCTTCTTTCGTCCCTGTCGCTTAATGCGAAAACCTGTCCCTGTGTGAGAACGAACTGCTCCTTCCTCAATCAAAATAGTAGTTAGTGCTATTCGTGCCTTAACCATAGGGGTGTACTGCTCCTTGCTTATCTTGACTGACCTTTCTGCAACTCCGGCAGCAACATCAATAAGCATCCAGGTGTGCGGTGTTTCTTGTGGATCGAAGGGATTTATCTTCTCCAGAAGACATTGATTTTCCCGTTGCAATCGCTTGTTAATATCAGCTTTCCCTTCTCCTTCTAAAAGCCGGAACATTCCAGATAACCGCTCTTCCAGCACGACTTGAACAAACCAAAGTGCTGGATGTTTATAGCCTGACGGTCTAACTAAAAAAGTTGCGTCAATAAGCTCTAAAACTCTCCACCACAAAAATCCTTCTGCCTTAATTTCAATACATCTGGTTCTTAGCTCTTTAAAGTTTTTGGGTGCCCATTTTAAGCGGATCATCTCGGCTAACGCATAGGCTCTATGAATCAGCCGTGTTTTTTCATCAGCATGAGAACTCCCGTCGCATAGTTGTGGATCTGTCAGGAGATAAACTACTAAATTCCAAGGGGAATCTATTGGTGCAATTAGTGGTAGAGAAATCCGTTCAATGCTTGCCATCACTTCCCCTTCTTGCCTTCATCCTTTTCCTATGCCGATTCAGTCTGCCATAGAGATGCCGAATCGCATTGGTGTTGCTCCGGTTCACAAGTTCGTCTAGCTGTCTGGATAACTCAGAATTGCCTTCAATCACCCCTACCTTTGCGCCTACCTGAGCGAGTAGGAATTTGCACGATTTCAACCCCCAAATCTAGAGACTGGGCAAACTCAAACACAAGCGATGAATCCGATAAACCTAGATTGATTGACGACTGATGGTTATCTGTTTTTGGTCTATATCGAATCGTCCGTAGATCTTTAAGTTAGTTTCATTGTTGTCATGGAGATTTATTTCGCCCAAAAATCTCTAATCTTCGGGATTAGGGGGCTTTTGATGCGGGGGTTGAAGACCACGAATTAGCTCCCGAACTATAGTTGATTTCTTAACCTCTCGCACCTTGGTCGCGCCTTCAAGAATTTTTGCCTCTTCTGGAGTAATTCGGATAGGTAAATAGACTGAAAATTGCATAACTATAACCTCAAGAAATATTAAAGATAAGCAAAGTATCAGGATGGAATCTTATAAAGAAAGTAACACAATTTTTTCAGAATTGCATTTAAATCTTTTAAAGCACGATAAAAATATAAATTTAAGCATTTAAAATGATACTCGCAAGGTAAGCACAAAAATCAAGTTAAGCACTAAAAATGATACTCATAAGGTAAGCACGGAAACAAGCATATTAAATAGCTTGAAAAGCCTACCGTCTAGGACTTCAAGCACCCCATCTCGCTCTTGCTCATAAGAGCTTGAAGTCCCAAATTTCTGAAGAAATTGATGTTCTAAAAGATTGATTTTGCGTTGGTTTAGCCCTAACAGTCGTGCTCAGGTTTTTGATAGTGATTGAAAAACACTTCTGCCTCAGCCATCAAAATCGGATCACCTGATTCCAACCACTGCTGCATTTGAGCGATACGAGCCGGAGAAGGAAGTGCAGTTTTTGGTTGGAATAGCTTAAGTTGCTCCCAAGCTTCTTTCTGAGCAGCGTGTTTGTAGTCTTGCAGGGCTTGAATTTCTGCGACTTGTTGTTTCGCCCATGCCAGTCCGTCTGGTTCAGTCTGAGTATTACTGCTTATTCCCTGAACTTGATCGAATTTAAAGTACTCCAAACCTTGATTCGAAGGGATATTACTGGATTTTTCAAATAATAAGTTTGTCGTAACTTCTGCTGCCCCTTTTGGGCAAGCAGAAGGGGCTTCTAATCCTGGGGGGTGCGGGGGGTTCTCCACAGGTATGAGATACTCTGGATGCCAGAGGTCTTTGTGTTTGTAAAGCGTGCCTCCACCAATCCCTTGTGCGACTAAGGCATTGAATCGAGCAGTTGGTCGAATGGGTAGCGTGTTGGATTCGAGCAGTTGAGCGATCGCCTTTCTGATCCGTTCCCGCGCATCCTCCCGCTTCTGCTCATGCCAGGTTGGAGTAGATTGCTGTTCCTCAGGTGATTGAGTTTTGTTCTTGCCAATCCCATAGGGGAAGTAACGGCTACTCTCCACACAATTCGCCCACTCCTCTGCCCGTTCTTCAATTTCGTGCTGGTGTTGGCAAAAGTCGCTGTAGCCTGGAAGGGATTGAGCAATTTCGACAATATGCCTCACCAATGCCCTGCCTTCCAGCGGATCACAGCCATTCAGGTAGTGCCAGAAGATATAGCAATACATCGCAATCCGTCCTAGCAGCCGATTGGTTTGTCCAAAATCCGTCCAGCCTTGATAAATCTCCGTAACTAGATCGTTGAGAAACTTGTTGGCTTTCCCAGAGATACGGTACTTCTTACGCTTAGCAACCTTGAGCACCTGTGCTAGTGTCTTTTCATCCAGTTGGTTGTGCTGTTGGGCAAAGTGCCACTTCTTTACAAATGTCCCTTGGTCACTCCAAATGATTTCGTAACTGCTGTTGAGGAGATAGGCTTAGTTTTAGCAACGGAAAAATTTTGGTCGTTAAGGAAATCAGTCCTGCCAGAAGTCGTTGAAACAGTCTGGGGACAACTCCGTGTAGCGGACTGTATGCTGAATGTTCTTATGCCCCAGGTAGTGCTGAATAGAT
>JANRIN010000125.1:0-21630 GCA_033764965.1 Leptolyngbyaceae cyanobacterium bins.302 | reverse complement strand
ATCTTGCAGGTGTTGCAGCAGGAAGGACGAACGCTGATGGCGTTGAATGCGCTCGTCCAGGTGCAAAGAGCCGAAACTCGACTAGCCAGCAAAATGATTGAAGTCCATCAAACTGAAGCTGAAGCGTTGATTTGGAAATTTGTGCGCTACAAAGCGATCGCCATTGCCCTGAATCCCGTGGCTGTTCTGGATATGCTGGGCGGCGTAATTTCCGACCTCGCTATGATTCGTGCCCTGTCAGAGCTTTATGGATTGCCCATCACGGGACACGAAGCAGGCAAACTCTGGAGAACAATTTTGCTTAGTTCTGGCAGTTTATTGCTCACCGAAATTGGCAGCGGCGTTGTGTTGGGTCTGGGTAAAAGTGCTGCGGCTGTTGCGTCTGGAGGAGATACAGCCAGTGGCATAACGGCGTATGCTGGCACCGCGATCGCCCAGGCAGGCTTTGCCGGATTGGGCACCTATGCGGTCGGTCGCGCTACCCAAACGTACCTGGAAAATGGCTGTAGCTGGGGCGCACAGGGAGCCAGTACCACCATTCAAACCATCCTCAAGCAACTCGATACCCACACCATCCTGTATCGCATCCGACAAGATTTGGGCGATCGTCTAATGTAAATTTTGGCTCAAATGCCAAACCGTGGAGTATAAGGAGAGCAGTTTTGGTATTGTTAAATATCACTGTAAGCTGCTTCTACTGGCTACTATTCGTCCTTTAGTGATTAACCTTTTTACATGAATCGCGTTATTGTTGTGACCTCTGGCAAAGGGGGCGTGGGTAAAACAACCACCACCGCCAATTTAGGCATGGCTCTGGCAAAACGAGGTCGTAAAGTCATTGTGATCGATGCCGACTTTGGCTTGCGGAATCTGGATCTGCTGCTGGGCTTGGAAAATCGGGTGGTGTATACGGCGGTGGATGTGCTGGCTGGGCAGTGTCGCTTGGAGCAAGCTTTGGTGAAGGATAAGCGGTTGCCCAATTTGATGTTGCTGCCTGCCGCGCAAAATCGCACCAAAGATGCCGTGAAGCCTGACCAGATGAAGCAATTGGTGAATGCACTGACGAAAGCCTTTAATTACGTGCTGGTGGATTGTCCGGCGGGGATTGAAATGGGTTTCCAGAATGCGATCGTGGCTGCCAAAGAAGCGTTAATTGTGACCACTCCCGAAATTGCGGCGGTGCGAGATGCCGATCGGGTGATTGGCTTACTGGAAGCCAACAATATCAAGAAGGTGCAACTGATTGTCAACCGTTTGCGTCCCAGCATGGTGCAGGCGAATGACATGATGAGTGTGGAGGATGTGCAGGAAATTTTGGCAGTTCCGCTGATTGGCATCGTGCCGGATGATGAGCGTGTGATTGTTTCCACTAACAAAGGCGAACCCTTGGTGCTGGCAGAAACGCCGTCCCTAGCGGGCACTGCCTTTGATAACATCGCCCGTCGCTTGGAAGGAGAAACCGTTGAGTTTCTCGACTTTACGCCTCCCAACGATGGCTTTTTTGCCCGCCTTCGCAAAGTTCTAACTTCACCGATCGGCAAGAAACCGACGGGGTAACAACTTGAGGGTTGCCAAATCGATCGCTTTTCCTTTCACCTAACAATGTTCCATGCTGCTTGAATTCCTCGAACGCTTCTTTCCCCGCCCAGACAACAGCCGTCAGCAGGTCAAAAACCGATTGCGATTGGTGCTGGCTCACGATCGGGCTGATTTGCCACCCCAAACCATCGAAGCGATGCGGAAAGAGATTTTGGAAGTGGTATCTCGCTACGTGGAACTGGATACGGAAAGCATGGAATTCTCCTTAGAAAGCAACCAGCGCTCCACCGCTTTAATTGCAAATTTGCCAATCCGCCGGATTCACTCCAGCACTGAAATTGACCAACCCAGCGCGGTTGAAGTGGCGATTCCTGAAGTTCAATTGACTGAACTGGGAGATGCGATCGCACCCACAACTGATGAAGCTCCAGCAACTGCCTCTGCAACAGCGACAGAGATTTTAGATGCTTCAGAGGCACAACCATCCGAGGCATCGACGGACACTTCCACCGTGCCCAAGCCGGAATCGATCGTCAACCAGCCATGAAAAAGCCTCTTTCGGAGAAACGAACGCTGGAAAAGTCAGCGCTATCAGATCAAAATAACTCAAGTGACGAGGGAAATTTCGGGACTGGGTTTCCCGATCACCCAATTGACAAACACTCAACCGAGAAAACATTTGGCATCACAACCGAGTTGAAGGCGATCGCGCCTTGCCCATCTGTAGATATCTAGCGAATAGTAAAGTTGGTTTGAATCCAGCGTTGCAGGTCGGCTTTGGTGGGGAAAATCAGGTTGGGGCATTCCGTGCCAACAATATCTGAGTGGGGACGAATGTGAGTGATGGGAATGCGGTAAGTGGACATCAAAAATTTAATCAGGGCAACGCTGGAAACATTTTGAGCCGGAGTTAAGCCGCGCTGGGAAAAAGTTGCTTCGTGTTCAATGCCGATCGAGCGGAAGTTTACACCAGGATTTCCGGCATGGTAGGCGCAATCGCTATCTCGCACCATTTGAATGATTTCGCCAGAGCGATCGACAATGTAGTGGGCTGAGACTTTGGCAGCAGGATTTTTGAAGACCGAGATCGCGCTTTCCGTGGTGCCGACGGTATTGTGAATAATGATAGTGTCGATGTCGGTGCCTTCCCGACTCGTGAAGTTAGCGGAACTTGCAGCAATAAATTTAACCGCTGGTTTGGGGGTGGTTCTGGGTTTTGGCGGCGGTTCTGGCAAATTAACCCCGATCGAAACAACCATGCCGCCAGGAGAATCCGATCTGGCAAACCAGCGCTTCATCGCACTGACATCAAGTTGCTTCTCACCATTGGGACGCGGATCTTTCAGGATTCTTTCCAGGTAGTTATTCCCCTCCATTAAATACATGGCGATGTCTGTTTCTTTGATCCAGGTTCCCATTGCGTCCTCCATCCTCCTGTTGCAATGTTTGCTGGAGCCACTATAAGCGAATTTCTTGTTTGAGAGGGATACCCGCAAGGGGGTCACTGGAGCAGGGAAAGAGGAACGCCCAACCACCCCTGGAACTTTTGCTCCTGCTTGCGGGTGGGGCGATCGCAGGGCACAATTTGGTAGCGGGAAGGGCGCGGTTCTCCCAGAGTGAGCATGGTCAGGCGCAGTTCTTCCTGATGGAAAAAGGCAACCTGGATCAAGTGCCCTGGTTGAAAATCTCGCAGGCGATCGTTTAATTGCTCCGCAGTCACTCGAATACCATTCATCGCCAACAGTTCATCTCCTGCATCCATGCCAACCCGTTGCGCCGGAGAACCTTGCTCCACGAACTTAATCATGTCTCGTCCGTTCTCGGTTTTGAGGGTCAAGCCCAGCCACGGCAGAGATCCATCGCCATCGGGAAGCAGGCGCAAACCAAACGGTTCTAGGTACTCATCAAAGGGTAAGTTGTCTGTGGTGTGGAGATATTTTTGGAAGAATTCGCTGAGATCGAAACTGGCGATTTCCTCGATCGCCCGCTCTAACTCTTCTGGGGTAAACCCAATTTCTGACTTACCAAACCGCTCCCACATCAAGCGCATCACATCATCTAGCGATCGTCCATTGTTATGCCGTTCCCGAATCAACAGATCGAGCAACAAAGAAACCATTTCCCCTTTTAGGTAGTAAGACATTTGAGAGTTGGGACTGTTGGCATCCTGCCGATATAACTTAATCCAGGCATCGTAGCTGGACTCTGCCAGAGGTTGCACCTGGCGACCGGGAGTGGTCAAGAACCGAGTTATTTCTTTTCCTAAGGAGTTTAAATACGCCCGCACATCATACACTCCCGCTCGATAGGGGATTACCAGGTCGTAGTAGCTCGTAGTGCCTTCACTAAACCAGAGGGAAGGGGTGTAGTTTTCCTGGTCATAGTCAAACGTTTCTAACGCTTTCGGGCGAATACGTTTCACATTCCATAGGTGAAAGAATTCGTGGGCAACCAGTTGGATGAAGCGATCGTATTTTTCCTTATTCCGAAAGCCAAACCGTTGATAGATCAAAGAACAACAATTTTTGTGTTCTAATCCGCCGAAACCCTGAGACGAGAGATGTAACAGAAACAGATAGCGATCATAAGGCAAGCCACCAAACAAATTTGCCTCTACTTCAATCACCCGTTGCATATCTGCCAGCAAACCATCTGGCTCTAAATTGCCCTCTCCCCAAACGGCTAACTGATGCGGTTTTCCCGCCGCCTCAAAGTCATACAAGCGATGCCGCCCAATTTCAAAGGGGCTATCCACCAGTCCATCAAAATTTGTCGCCTCAAAAGTATTGACCTCGTCTGCCACAGGCACAAGAGAAGTCGTTACGCGCCAATCAGGACGAGGGGGCACAATTTTCACTTGCAAGGGACAGTATTCATAGCCTGGAACGTAGCAAAACAGCCCTGCCCCATTGAAGTAGCCATGAGTCAGATCCAGGTGATTAGTTCGCACAGACAACTCATTCGCGTAAACCCGGTACTGAATCGTGAAATCAGTGAATTCCCTAGTGTCTATTTGCCAATGATTTTTACCCGCTTTTGTCCATTTCAACGGCTGACCCGTGAGGGAAGTGGCGGTGAAGTCTTGCAAATGTTTGGCATACTCTCGCACCAGATAAGAACCCGGTGTCCACACGGGCATTTTCAGTTCAAAGTGCTGGTTTACGTGAGGTTGCCAGCCTTTTACCTGAAGACTCACTTCAAACAGGTGAGAAGACGGTTCTGGCATCGAAACCTGATAGCAGAAACGAGGTTGCAGAGGGTTGACGGTGCGAACGATCGCTGCATCGTCCTGCAACAAACTTGCTCCATGCCGCTCTACCCCTTCAATCTCTAGGGGCGACTCCGATTCCCATGCCTCACGATTCATGCTACAGATTGCTCCTGGGTTAACACTCGTGACTTTAGCATTAAACCTTCTCAGCTAAGTGCATCAATTGCTTGATATTGAGAATGTGCATCACCTGTTTAGCTGGATCGGTCTTAATCCAACCCTTGCTATCCAGCTTTTCCATGATTTTGGTAGTTTCTTCAAGCCCGATATCGCTTAAATCTGCCAGGTCTTTGAAGGGGATGTTGAAGATATCGGTGCCGCTGGCTGTTTCCTGCCCATAGCTGTCTGCCAGGGTCACGATCGTATTCGCGAGTTTGATAGCGGGAGGTTGGTGCCTCAGTTGAAACCGCAGATTCGTGAGTCGGAGGCGACGTACCATCAGTTGCAGCATCCGATGGTGCAACTGCGGATCTTTAAACAGAGTTTGGATGAATCGTTGGGCGGAAATGCTGATGAGCTTAACGGGCGACAGAGCAATGACATCGGTGGAACGGGGGGATTCATCCAAAATTGCCATTTCTCCAAAAAAGTCACCCCGTCCCAGGATGGCAAGCGTCACCACATTGTCTTCGCCCGCTCCCGATAGACGGCGCACTTTGACCCAGCCAGACACAATAAAGTAGAGTGCATTTCCCCAGGCATCCTCCATCAGCACGGCGCGATCGGCAGGATATTCATGATCGACGGCAACAGAAAGTAGCCATTCAAGGGTTTCCGGGTTGGCAGCAGTTAAAAGCGGAAACATTTCACTAAACGCTTCGGTCTGCATGAAAAGTTCGGTGGTGATAGAAGGAGGAAAACCCTAGTATAGACACTCTAAACCCAACTCTCACACTTCAATCATTAGATTTCGTTTTCGTGTGAATGGCTGCTAATAACCGGGGGCGCAACTCCTGAATCAAGCCAGGATGCCCAATCAGAATTGCTTGTTTATGGGAAAGGCTGACTGGCTCCAGCGCTTGAGGAATGAAGCGAATGGGTTCCCCTTCCAAACTGCAACAGGTCAACCCAGCCGCCCGTGCCAGGGCTAAGGGTCCAGCCGTGTCCCACACTTTGACTCGCCGATTGAGATACAAGTAAGCATCGGCATGACCCAAAATCACCTCCAGCACCTTCAAGCCGAAGCTACCCATGAATTGAAATTTAATCTCTGGAAGTTGAGCTACGATCGCCTCTCCGTACCGCTTTTGGTCTCGATGCCCAATCATCAGGCGGAGGGAAGAGAGATCAGACGACAAAGGCGCAGTTGGGATGGGGACAGGGGCACGATCGCCAGCGCTCTGGAACAGTCCCCAATCTGTTCCCCCGAAATACATCTGGTCTCGTGTGGGGGCATAAATCCATCCGGCTCGTGGCTGATAGTGTTCCAGCAAGCCCACCATGACAGAATAATTGCGCTTGCCGTAAATGAAGTCTTCTGTGCCATCGATCGGATCAATGCACCAAAGACGGGAGTATTGAGCATGAAACTGTTGGCGCGATCGCGAGTTTTCTTCGGTAATCACGCCATCCTCTGCAAAAAGGGTGGAGAAGGCAGAAAACAGCTCTGCATCTAGAGCAGTGTCGATCGTGGTGACGTAGTCTTGATGTCCTTTCTCCATCACCTCAAACCCACGAGTTGCCATCTGTTCTGCCTGCAAACCGCAGCGCCGAACCGTTTGGCGAATGGCTAAATCTAAATCGGGAGGGATAGGAGACATGAGAGAGGAGCGGGATGGGAAATGGGGAGATGGAAATTCGGGAATTGGGATGACTAACTTCTTTCCTCTTTAAACGCAAAGAGCGCACGCCCAAAAAGGCTTGCGCTTAAGAGTCTTGACTGCTTCCTTCCTAAGAAATTTAACAAATTGCTTAGTATAAAGCTTCTTCTTGATGAGTCAGGATAGTGCAATCAGAAGTTGGGTAGGCAACACAGGTCAGCACGTAACCAGCTTGAATTTGGTCATCATCCAGGAAGGATTGGTCAGATTGATCAACAGCACCCGACTGAATCTTACCATCACAGGTAGAGCAAGCACCTGCACGGCAGGAGTAGGGCAGGTCAATCCCCTGTTCCTCAGCCGCATCAAGGATGTACTCATCATCGGGAACTTCGATGGTGGTGTTCAGCCCTTCTGCTTCGTTGATTAAGGTAACTTTGAAAGATGCCATGAGTGATCCTCTCAATATGGATACAGCGCGTTGAGGGTGAAAAAGGGGGTTAACAGTTTGCAAGATTAAATTGCAGGATTAAAACTGCTTAACACTTCCAATCTCACCATTTTTGATACTACGGGATAAATCCGTCATTAACACTTTTACTGGTTCTTTGGGCGAATGGGATTCGTAATGGAAATGACTTATTTCATCCGCTTCTCTTATAGGACTGGAGAGAAATTTCCAGTTGTGGGATAGGAATCGGGATCAAGCGGCTATTCTAAAATACCTACTTAAGTTCAGGAATAAAGGGCATGATATTTTCTTATGGGTTGAGTCACGATCGCCAGGTTGCACCATGCAAGTAGGGTTAATCGGTACCGGATACGCTGCAAAACTCAGAGCCGATACACTTCAAGCTGAAACCAGAGCGCATCTGGTAGCGATCGCAGGACGGGATTTGGAACGTACCCAAACCTTCAGCCAGCCCTACGGAGTGGTTGCCTATGATTCCTGGCAGAAGGTCATGGAGACAGATGCTGATCTGGTCATTGTTTCTACGATTAATCAGGATCATGGGGCGATCGTGCGAGCCGCTCTGCGGGCAGGAAAACACGTTATTGTCGAATATCCGCTCTGCCTGGATGTGGTAGAAGCCGAAGCGCTGATTACCCTCGCAAAGCATCAAAACAAGCTACTCCACGTGGAACATATTGAATTGTTGGGCGGCGTACACCAAGCACTAAAAGAAAATCTTCCACGGGTCGGCAACGCCTTTTACGCCCGGTATGCCACCCTCAAACCAGAGCATCCCGCCCCGCAGCGATGGAGCTATCATGCTCAGGCATTTGGGTTTCCCCTCATGGGTGCCCTTTCTCGCCTACATCGGTTAGTGGATTTGTTCGGCACAGTGGCAACAGTGAGTTGTACGGCTCAGTTTTGGGATGCGACACAGGGCAGCGGAAACGCTCAGTTTGTTTCCCCATCTGGCTACTACACGGCTTGTCGGTGTTCGGCGCAGTTGCAGTTTGCAAATGGCGTGCTGGCAGAAGTGACTTATGGCAAGGGAGAGGTGTTTTGGCAAGCGGAACGAATTTTTGAAGTGCAGGGTCACAAGGGAACTTTGATCTTTGAAGGAGACGGGGGCACCTGGATCAATACGGATGGTAGCCATCCCCTGCAAGTTGGGAGTCGGCGCGGACTGTTTGCCAGAGATACGGCGATGGTTTTGGAGCATTTAACCGCTGGCACACCGCTCTACATCGCGGCAGAGGCGAGTGTTTACACGCTAAAAGTTGCGGATGCGGCAAGGCGATCGGCAGAGCAGGGGGGAATGCCCATTAACGTTGGTGCAAAATCAGTTGGCGCAGAATCAACTACTTCGTCCTAGATAGCGCAAAATCCCCCGCGCGATCGCAGCTGCCATGCGGCTGCGGTAGCCTGGATCTCGGAGACGAGCCGCATCTTCTGCCCCGGTGACAAACCCCGTTTCTACCAAAACAGAGGGCATCGACGTGTAGCGCAATACATAAAATCGAGCCTGACGCACTCGGCGATCGCGCACACCCGTCTCCTCCAAAATAGTCCGGTGAATGACACTCGCCAGTTCTTTTCCAGAGTTGAAATAATAGGTTTCCAGTCCATTAATATCTGGGCGCGACATACTGATGGCATTGGCATGAATGCTGACAAACACAGTGGCATTTGCCCGGTTTGCCATTTGGACTCGTGGTTCCAAACCCAGGTCATACTCTGCATCACGGGTCAGCACCGCCGCAATGCCTTGGCGGGAGAGTATCTCCGTGACTTGCCGACTAATATCCAGCACAATGTCTGTTTCTTTTAGTCCGCCAATGCCTACAGCACCAGGATCCGGACCACCATGTCCAGGATCGATAATCACGATCGGTTTCCCGGCAGGAATATTCGGAATGATGGGGTTGGGTCTGGTGGATGGAGCGATGGGAAAAAGGCTACCAGGGCGAGTTTGACCAGGGGGAGGCACATTGGGAGCTTGAGGCACATCCAGCAGTTGCGTATCGACTCTGGGCGTGCTGGCAAGTTCCTGATTGTATTCGGGCTGGGGCAGTTCGATCGTCCAATTGCTGGCGGTGGTGTAACGAAAGCGAATGCGGTTTGGGTCAATCACATACCCTGGAGAAAGCTCCAAAACGATGCGGGTTGTATCTCGATCGAACTGGGCGATTCGCATGGCAGTAATCATGCCTCCATACTGCTCGGCAAGTTTAGGTCGCCCTAAGCGGGTTCCAGGCAGGTCAATTACTAAGCGGGTAGGATTGAAAACAAGTTGTGCCCGTGGTTGCACTCCCACATCGGTTCGCAGTTCCAGACGATTATTGCGTTGGTCAAATTGCCAAAATTGGAGATTAGCCGCTTCCGCCACCGAGGAGAGTAAACACCAGAAACCGAGCAGTCCAGAGCATAACCAGCGTATCTTCACAGTCAAAACCTCTTGTAACCAGTCTCAAGGGTGAATTCAGAGCAATGAATTCCTTGACTGAGTTGACAGCTTATCATGTTCCCTATTCCTGTAGTGGAAACGATCGAGATGCCTTTTTCCCGATCGCGCCAACCATGAAATTCTCGCCAGATACGTTGCTTAACAAGCAGCACGACCTGTGGATTCCTCCAGCGGCATGGGAAGAATTAATAAAGAACAGACCCGATAGCCGTAATCACACAACGCCTCTGAGGACTTTTTGACATGAGAATTGCATTCGTCATGCTTGCCCACAAATTTCCTGAACAAATTGCGCGGCTAATTCATGTTTTGAGCTTAGAAGACGATCATTTTTTTATTCATATCGATCGGCGCTCTCCAACTGTTTTCAACGCAGTTCAAAAAACATTTGCAGCAAATTCAAGAGTTGTCTTAACGGATGAAAGATATGCTTGTCGTTGGGGACAATTTAGCCTTGTCGGTGCCACTCTAAGTTGTTTGCGAAAGGTTTGTGCGGCAAAAGAGCACTATGATTATGTGCTGCTAATTTCCGGGCAAGACTATCCCATCAAACCCCTGCCCCAACTCAAGCGCTATCTTGAGCAAAATCAGGGAAAACAGTTCATGGATGCGTTTCCTTTTTTAGAGCCTAATCCCTGGAGTGAACACACAGGCATATTCCAACCAGCACGACGAGTATTAGACTGGCATTTCTTCTTAAGAAGCCGTCATTTGCATATACCGATTAAACGAAAAATTCCAAATAAATTGGTTCCCTATGGTGGTTCTCAATGGTGGGCTTTAACTGGGGAATGCGTACAGCACTTAATGCAGTATTTGGATCAGCACCCAAACGTCACCAACTACTTCAAACATACCCTTATTCCAGACGAAATCTTTTTCCAAACTCTCATCTGCAATTCCCCCTTTAAACAAGACATTTCTGGTAGTAATTTGACCTATGCGGATTGGTTGAATCCGAATCCATTTCCCCCCAGAGTCCTAACGCTTGAAGATATTGACCCACTCAAAACTTCTGATTTGTTTCTGGCAAGGAAGTTTGAGCCTGAGAGAAGTGGAGAACTACTGGATTTAATCGATCGAGAGCTTCTATCTTGCCCTCAGCCTCCAACAGCTACTGCCAAACCAGAATAAGGAGAGTCGGATTGAACGCCCCTCTCCCAAAGCGAGAGAGCAATCCGGGGTGAGGGTTACAAAGGATGAAATGCACTCATTGACAAATCTCTGACTGATGATCCAGGCTGGGTTCATTTCAGCACGAGTGGAATCACTTGAATTCGCCCAGGAATACCCAGGTCGTACTGAATGAGGGGAGACAGGGTTTTGGAGGAAACAGGCATAAAGCCAAGCCGGAGGTAGAACTGCCTCAGATTGGGCATACAGGTGAGATAAAGCGGTTTGGTGGCTTGAGTTCCCAGGTAGGACACCATATGGGAGCCGAGTCCCTGACTGCGCCATTCGGGAACCACGTAAACATCATGCAGCAAAGAATAGTTGGGGTGGCAGCGCAGCTTGGCGCAAGCAACCAGTTGATGTTGATGCTCAATCACCCAGAAGTTTTTCCAATCTTCGTTCCAGGTAATCCAGGCAGCAGCTAGAACTCCCACACCCACGATCGCTCCTGGACCCAGCAGCAGATTGATAAAGCGTTGCCAGCCTAACCATAGGGCAACATGAATACCCATGCCTCCTAGCAAGCCGCCAGCAATAATGCGGAGTGTCCACTCGGTTTGGGAGGTGGGAGGCAAAACTTCCTGGCGAAATTGGATGAGTAAGTGATGGAGCGAGGCGCGATCGGTGGGGCAGGCTCGACGAATGGTGCAACCGGGAGGTAAGGAAAATGAAACAGTCATGAGATCTTAATTATTTTTGTTTTTCACCGGGAATTACAAACTTTTTAGGCAGATTTTAGTCAGAAAGGGTTGCTAAATCGTTAGTCTAGAGAAAGAATGCCCACCGTTTTGTTCAAAAGACGCAGTTTTAGATTATGGTTTCAACTCCTCTCAATCCCCTTGCAGTCGATGTTTCTCGAATTCGCTCAGACATCCGATTGCTCCAACCCCAAATTGTCGAGTGGCGGCGCTCGCTCCACCAAAAGCCAGAGCTAGGATTCCAAGAATTTCTCACCTCTGACTTTGTAGCGCAAAAACTACGCGAATGGGGAATTCCCCATCAAACAGGCATCGCCAAAACGGGAATTGTGGCAACCATCACGGGCGATCGTCCGGGGAAGGTGTTCGCAATTCGGGCAGACATGGATGCGTTACCGATTCAAGAAGAAAACGACGTGCCCTACAAATCTCAGCATGACGGGGTAATGCACGCCTGCGGACACGATGGACATACGGCGATTGCCCTGGGCACTGCCTGTTACTTATCCCAACATCGCCAGGACTTTGCTGGAACCGTCAAAATTATCTTCCAGCCAGCGGAAGAAGGACTGGGTGGGGCAGAACCGATGATCGCAGAAGGGGCGCTCCAGAATCCGGATGTGGACGCGATCTTGGGGTTGCATTTGTGGAATGTGTTGCCGTTAGGAACGGTGGGAGTGCGGACGGGGGCACTCATGGCAGCGGTGGAATGTTTTGAACTGACGGTACAGGGTAAAGGCGGACACGGAGCGATCCCACAACAAACGATCGATTCCGTCGTCGTGGGTTCCCAAATTGTGAATGCGTTGCAAACGATCGTCGCCCGCAACGTCAACCCGATCGATTCCGCCGTCGTCACGGTTGGCGAATTTCACGCCGGAACAGCTCATAACGTGATCGCCGATACGGCTCATATGAGTGGCACAGTGCGCTACTTCAACCCCATTTACAAAGGCTACTTTGGGCAACGTATGGAGCAGATTATTAAAGGAATTTGTGAGGCTCACGGTGCAACCTATGAGTTCAAGTACTGGGAACTTTACCCCCCTGTGATTAACGATGGAGCGATCGCGAATTTGGTGCGATCGGTGGCTGAAGATGTGGTGGAATCGCCGCTGGGAGTGGTGCCGGAATGCCAAACAATGGGCGGCGAAGATATGTCTTTCTTTCTGCAAGAGGTGCCGGGATGCTACTTTTTCCTCGGTTCCGCCAACGCCGAAAAGGGACTCGCCTATCCCCACCATCACCCCCGCTTTGACTTTGATGAAACCGCGTTGAGTATGGGCGTGGAAATTTTCGTCCGCTGTGTCGAGCAGTTTAATTTCTACTCGTAATGCGTCCACATCCGCAAAATTTTTACTGTATTCTCTTCCTCAATCACTTCATACACAAGGCGATGCTGAATGTTGATGCGTCGCGAGTATGCTCCTTCCAAATCCCCTACCAGTTTTTCATAAGGCGGTGGGTTTTGAAACGGGTCGGCTTGGATCATATCGAGCAAGGCTTGAGCTTTATCTCGTAAGTTACTAGAGGCTAACTTTTTGGCATCTTTTTGTGCCTGCTTGGTATAAACCAACTCCCACATTACCACTCCAGTTCCCGATCGCATTCTTCAATCGGCGTTGCTAATCCTTCCCGGATTGACTCCCGCATTCCTGGAACTGAGAGAAGATACAACGTCTCTTGCATCGCTGCCCAATCTGCTTCAGCCAACAACACAGCATTACTGTGCTGTCCTGCAATTACGATCGGTTGGTGGGATTGACTGACTGAATCGATCAAATCCTGCAACTGCTGTTGAGCTTCATTGACTGGGATCATGGTTCTTATCGTCTTCTTGGTCAGGATCATTCTTGCCGATTATAGCGATTCCCCAAATTCTGCACGATTCCTGTTTATCAAACGTGAGGTCGCGCCCACGCACACAAAACTCGGAGTTCTGAGCCATGCTTCAGGCAAGAGCCTGCATTTTGACTTGAGAACTCCGAGTTTTAACAAGCGCTTAACGCTAATTAAGCCTCGCTCTCTTGCCCAGCCGCTTCCGCTTTCCGCTTCCGCAATGCCATTACACCCATCCCGATTAATCCTGGCAACAAGGCGGGTGTTGGAATTGGCGTTGCATTAATTGTCAGGTTATCCAGGGCAAATTGCGTTCCCCCACCTCCGTAGCCTGCATTCACTCCACCAAAAGAAGTAAATCGCAAAGAATCAATTCCGCTCCAGTTGAAGTTAAACAAGGTAGGAGAAGTTGTATCGACAACCACAGTTGTTGAGTAGACCGTATTAATTCCTTGAATACCCTCAATTAGAATATTCAAACCGTCGTTCCATGCAGCGGTTAAATATGCACTGTTAAGGGTAAATGGCTGACTACCCTTAAGTACCGAGGCTGGAGCACCAAAGGCGTTGTAAGCTACTTTTTCTGGTGATGCAGTTCCAAATTTATAGCCATTCGGGGCACCACCGAAAAAAGTGGTGGAATTAAGTACGTAGAAATTGTCCCAATTAAGCCCACCATACCCATTAGAAATAGATCCTTCAGTGGCTATCTCGTCAAAAGTTAAGGTAAGCGCATATGCATCTACCGCTGAACCAGCCGTTAAACAAGCTGCCCCAATTACGGTGGCAGTGAGCGTTTTCAAAATTGTTGAACTTGCCATGTAAATTCAAACTCCTAAATGTCAAGGTGAATGGTAGGAGTCCCTGAGGTGTGACCAGCAGAAGTTAGACCAATTTGGATTAGGCTTCCGGTGAGCCGTCAGCCGAACTGATTTGGGAGTTTGGCTAATCGTGAGCCTTGGTTAAAGGATGGTAGAAGCTTGATTCTCAGTGCTTGTGGAACGCTATGCGAATCCCATTGATTCTTTGCAATGGCGGAGGCTTCACAGCACCGGAAATGTATGACGTGGAAGATGCTTGCCAAAAAAGTCTTTTGCTTCTGGTCAACACTGTTCACAGTTTTACTTCCCTTCTGGAAAAAAGCCAGAGTTTACGTAGTTCTTCAGCAAAAGCTCAAAAAGGATACTGAGATTCTACGTATAAAGTTCATGAAGCGTTTCCGGTTGGAGAGCTTTGTGATATCAAAAACCTCCGGTTTCTTCAAGAAATCGGAGGCTTAGCATATTTCCAAACGCCAGGTTGATTATGCAAACCAGTGAGCAATTTCACAGGTAAAACTGGGGAGCAGGGGTGAGGTGAGCCGATCGCCTGCCAGCACATATAACTAGCATCAGCAAAGATGATTGGTGCGTTACAGCGTTGCTTAACCCACCCTACGCGATCGTATTTAACGGCGCTTGCGTTTTTGAGCCAGGAGAAATCCGCCTGCTGCGAGTGCACCTAAAATCGTGGTGGGTTCGGGAATAGCGGCAGATTGGCTGGCAAACAACTCCGTACTCTTAAACGACAGATTGTTAAAGCTGGGATCGAAGGACACCAACACATTCGGAGGAGAATTGGGAATCACATTAAGCTGCCCTTGGGTATCTCCGGGTGCAGAGGTAGCATCCACTTCCAGACGCAGAGGTGTTTCTGGAGAAAAGTTAGGCTCATTCAGGTTAATCGCTGCCACCATATCCCACAAAGGGTTGGGGTTGACATCGCCCCCCACAACCACCAGTGAGAAGTCCAACAATTGGGCGGCTAGAGTGCTGTTGGGAGTGCCTGCGGCTAACCAGGCGGCATAATCGTCGCGAGTGAAGGCAATTTTGTCGGTGGCATCCAGGGGAGTGAGTTGAATTTTTAACCCATTTTTGCCTGCATCGAAGACTTCCTTAGACGCAACGGGATCCAGCCAGATGTTGAATTCTGCCACTTTGTTGGTGGAATAGGGCGGTTCCGGGATGACTCCTAAATTGCCGGGAGTGTAAATATTGCCGCCCATAATTTGTAGCACGGCAATGTTATTGACGATCGTCGGGTCAATTCGTAACGCCTCGGCAATGTTCGTCATGGAGCCAGCAGAAAAAATTGCAACGGGTTCCGGCGAGTTTTTGATCGTGTCCACAATCAGTTGAGCCGCAGACTTAAATTGAATCTCTGGCACTGCTTCCGGCAGGGTCACAAATGGGGCATAGAACTTGTCCGCATCATTGCGAATAAATGCTGGAAATGCGTTGTTTCCTTCCAAGGGAACAGAACTCCCAATCCCAACCGGAATATCGGTGATACTGAGATAGCCCATCATCCGTTTGAGTCCGGTTTGAAACCCAGGATTTTCAGGACGGGCAACCCCGTGAG
Organism: Leptolyngbyaceae cyanobacterium bins.302; assembly: GCA_033764965.1. Lineage (GTDB taxonomy): Bacteria > Cyanobacteriota > Cyanobacteriia > Leptolyngbyales > Leptolyngbyaceae > JSC-12. Next base: position 6,032 of record JANRIN010000125.1, on the reverse strand, counting down.
ACATCGTAATCGCTTTGATGTCGAACTTGGGACTGGTCAGCAGGTAGGACAATGCTGCTAATCCATCCTGGCTACCATCGTCATCCACAATCAAAGGCATCGGGGCAAGGGTTGCAGAGAACGCGGGTGGCGCTTGCCCGAACATTAAGGAGGTGAAACCCAGAACTGCCAAACCAATAGTGGCAAACAAAGAACGCTTCTTCATTAGGTATTTTTAGTTAGATAGATGCGATTGGACTTGATTAGACGTAAGCATAGAGTCGAAATCATCTCCGAGGGTGATAGGTTTGCGGCAAACTCGATCGCGAAGTTTGCGATCGTAAATACCACCGACTACCCACCGAAGGAAGACACATTGTAATGAGGGGGTTTGTACGTAAAGTTACTAGGTAAGGTAGGCGGTTTAGGCAGAGATGTCGGTGCTGGTTGCTACAGGTTCAGGCTTCTTTCAAGATTTCGACCTTGAAGGCTACCCGGACAAATCAGAGCGATCGCGATTGCTAAAATGCTTACCCCTGCCAACTCAGCTACCATAAACAATAGGGAATTGTTTTTGCGTCACATTACAGGTAACACAGCGTAGTATGTCTTTCCCTACCCCCTTACTGGATGCAAAACTGGCGCAACTACGAGAGCAATCGGAGCACGATCGCCAACATCTTCTACAAGCTGCGATCGTTTGGCTGCACCATCATGCCATTGACTTTGGCTTTGAGCAGGGGTATCTCTTTGGCTCAGTCACCCAACCTGGTCGCTTTTCGCCCGATTCAGACATTGACCTGGCGATTGACAGTTTGAACCAGGGCGATCCTTTCGGGCTGGGCAGTTATCTGTCGCTCCATCTTGATCGCGAGGTAGATGTGGTTCCACTCGATCGATGCCATTTTGCCGATAAGATTCGCCAAACAGGAATTGCATGGAACGTGAACAAATTGCCGGATTAACCGCTGAGTTAACCGCTCAACTCCGCTTGATTGAACGAGTCTATCAACGCTTAGACGATCGCTTATCCCTGGGTTTAGAGACACCCGCTCAACTAGATAGCATTGCTTATCAAATTCACAATTTGTACTGTGCGATCGAAGATCTCTTGAAGCTGGTTGCAAACGCCTTTGAAAATCGCATTGGTGCTGGAAGTGAATGGCATTGCACGCTGCTGTTACGTCTCAGTCAACCCGTACAGGGAGTACGCCCTGCTTTCTTATCTGAAGAAGCATTTAGTTTACTCAATCGTTTACGGGGTTCTCGCCATTTTGTGCGTCATGGATACGGGGGAGAGATTGAGATTAATCAGTTAAGAACAAACCTTGATTTAGCGATGCAGTTAAAAACGTTAATTAATCAAGATTTGCACCTGTTCTTGGAGGAGGTTAGTAAAGGAGGCGATCGCGAGTGAAAAAGCTGCATCCTTCTCGAAAAACACAGTTTTTTCATCCCCAAAACCTCGGAGTTCTGCTCTCACCTTCAGGTAAAACCCGATAATTTAGCTGGAGAACTCCGAGGTTTAGAACCAGTGACTGGTTAATTAAGCCTCATTTGCTAGTTTAGCCGCTTCTGCCTTCCGCTTCCGCAGTGCTGCCACACCCATGCCAATCAACCCTGGCAACAGTGCAGGCGTGGGAACCGGGACAGCCGTAGGATCTGGTGTAAAGTTCGCCTTGTAGGTATAAACCCCATTTGTGGCACTACCATTTACATAGTCGTAGCCATAGAGACTCGCATACAAGGACTCAAACGGTGTGCCGTTGAAATACTTACCTACTCGTTTGTAAGCATAGAAGTTGTTACTTACCTCAGTTGTGGAATCGTAGTCGCCCCCATACACACTGAAGTGCCTGTAGTCGGAGTAGTAGTAGCCAGGGTCGCCATCGAAATCCTCGAACTGAATATAACTACCTCCACTTGCAAAGTCAAACGTATGGCTGTAAGTGCCACTTTCAACAATGAGGCTCAATAGAGAACCAGTCCAGCCTGTATACTCATAGTATCCGGGGTCGGAGTAGCTGTAGGGTGTGAGAGCTGCGTCATCGTAGGTATAGGTAGCCTTGAAGGTATCTCCAACAGTGACATTACCCAAGACGTAATCGTAATCCCAGGTGCCCGTTACAGTGCCTGTAACAATGGCAGCTTGGGCAGAGCCAGAACTGAGTGTTCCTACCGCAATTACCGCTGCGAGGGCAGCACCTTTTGCAAAAAGCTGTTGCATCAACGACATAAAACCAAATACTCCTAATCAATAAAGGTGAATGGTAGGAGTCCCTGAAAATTGCACTAACACTGCTCATAGTTTTGCTTTCCCCCCGAAATAATCCAGGTTTTTTGTCTTGCTTCAAGGAAAACTTAAAAACGACTCCGAAGATCTACGTAGAAAATTCATAAAGGTTTTCCGGTGGAAAATTAGGATAGCCAGACCTCCAAATTCTTCAAGAATTTGGAGGTCTGGCATGTTTCCAAGCGCCAGGTTATTAGGCAAACCAATGAGCAATGTCACAAGCAAAACCTGGTAGTAGGGGCGAGGTGAGGCGATCGCCTGCCAGCAACGTTGCCACTAATACCAGTTGAGCCGCATCCCGACGATACACTTCAACCCGTTGAGCGATGCGATCGACAATCCAATATTCCTGTACACCCTGCACCGAGTAAAGTTTGAGTTTCGCCAGACGGTCTCGATCTTCGTTGCTTTTTCCAGGCGACAGAACTTCCACCACCAGTTCAGGGGCACCTTGCAAATGTCCTGCCTCATCTTCAATCTGGAGCAACCGTTCGCGACTAGCCCACACCACATCAGGAGAGACATTATCGGAGTCTGAGAAAATCAACCCCGGCATAATGAACGCCTCTCCCAGATTTTGTTCAGATGCCCAGACATCAAGGGACGCAAAAATCCGCCCAGTCACTTTTTGATGCCTGCAATGAGGTGCCCTGGTCACAAACAATTCTCCATCAATAATTTCGTACCGAACCCATTCGTTATCCGGTAATGCCTCTATATCTCGAATTGTCCAACGCACTCCACTCGTGGTCTGGTTCACCGCATCTCTCCCAGGCATCGTGTATGTTGATTGTAAAAGACTGAATTGGCAATATGGTTTTTCCTATCCCCTTACCGGATGAAAAACTGGCGCAACTGTGCGTTCGACTCGACTAATATCATTTTGCCGGTAAGATTCGCCAAACAGGAATTGCATGGAACGTGAACAAATTGCCGGATTAACCGCTGAGTGAATTCGTTAAGCTCTGTTGCGTAAATTATTACACTCTGTTTCAAATTGGTTGGATCTGGCTCTACCAGCGCGAGTTATGCAAAACGTCCATGATACGATTCTTTCTCGTAGCTTCTAGAGACTGGATAGGAGAAACATTTTGGCACTACGGGTTGCTGTGGTTGGTGGTGGACCTGCTGGCTCCTCTGCCGCAGAAGTTTTAGCAAAAGCTGGTATCGAAACCTATTTACTTGAGCGCAAGTTAGACAACGTGAAGCCTTGCGGTGGTGCCATTCCGCTGTGCATGGTGAGCGAGTTTGACCTGCCCCCGGAAATCATCGATCGCCGAGTGCGTAAGATGAAAATGATCTCGCCCTCTAACATTGAGGTCAACATTGGCAGCACTCTCAAGGATGACGAATATATTGGGATGTGCCGCCGGGAAGTGCTGGATGGCTTTTTGCGGACTCGCGCCGAAAAGTTGGGCACCAAAGTGATCAATGGCACGATGCACAAGTTGGAAATTCCCAGCCACGACAAAGATCCTTACATCCTGCATTACGCGGATCACTCCAACGGCAGTTTAGAGGGAGAAAACAAAACCCTGAAAGTGGATCTGGTGATTGGAGCCGATGGCGCGAACTCCCGTGTGGCAAAAGCGATCGATGCTGGTGATTACAATTATGCGATCGCCTTCCAGGAGCGGATTCGCATTCCTGATGACAAAATGGCGTATTACGAAGACCTGGCAGAAATGTATGTGGGTGATGATGTGTCTCCCGATTTCTATGCCTGGGTTTTCCCTAAATACGACCACGTTGCCGTGGGTACAGGCACGATGAAGCCCAACCAGGCACGCATTAAAGAACTACAACGGGGCATCCGCGAACGGGCAGCGGCGAAACTGCGGGGTGGCAAAATCATCCGCGTGGAAGCCCATCCCATCCCCGAACATCCCAGACCGCGCCGCGTAGTAGGTCGTGTGGCTCTGGTGGGTGATGCTGCTGGAACCGTCACTAAGTCTTCGGGTGAAGGAATTTACTTTGCGGCGAAGTCAGCGCGAATGTGTGCTGAGACGATCGTGGAGTTTTCTCAGAATGGTGAAAAAGTTCCCACTGAGCAAGACCTGAAGGTTTATATCAAGCGTTGGGATAAGCAATACGGAGCCACCTACCTGGTGCTAGATCTACTGCAACGAGTGTTTTATCGCTCGGATGCGACTCGCGAAGCTTTTGTGGAAATGTGCTCCGACATTGATGTGCAAAAGCTCACCTTCGACAGCTACCTGTATAAAACCGTCGTTCCGGCAAATCCATTGGTACAACTGAAAATTACTGCAAAAACGATCGGTAGCTTAATTCGAGGGAACGCACTTGCACCCTAAGGTGGTTTTAGTGGATCGGCTTCACAAAATCTCCACAATGCCTTGTTGACCGTCCAGGCGGACGAGTTGACCGTCCTGCAAGAGTTGAGTGGCATGGTGAATATCCATCACGGCTGGAATGCGATACTCCCGTGCCACGATCGCCCCGTGGGATAATCTCCCTCCAGTTTCGGCAATTAATCCGCCTGCCTGTGCCAGCAAGGGTGCCCAACCTGAGTCAGTATAGGGCACAACCACGATCGTATCTCGCCCCACTTGCGGTAAGTCTCGCAAGCTCAGTACTATTTTTACCCGACCTTCGACCAAACCTGCACTGGCTCCAATTCCTTGCAATTGCTGGGCTGCGGCGTGATTGGTGAGGCGAGTTATTGGCTCCGGTGGATCATCACCGTACACAATAAACGGCACAGATGAAAGTTGGCGATCTCGTTCCAATTGCAGTTTGCGTTGGGGGATGCGCTCAAGTCTCCAATTGTTTTCTGTAATTCCCGAATTCACGAGTTGTTGAACTTCGTCAAAGGTCAGAAAGAAAATGTCTCCGGGTGTTTGCAACCATCCAGCTTCTAACCAGCGCTGCTCCAATTCCACAACGCTCCAGCGCAACTCTGCCAGCAGTCGGCTGTAAATTTCCGTCACCTGCCCCTTGAGATCAAACCGTCGCTGCACCCTGCTGATTTTCTTCGCTGTCCTCTGCTCGGTTTCAGGTGGTGGATTCAGGCAGAACTGAGCAAACAATGACCGAATCGGTGCAGGGTCTTCTTGCCAGGTGAGAACGGCAATATCGGTGCCAACTTCGCTGAGATAGCCATACTGCTGAATCAACTGTTCCAACTGTTCCAGAATTGCATTGCCATTGGGATGAGCCGCCAGTTGGGAAAATAGCATCTCGGCATTGGAGGGCAAAGGGTCAACCAGAATTTGCCGTGCTGATCGCGCCAGCCTTTGCAGCGATCGCAGTGCCGCAACTTCTGGAGTGGCTCCATTGTCTAAATCGTCGTCCTGCACTTTCGCGATCGCTTTTCTCAAAGCGGCACTGAGCGGCGCAAGAATGCTGTAGTAAGTGGCGGATTGGAGCCGATCGAGAATCAAGTCAATCCGTTGCAAGAGTTCTGCATCGGTGCGGGTGGAGGCGGGAACCTGAGCCAGATTGGCGATCGTCGGAGCAAATAGAGTGGTGTAATCCTGGCGAAAGTCCTGCTCCAGCATCAACTCCCGCAGCGCCAACCGGAATAACCCTGGAATGTTTTGCAGTGTAGACAGCAAGGGCGGTTTACTAAACTTTGCCCCCCGCGTCAAAAACTCTAAACTTTCCGGGGGCAACCCCATGCGGCGAAAAATCTGCCCCAGCAAGGTGGCATTGAAGTAAGCGCGGGAATAATGGAGAGTCGCTGTTTCGTTAAAATCTAGCCCGACCGCCCGTTCTCCCAGAACGATCGTAAAAATAG
>JANRIN010000110.1:0-36085 GCA_033764965.1 Leptolyngbyaceae cyanobacterium bins.302 | reverse complement strand
CCCCCTGCCATGACCGACCCCTCTCCCCTAGAACCCTACACGCCCCTACCCACCCCCATTCCCCAACCCCCATTCCCCAACCCCCCTTTCCTGCCATGAAAATCCACCACGATCTGCCCTCTGAAGATGTGCAAATTCAGATCATTCCCCTGATTGATGTAATTTTTTGCATTCTGACGTTTTTCATCCTGGCAGCCCTGCAATTCACTCGCCAGCAGGCAATCAACGTGGAATTGCCCAGAGCCAGCACAGGCTCCGCTCTGTCGGCACCAGGTTTAGGAAATAACCGCTTTCGAGAAATGATGGTAGTCACGATCGCCACTACGGGACAACTCTACGTCGATCAACGTCCCGTCGATCGCAGCCAGCTTTACCAGGAATTGCAAACCTACATGGCTCGTAATCCTGGTGGAATGCTGGTTTTGAACGCTTCGCCCAGTTCGTTCTACAACGATGTGATCCAAGTGATTGACTTGATGCGGTCCGTTGGGGGCGATCGCGTTGCCCTGGCAACCCTTCCCACCGCCACCCCAGCCCCAGGAGGATCTCCCTTGCCACCAGGTATTAATCCCGCTCCTTCGCCCACGGGGACATTTGATCCGTTTGCGCCCTTTAACACCTCTCCCTCTCCCGGTGCAGTTCCCGGTGCAACCATCAGTCCGCTCGCGCCAGAAGGTTCCGCTAAACCTACTCCTCCTTAGAAAGTGTTTGTAAATCAATGTTTCGATTCCCCTAAATCCCTCTTTAAAGGGGGGACTTCAGACTTACGGCTGGGTTCCCTCTTTGTTAAGGAGGGTTAGGGAGGATCTCTTCAGAGCCTGCTTTTTAGCTACGTTTACACCTATTTACAAACAGCTTCTTAGCATGGTGCAAAAGTTATGCAGTTGCCTGTGATTCTTCATCCCGATTTAAATCACACCTGAATTTCCTAAAGATCACAAGAAAAAACGCTCATGCCCACAGGAAACCATTGGGGAACCGCTGAAGATAAAGGTGTGAGTTTTTAAGGATGCCCCCTATGCAACTGGTCTATCGCGGTTCGACTTATGATTCTGCCAATTCTACGATCGAGCTTTCTGAGTCTGAAATTATTGCAAAATATCGTGGTTCAACCTACCCAATTAAGTCGTCCATTGGTGTAACGCAACCTCAAGCAGTCGCCAAATTAACTTATCGTGGTAATGATTATCTACGGATACGCTAGGTTTCTACAAGTTTTAATTTTTACTTGAATTGAATTGAGACAACGTTAAACAAAAAGTCCTGGAGTAATCCAGGACTTTTTTCTATCAATTCTTTTGCTCAGGTAGCATACATTTGTCGCTGTCACACCCAGCCGGACCTTCCGCCAAGCTGAAGCCCATATCGTAGCGGCTCAAAGCACTGTAAAAATCTTGTGTACTTTGCCGATCGCTCACTTCTTGCTGCAAGCGCTCAAAGGTATCTTTGTCGATTTTCTCAAAGGGCAAGCGCGGGAAGGGCGCATCAAACCGAGCTAACAGAGCCGCACTGATATACCCCTCATCGTGAGCGATCGCTTGATAAATGCGCTGGGCTAACGGTTCAATTTCAGCTTCGGTGAGTTCGATCGTGGCACTGGTGTTATGCGCCGTGTAGTACTTCTGCACCTGCATATAGAAATCAAATTGAGCCAGGGCAGAAAACTTTTCGATCTCGATCTCATCGGCTCCTGGCAAGTTTGCCCAGGAGACTTCCACCGGAATTTCGACTAACCACTCTGTGCAGCGGGGATCAAACGGGTCATTCAGCAAGTTGCCGTTTTCATCCTTGTCTGATTGCGACGGCACCGCGTTGTAACCATAGTCAATACATGCCATCGCTACTGGGTCACTCTTACGAAAAGTGATGCGGCGAATAAACCGTTGGGCTTTGGGCGGATGCCAACCCGGAGAAGCGCCCGTCAGCAAAGATTTCGTGCCAGCTGGTTGAACCGTTGTGCAGCGGTTGGGACGCTTTAAGCCGTGGCGATCGCAATACTCCCACACCACCCGATGCACAGTTTCTTTCCAACGAGAAAGATATTCTTGCTCGCGCTGCTTAAACTGCAAGCCAGTCACCGTGTCGGGTCTACCGGCTTCCCACCAGCGCAACCACTCCACCCCAAAGGCATGGACGAAGAAATCGAACAATCCGGTAAACGAGACACCCACGATCGAGTCAAGCTCACGGGAATACTGATAGCGCGGCTCGGTAAAGTGATGATTCAACAACGCGGCAACGGACAAAGCTGCGGCAGTAAAGGCTTTCTCCTGTCCGGCAAAATCCAACGGATCAATTTGGTTCAAGTGGACTTCAGACAAGTTGCAGTGAAAATTTATCCCAAGTATTTCTCCGCAAGGGTTTAATCCGTAGCGTCCGAGACGATGCTCGATCTCAGCCTCAGACAGTTGAGCATGACGCTGTTTCAGCCAATCGGCTCCAGAACCCTGGATGTAAGCGGCTAAAAATTCAGTTCGGAGTTGGGATGGGGTTAACAAATCCACATTCGATCGCGCGATCGCTTCAGGTGCATACTGAATTGCCCCCTCACCGGAATAAAACTGCTTCCGTACTGCATCCACACATTCTTGCTCCGTGGGTTTGTGATGGAAAACGCGAGTATGGTTTGCCATCCGCAGGGCATCCCGTTTGGGATCAATCCGCCAGTTGCCCTCTGCGTCCTGTTGCCAGAGATTGTCTTTGGCGCTGGCAAAGGCAGTATCTTCGCTATCACTCTGACGCATCCCCGCCGATCGCCGGATGTTACCTGCCACCACTGTTGCCGCCGCTTCGTCGATTAACAAGCAACATTCAACCGATGTGAGTTGACGACCGATCGCTTTGTTCAAGATGGCGGCACAGCGATCGTATAGCCCTGATAGGCGAATCGGATTTGCCACACCCCCAAAGCCCTTCAATACCTCGCCTTCGGGACGCACATCGCTGACATCAACCGTGACATTAACCGCGCCTGCAAAGCGATCGTCCGTGGAAAGCTCTAATAATGCCTGGTAGGAGGACACCCAGCCTTGCCGACTGTCGCCCACATGAATCATGACCTGATTGCCATTGACGATAACCTCGGTGCGATCGCGCCGCTGATTCGCTGGAGTTAAACCAACCTCGCCCACCACTTCCACCGTGATGGGATTGCGAATGGTAGGTAACTGGTTGATGTACTTGGGTTCTAGAATGGCACCCGTGCCGCAACCCATCATGGCGAGATCCATCATTAAGCCGAACGATCGCCAGTCAATCACATTCGTGCTGGTGCAGTTGTAAGCACCAGAGAAGTTTTCCGACTTCTCGATCCAGGGCGTACCACCCACCCACAACCAGCGCCCAGATGGCAAGGCTTTCACTTCCTGCTGCATCTGCTCAATTAATCGGGCTTCTTCCGGGCTGAGTTTGCCCACTTTGACCAAACCCTGAGTCGTGCGCCGCACAACCTCATCCCAGGGTTCGCGCCCGTTTTCAGTCCGACGGCTATAGGTACGGTAAAACACTGGATTCGCGGCTGGAGCCGTTGCTGGAAAGGGACTGCTCGATGCAGAGTGATTTTCAACAAGGGAACTGCCATTGTGCTGAAGGCGAATGGATTCAAGCTCTTGAACCATAATGAGTCTCGCTAATGCTGGAGGAATGAGATGGACTTATGACTAAATGTAGGAGTGAAGATTCACAGTCTACACCATCCATAGAGGTAATTGTGTCCCCGATGTTTTAACACAAGATCCACTCTAGGCGATCGTTTTGGGCGTTAAATAGCCGCAGAACGAGCTTCATCCATTTTTAGGGTTGTCCCAGTAATAAAGCTAGCCGCATCCGACAGCAGAAACGCCACTACTTGGGCGCATTCCTGATAGGTTGCGGGACGATCCCACATCAGATCAGGGGGAACATTCCAGCCTGCCAGATCCTCCATATGGTCAGCAACGAAATAAGGGGCGATCGCGTTCATGCGGATGTGATCGCTCCGGTAGCGTTTTGCGTATAGCTTAGTAAATCCTTCCATCGCAGCCCGCAGCGTTCCGCTAAAGGGTGTACCCAAATCTGGCTCCTGAGAATCACAAGCAGAAATATTGACGATCGCGCCGCCGCCCTGCCGCTGCATCGGTGCTGTCACCAGGCGAGCCAACCGGACAACACTGAGGAACAACATCTCGAAATTCTCTAACCACATCTCATCCGAAATGGAGAGTAGATCAGGACGGGGTGGATCGCCAAAACTGTTTACCACAGCATCAACACGATCGTATTTTGCCAGCGTCGCTTGAACCAGCTTTGCTAAATCATCCGAGTGAGTGAGTGATCCTTGAGTTCCGATGCCACCTAATTCTTGAGCAAAATCAACCACTTGGGGCGATCGGGCAAACAGCGAAACAGTGTAACCTTGTGCTGCCAATTCTCGCGCACATCCGGCTCCAATGCCACCGCTGGCAGCAGTGATAATTACAACTTTTTTAGTGTGCATAGCGACGAGTGGGTATTACTTCAGCGCGTAATCATTCTGGTATTCCACCAGCTCAATTTGAGTGCCATCGGGATCATTTACATAAATGCGAGACTTTGTTTCGGGTGATTTGTAAACCTCATATTCAATCCCGTTTGCCTCCAAAACTTGTTTCATCGCTTCTCCATCCGCAATGACAAAGCCAATGTGATCGAGATGCCCAGTGGATGCTGAGATGTTTGCCGTATTCGGTGGTTGATTCAGTGCCAAATAGAATTGCTGATCACCAAAGTGTATCCAGCGCCAGCCTGCATCTTCTCCTTCCGCCCGCACTTCCCACTCTGGAAATAGGGTTTGATAGAACTGACGAGTTGCGTCTAGATCTTTGCAAGATTGATTAACGTGTTCAAACCGATAGAAATTCATAGCTTTTCTCAACTTTCTAAAGGATTATCTTTAATAACTACAATAAGACATCTCCCTTGACTTTGTAAAGAGTTTTCTTTAGTTTGTAAGTATGAAGAAATCTCAAGACTCCACCATTCGCACGCGCAAGCAAATTGTTCACCTGTTGAAACAGAACGGCACGATGGATGCTGATACGCTGGCGGCTCAGTTAGATATCACGGCGATGGCAGTACGGCAGCATCTTTACGCTTTGCAAGAGGAGCAACTGGTCACTTACCAGGAAGAAGCCCGCCCGATGGGACGACCGGCGAAGTTATGGCAATTAACGACCGCCGCCGATCGCTTCTTCCCCAGTGGCTATGCCGAACTGAGCTTGAGCCTAATCAACTCGGTAAAAGCGGCATTTGGCGAAGCGGGACTCGATCGCTTGCTGGAGGTGCGGGCAGGTGAGCAAGTTGCCAATTATGCCCAACGCTTGAAAAAAGCGCGATCGCTCAAAGGTCGGTTACAAGCGCTGGCTGAACTGCGGACGGCTGAAGGCTACATGGCAGAGGTGCAGTCCCAAACCGATGGCACGTTTCTTTTGATCGAGAATCATTGCCCCATCTGTGCCGCTGCCACGGCTTGCACGGGATTGTGCACTAAAGAACTCGAAACCTTTCAAGCCGTGCTAGGTAAAGATGTTACGATTCAACGCACCGAGCATATTGTGGCTGGAGCGAGGCGCTGCGCCTACCAAATTTGCCCCCCTGTTAAATCGGAGTGAGTTTGCAAATAGGGCATGATAGAAGCGAAAGCATTGTTATTCCCCATTTATGCCAACTGTTTTGCAAACCCTTTGGACTGGGCTAATAAATTTGTTTAACGCCCCCTTATTTCAGTTTGGGGAGAGTTCATTATCCCTCGGTTCCATCTTTCAGTTTATCTTCGCCCTATTCCTGATGGTTTTCCTGATCCGCGGGTTTAGGCGGTTGTTGGCAAAATGGCTCCTTACTCGATTAAATCTTGATGTTCACAACCGAGAAGCGATCGCCACCATTATCAGCTACAGCCTTGGGGTTTTAGCTCTGATCATCGTCTTGCAATCTGTAGGGTTTAATGTAGCATCTTTGGCAGTCTTGGCGGGTGGTTTAGGCGTTGGTATCGGCTTAGGGCTGCAAAATGCAATGCTCAATTTTGTTAGTGGAATTGACTTGCTACTAGCACGAAAAGTCCGGGTGGGAGACTATGTGAAACTGGAGAACATGGAAGGCTATGTCCAGGAAGTTTCGCTGCAATCGACGATTATCCGCACCCGTGATGGAGAATACGTGATTGTCCCAAATCACCAACTGGCAGATAGCCGAGTTGTGAACTGGAGCTACGATAATTACACGGGTCGCGTGCATATTCCGGTTGGAGTGGCTTATGGTTCCGATCTGGCATTGACTACGGAAATCTTGCTGGATTGTGCCTATGCCAGCCCTCACGTTGTCCATGACCCCACCCCACGAGTCCTTTTTCTGGGATTTGGCAGTAGCTCGATCGATCTGGAACTGCGCGTGTGGATTAAACAAATTGACCTGTCACCCGATATCAAAAGTGATCTTTACTTTGCGATCGAAGAAGGATTACGCCAGAACAATATTGCAATTCCCTTTCCCCAAATGGATCTCTGGATCCAGCAAACAGAACCGAAACCAGCGTCCATCACTGAAGTTGCCTCGTTGGAACTTGAAGCATCGCAGCAGGGGCGATCGCTCAAAAACTTACTGCGCCAGGTCGGTTATTTTCAAAGCCTTACCAGAGTGCAGTTACGCCAGGTGATTGAAAGCGGCTATCGCCAACGACTCACTACAGGAGAAATTTTGTTCCAAGAAAATGACCCCGGCAATGCGTTTTACATTGTTCTGGCAGGAGCCGTGGAGGTCGTGAGTGAATCCCTCAACAAAACATTAAGCATTCTTGCACCGGGGCAATCTTTTGGGGAGCTATCTTTAATGCTGGGCGTGCCTCGTTCTGCTACAGTGCGTGCGTTGGAGCCAACTCACCTCTTTGTGATTAATCAATCCGGCTTCCAGCAATTACTATCCGATCATCCGCCAATCTACGACGCGATCGTGCAGGAATTGAAAACCCACCAGGAAGAATTAGCCCAACGCCAACAACAACTGCGCGAACTGGGTCTGATTGATAGTACAGAAGATGATAAAAACTTGATGGTTTGGGTTCAAAATCGACTAAAACGCTTATTTAGCTTGTAGGCTTTTGTCTAAACCCACCTCCCGCCTTACCGCTTTTGGTTAAGGTGGGTGACACTATAGGATTGTACGAGCATTTGCTTTTGTCGAATAACACATTATCTGTCGGCTTAACAAATTGTTGACGTGTAATATAAACAGCTTGAAATCGTTGTGTAGTAAGACTTTAAAGTTTTCTAGGATAAAGGTTCGGGGTAAAACTGATTAACAAATTAGTTGACGCTTTTCCAACCTTTCTATTGGTTAGCCCAGATGGATGATATGAGTTAACCTTACAGGAAGTCCTTGACTTTAGCGAGATTCCACCCTGTCCCTACCAAACGGCATTGATGACCTAACTCAAAACCAGGGGTGGGTGAATGTGGGGACTGACCATGACACCGCCGAGTTTGCTGTTGAATCCATTCGCCGCTGGTGGCAGCAACTGGGTGCTGCCCAGTATCGCCGCAGCAGGCATCTGTTAATTACCGCTGACTGTGGTGGTAGTAATGGCTATCGCAACCGGTTGTGGAAACTCAAACTGCAAGAATTCGCCGATGAAACGGGTTTGACGCTTCACGTTTGTCATTTTCCACCCGGAACCAGATCGAATTGTGCCGCGCAAAGTTGCCTAGTTGCTCAACTTAATTTTTGTAAGAGTCCTCACACCGGTGGTTGGTTGTTTAGCACCTCCAAGATTGCAGACCTGCTCGATTTGCTTCCCGACGAAATTCGGCAGTATAGAGATAGCTTTTGGCTGAACAAAAAGCACTTCAGCTTCAGAAGGATGTAGAGGCAGGACACTTTGACGAGTTCTTAGCTCGTTACAAACCAGAGCGCCAGAAGAATATGGAGCAGGAGGATAAGCCTGTCTGCGATCGCTTTGTTTCGAGATTTCTCCACTACAAAGCCAAAGGCGTGACTTCCAAGACAACGTTTCAATGTCCCTTAAACGAGAACTCCGAAGCCCGATCGCGCCCTTTTGCCTACTCTTTGACTCGTTCTAGATGGCGGTAGAGACGAGCGATCGTCACTCCCAGAGTTTTGTAGCCCACAGTGTCAAACAGCACCACGACTTTATCGCCTTCGTGCCGCATCACAACGCCTTCGCCCCAGGACTTGTGCAGAACGCGGCTATTAATTGGGAAAGGATGGTTGTCACCGTGTTCGGCTTCAGAACTGATTCCAGCTTTGCAGTTGTCGCAACAGTCGCAGGGGGCATTGTAGGCTTCACCAAAGTAGTTGAGCAGATATTTGCGGCGACAATCTTTGACTTCGGCATAACCGCGCATCATTTCCAGGCGTGACTTTTCCCACTGGCGGCGCTGTTGCTGAATTTCGATGATGGTTGCCGTCGCTTCATTGGAGTCAATATCGGGTTCTGCGATCGCCACTTCCCCCGTAGGCAGGGTTTCCACGACCCCCACTTCTTCCAGACGACTGAGCGCAGCTTTTAACTTAGACTGAGACACATCCACTTGCTCTAGGAGCTCCTTCGGAGCGATCGGCTCCTCTTGTTGCTGCAACGCTTCTGTAATCTGTTCCACTTGCTCTGGATCGACGTTGCTGCCACTGGCGAAAAACCGTTTTAGATTGAGATCAGCTGGATTGTAGAACAGCAATGCTCTAGCCGATTCCCCATCGCGTCCAGCCCGCCCAATTTCTTGATAGTAGGAATCCACGGAGTTACTGATATCAGCATGGAAGACAAAGCGCACGTTGGGTTTATCAATCCCCATGCCAAAAGCTGTTGTCGCCACCAAAACATCCATTTCATCTTGCATAAAAGCGGCTTCGACCTGTTCTCGATCGACAGTTTTCATTCCCGCATGGTAGAAACTGGCATGAATACCGCAGTCTGTGAGGCGTTGAGCAATGGCTTCCGTGCGCTTGCGAGTGGCAGCGTAAATAATGCCGGGTTTATCGGTTTGCTCGACCCGATCGCACAATGCCTCCAGCTTTTCGGCATCGTCGTCGTAGCGTTCTGCGGCTAACCACAGATTGGGGCGATCGAACCCTTCCACAATAATGGTGGGATTTTCCATGCCCAACTGTTGGGTAATTTCCTGCTGAATGGGTGGGGCGGCAGTGGCGGTGAGTGCCAGAATGCGAGGATGTCCCAATGCTTCAATTGCCGCGCCTAACCGCAAATAGTCGGGACGAAAATCATGCCCCCACGCACTGACACAGTGGGCTTCATCCACCACAAATAAGGAAGGCTTGGCGGCTTGCAACTGCGCGATCGTCTCCAGATTACTAAACTGTTCTGGCGCGAGAAAGATAAATTCCAATTCCCCCGCTTGCAAACGGTCAAAGGTTTCTTGCCGATCGCGATCGCAAATGGTGGAATTAATCACCGCTGCGTTGCCCACATCTTGTTGCGCGATCGCCTGTACCTGATCTCGCTGTAGTGCCAGTAAGGGTGATACTACAACCGTCGCGCCTTTGATCATTGACGCAGCCAGTTGATAAATCGCCGACTTGCCGCCGCCTGTGGGCATCACAACTAACGTGTCATTGCCATCCAAAACCGACTTGACCGCTCGTTCTTGCCCTGGATGCAGGCGATCGTAGCCGAATCGGGTTTGTGCCAGGTGGTGGAGCGATCGAGATTTGGGCATTGGGCTTGCAGGGTGAAAAAGAGCCGGAATGCCTTCAAGATAGTGAAGGGATGGAGGGAGGAAATCTTCAAATAGAAAGAGTTTGTAGGGGCGTTTGGCGAACCACCCCTACAGGTTAAATCTGGGAGTCGATTCGATGAATTATCGGAACAGGCAAGTGGTGCCGCTCCAGAGCGTTGTAATGCGATCGCTGGGTTTATTACCGCTCAAAATACCGCCCAGTCCATTGTTCGAGAACTCAGTGCCGAGGGATGTTTGCTGAATTTTCACCGCATAGACCTTCTGAAGTTGGCTGCGGGTGGAGCCTGTGCCAATCCCAGAAATCGTGGTCAACTTATTGGCACCTTTATTGCGCCCATCCACACTCCATCCAGCAAACACCCCTTTATTGAATTTGAGAGACAACCCATCATTCCAGTTCGCGTAGCCCAGGGGACCTGCACCGCACTCCTGATTCGTTCCCTGCTCCTGCGGCTTGCCCCGCAAATTGGTGAGAATTGACACCACCTCGGCTTGCTTCATGCCAAATGATAAAGCCCGTGTTGATCCGGTGGATGCGTTCACTAGGCGTAACCCGTCGGAGTCGAGCGCCAACACGGCGGCACGAGGTCTTGCTTGACCCAAAAGTTGACCCTGGATTACAGGGTTTGAAGGGAGCGACTTCAGATTGGTTTGAGCTGTTGTTTGAGCCAGGGAGTAGGCATTTGCGACGGGCGCAATTCCTGCATAGAATAAAGCGGCAACCGCAAGACCACAGGGAACAAACAAGGCTTGGGTTATTTTCATGGCTAACTATCCTTAACTGGGGGTAGAAAAGTATCTAATTCTTGATCACGATAAATCCATCGCTCGATATAGCTTCACTGTAGGAATGGTAAAGTGCGGAGATTGTGACCTTTTTTTAATCTTTGGCTTTTATGTCAGCTTCACCCCCTCAAAATCAAACTAAGCTACGTTCTGCGACACCTGAAGATACCGAGGCTTTGTTTCAATTGATCCAGGCGCTTGCCGAGTATGAAAAGTTGAGTCATCAAGTGACTGGTGATGTGGAACAATTGCGATCGCACCTGTTTGGAGCACGCCAATACATTGACGCGATCGTTGCCGAAGTGGATGGCGCGATCGTTGGATTTGCGCTCTTTTTCTACAACTATTCCACCTTCCTCACCAAGCCCGGAATTTATTTGGAAGACTTATTTGTGTTGCCCGAATATCGGCGGTTAGGACTTGGCACGGCTCTCCTCACCCATCTGGCACAACGGGCTGTAGCCGAAGGATGTGGTCGTTTGGAATGGAGCGTGTTGGACTGGAATGCCCCTGCCATTTCCTTCTATCAACGCATGGGAGCGGATGTTTTACCCGATTGGCGCATTTGTCGCGTGACGGGGGATGCTTTGACAAACCTGGCGGGGCAGGGGAGTTAGGGATTGGGGGATTGGGGTTGGGGGTTAGGAATTAGGGGTTGGGGGTTAGAAATTAGGGGTTGATGAAACCCCATTCCCCATCTCCCATTCCCTATCCCCGCGTAGCTTACAGATTGTGAAAAAAATCAATCATCGAATCTAGGTTTTTATGCAAAGATCGTAAGGGTCAAGTGCGTTTGGAGGCAGCGATTATGCCGATTTGGGTGAATGAACAAATTGATCAGTGCGGCATTCTGCGAGCTTGTATTGCTTGTGCCGATGAGGAGCAGGCACAAGATTGCCATGAGTCTTTTCGGGACAACTTGACGGATGACCAAATTGCCGAAGGGTGGACGGCTCAGATTCGCAAAGTAGAAACCTGGGATGATGTGCCCGTCAACGCTTTAAAGCTGGATTAATGGTGGGTCATGGTAGCGATCGAGTTGCGGCTGTGAAGGGCGATCGAGGGTCGGCACTCAGGTATTATCAATAGGTTGTAGACTGGGACTTCTTCCCTCTTTGCGATCGTTGAGTTCTCGATCTTTTACTGCTATGAACTGGAATTTCTCCTGGAAAAAAGGCTTTTTGCTGGCGCTGCTTGGGTTCATGTTGAGCTGGCTGGTTAGCTGTGGTGGTGCTCCTAGCTCTAACACCAGCCCCAGTGCAGGATCGCCCACCAATGCGGGTGGCAAGCAGGAGATTGAATTCTGGACGATGCAACTCCAGCCAGAATTTACCGATTATTTCAACCAATTGATTGCCAAATTTGAGCAGGAGAACCCCTCCTTTAAAGTGCGCTGGGTGGATGTGCCTTGGGCAGATATGGAGCGCAAGATTTTAACCGCTGTTTCCGCCAAGACTGCTCCGGATGTGGTGAACCTCAATCCTGGTTTTGCTTCCCAATTGGCAGAGCGCAATGCGTGGATGGAACTGGATGCCAAAGTCCCCGCGTCTGATCGCCAGCTTTATCTGCCTAATATCTGGAAAGCCAGCACGCTGAACGATAAAACCTTTGGGTTGCCTTGGTATTTGACCACGCGCGTCGCAATCTACAACAAAGACCTGTTGCAGCAGGCGGGAGTGAGCCAGCCCCCGGCGACCTATCAAGCATTAGCCGTCGCCGCGAAACAAATCAAGGACAAAACCGGGAAGTATGCCTTTTTTGCCACTGTCGTCCCGGAGGACTCGGCAGAAGTGCTGGAATCCTTTGTGCAGATGGGGGTGGAGTTGGTGGATGCCAACGGGAAAGCTGCCTTCAATACACCTCAAGGTAAAGCTGCTTTCCAGTATTGGGTGGATATGTACAAGAATGAATTGTTGCCAAAAGAGGTTTTAACGGAAGGGCACCGCCACGCGATCGACCTTTACCAGCGCGGCGATACGGCAATCCTGGCATCGGGAGCCGAGTTTTTGAATAACATCGCCACGAATGCCCCGACGATCGCCAAAGCCTCTGCCTCTGCGGCTCAAATTACGGGAGACACGGGGAAGAAAAACGTTGCCGTGATGAATGTGGTCATTCCCAAGGATACGGATGTGCCGGATGGAGCCTTGAAATTTGCCCTGTACGTGACCAATGATGCCAATCAGCTTGAGTTTGCTAAAGCTGCTAACGTGCTGCCTTCCACCGTGAAGGCGCTCAAGGATTCCTACTTTACCAGCACTCCGGCAAATGCAACGCCAGTCGATCAAGCCAGATCCATTAGTGCCAAGCAAATGCAGGATGCGGAAGTGCTGGTGCCTGCGATGAAAAACGTGAAAAAACTGCAAAAAGCGATTTACAGCAATTTGCAGTCTGCGATGTTGGGGCAAAAAAGCGTGGATCAGGCGATCAACGATGCCGCCAACGAATGGAATAGTTTGTCATGATTAACCCAATCCAGTGGATTTACCATTGATCGCGGTAATCAGCCTGCCCCAACCGGACTTGTCTCCATCCACCAACCAGCGGCGATCGAGGGATGGATAGATAGGATATTCCACCCTCCGCCCATTGTGGTCAGCGTAGGTAAACCCAACGCCCCAGGGATCATTGGCGTAGAATACGCCTTTGTCTTTGTCAATGCCGGTGATTACCAGGATGTGTCCCCCTGTGGGAGCCACGAGAGTCCCGTTGTGCAGCACGCCGATCGCCACTGGAAAACCGAGCGTTAAAGATTTCTCCAGATCATCAAAATCTAAATTTTGGCGATAAACAGACTCAATTCCAAAGCGTCTCAAGGCTTGAGTGTGAACGCCCCAATCGGTTGTGTCCCCATTGGGGCGGATATATCGTTGGAAATAATCATCATCCGAACTAACGCTACCCGGTTTGAGAAAATTCAAGATCATCGCGTGGCTGCTGGTGTTGCACTGTCGCCACCATTCTGACGATCGATTGTCCCGTTGAGAGTAATAGGGCACCTTCAACTGAACCTTTTTCGATTCCTTCTCGCAATCAATATCATCTCCCCAAACCAACCAGGTTTGAAAGTTACTGATCTTGCGGGCAAAAGTCACTCGTTGATGCCCATTGACGGCGTGTTCCCACCGAGTAATGTCATAGGTTCCAGCTTTCAATTCTGCTTTGAATTGGGGTGCTAAATTTCTCGCTTGAACAGTCGATTGTTTGGCGATCGTGTTTCTAATAACCGTAGCTTGCATGGTAGATCTCCCTGAAAAAATTGTCTTTTACGGAAAAACAACTTTGTCCGTCCTGCAGTTCTCCCCCGTCGCCTGCTGATCGCAGGACAACACAGTAGAAGTGCGCAGCTTATGGTGGACACAGTCGTTGTAAAACTAACAATGTCAGGTCAGTAGCCAGGTATGTAGCCAGGTATATTAATGCGATCGCCTTGCCCGTCATCTCGTCGTTGCGGCATGAGTCGCAGAGTCAACAATCATCAATGCAGATTTTGAGGCAAATACTCCAGCGTGATACGCATCAAATCTAGAGAAGATTATTTTCCAGACTTCGATCCGGTAGTTCCACCAGGACTCGGCATCCACCAAGCCATCAAGCTCATGACTCCGCCCCAATAAAGCGCTTTGTCCGTTTCGTCTTCATTCGCTGTGAGTTTGCCAATGCAAAAAAATAGCACGACCAACGTTAGGGTAATTTGAACGACAAACCGTAAGGAATCAGTTTTTCTCCAGTAGAATATTTCTTGGGTAAAACTGCTGCTATTGGACTCAGACTTAGATGAAATCGGATTCTCGACGATGGTGAGAGTTGCGTCTAACGGATCTGTTTTTGGTTTGTTAGACTTTGCAAGTTCTGATTCGGTGGGTTTTGGGGTACGAATTTGGGCAACCATGAGTCATGTTCCTGTTTCAGTTGGGGGCTAAATTGCGAACAGTTGAGCGGGGCGAACTACGATCGAGATACAGGAAATTGCCAGTTTTTTCGGAAAGCTGAATAAAATAGCTCTAAAACTCTGACAAGTCATAAAAGACCATAAAAGTTCATGCTAATCTAACGGTGTATTCAGGGGATCTACCGAGCCTTAAACCAATGAATCTGGAGGAAGCCTGTCGAGCGGCTGATGCTGCTGTGTATGCTAGAACAGGACAACATCTCAGCGATGTGCAGATGTTGATCTTGCAGGGTGCGTTGCGAGGCGAAACCTACGAGCAGATTGCATCCAGTTCTCACTATTCAGTCAGCTATATCAAGAAATTTGCCGGTCCAACCCTGTGGAATTTGCTGTCCCAAGGGTTAGGCGAAACGGTGAGTAAAACGAATTTTCAAACCGCCCTCAGTCGCACTGCGATCGCCTCTTCTATTCCATCTATCCTCAATCAATCTCCAACAAGTCTTTCCCCACGCCCAACACCGGTCAAATTAGTGGGAGTTCCCCATGCGTCAGTGTTCTTTGGGCGCACCCATGAGTTAGGTATCCTGCACCAATGGATTTTGCTAGATGATGTCCGCCTGGTGTTGCTGTCGGGGATGGGTGGAATTGGTAAAACCGCCTTGATTGCCAGGTTTGCTCGCCAGAATCAGACCGAGTTTGAGATGGTGGTGGTGCGATCGTTGAACTGTGCGCCGTCCTTGCAGAATGTCTTGGAGAATCTGTTGACAACCTTGCTGGGTGAACAGATTGCGTTACCGAGTTCTATGGCTGAGTGTCGTCTGCAACTGCTAGAAGTGTTCAGAACTCGCCGCTGCCTGATTGTTTTGGACAATGTGGAAGGGATTTTGCAAGGGGAGCAGTTGTCCGGGCAATATCGGCAGGACTATGAAAATTTTGGCACCTGGCTGCACCAACTGGCAGAAGAAGAGCATCAAAGTTGTGTGGTGTTGCTGGGACGGGAGCAGCCGTCAGCGTTGGTATCCCTGGCAGGAGAAACCTTGCCAATTCGGAGTTTGCGGGTGCGAGGCTTGGCAGAAGCCCATGCTAAACAACTACTGCAAGCCAAGGGGGTCAACAGTCATCAATCGGGGATTGAAGAATTGATTCAACTGAAGCGAGGCAATCCCCTCGCCTTGCAAATTGTGGCGACAACCATCCAGGAATTATTTGACGGTAATGTTACGGCATTACTCAAGCAGGGGACGGTCATCATTGGGGATACCTTACAGACGTTGCTCAGTGAACAGTTTGAGCGCTTGTCAGAGTTGGAAAAGGGCGTGATTTATTGGTTGGCTTTAGAGCCGCAATCTCTCGCAAAGCTCAAAGAGAACACCCGCTTTATGGTGTTGTCTCTATCTGAGTTGTTGAAAACATTGCAGTCATTGAAGCGCCGATCGCTACTGGAAGAAGATCCCAGCCTCGAAGCTGAGGAGGTGAATTTTACCCTACAACCGATCGTGCTGCGATACACAATCAATCAACTCGTGAATCAGGCTGTCAAAGACTTTTCAACGCTATTTGAAACTCAATCAATTCGTGATCTGGGCTTGATCAGAACTCATATTTTATTTGTAGAACATCAGTTTTACCAACTGCGACAGAGTCGAATTCACACTGTTTCACAATTACTCGTTAAGCAACTTCAAACTAACTTAGGGCATCAAAGAAATATTAATTATCATCTGCATGATTTGTTGCTTAGTTTCCACGAAAAAAGTGTTCAAGCTATTGGCTATGCCACAACAAATCTTGTGAACTTACAACGTATTATTGAGAGTCAACGATTGTGAGTTTAGTGTATCCTGGCGCGTGTTTACAGAATCGATATCATGTCCTGCAACCCCTTGGCAAAGGAGGACTCAGCCAAACCTATGATGTGGAGGATGTGGGCACGATCAAAGTATTAAAAGTGTTGAATTTACAGCGGTTTGACAATCAGGAGGGGAAGCAAAAAGCGATCGCGCTGTTTCAACGGGAAGCCGATGTATTAAGTCGGTTGGATTTTCCAGGGATTCCTAGAGTTGAAGCTGATGGATATTTTGTGCTGGGTGAACCAGGACAGGAGCCAATTTATTGCCTGGTGATGGAGAAGATAGTTGGGCAAGATTTAGAGCAGTGGTTAGAAGCTCGTAACAACGAACCGATCGCTCAAACTCAAGCGGTCTCCTGGTTACGGCAACTGGTGATCATCCTGGAAACGCTGCATCAAGCTGGGTTGATTCATCGAGATATAAAACCTGCCAACATCATGCTGAGACCAGATGGACAACTGTTCTTGATTGATTTTGGTGGAGTTCGGGAAGTGACTGAAACCTATTTGCGAAACATTACTGGCACTGGATTAATCTCTCCAGGTTACACTCCTCCAGAGCAAGCTGAAGGCAAGGCAGTTCTACAATCTGACTACTTTGCCTTAGGGCGAACAGTTGTGCATTTACTCACAGGCAAACATCCCTTAGATTTTGAACGAGATCTGCGGACAGGGAAATTATTGTGGTATGGCAGTGCGCTGCAAATTACCAAACCATTTGCTGATTTGATTGATTACTTAATGGCGATCATGCCGGGTCGTCGCCCCCAAACAGCTCAACTGATTCTGAAGTATTTGGATGAAATTGAAGCCTCAGTGATCGCCAGTACGACAATCCCCAAACTGATGGGTGCGATCGCGGTTCCCCAACCAGCCAACCGCCCCAGACGTAACTTCCTGCATGGATTGACGCAAATGTTTCGCCCCGCTTTGGCGGTTGATCCCTGGGAAAAGGTGGCATTTCGCCGCACGCTCACAGGACATACCGATGTCGTCAGTGCGATCGCGATCAGTCCTGATAGCCAGCTTTTAGTCAGTGCCAGCCACGACACCACAATCCGACTCTGGTCGCTACAGTCCAAAAATCTGGTGCAAACATTGGTAGGGCACCGCGATCGGCTCACGGATGTTGCCATCAGCCCCAATGGGCAACTGCTTGCCAGTTGTAGCCATGACAAAATGATTCAGCTCTGGTCTTTGCCAGAGGGGGCTTTGCAGCAAACTCTCGCAGGACACGCCCACAAAATTAATGCCCTCAGTTTTAGCCCCAATGGGCGCATATTACTGAGTATTTCTGGGCGGGAAACGAAAGTCTGGTCGGTACAAACTGGACGGTTATTGCATTCGTTCGCAGAGCATCGGTCAGATACAGTCCGCGCGATCGCCTTCAATGGAGATGGTAAAGTCTGTGCGATCGGCTACCTGAATGGCACGATCGAATTTTGGAATCCAGCGTCAGGACAACTGCTCCGAACCATTGCCAATCAAACTGGAGGCGTAACGTCTGTAGCCTTTAGCCCGGACGGACGATTGTTTGCCAGTAGCATTGGTCGGACGCTGCAACTCTGGGACGCGAAAACTTGGGAGCCGTTGCGAACTCTCGATAGTTCGGTGGATGGCAGTTTTTCTATTGCCTTCAGTCCCAACAGCCGAATGCTTGCCAGCGGAGGCGATCGGGATATACGTCTCTGGAACCCAGCTACTGGTCAATTATTGCATCGCCTGTTTGGACACACCGGAACAATTCGGACGTTAGCCTTTAGCCCCAATGGTCATTGCCTCGCCAGTGGGAGCCAGGATAAAACCATCAAACTTTGGCTACCAATCCCCTAACTAAAACCAGTCAAATCGCCCATATTTTATACTTTTGTACGGGTTTGGTCGCTTTTCTGCGTCAACAGAGAACAGAATGGCAATCAGGTTCCTTCCAACCGGTAGTGTGATCGAGTAGTTTACCACAGGCATTGAGTTTGAAGCGTTCTCACAAAATTTGGAAAAGATATTTGCAGTTTCAAAGACGATCGAAATTATTGGCGAAGCCGTAAATCGCATTCCAAGTTTAGTCAGGAGCAAATATCCTGACTGAATCTAGCGTGATATTGCTGGAATGCGAGATAAATTGATTAATGGAGCTAGCCGTTGAAAGGCTACAGACTCAATGTTTCAAATTGCTCAGGGCTGTCTATCTCAACTAATATCTCCATTCTTGACGTAATCGATCGATCGCGTTTTCCTTCTGTTTAGCCTCAATCTCAATCCATTCCACATTCCAGTAAGCACTCGGCATCGCAGTAATAAAATCACTGTGTTGGGGATCAAGAAAAGATTGATTGCCGTTGGAGATGTGAACCAACTGCCATTCTGGGACTTTCCAGGTCGTGCGGGCAGCGGCAAGCATAGTGGCAACGCTGGGATGTTCGTAACTGTCTAACTTTTCGTGAATCACGTGATGGTGAGCATCAAACACCATTGCTACATCCGATGCCTGACAAATTTCTAAAATCTCAGTCGCACTGTAAGTGTACTCGTCATTTTCTAGCGTGAGACGGCAACGAATACCATCCGGTAAATCACGAATCGCCTGGATTAATTGTGGGGCACGATCACCCTTACCTCCGTGAATATTCATCAGTGCCCAAGTTGAGCGGGGAAACCCCAGTAGGTCGAAAATTTGAGCATAGGTGGTCAAGATTTTGATGCTGTTTTCCACCACTTCGGGACGATCGGAATTTAGCACCACAAACTGTTCAGGATGCAGCACCACTCGAATTCCCGCCTCCTTAAAGTGGCTACCTGTGATTTGCATAAACTCAGCAAATTCTGGCAGCAATGCGGCTCCAACGGGCGTATCCGCGAATGGCAACAGAGAGGAATTCATCCGAAACAGGTGAATGCCAGTTTCACGACAAAAATCCGCCGCCGCATGGAGTCGCTTTAAATTTTCAGAGTAAAGCGATCGCAGTAGTTCAGTTTGTTCTGGCGGTGAGGCTTGCAATAACCGTTTGCGGGTTATCGTTTTGAAGCGCACCCGATTAGATGCCGTGATACATACTAAACCCAGTTCTGGTTGAGCAAAGGTTGATCCGATCATGTTCAATTGCGTAACGGAAAAACTATCGATTTAGCTGAGATTCCACGTGGGCTGCGATATCCGCTGCACCCACTTGATTCTCTGGTTTGCGGGTATACCACCACGCCCAAGCAATCAACACTGCCTGAAAAGGAAGCCTGATCCAATAGCCGATCGGACTATGGGGAATGCCATCAATGGGAATGCTGTTGATCGCCTGGTTGATATTGGCAGGAAACACCGCAATAAACAAGGCAATCAAGCCCCAAGCGGCTGCCACACTGAGGAAAGGAACCATCAGCCCAATGCCGCCTAAAATTTCAAAGACTCCACTGATATACACCAGCCCGACTGGATTAGGCAATTGAGGTGGCACAATCCTGGCATATTGATCTGGATGAGTAAAATGAGTGATACCAACAATCATGATACTAACTGCCAGAACTGCCCTTAAAATCTCTTTTTGCTGCTTGGAAAACATCATTTAGAACTTTACTTAAAGATTTGGAAAATCAGGAATGAGAATAGACCTCCGATTTTCTTACCGAAGGTCTATTCAAAAATGATTCCGGTATCAATTACATCCGATCGCGGGCTGCACCAACGGCATTGCTGGCTTGATCCTGGATCGCATCACCCGCACGATCAACAGCATTTTTACCGCCTTGACCAACGGATCCTGCTCCCTCGCGAACATCATCCAACGCGCCTTGAGCATTGCGCTTGGCTTCATTGAAAATGCGAGGAGCGTTATCGCTGGCTCGATCCAGATTTTCCTGAATGTTGCGGGTTCCCTTGCGGGTTCCTTCCGAAAAATCGTTTGCCAATTTGTCGGCAGACGCTTTGATGCTCTCAGAAGTCTCCTGCGCTCTATCATCTAAAGGGTTGCGATTTTTGATGTTAGAAAAGACTTCCTGGGGATTGTGAGCCTGATTCTTGCCTAAGTTCTTTTCTGCTTGCTGAACTCGCTTCTGTGCTTGGGCTTGAACGTCTCCCCGTTCATACTTCAGATCATCGTTGTAATTGTTCATTCCACCCGCCTGTTTCTGGGTGGGCTTATACAATTCACGAGTTGGTCCGTCGTCCTTGTCGTAGGGAGACGAGCCGTAGGATCGTTGGTTGACATCACCACTGGCAGAACGAGCATCAACGCCAGAGCTACAAGCGGTGGTTGTCAGAACGAAAAAACCTGCCAAAGCAACTACTAGAAACTGTCTCAATCGCAGAGATTTTACAAAAGTATGAACGCGATCGATCGCGCTAGAAAATAAACCTTCCATAGCAATTCTCCATTTCACTTCTTCACTGACTTTCGAGTCCAAACTGAGTTTGAGAGAAATAGTTTGAATTCAAAAGCTTAAGTTTCCATGAGCCTAAAACTGAGTCTGAATCAGTTCAAACCCGTATCTAAGTTAGCGATTGGTACAGCCTTTTTCATCTAGCTAAAGTCATATACCTTAGAGGCGATCGCGAGTTTGGCTTGCAGTCACATCAGGTTCACGATACACTCGGTGTTCTTCTGGCTTGCGTAATAAATTCAGCAGTCCAAGGAGTCCAAATAGCCCAAGCCAACCGTAGTTGTCGGTTTTGCCTTCAGTTTCTTGAAATGGAGTTGTGTCTACGTTGGGAGCATTATTTTGCTGTACATTTTCTGAAGGACTGGAGCCAGGAGCGGGATTGGTTTGGGCGATCGCTGATGGCGCGATCGAGGCAATAGTGATACCAGTAACCAGAAATCCGACGCTTGCCACATAGAAGGGATTAAACCATTTCATCGCTAAACTCTCCGTAAGCGTACTATAAGGGTACTAAATTCAGATACTTAACTTGATCGGAACATCAGTGATCGATAATCGAAAACAACCGATGCAAAGTCTAAGAATCGTGAAATCAATAACATTCGGAATTTGTCATGCTGAACAAGCAGAGCGAAATGAAGCATCTCTGTGATTCTTCGCTAATCGCTCAAAATGATAACTTCTCGACGTTAATTAATTCTTATTCCTAGCTGTCCAATTAACTTTAAGAATTACTTTGAATTTAGAGATCAATCTCTAGTAATAGATCACTCAGTTATTCTCGATTTTCCCTGAGTGTATTACTGAAGACAGTAGTAGTTATCTCCTGGGCGTTCAATCAATCTTGGTCAGGTATAGCTAGAGTCTGATTCATTCCTCAATAAACTTAAGTAGATTGAAGCTAACCCAACGATGTGAAAGGAAACTTCAACTATGAAAATCTCAAAACTGGTTAGTGTTAGTGTTTTGTCTCTTAGCCTTGTCGCTCTGCCCTTCATTAGCTCTGCTTCTGCCCAAGATGCCACAACTCCAGGCAGCGGTACGACTACAACCACTGAAGCCGATCGCGATTTTGACTGGGGTTGGTTAGGGTTGCTGGGATTGGCTGGATTGGCTGGATTGGCTGGTAAAAAGCGCCATGACGATTCCGTGCGCTATCAAGATCCAACCGTTGCTTCGACTACTTCGCGATCGGACTTTCGTTAGTGTGAAAGGCTCGAGTCACCCTCCCACTTGATAGTACAGTCAGAGAAGTTGAAGGTTTAAATTATCATACCTTTAACTTCTTTTTTATGGCATGAAAAAGATAGATAATACGGTTGTCCACACCAGGAAGAGCGGCACTTCCGACCCAAGTTGGTGAGCAGAGACTTGTAGTTGCGGGATAGTAGAGATAGCACAAATTGCACGGAGCCTGGATGGTTTTAACCTCGAAGATTTCAACATCTACACTCAACACTCAATCCTCGCCAAAAGCTCGCCTATGGATGCCAGAGCGAGTGATTTTCACCCCCGCCGCGTTGGATGAGCCGTGGGGACAGCAGATTCTTGGTCGCCTTGAAGCCTTGGGCTTGTCGATCGAAGAACTTCCCCGCAACCGCTTAACTGGATTAAGAGGCGAAACGGAACGGGAAACCTATGATATTGCCAAACGCACCCTTGCCGTTGTGACTGCGCCTCCCAACCAGTTTAAGCTCAGTCCAATTCCCCCCTCTGCGGATTGGCAGTTTCATCTGGCAGAAGGGTGTCCAGCCCACTGTCAGTATTGCTACCTGGCGGGTAGTTTACAAGGACCGCCTGTGATTCGAGCCTATGCGAATCTGCCACAGATTTTAAGTAATTTAGGCAAGTACGAAGTGGCTGGAAAGGCGACCTCATTCGAGGTAAGTTGCTACACCGATCCGTTAGGAATTGAGCATTTAACAGGTAGTTTGGCAGAGTGCATTCGGTACTTTGGCACGCGACAGGATGGGCATCTCCGTTGGGTCTCCAAGTTTGATGCGGTTGAGCCATTGCTAGATCTACCGCACAATGGGCACACTCGGTGTCGCATCAGTGTAAATGCCGCACCGATTTCAACCCGGTTTGAGGGCGGTACAGCCTCAGTAGCGGCTCGGCTTCAGGCTTTACGCAAGCTGGCGTTGCCCCGTCCATCTGGCGGTGGCGGTTATCCTGTGGGGTTGGTGATTGCTCCAATCATGGCGATCGAAAACTGGGAAGCCCATTACAATCAGCTATTGGATGATATTAGCCAGGTGATTGATTTTGATTGTGATCTCACGTTTGAGTTAATCTCTCACCGATTTACACCGGGTTCTAAGGACGTGTTGAACCAGTGGTATCCCCACAGCACATTGGAGATGGACGAGGAGAAGCGCAGTGTGAAGCGCAACAAGTTTGGTGGGTTGAAGTATGTGTATGAAGCTGGCACGATGAAGGCATTGCGTCAGTTCTTTGAGCGGGAAATTAGCAACCGTTTTCCAAACGCTCAAATTCTTTACTGGACATGATATTTGGGATTGGTGTGCTAGAAACGCCTAACACACCAACCTCCCTTGCTGCGCTACGTTATCTGAAGATGTTACACCCCTTGCAGGAAGAGCATTGAAATAAATTTCAGGCTCAAAGCTAAAACCCGTTTTAACGGGTTAAAACCCTTTTCTAGTCAACCTGCCATTCAGATCTATCCAGCAGTAGGGTGGGTATTGTCTATCCTACTGTTTTATAAAAGTCCAGGTCAGAACTTTAGCTGGTGCAGATTGGAGTGCTTCAACCAGTTGATCATGACTTTCAAATTGGAGTTGAGATAGGCAATAAGCTTCTACATTCACTGTGAACTTGTCATCCTCAAAGCACCAGGGTTCAACCGTCAAGTACTCATTCTCCAGTTGGCGTAAGTCGTACCGCTGTCCGTCAATGCCACTCGTAATCTCGATCGCGCGTCCGGCATCTGGAATCCGTTTTCGTGCCAGGATGAGGGAGAGCGTATCACACCACAACATGAACTGATAAGCCCGTTCTGCTTCATCTTTGGTGATGCCAAGAGCTTTGCGCCATTGCTCCTGATGTTTCACCTGTTCATTGAGAAAATCATCCCATTCTTTAGATTTTCCCCAATTGTCTTGATTCAGGAAAGAAATGTGTTTCGACGTGAGGAGTGTGACCCAACGGCTACGGTAGTGGGCATTTTCTAAATGTTTTCGGAGTGGCTCAATGTCTGAACTACGACCCAGCGTAAAATCCAGGGGTGCGCCAGCATCGGTTAACTCGTTGCCTTCCCATTCTTTTTCGAGATCGTCATGATGGGAGATGGCAGCGATCGTTTCATAGAGTCGTTCGGGAGAGTCAGAGCGTCGCCAATGTCCGGCTATTTGGGCGGCAAGTAGGGCATGGGCACGATGATAAATCACTTCCCAGCCGTTTTGAGCAAGATTGACAATCATAGTTTTTGGGGAAGGGGGGGTAGGAGTTGGGGAGATGAGTGGATGGGTAATTAGTGTATTACTGCTGAACGTAGGCGATCGCGAAGGGCAAAACACTTTGCTCGACTTCAAGCATGAGTTGGCGATCGGCGGTTGTCCAATGACGAGGACGGTCAAATATGCAGGGTTGGAGCACGCCCCAAAGCTGCCCATTTTGACGCAGATGGGCATGAATCAGGGCACGGTGTCCAAAATTTTTGCGCTCAAAGTCACGGTTCAACGTGTCAGAGCTTGCCGCTTCCACATCTTCAATAAAAATGGAGGGTTCAGCGCGCAGAGCAGCCGCAAACATGGGGTCTTCATCACTAAGGGAAGCGGGTTCTAGCTTCCAGTGGGCATCTAGAATTTGCGGAATTTGGGGAGTGCGACACCAGCAATAGGGAACTTTCCCCATTTTTGTATCAGGGTTTCGCAGGTAGATAAAACAGCGATCGCACTCTAAAGCATTGCCCAGGAAGGG
This sequence comes from Leptolyngbyaceae cyanobacterium bins.302, assembly GCA_033764965.1. Classification (GTDB taxonomy): domain Bacteria; phylum Cyanobacteriota; class Cyanobacteriia; order Leptolyngbyales; family Leptolyngbyaceae; genus JSC-12. The sequence goes on along the minus strand of JANRIN010000110.1, from coordinate 11,526 downwards.
AAGCAGTGAGGATAGAACTGTATCGACAGAATCACTGCGGTTGAATATCTCTTGGATTTTGTTAGGAATAACTGAATACATCATGGCTTGATTCTCTCAGGAAACCCCTCCTTCCAGGTGGGAGGAAGGGGAGCATTGCGACCTTCAGGGACTAACAGAAAACGCTTTACCTGGCGGCAAGGGCACCTGCACCCGCGGCAGCACCGGCTGAAATGAGCGCCGTCAAGAATAACCACCAGGCAGCAGTTGCAGCGGCTTTACGGGTTTCTTCCATCTGGCGTTGGGCTTGTAATTTGACTTCTTCCAGGCGACGTTGGGCTTCCATTTGCACCCGCTCTGCTCGTTGTAAAACACTGTTGCGAGCGGATTCAATTTGGTCAATGATGCGGTTTGCATCCTCTTCTGAAATGTCTCGGCGAGAACTGAGAATGGCAACCAACGTACCCCGATCGAACTGACCAAGCCGCGATCGCATTGCCTCGAAACCCGCCTGGGGATCATCAAACAGCGTGCGAATGTCGTGCTTGATGTTGTCGTAGTTCAGTTCTGGGCGATCCAGGCTATTCAGATAATCCCGAATGCGGGCAAATAGTCGATCGACTAAGCTCTGAAGTTGGGCTTGTACCTGCTGGATTTGACCCAGGAATTGATCGCGCACGGCTTCAATTTGGGAAACGATGCGATCAGCTTCTTCGGGAGTCATATCCTTGCGTTGAGATAGTAACGCAATCAGGGTAGACCGATCCATGCGAGAAACCCGATCGCCCAAATTCTGAAGTCCGGTTTTAGGAGACTGCATCAACAGCCCTAAATCCCGCTTGATGCCCTCCGGATTTAGCTCTTCCTTATCCGTGTTCCGCAAGTATTCCTCAATGCTGGACTCAAAATCCATCACTGTCTGCTGAGTGCGTAATGCCAGACGACGCGGTGACTTGATCATTTGACCAATGGCTTCCTGCACTTGATCGATCGTGCGATTCACCTGGTCTTCGCTGATGCCTTCCCGTTGGCTCAACAACTTTACGAGAGTCGTGCGATCGACGCTAGACAACCGCCGCCGGAATGCGATCGCGCCTTCTTTGGGATCATTCAACAATGTCGTCAGATCCCGTTGAATTCCATCGGGATTGAGTTCTTCCAGATTCGTGCCTCGCAGGTAATCAGCAATCTTTGTAGTGGTTTGGTCATACTGATCTTTCACCACGCCTGCCAGAAGTTGGGGCGAGTGAGTGAAAGAATACCAGTTAGACTCTAATTGATTCACAATTTGATGCGCTTCAGCATCACTGATGTCCTCCCGTTGCTGCAATAGTTGCACAGCCGTATCCCGATCAAAGCGGGAAGCTCGACTGCGAAGCGCCTGGAATCCCAGTTGTGGATCATTCAACAACAATTGGAAATCCCGCTTAATCCCATCTGGGTTGAGTTCCGATTTACCCGTATTACGCAGGTAAGACTCCAGCTTTTGTTGAAACTCGCCTGTTTTCTGCTGAACTTGTTCGTTGAGGGTGCGGGATTCAGTCAGAACTTGGTCGCGAGTTGTTTCCAGCGCATTCAGAATTGATTCTGTTTCCTCTGGTGAGAGATCAGCACGCTGCATCAAAATTCCCCGCAGGGTGTTGCGATCGTATGCCAGAAGGCGTTCGTTGAGCGTATCGTAGCTGGCTTCCTCGTCCGCCAGAATTGCCTTGAACGCGGACAGAATATCACTGGAGAAAAGCTGCTCCTTGGGGGTGAGCGTCAGGTAAATCTCAACCCGTTGGCGCAGGTCAGTAGTTACCTCGATCTCCTTGGCAGCTACGGCACCCTGCATCACATCGTGACGAATAACTTCTAGTTGATCGGCAACTTGCTGGATTTTGGCTTCCGTGAACACTCCCCGCGAAGACAATAACTCCACGAACAGCGATCGATTGAGTTGGGAAAGTTGCTGCGCCACAAAGCCAGGATCGGCAGCAGGATCATACAGCACCTCGCGGAATTCTCGCTCTATCGTTGCGGCGTTCATTTGCCAGGAGTTTTTGGTCAACAAATAGTTCTCTACGTCCTGCCGAATCGGACTGTAGGGAGGCTCTGGCGCACCTTGAAGCTGACCAATGACTTTGCTGGTTAGCTGAGAAACTTTTCCAGATGCAGAATTGAGTCGATCGAGAATCTTACCAATATCCAGATCGGAAATATCCGTGCGTCCAGCAATCAGTCCAACTAAGGTTGTGAAGCCTGATTGCAGAGTTTGCTGGAGACCCGTGGGAGCTTTTTCAGCTACGGATGCTTGCTGCGATCGCTCTGCCAGAAGGCGGTCAATCTTGTCATTCAGTTCTCGAACCTGGAGTTGTCCCGGTTGGGTCGATTGCAGATAGCCGACCAGTTCACCCATTGAATCGCGCTTGGTTCTGCTGCCCAAAGTTTGCAACCAAACATTTTCTAGCAGTGCTGCAATGCGGTTGACTTCGGCAGGCGAGAAATCAGTGCGACGACTGACTAAATCCACGAAGGTTTGGCGATCGATGTGGCGCAGGCGATCGTTGTCAATTAAATCTGCAACTTCGGGATCGTTGAGGATGGATTCAAAATCGCCTCGAATTCGAGTTAGATCAAACTTGGGTAACTGAATCCGTTGAATGTAGTCCTCAATAGACTCGCGAATGCTGGTCGGGTCGATGCCTGAACCCAGTTCATGCTTCACGGCGGCGGCGACAGCTTCAGCGGTTGAAACGGCTTGATGTTTTGCAACTCGTCCACCGATCGCGGCTGTGGCTGCACCTAAAATGGTTTGAAAGCCAGAGGTCGCGGCATTGACGACTGAACCAATCAACGATCCTACAGTGCTGGAACTAACCCAGACTAGCAATGTGAAATAGGCTGCCCAAACCACAAGACCGATGATTGCACCTAATCCTTCATCGGTTAATAAGCTGAGTTTTACAGCTAAATAACAGGCAAAGAACAGCGCTAAACTGACACTGATCAATGTCCAAAGACCCACACCAAAACTAATTTTGCGGATTGTGGAACCAATTCCACTAGAGCTAGAACTTTGGTGATCGGAATCTGAAGAATTATCCGAGAAGCTTCCCAAAAGCGAAACGCCAGCCGCAACAGAGAAGTTTGTTAACAGCAGTTGCATCGCAAATGCCAGCAGAATTCCTGAAACTAGGGCAATAAAGAATTGAGGTCCTGTAAAGAATACCGAGGCAGCTTCCGGACTGTTGGTTTCTGTGGTGGGTACTTGCCCCAGCCATAATTGAATTATCAATGGTTGCATTGGTTGTAACGCAGTTTGAATCATAAAGTCTCCCATGAGTGCAAATTAGCTTTAGAAAAGCTGCCCCTTGCACGAAATAGCGTAGGCGATCGAGGGAACAGTCCCTCCATACCTAAGAATCCTTTCTTAGAGGGAAAGGAACATCTCTCCTGAGTTGGAATCTAGGAATACTTAGGGCATAAAAAAGCTGCTGATAGAAGGGAGTACCATTGGTTCTCGCATTTCTACAGCAGCGAATGAGTGTCAGCTAAATCAATTCAGTTTGGCAAGAAACCTACCACAGTCCTTGCACAGCACCAGTTCCGCCAGCACCGCCGCCTGTGTTGGAACCATCGTTGGAATTGGTGGTGCCACTATTGGGGGTGGAATTGGGAGAGGTGGTATTGTTATTGGTCGTGCCGCTGTCGGGAGTGGTCGCTCCGGGGGTAGTAGTATTGTTGTTGTAGTTGGTGGAGCCGCTACCAGGAGTTGCCGAGCCAGGAGAGGTGGAATTATTGATGCGGTTGTCCACGTTGCCGCCAGCACCGCCGCCCACACCAGAGTCGTTGATTTGGCTGCTGGGAGTTGTGTAGGTTCCACGACCAGGAGCACTGTTAGGACTCGTGTAGCGATCGTTGCCCCGATTTTGGGCATCAACCGATGAAGGGGTAGTGTTCTGGCTACTGCGGTTGGGATCCGTTGCACCGGGTTGAGTGTAGCGCTCGATCGTGTTGTTAGGCTGCTGAGAGCTAGAGCGATCGGGATCGCTCATACCGCCACCACCGCCGCCACCCGTACCCGTGCTGTTGACTTCATCGGAATTGTAGTCACCAGCATAGGGTGGCAGGTACTCAGTGCTGCGGCTAGAATCGGTTGCACCAGGTTGGGTGTACTTTTCAATCCGGTTTCTGGGTTGTTCAGGGCGAGAGGTATCCACAATGTTGCCTACGCCGCCAGCACCGCCACCAGTGCCTGTGTTATTCACTTCTCCCCTAGGATTGTTCATGCTATCGCTGGGAGTGGTATTTCCCCGATTAGGCATGGCATTGGGGGGTTGGAGTGGGCTGCTCTGGTTGTTAAGCGGACGAGCCGGATCGTTAGTTTGGGTGTTGGTGTTAGGTTCGTCCACACGCGGATCACCCGTTGCTCCGGGGCTTTGCTGTTGAGACTGAGCAAACGCGCCCTGAGGCAAAATTGCCGAAACGCCTACGAAAGCAGTTGCAGCGATCGCTCCCATCAGTTTAATAGCAGCGTTTTGATTGAGTTTAATCATCGATTCCTCCTAATGGTGTTGAGAAAATCTCAAATCTTATTTGTGAGATCACTCGAATGCAGAACAGATACTTGTTGCATCAACAAAAGCGATCGAAAGAGCTTGATTCAATTGCAGTTAAAGCTCAACAGGACACACTTTTGCAAACGCCTACAAACAAACCCTAACGTTTACAAAACATTAAATTATCTACCAGGGGAAGTGTTAGGGTTGCATGACAGGTGAGAGACCCCAAAAGCTATTTTGTAAGAATCGATACAAACTGGCTATGGAATGAAAATGTAATGAATTGACAACAATTTAAAATCGGTATCAGAAAGGGGTTGAAACTTCCTCCCCGCCCAGATCTGGGCGGGGAGGGTTGAGGAGATGGGGGCAAATTAGTTGCTCATCGCGTCAGTGATGCCAGGTTGTTTGTTGCCAGTTTAATAGTTGTCCAAAACCTCCAACTTAGGACTGAGGAAAGATGAATAAACTTACCCATGATGGAAAGAAAGACTTGAGTAAGTTGATGAGGCAGGCTTTATCATGACCAATTCTGGAAGACGATTGGAGAATAAGGTAGCAATTGTAACGGGTGCGGGGACTGGCATCGGAGAGGCGATCGCCCACAAGTTCGCCAAAGAAGGAGCCAAGGTTATTGTCAGCGGTTTGCCAGAGGATCCGGTCGAAGCCGTTGCCGCATCGATTCGGAACTATGGCGGAACAGCACTGGCTTATGCCGGAGATGTGGCTGAAGAGGTTTATGCCAAAGCGTGTGTGCAGGCGGCGATCGATACCTACGGCAAACTGGATGTATTGGTGAATAATGCGGGCGTGTTCCTGACCAACGCCGAGATTGATCAGTATCCGGTTGAGGATTTCGATCGCACGATTCGCAACAACTTGCGTTCTTGTTTTCTAATGACCAGGTTTGCCATTCCTTACTTGCAGAAAACTAATGGCAACATTGTTTCCGCCGGATCAGAGGCAGGCTTCAATGGACTGGCGCAGAATGCACCCTACGGTGGCACGAAGGGCTGGGTTCACTCCTTTATGATGGGCGTGGCAGTGGAGCAGGCAAAGTATGGAATTCGGGCGAATTGTGTGTGTCCTGGGGCGATCGACACTGCCTGGACTCACAAAGAAACTGGTCCGATGGACAAGCAAATGGAAACCATGCTGATTCAGGCAACTCCAATGGCACGGCGCGGCATGCCCGAAGAAATTGCAAACGTCTACGCTTTTCTGGCTTCTGATGAGGCGAGTTATGTCACCGGCGCACTCTGGTTAGCGGATGGTGGAGTCACTCCAGCCAAAGGTCCTGTGGGTAAGGAAACTCCATTTTGGAAACGCACGGAACCCGATGGTGAACTGCGCCTAGACCATTCCAAAGAGGGTTTGGAAAATAAAGAAACTCACCAAATCAAGTGAATTAGAGGGAGTAGGAAAACTAAGTAGGTAAGCGCAATTAACTGTTTATACCAGAGCGTCTTTGGCTGATTGACTGACACACCTGAAACTCCTTAAGCGCCGTAGGTTGCGGTTAGCGACAGCGTAACCCAACAGGATCAGGACTATCGTTGGGTTTTACGCTGTTCAACCCAACCTACCAAAGAAGATGTGTCAGTCAACCAGGTGTCTTTGGTCAGTCGCTACTTGTCATTGGTATATGGCAGCAATTCCAAATTAGAAAACTCTATGGTTCAAAAGCCTTGTCCAGCAAGGGCTTGACTTTTCTCAAGAAAACGTCTGCTCTCTAGAATGGCGCAAAATCGTTCTGAGTTTGGAATTGCTGGGTATATGGTGTCATCGGCATGTAGCGGTTGACGAATGACAAAGGACCAACTGACTACTGACCCTCTCATCTTATAGGTTGTTTACACCCACTTACTTATGCAATTAGCTGGAAAAGTTGCCCTGATTACTGGAGCCGGATCGGGAATTGGTCGAGCAACGGCAGTGTTATTTGCCAAAGCAGGCGCAAAGATCATTGCCCTTGATCACAAACAGGAAACGAGTCAGGACATTGGCAAAGTACTGGAGCAAACTGGGGCTGAGGCTTTAGCAGTTGCCGCAGACATTTCTCAAGCAGAGCAGATGCAGCAGGTAATTCAGCAAGGGGTGGATACTTTTGGGCGGCTGGATATCGTCTTTGCCAATGCTGGAATTAATGGGGTTTGGGCACCGATCGATGAACTGACTCCAGAAGATTGGGACAAAACGATCGAAACCAATTTGCGGGGCACTTTTCTAACCGTTAAATACACTGTTCCTCATCTAAAACAGCAAGGTGGCTCGATTATTGTGACTGCATCCGTGAATGGCACTCGGATGTTTAGCAATACTGGCGCAACCGCCTACGCCTGCACCAAGGCAGCACAGGTAGCATTCACCAAAATGGTGGCGTTGGAACTTGCCAAACACCAAATTCGCGTGAATGTGATTTGCCCCGGCGCGATCGAGACCAATATCAACGACAACACGGAACACCAAAACTTAGCAGAGATTAAAGAACCTGTGGAATTCCCAGAAGGTATGATCCCTTTAACGGAGGGCAAATCGGGAACATCTGAACAGGTCGCCCAACTGGTATTGTTCTTAGCATCCGACGCTGCCAGCCATATTTCGGGCACAGAAGTTTGGATTGATGGCGCACAATCATTACTGCAAGGGTAGATTCTATGCCGCAATACTTCGGTCAATTGCCCCAGGTCAGCCAAGCCTGGACAACGTTAGGAGATGTGCAAGCCGTTCAGCGTACCGCACAAGGAGTTCAACTTTTTTGTAATGATGGAGGAGCCTGTCTAGAGGTTTCAGTTTTAACCCCTAATCTAGTACGGGTGCGGCTCAGTCCCGGCAACGAGTTCCTGCCTCGTCGTTCCTGGGCTGTGACCAAAGCGGATGAAGCATGGCAACCGACCAGAGTGGATATAGAAGAAATCGAGGACGCGATCGCCCTTCAAACCGAGCAAATCACGGTTCAAATTAGCCGTTATCCCTGTCGAATTGCCTGTTTCGATCCGGAGGGGGTGCCCTTCGCTCAAGATAATGACCTGGGCATGGCATGGTCAGCCAATGGCATTGCTGCCTGGAAAAACATAGCACCCAACGAGCATTTTTACGGATTCGGTGAACGAACGGGATTGCTAGATAAGTTAGCCGAGCGCAAAACCAACTGGACAACCGATGCTTTAGATTACGACTCCTTAACCGATGAGATGTACCAGGCGATTCCGGTTTTTCTGGCGCTGCGTCCGGGTCTGTGTTACGGCATCTTTCTCAACTCCACCTTTTGGAGCCAGTTTGATTTAGGAGCCGAAAAACCAGGCATCTGGCAAATGCAAACCCGCGCTCCCGAACTGGATTATTACATCCTCTACGGTGCCCAACCTGCGGATATTCTGGCAACCTACACCGAACTCACCGGACGGATGCCGCTGCCTCCCAAGTGGGCGTTAGGCTATCACCAATGCCGCTGGAGCTACGAGTCAGAAGATGTTGTGTATGAACTGGCTCAGGAGTTTCGCCAGCGCCACATTCCCTGCGATGTGATTCATTTAGACATTGACTATATGCAGGGCTACCGAGTGTTTACCTGGAGCAAAAAGCGGTTTCCCCAACCGAAAAAGCTGATTTCTGATCTAAAAGCAAACGGGTTTAGGGTGGTGACGATCGTCGATCCGGGGGTCAAGTACGAGCCAGAAGCCGACTATGCCGCGTTTGATCAGGGCATGGAAAAAGACTTTTTTGTGCGGGATGCAACCGGCAAGTTAGTGCACGGCTATGTGTGGCCCGAAAAAGCCGTATTTCCTGATTTTCTGCGTCCAGACGTGCGGCAGTGGTGGAGTGCCCAACATCACGTCTTGACCGAAGCAGGCGTAGCTGGCATCTGGAATGATATGAATGAGCCTGCCCTGGACGATCGCCCGTTTGGGGATGGTGGCAACAAAATCTCCTTCCCTCTAGACGCGCCTCAGGGACAACCCCCGGAACAAACCACCCATGCCGAAGCGCATAACCTCTATGGTTCCTGCATGGCACAGGCTTCTTACGAAGCATTGAAACAATTGCGTCCCCAGGAGCGATCGTTTGTACTGACGCGATCGGGGTTTGCTGGCATTCAACGGTGGTCGTCCGTCTGGATGGGAGATAATCAGTCGCTTTGGGAACATCTGGAACTTTCCCTGCCAATGCTCTGCAACATGGGCTTGTCGGGAGTGCCCTTTGTCGGGTGTGATATTGGCGGATTCGCCGGAAATGCAACAGCAGAACTGTTTGCCCGTTGGATGCAAGTAGGAATGCTGTATCCTTTGATGCGGGGACATTCCGCCATGACAACCGCACGGCATGAACCCTGGGTGTTTGGCGATCGGGTAGAAAGAATCTGCCGAGAATACATTGAACTGCGTTATCAATTGTTGCCCTATCTCTATAGTTTGTTTTGGGAAGCCTCCACCATTGGTGCCCCCGTCCTGCGTCCGTTGCTATATCACTATCCCAACGACCCCCACACCTACGCTTTATGCGATCAGGTGTTGCTGGGTGAATCGTTGATGGCGGCTCCGGTCTGCCGTCCTGGAGTGGAGTATCGAGCCGTGTATTTACCGGAAGGAGTCTGGTATGACTGGTGGACCCAGGAACGGTACGAGGGCGCAACGCATATTCTGGCTCACGCGCCACTGGAGCGGATGCCGCTGTATGTCAAGGCGGGTGCTCTGATTCCCATGCAACCCGTGATGCAGTATGTAGATGAGCATCCAGTCACTACATTAACGCTAAAAGTTGCGCCTGGAAATGGCGAGTGGACGCTCTACGAAGACGATGGACATAGTTTCGAGTATCAAACGGGTGCCTGGTCAACCACCACCTTTCGATCGCGCCAATCCGGTGACACCATCACGGTTGAAATCGCTGCCCAGCAGGGCACCTGGACTCCACCAGAACGGACGATCGAGGTGGAATTGCTGCAACCCTCCGGACGATCGTTCCACCTGACGAAGAACGTTTAGGGGCTAGAGCCTATTTATCGTCAGAACCTGTTGAACATCGAAGAATCTACCCAAAGTTAACCGGTTTTGTCGATAACCGACTCTTTAGATAGATAAAAGCATCTCCACAGCGAGATAGGTTGTGGATAGCTTAATAACGCTCTGGAGTAAGGAATGAGAATTAACTAACATCGAGAAGCTGTCATTTTGAGCGGCGAGCGAAGAATCGCAGAGATGCTTCACCTCGCTCTGCTTGTTCAGCATGACAAACTCCGGATGTTGTTAACTTCACGATTCTAAGTAGGATGCGTCTCTGGGTGTGAAGGCTAAATGCTGTTTTATAAAGTGTAACGGAGATTACATTTGAGATGATCAGGAGTATACTTGCAACGACTGTTGCTGAAGTTCGGACTGAGCAAGCGCAACCCAATCAGATAGTATCGAAGTCAGGAAATGTGGCTTCAGAAACTTTGCTACTCATATTCTTTGGAATTGCAGCTTTAAGCCTGATTACAACGTTTTTGAGTAAAGAATTTCACAAAAAAAGAGAGGAACAGGATGTTCGAGGGAAATTAAATAGAATTCCCTGTCCGAACTGCCAATTCTTTAGTAAAAGTTCTTATTTGAGATGTGCAGTGCAACCCAAGTTAACCATGACTAATGAGGCTGTTGATTGCTCTGATTTTACTTCAAAAGATTAGTAGACTGCTTATTATTTTATGGCTTTAACAACTGATAAGAAGATTTTCACAAAAGATTCTCCACGCTGCCCACCCGTGGCTAAAGTGCGGGCTGAAAGTAAAAGTCTGCTGAAGCAGACTGGAAAAGGGTTTTAGTCCAGTGGAATGGATTCGCTTATTAATCCGCAATAACCATTCATCATGATTACCTACTTAGTCCCTTAGTTAGATGTATAAGGACTGAAATAAAAACACTATGAAGATGTAAGCATTGACTTTCAATATATCCTATGCAGACTAACAAAAGACCCAGCATTCATAACCCTCAAGATCCTGGTGTTCAGCGTGATAGTGATACTCCAATTCCACAAAAGCCATCTTTCCTATTTATTAGCACAACCCTCGCGATCGTCATCACCTTCATCACCGTCGTTGCAATGGCATACAACGGGTAGTTCACTAATCGCCACGTTTCTTTTTCTATTTTGCCTTTCAAACAACGATGCTCGTTTAGACGGGTATTGAAGCCACAACCAATTATTTGAGGATTCACTGTTATGTTTGTTGACGCAATTAGCCAATCCAACGATAATCCAAACGATCCGAGAAACCGGACTGTTATTCATCAGGGAAATGATCCATTTGATGGAAATCTTGCCACACCAGTCAACTCTTCAGGCTTTACACGGGCACTGATTAACAACTTGCCTGCTTACCGCAAAGGCATCAATCCATTTCGGAGAGGATTGGAAGTCGGTTTAGCGCATGGATACTGGATCATTGGTCCTTTTGTGAAACTCAGCCCACTTCGCAACACCGAAATTGCTAATTTGGCTGGGTTACTTTCCACGATCGGGCTAATCATCATTTCAACCCTGGCAATTTCGCTGTACGGTTCCTCTAATCCACCTGCACCAACCCAAACCATTACCACTCCCAATCCACCCAAAGAATTCGACCATTCTGAAGGTTGGAATGATTATGGTAGTGGTTTCTTCATTGGTGGCATTGGGGGTGCTTTATTTGCTTACTTTTTGTTGGCAAACCTACCTCCGATTAAAGAGTTGTTAGGTTTCTAATATTGCTCTAACTTCGCCTACAGAGCAGGCTTTGCTAATTCCGAGTATGAAAAGAAGTGCTGTATATCTGAAACCTTTTCGATTCATACAGCACTTCTTTTCAGCAATGCCAACAAATATTCGGCTTGTTTGCCACGCTTGCTAGGGTGTGTTTTAAAACCTTCTAGTCATCTCAGTGCTGAGTGGAGATCCCCCTAAATCCCCCTTCAAAAGGGGGACTTTGAACGGTTCGGCTCCCTCCTTTTTAAGGAGGGTTGGGGAGGATCAAAGGGTTTTAAAA
>JANRIN010000108.1:0-64140 GCA_033764965.1 Leptolyngbyaceae cyanobacterium bins.302 | reverse complement strand
TTTTAAAACCTTCTAGTCATCTCAGTGCTGAGTGGAGATCCCCCTAAATCCCCCTTCAAAAGGGGGACTTTGAACGGTTCGGCTCCCTCCTTTTTAAGGAGGGTTGGGGAGGATCAAAGGGTTTTAAAACACGCCCTAGAAATAAACATCCATCTGCGATCGTCCGGTGGTTTTGAGCCAGTTTTGGGCTTCGATGTAGTTGTTTGGCGCGAGGCGAATGGCCCGCTTCCAGAAGTCCGCCGCTTGATCAAAAAATTCTTCGGCTTCCTCGTCGTTACCTGCTTCCTGAGCTTTTTCACCCTTGTAGTGAAAGATCACCGCAATATTGTTCAGCGCTTGGGGGAGACGGGCATTGAGTTCGATCGCTTGATGGTAATACTCCAGAGCCGGGTCAAGTTCACCGTTACTGGCTTTGATCAGCCCAATGTTGTAGAGAATGTAGCTGCGATCGTTGGCATCTTCTTCCAGTTTCAGTGCTTCAAAATAGTTTTCCAGGGCTTCCGCGTACTCGCCATCTGCCTGGGCAGACATCCCATCTCGATAGTAAGCAAAGGCTTCCTTCTCTTTTTTGGTGGCAGGCAGAATCTTGAGAATAATGTCCGCCATCACCGTAAAACTTTTGTCGATGAAATTATCGTTGCGTTGCGATCGTGGCATAAGTCCTGTGCCCTACTCCGAAACGACTTCTAGTGTAGCGTTCCTCGGTCACAGCACGATCGCTGGAATCTGGCTTTGGGCTGAAACCTCTGTTACTCTGTGGGGTGTAGGGGTTGGAGGTCAGGGGTTGGGATGAGGGATTGGGGATTGGGAATTAGGGCTTCAGCGAGTTTTACAAGCCAAATTCCCACTCACCCATCCACCCACTCACCCACCTTTTTCCCCATCCCCTAACCCCTGTCCCCTATCCCCTAAATGAGATCCATGCCAGCCGTTAGTTTGCTTCGTGCCCAATCCTATGAACTGGTTCAACTGCGTGCCTCTCTAGAAGCGTTACTAGCGCCCTTCGGCGGCATGGGAGCTTTTGTGAAAAGGGGCGATCGAGTTTTGCTGAAGCCCAATTTGCTCACCGGAGCACGACCCACGAAAGAATGCGTGACTCGTCCAGAGATTGTGTACTGTGTGGCGCAAATGGTGATGGATGCAGGTGGACAGCCGTTTTTGGGAGATGGACCGGCGTTTGGCAGCGCGGCGGGAGTTGCACGAGCGAATGGCTATATGCCGCTGATTCAAGACTTGAACCTACCGATTATTGATTTTCATGGCAGTCGCTACGAAACCGTCAGCCAGGAGTTTAATCATCTGTTGCTATCAAAGGAAGCAATGGATGCCGATGTGGTGATTAACTTGCCCAAGGTGAAGTCCCATGTGCAACTGACTTTGACAATGGGGGTGAAGAATCTGTTTGGTTGTGTTCCTGGCAAAATGAAAGCCTGGTGGCACATGGAAGCGGGGAAAAGTCAGGAGCGCTTCGGCACCATGTTGGTGGAAACGGCACGCACAATTAACCCTGACCTGACGATTCTGGATGGGATTATTGGGCATGAAGGCAACGGTCCCAGTGGGGGTGAGCCGCGTCAGCTTGGGGTTTTGGCAGCTTCGGGAGATGTATTTGCCCTCGATCGCGCCATTGTGGACATTTTGCAGGCTGATCCCGCCACAATTCCCACGATCGCCGCATCGCAACGGTTGGGACTATGTCCTGAGTTGGACGCGATCGAGTTTCCCCTAGAACATCCCAGGGACTTACGAATTGCGAATTGGCGCTTGCCCGATCGTTTAATGCCGATCGATTTTGGGATGCCGCGAGTGATGAAATCCACGTTTAAGCACCTTTACATTCGATTCATTAAAGAGCCAATGGCGGCTTACGTGGAACGATGATGAGAGCGGCAAAGTATTGGTATACATTGCGTTCAAAGCTTAATGAGAACGTAACTGTTTGGTAACTCTTATTGCATCTTGTGTGATCCCCAAACGGTTCAGAAGAGATTGGCTATGTTGAAGCATAGGAGAGTGTGGACAAGTTGCACTCTCTACCCGTCCCATCTGAAACGCCCGTTTGGTAGGATTTCATGTCTCCTTTAATGTTGCGTCGAATTTGGTCTCTGGTTGAGACGACCCAAACGAACTTGCTGCTTAACCTGGACGATGACAGTCTGGTGCAGTGTTTGTTACGCCAACTCAGTACCGAGCGATCGCTCGATTCCCATGAAGCGGATCTCTTTTGCCGCTACATTGAATCCCGGTTGCCCCTAATTCGAGATGTTGCTCACAGCCGTCGAGCATTGGTATAAAGCTTTTCCCTGCCGGAAGGTTGCCAGCACATCGTCCGGAGTCACACGAGTCACAATTGAGGCTGGAATGTGGCGACTACGCCGCAGATGAGGTTTCGTAAAGTCCAGCACCACAAAATCTGCGGGTAAGCCCGTATCTAGATAGCCGTACACGTCTGGGAGGAGCGATCGCAGGTTGCTTGTAACCATTTTCAAGATCTGACGGGGGTCAGGTCGAATTGCGTCTCCAAATTGGCTCTTGGCGACTTTGTAGGTAAAGTCAAGCTCCGCCAACAAGTTGGGACTGTTCAACAAGCCATTGTCGGTTCCCAGCAAAAGGTTTGCCTCACTGTTCAGCAGTTGGGCGATCGGTGGCAGGGGCAAACCCAGATTGGCATTCGCCCTCGGATTCAACACCACATTTAGTCGCTGCTGGGACATGAGAGCAATTTCCGCCTCGTTTGCCACCGTCGCATGAATCACCAGATGGGGATCGTACAGATCGATCGCCCGTTCCAAATCTCCCCGTCCGGTAATCGCCAGACTCACGATACGATAGCCCTCATTTTCCAGGCAATGAATCGCCCGTAGCTTGCGCTGGCGTTGGGTCAACTGCCGGATCTCAGTCCAGGCAGCATCCGTGAGATCATTCATCGTGCTTTCAGAAAAGCCATCAGCGATCGCCAACATGTGCTCCAGTTCAGCGATCGCAGTTTTCGGTAGAGATGCCTGGTTTTGTTGCAGTTCAGCGTCTTCAAAGGGCAGCGTGTTGAACTGTCCCAAAATAATCGATCGCACCCCCGTTTGCTCGGAAGCCCGCCTCAATAGCTGACAACCATAGGCACCCTGCTCCCGGAAATCGATATGCCCGATCGTTCCGGTGCGTGCCATGTAATGCAGATGGTTGGCAATCTGTTCCAGGTGCGCGGCTTCCGATTGCTTTGCCAGTTCCCGATACTTGTAGCCATTGGGACGAAAAAAGCCTTCCTCCAACGTCATACCCGTGGCTCCATCCGGCAAGCAGGAATCGCCCATGTGGGTATGGCTGTTATACATTCCTGGAATGATAACCAGTGCCCCCCGGTCGAGCGTCTGGCATGGCTCAACCCGGTCAATCTGCCGAATCGTATCTCCTTCGACAGAAAATCGATCGCACCAGTAAGGCTCCAACTCAGAACCATACAAAACAATACAATTACGAATGTCAGTCATCGTTGTGTTTACTGCGAAACCGTGCGGATGGGTTGAGGAATCACTTTCAACAACACGATGTAGAGGACTGCTGCCACCACAATTCCGTTAATTGGACCCACGCCGATCGAGGCTTGACCTGTAAAGTAAGCAGTGGCGGCTCCAACGATATAAGCAATCACTCCTGCCCAGTTAAATGCAGGTAGGGGCGTTTCCAGAGAAGGAAACTCGCCCTTGAATCGTGCCCAGAAATCCGCCATGATGATTCCCCCCACAGGAGGAATAACCGACCCCAAAAAGATCAGGTAAGGAATGAGGCTGTTGTAAATGCCGCCTAAAGCAAACACCAGCGCCAGGGTTGCTCCGCCCAGCACAAAGGCGTGGCGCTTAGTGGTGCGGAAGAAGTTGGTGCCAGCGATCGCAAAAGCATAAATCGTGTTGTCTTGCGTCGTCCAGACGTTAAGAATCAGCAGAACCAACCCCCCCACTAGAATGCCCTGTTTTGCCATTGCCTGAATCAAGTCTTCGCTGCCGTAAACCAGTGTGCAAAAGGCTCCCGTAAACACCAACAAGCCATTGATGGCGAAGAACGCCGATAGTGTACTCCAGATAGCATTTTTGGTGGAATCAGCGAAGCGGCTCCAGTTGGTTGCCTGCGTTCCGCCAGAAACGAACGTTCCTAGCACCACGGCTAAACCCTCGTTAAACCCCATTGGTTTAGTGGGTTCCAGAGCAAACAAATCTCCCGCATCCTGAAAACCTAGAAACAGGCTGATGGCAATCAGGATCAGCATGGCAGGAACCGCCAGTCGGCTGAGCCAATCCATTGCGGTGTAGCCAATGTAAGCCGTGACACAAAACGCATAGGTGAAAAAGACAACTGCCAACCATTCCAGGTTTTCGGGCAAGCCGATCAGTTTCGTCAGGGCATCGGCAATAAAAGCGTTGGTGACGGCATACCAGCCAATTTGGGTAAAGCCCAGAATGAAGTCCACCCAGCGAGAGCCAATATTGCCAAAACTAAACCGCGCCATTAACACAGTGGACAGTCCACTTTTGGCAGCAATGAAGCCAAGCGCCGCACAATAAGCGCCCAGTAAGGCATTGCCAATCAGTACAAGCCAGAGAACCTGGGAGAAGGGGAAAGCAGTGCCGATCGCTCCCCCTGCAAACAACGTCGTGGAGGTGAGAGCAAAGCCCATTAGCAACGGAGCAAGAGACCAGATTGGTCTGCGGGCTTCCGCCGGAACTGGCATCAGGGGAAAGTCTTCACTAGCTTGGGAGGATTGATCGAAAGGTTGGGATTCAGCCGTTGAACTCATGGAAAAAGTGCCTCAGCAAATGTCAGGAGAATGTGATGAATTGACCATATTTTGGAGGGTGCCATCGGAATGAAATGTATCCCACTGCACCGAGTACGCTATATTTTCTGTCTGACTCAAGCCAAAGCAGAAGATCCCAAATCTGGAGGCACATCTTGCCAGCGTCCCTGTCCCACAGCGCGGACTGCCTCCTGCAAAGAAATTTCCCCGGTATATAAGGCTTTCCCGACGATCGCCCCCTTCACGCCGATCGATTCCAACGCCAGCAGGTTAAACAAATCCGTAAGAGAACTCACTCCACCCGAAGCAATCACCGGAAGGCTGACCGCTGCTGCCAGTTCTCGCAACGCCTCTAAGTTTGGTCCTTGTAATGTGCCGTCTCGATGAATATCGGTGTAAATAATTGCTGCGACTCCCGCATCTGCCAGTTGCTGAGCCAAGTCGATCGCCAGCACCTCAGAGGTTTCAATCCAGCCACGGGTTGCCACTTTGCCATTCCGGGCATCAATCCCCACCACAATTTGACCCGGAAATTCTTGCCCCAGTTGCCTGATCAAGTCCGGCTGTTCCACCGCCACCGTCCCCATAATTACCCGTTGCACGCCTAAATCGAGCAAATCTGCAACGCTCTGGCGATCGCGCAACCCCCCGCCCACCTGCACCGGGATAGAGATGGCTTGCACAATTGCCGCGATCGCCGCCAGATTCACTGGTTTGCCAGCTTTTGCCCCATCCAGGTCTACCAGGTGTAGCCGAGTTGCGCCTTCTGCGACCCAACGATGCGCCACCGACACAGGATTAGCATCAAAAGTTTGCACTTGCCCATAATCACCCTGATACAAGCGCACACACTGCCCACCTAAAATGTCGATCGCGGGAATAACGTCCATTCCTCTCGCCCCTCTGGTTACAAGAATCTAGTCTGAGAATATCGCTTCCCCATTCTCCTAAAAACCTGAACATAAATCACAAAGAAACTGGATAGATTGCGGGGAATCGGTGCAAGGAATGTGCCCCCCTCACTGTTCAAATCGGGATAACAACGTCTCAATTCCTTTAAAGAAACGGATCCCTTTATGCAAGGAATCCGATCGCCTAGTTATTTGATTCGTTCAACGAGAGAATTAAAGCAAACCGAGGAAATGCAGAACGCCCTGATTCGTGACCAATTCAGTAATCAAGGCAGCGACGAACCCGATCATGGCAAAGCGACCATTCCACAACTCAGCCTGGGGGGTAAACCCAAACTTCCAGGCATTGCGGTCTTCCGTGACAGCAGTCATCTTTTGAACGTCTTGCATAAGAAGTACTCCGAGTCAAACCTACCTACTCCCACATTGTAAATAGATGTTAAGGAAAGTGTCAAAGCGTAAAACCTTCTTTTGTGAATTTGCCTCTATTTCGGGGATATCATTTCGGAGAGATATAGTACGCTTGAAATTAGTACACTTGAACTGAAATCCTCCTTGCCTGGGTTAGCAGCCCAGCAACTATGCCTATGATTGCTCCTTTGCCTCCCGGAACTGTGGTGTTTAATCGTTACCGTGTTGTAGGTTTAGCCGGACAGGGTGAGTTTGGGTTGACCTATCTGGCTCAGGATCAAAAGCGGTTTGAGGAATTGTGCCTGTTGCGAGAATTTTCTCCGCTGCAATCAGAGCCAGCCGCGATGGAACGGTTGCGCCAGTATTTTCATCAAGCAGCGGCATTGCTTTACGAGTTGCAGCATCCCCAACTGCCGCGCTACCAGATTATGTTTGCCCACGGCGATCGCTTGTATCTGGTACGGGATTACATCGTGGGCAAAAGCTGTAATGCCCTGTTGAACGAACGCCACGCCGAAGGACGCACCTTCTCCCAGGCAGAGGTGATGCAGCTTCTATTCCAAACCCTGCCGATTTTGACCGATCTGCATCGGTTGGGCATCGTCCACGAAAATCTTGCGCCCCAAAGCATCGTCATTCAGCGAGAAGAGCAAGTTCCCGTTTTGATTGACTTTGGACTGGTGAAGCGGTTGGTCATGCAGTTGCAATTGCATCCCGTCCCACCCGATACGCCCATCGCACGTTCAGCCTACGCCGCACCAGAGCATGAACGCGCAGGATCAGCCCATCCCAGCGGTGATATTTTTTCTCTGGGAGCGATCGCCGTTGCCCTGCTACTCGGTAAGGAACCACAAGACTCGGCTCAACGTTGGTTACGAACATCCAATTGGGAGGTGGAAACTGGAGTTCAGCCCGATTTTGCCCGGGTGTTGAAGCGAATGCTGCACCCCAATCCGCAAAAACGGTTTACTTCCACCCAACAAGTCCTCCGAGCCTTAGAACCGATCGCCGGAATGCTCTCTCCCTTTGATGCCTCGATCGCCAGAATGCCCGTTGTTGCCGCACCTCCAGCCCAACCCCAAGCCCCGATCGCCCAATCCGATCAATCGTCCTACGCCCAATTTTCTTCAGAGCCACCCCCCAGTTCATCTTCCCCCATCCCCCATCCCCCATCCCCCATTCCCCAATCTCCCCATCCCCCCTTGCGAAGCGTGGCGCAGCCCGCCCCCATCCCCCAGTCTTCTCCCCGCCTCCGCCCCCACTCCTCCCGCCGCAAATCATCCAAATCCTCACCACGACCCAAAGCCGACTTGAAGGCATCCGCCATTCTGGTGGTGAGTGTGGCGTTGCTGGTGTCTGTGGTGTCTTTCCGGGCGTTGTCGTGGGTACAAACGGAACCCGATAAAACGCCCTCTCCAGCCAATACGATCGCCAGTCCCACCAGTTCTGGTGCTAATCCTGCCCCCTCGCCACAAGAAGCCCCTGCTCCCTCGCCACAAATGCCCACTCGCGAAGGACCAGCTCAGGCGGAAGCTGGAACCGGAGAACCAACAGACCCAGCGGCGGGGCGATCGTCTAGCACAATTGATGCCGGATTCTTGTCTGACCTGACCGATGAACTGTTTTATGCCAAGCATCCTGACCTGGCAGGGCAAAAGCTGGGAGATGACCAAAAAGACTTGCAGAATGAGTGGAATGCAATTTCGAATGATGTGACAAGTAAGCTAAATAATTTGAGTCCCCAGGTTTTGAGTAAGCTGGGGCGGTACGAGCGCGGTGATTACGATCGCTGGACGGCTCCCGGCAGTGGAGCCAGCCTCAACAGCCGCGAGTTGAATGTGCTGGTGAATAATCGCTTTGCCGAGCTATTTCCAGAGCAAAAAGGGAAGAGTCTGAACCCCAAAACCTTTGGGCAGGTATGGTACGCTCTTGCTGAAGAAGAACTCAACAAGCTGAAACCAGCCAACTAAGCATGACCACTCCTAAAATTCTTGCCTTTGCTGGCAGTGCCCGCACAGATTCCTTCAACAAGAAACTGGTGAAAATTGCCGCAGAAGGAGCGAAAGCCGCCGGAGCCGAAGTCACCTATCTCGATTTGCGTGATTTGCCCCTGCCCTTATTTGACGAAGACCTGGAAGCGGCAGCAGGATTGCCAGAGAATGTGCTGCGACTAAAAAGCATGATGAAAGAAAGTCATGGCTTTTTGATTGCCTGCCCAGAATACAACAGTTCGATTACTCCCCTGCTGAAAAACGCGATCGACTGGGCTTCTCGTCCTGAGCCGAATGAGCCACCCTTGGGTTTAACCTGCTTCCGCGAAAAGGTTGCGGTCATCATGAGTGCATCTCCTGGTGGTTTGGGTGGTTTGCGGGGATTAGTCCACGTCCGTTCCATTCTGGGAAATATTGGGGTGCTCGTATTGCCCGATCAACAAGCCATTCCCAACGCTTATCAAGCCTTCGATGAGAGCGGAAATTTGCAGGATGAAAAGCAACGCACTAATGTCTATAACTTGGGCAGCAAGCTAGCAAGTATCTTATTTAAGTTGGTCTAAGATTAACGACTTGTTAGACCACATGAGAAGGTTCACTACTAACCAATTAATACCACTTCTAGCAGCAAGCTTGCTAGTGATACTTTTAGCAACAAGTGCTGCTTACGCTCATAGTGACCGAATCCTGACACTGAATCCAGATGGATCGATTCCTGAGATTCCTAGTGCCTTCGGTTCAGCCTACCTTATAACTAATGGATTGGGAACAGACAAACCAATTATTCAGTTAAAAATAGGTACGCATCAAAGTACGCTTCCTGTTTGTGTCGCCCGCTTAATTCGCACAACGAGCCAAAGAGATATTCGACTAACTGGCTCGTGGCATCACGAGGAGCGCTCACTCCCTTACTATATCAGTGTCAAGTTCTATGACCCTGGAAGCGGTTTCAAGCCCTATAACTCCAGCTATAAGATTCTTTACAACCTCCACAATGCCAAACTTATTGAGTTGACCAGATTCAAAGGTAATGCGTTTGGCATTGTTACTCAGTTCACAAATATGCTTTTACCGAACAGTTGTAAGTCAGAGCTTGCTGGGATGTGGTCTGACCATTCATCTAAGCGATTTCTGGAAGTATTGCTAAGTTTAACTAGCATCATTCTTGGGGCGGGGTTGTTGTGTTTAGTTATTTGGAGGGTGAGGCGGTCGCGCAAAATGGCGATAGCAGCGGCACAAAGCAGAGCAGATCGCCCAGGTTAAAGTAAGGGAGTACAGTTTTGAAAAAAATATATAAGGCATCCGTAATCTGGGACAGAACAGCAGGTTGTTGATGTAGCGACTTCTGACGCAGATGCATCAGTGGGAATAGGTTTGCTATATATACTGACCCATTTTGGATGGACGAGGAACGTTTAGCCTACGCGCATTCTTTGGCGAGTGCTGCGGAGCATAGCAGATTGAGGCTTTGTTTTGAGATGACGGGAAGGCAGGTTTTGGGGCGGGTAGTCAGGGCTGCCAAAACTGAGAAGCTGCTGGACTTCCTCTAGCAAGGCTCGATCGCTCAGGTGCCAGTCCACCAGCGTTAACCCGATCGACACCAACAAGGTGGCAATACTGATCACAAATAACCCCAACGCGATCGGAATCAATCCATTCCAGTTCATGATGCCGCGCAGGACTAAAGCAAAGCAGCTCACGATCGCAAACAATAGGGCATAGTAGCCCGACAGCACACTGTAACGGCTGATTTGATAACGATAACGTAAGCGTTTAATTCGGTTCCGAACCTGACTGATTTGACTACGGTGGAGATGCGACCCACGCTTACTTTGCCAACCCTCTATCTCTGAGGAAAATTCAGGCTGGTTGATGTTATGCAATTGTTGGTGGATCTTGGCATGGCGTGTAGTCAAACCACCTAACACCAAGGCGCAGGCAACACTCATTAAGACCGAGTTCAGAATGAGTTGAATTAGTTGGGTGGTTTGTTCGACGCTCATTGCGCCTCCTGAATGATGAGCAAGCCGCAGAATAGCCAAAATTGACACGAATGATGGACGTAATCCTACGCGATCGCGCCCCAAAAATGAAGGAGTCTTAGCATATGGCAATGATCAATTTAGTACATATGTTCGAGTATGGCAAGTCTCCCCCGTCCTTTCCCCTCTTGCCGTACCATAGGGAAGTTCTGTTTTAGGTAATTGGTGTGGCTGAGTCCCAGAAGCCTGCGCGATCGTTAATGAACATTGCCGGAATTGTGGCAGTGGCAACTCTGATCAGTAAGTTGTTTGGGTTGTTTCGGCAGCAGGCGATCGCCGCCGCTTTTGGGAATGGCGTTGTGGCAGGGGCTTACAACTTTGCTTACATCATTCCAGGTTTTTTGTTGATTTTGCTGGGCGGGATTAACGGACCGTTTCACAGTGCGATCGTTAGTGTGCTGGCAAAGCGTAAGAAGGAAGAGGTCGCGCCGATCGTCGAGTCGATTACGACGCTGGTGGTTGGGTCGCTTCTGCTCGTCACGATTTTGTTGGTGATATTCGCTGATCCGATGATGCGAGTTGTAGCTCCAGGACTATTTGTATCTGCTCAGGAAGCCGCGGCTAGAGGCATTTCCCCTGCCGATTATCAAGACCTGATCCAAACTCGGACGATCGCGATCGAGCAGTTCAAAATCATGGCTCCAATGGCGGTTTTAGCAGGCTTAATCGGGATCGGCTTTGGTACTTTAAACGCGGCGGATCAATACTGGTTGCCCTCGATTAGCCCGTTGCTGTCCAGTGTGACGGTGCTGATTGGGCTGGGCTGGCTGGCATGGTCGATCGGCAGCAACGTGACGTTGCCAGAATATGCCTTACTGGGAGGTGCAGTGCTTGCTTGGTCTACGGTGGCGGGGGGCGTGTTGCAATGGCTGGTGCAGTTGCCAGTGCAGTGGAAATCTGGTTTGGGTGGATTGCGTCCCCGGTTTGATTTTGGTCGTCCCGAAGTCAAGGACGTGATCAGAATTATGGGTCCCGCTACGTTTTCCTCTGGGATGCTACAAATTAATGTCTGGACGGCAATGTTCTTTGCCTCCTTCATCCCCAACGCCGAGGCAGCAGTTTCCGCAATGGGGTACGCCAGTTTGTTAGCCATGACCCCCCTCGGCATCCTGTCAAATGTGATTTTAGTGCCCTTACTGCCAGTGTTCTCTCGTCTTGCCGACCCTCAGCATTGGGATGAGCTAAAACATCGGATTCGCCAGGGCATTCTCATGACCGCCGTCACTATGTTGCCATTGAGCGCGTTGATGATTGCGCTGGCGTTTCCCATCGTGCGGGTGGTGTATGAGCGCTATGCGTTCGATCTGGAAGCCTCCCAACTGACTACCTCAGTGCTGATTGCCTACTCGGTAGGGATGTTTTTCTACCTGGGGCGAGATGTTTTGCTGCGGGTGTTTTATGGGCTGGGCGATGCAGACACCCCGTTTCGGATTAGTGTGGTGAACATTTTTGTGAATGCGCTTCTGTGTTTTTTGTTTGTGCAACCTCTGGGTGCGCCGGGATTGGTACTGGCGACAGTCGGAGTCAACCTGTTTTCAATGGTGTTGATGGGCTGGATCTTGCATCGTCGGTTACACGGTTTGCCGCTGCGAGCCTGGGGCGTGCCGATTTTGGGCTTGGTGGGAGCCAGCACGATCGCGGGTCTTGTTTCCTGGGCAACCCTTCAAGGTTTGGAGCGCCTGTGGGGCAATCAAGGGATTTTGATTCTGCTGCTGCAACTCGCGATCGCCAGTGCCACTGGATTCCTCGCCTTTGCTCTCTTAGCAATCCAGCTCAAACTGCCAGAGGTAAATTTGTTTGTCGATCGCATCAAGCAAAAGATTTCTCGCTAAACAAAGACTGTTTGGACAGAACAAGTGCGATCGCATCCTCTCGCGTAGGTTGGGTTTCATGCTTCAACCCAACACACCCAACTGCTTCAGCATCGTTTGAATGTTGGGTTTCGCTTGATTGAATAAATTGATTGTTAAACCGCTCGGCAAGGCTCAACCCGACCTACGGCGAGGGACGATCGCACTGCTCGTCAGGGTCTACCTGCTCCATCTCTGCTACCTGCCGACAGCACTACCCCGTGAACGATTACAAATAGTGTTAGTCAGTAAGTAGTATAGATTGAATAAAAACTGCACCAACACACCATAAAATACCGTCTAGTATTGCTGATCTATTAACAGAGTGATTAACAAAGAAACTTGAAAATTCTTGTTCAAAAGTAAGATGATCAGCAAAGGCATAAAGTGAGTTTTTATAATGTTCTGGTATAGGAATTTGTGCAGCCTTAACTAGATCTATAAGTGTGTTTAAGCAATCTAATATTGTGGATGTAGTATCAATATCTTCATTGCTAATAAGATACAGTGATTCTGCTAAGTCAACTACAAGATCAACTTCCTGTGGCGCGGGTCCAAGTCTTTGTACCTCCAAGCTACATAATTCTAAAGCTTTTGATGAAAGCTCTTTTTTATTGAAGAAAACAATTTGCTTATCAAGTAGTACTGGGTAGTCAACATCCCTACATATGATCAGTGTGTATATTTCTGGCTTTTCACTATTTGGATTTATCCTGAAACTTGCTAAACTTAGCCATTCATCCTCTGTTACCATAATACTTTTCTCCACAAAAATCCTATCTTTACTTTACACCAGAAGTTTTTAACGACATGATGACACCTACTCTGTAGTGCGATCGCCGATCTTGTAGGTTGGGTTGACGGATGGAAACCCAACACCCAATCACTCCTTGCCCATACCATCCAACCCCTCAATCTTTTTGAGAGCAGAAACTGAAGCTTCCGGGGGGCAATTTCCGACTTGAGAGCTAGCACAAACGCTTGTCGCTAGTGATGGGCAATTTAGGTAAAAGCAGTACTAGTAGAAACTTTGCATATGATGTCCAACACCCATATCACGATCGCGGTTGCTGGAACTTCTCTTATCCTGGGTTACTTTCCACGAGAGTCTGCGGCTGATCCTGATCAAGTAAGTGCAGTATTGTTCCCCTATCCCCTCAATCGATCGGCTTTTTGGTATGCCTGGGCGTGATTCCAGGCTTGCATCAAATTTCCTCGCATCAGGGCGGCAATACCGCTCAAGGCTTGAATTTCTGGGCTGTCTGGGTTGATCTGCAAAGCTGTATTGAGAGACTGCTGGGCTGCGCCTGCCCGAAAGTCGTAGAGGTTAACAAACGCCAGGTAGGCATGGACGTAAGCATTCTTGGGATCGAGTTGGGTGACTCGTTGCAGGGCGGAGATCGCCTCATTCACCTGCCGTTTCAGCACAGTGGCGAGTGCCAGGGTGTAAGCATAGTTCAGGTTTTGCGGCTCCGTTGTCAGTCGGTAAGTCATGGCTTGCTGTGCCTGAAGCAGATAATCCTGCACCGGGTCGTATTGGTTGATGCGGTTTACTTCGTTGGAGATCTGCTCCAGAGATTGAGTCCCCTTGGGTAACGTGCCAGCCAACGATCGCAACTGGCTGACTAGATCTAACTCTGGCGCAGGAATGGGAGCAGCCGTGGGATTGATCTGGAGGGTCACCGCTGGCACCGCAAGGGGGCTTGTCTCACCTGTGGTGCGATCGAGATACACTGCCTCCAGTTGATAGGCTCCGGGAATAAGATCAGCTGGAGCGAACATCGCCAGTCGTTCTGTCACCTGAAACGGAGTCAGCACACTCACGGGCTTGGGTTGCTCTGGATACAACGTGCCGATGCCGATCGCGTGATCATGCAACCAGCGATCGCGCCCCTTCTGGTTAGATTCCCCCTGCCGTTTCCAGGTCAACACCACCAAACCACCCTGGAGTTTTTGCCAGGAGCCTGACCATTGATAGGTCACGGGCACCGCTTTGCCGGGAGGCGCATTGGGGGGCACGACGACTCGATCGATCTGGACGGGACTGGGCACAGTGCTAGTATCCGCAGATCCCAATTGCTTGACATCTACACTGGGAACTTGACGGTGATAAAGCTTGAGTTGGCTACTATCAGGCAAATTCCAGCTTTTTTGCAGTTCAAAGTCGCCGCTCTGCTCCACCTGTTGCACCATCGCCGTTTGCAGGTCGGGAGTGCGAATGGCTCCTTGATCACCCGTTTTGGTCAAGAACCACTCCAGCGATCGCCGATCCTGGGTCAAATTGACTCTACGAGTTCCCACCTGCCGTCCGTAGACCTGAAAGTTTTGTACAAGACCAAAGAAATTCACATTGTGCTGGTTCAGTTCTGGCGTGGATGGCAACACGCCAATGGTCGATCGCAAGTAGGGCGCGGTTTTGCGGACTTCCGAGATCACTTGCTCCAGGGGATAAACTGCTCCTTGGTAGGGAAAAGAGCGTTGCCGCTGAAGCGGGCTGGACGGTTGCGCCTGGGCAAAGATGGGAAACAGCGCCGTCAGCATCAGCAGCCCTGCCAGCGCCACACTCCCCCACTGCACCAACCGCCACGATCGCGGCAGCAAGGTAAACCCATAAGCCAACATCACCGCCAGAACGGGCAAGCCCGCCGCGAAGTAGCGCGTATCCTTGTTGGGATTGAGGGTGGATAGCAGGTACGCCCCCAGCATAAACAGCAGCAGCCACCCCAGCGATCGCCGCGCCGACCCAAACGCCTGCTGGCGATCGAGTTGGGAACGCAGCCCATATTCCACACTGCGAAACCCGCGATTGCCGAGCCGAGATCGTCGCCAGAAGCAAATCAATCCCAGCAATGGCACCAGCAGCAACGGTATGGACACCATGACGGGCAAATAACGCAGGTAAAATGTCCAGGCATCCAGAGTGAGTAAGGAGGGCGATCCTTGAATCGCAGCAGAATCGATCGTTGCCCGTTTGCTAGAAGTCAAAATCAGCAACCAGTTGGTGCGATACCAGGGCAACCACACTGGAACAGAAACCAGCAGTAACACCCCAAATTGCGCTAGTCTTTTCCAGGCTCGTTGCCAGATCGTCTCCAATCCGCACCATACCAGAGGCACCAGCAAAAATAAGCCCGCCGTTTGCTTTGCCATCAAGGCTAGACCCAGGGTGATGCCAGCGGCGATCGCTAGTAGCCAGGGACGTAGAATGCCGAGGGGAGATGGGGGGATGGGGGGATGGGGGGATAGGTCGGTTGGGGCGTTTTGCGAATTCTCATAAGGACTGTCTTTTCTATGCTCATCGCTCCACCATAAGGTCAAGCAGAGAAAAGCCAGCGTCACCATTGCGGTGAGGGGATAGTCCAGCAGGTACTCTAAACGCGCTTCGTACAGAGTTGGCATCAGCACACAAAACACCACTGCCCACAATCCCACCCGTCGATTAAAGAGGTAGGTGCCCAGGGCGTAAACGGCTCCCAACAAAACCATGCTATAGACCAGAAAAATTAGCATGATGCGATCGGGAGCTTTACCAAACACAGAAATGATCGGCGCGGATGAAATGTAGACGAGGGGTGGAATTTTGGAGGAGAGGAGCCAGAGGTTTGTCCACCAACTGCTAGAGAACCAATGGGGCGTTTGCAGGGCTTGCCAGTGAACGAGTGAGCCAGTCAAGTAATCAGCAGCATCCCAGGCAGGGGTGGTGTGGTCTAGTCGAAGCCACAGGCGATCGCTCACCATTGCTGCCAGCCCAACGCCAATCACAATCAGTAGATCGGGCAACCAGTGAAGATTTTTCACACGCAGAAAAAATTTTGTGGAATCCCAACCCACCACGTCCAGTCCCGCTAGCGCAACAGTTTTTTCATCCTAATATGAGGAATTCCAGCTTCCTCGAAAACATTGCCTTCCGGTACAAATCCAAACTTTTCGTAGAATTCCTTGACGGCGATTTGGGCATTCATCACAACGACTTCCACCGCTGTTTGGTGCAGCCAGTCCAGGATAAACTCCATCATCCGCCGACCGATTCCCAAACCTCTCGCCTCTTTTAACAGAGCAAAGCGCTCCAGTTTCACGGTTTGCTCGTTCAGAAAGCGAATTCGAGTCGTCCCGATCGCTTTCTGATTCCAGTACACCAACACATGAGAAGCTTCCTCATCTTTGTCATCGAACTCTAAGGTTGGATCCACACCCTGCTCAATCTGAAACACAAGGTAGCGGATTTTGTGAATTTGAGGCAAATCCTTCGGCAAATCCGCCAACCGAATCACCAGATTATCCATTATCTGCTGCTGATTTAGAACTAAGGACTAACTGAATAACCAATTAGGCTACCTGAAGGGTACGGGGTTTTGGAATAGTTTCACCCTCTGCCTGCCATGCTTCCAGGTACATTTCAATCACTTCCTCGCCGTTCTGAATCGCTTCCTCGCGTTTTTTTGCCATGCGTACAAGGCATGACAACAAGATCGGCAAACTCTGGAATTGTGACTAGAAAAAGTTGATCTTCATCAGACCATTGAATGGTCATGCTATATCAATTCATGAATCCTCGTCCTCCTTGTTCCATCCCTCTAGTCCGCGTTTGGGCAGGTAAAGAAAACCCTCACGAGCAATCTGAGCCTTCAACTCCCGAATCTTTCTAGGCATAGATGTAGCCGTAGCCATGTGTAACTGGCGAAGGCGGAGTCAGAACGCCTACCCAGCAATGGTTTTACAACTTCTCCTTGTCCTAAGTGTTCTGACCAAAGCTATATTATCCTGACATTTCGACCTAAAGAAGCAAAGCTTTGGCGACTGCTGATGAACTTTAGCCAACATAACTCTCATATCTTTGTTTTGGGTATTCTTTGTTTATGGAGAAAGAACGCGCTTATTGGGTTGCCTGGTCAGCCTTGCATGGAATGGGTCCCGTTTCCCTGGGACGGTTGCAAAAACACTTTGGCTCATTGGAACTTGCCTGGACTGCGACGGCAACGGAATTACTGGAAGTAGAGGGATTTGGTTTACTCACGGCGGATACGATCGTGGCAGAGCGGCAACGCCTTGAGCCGGAAAGCCTGTTACAGCAGCACGAACAAGCGAATCCTGGATTTTGGACTCCCGCCGATCGAGAGTATCCCCGCTTGTTGCTAGAAACTCCCGACCCCCCACCAGTGTTGTATTACCAGGGAGAGGTTGATTCTGAGGAAATGGCAGGCAATGTGTCAATGGTGGCTATTGTCGGGACGCGATCGCCCTCTGAGTATGGCAGACGCTGGACTCGCCGCATTAGCGAAGTTTTGGCGAACAATGGTTTCACGATCGTCTCCGGGTTGGCAGAAGGCATCGACACCGAAGCCCATCGCAGTTGTGTTGCCGCAGAGGGGCGCACGATCGCTGTGCTGGGTTGCGGGACGGATGTGATCTATCCCTGGTCAAACCGGGGGCTTTACCCGCAAGTGTTGAAATCTGGGTTGGTGTTAAGCGAACATCCGGCTGGCACCAAACCCGATCGCACCTTCTTCCCTCGGCGGAATCGCATCATTGCTGGTCTTTGCCGCGCCACGCTCCTGATGGAAGCGGGAGAACGTTCAGGCGGGTTGATCACGGCGCATTATGCCAATGAGTATGGGCGGGATGTATACGTGTTACCTGGCAGTTTAGACAATCCCAAAGCGATCGGGTGTTTGAAACTCATCAACAAAGGGGCACACGTGATCGTAGATGAGCAGGAGTTGCTGGAAATGCTGGGCATGATCCCGAATCTGGATCGCTCCAACATCCCAATGCCAACTCCCGCCGCCATTCCAGACAACCTGCCAGCCGAATGGCAGCAAATTTTACAGGCACTCACAACGCTGGCTCAAGCCAATAATGCGGAACCTGTTGCCTTCGATCGCCTGGTGCAAGCCACCAACCTGCCCGCCAGTGAAATTTCCAGTGCCCTGTTCCAATTGGAAATGGAGGGCTTGGTAACTCAACTGCCGGGAATGCGTTATCAGCGTTCCTGAAACGATCAGCGCTCTTGAAATTGCTGGGCATAGAAGCGGGCATAGCGCCCCCCGTGATTCAGCAGTTCGGTGTGGGTGCCAGACTCTACCACTCGTCCATGCTCCAGGACCAGAATGCGGTCAGCCCGACGAACAGTGGCTAGACGGTGAGCAATGATGAAGACGGTACGATTTCGCATCACCCGCTCCAACGCTTCCTGCACCAACGCTTCCGATTCAGAATCCAGAGCAGAGGTGGCTTCATCCAGGATCAGCACCCGGGGATTGAGTAAGACTGCCCGCGCGATCGCCAACCGCTGCCGTTGTCCCCCAGAAAGATTCACTCCCCGTTCACCGACCCAGGTGTTGTAGCCATCTGGAAATTGAACGATGAACTGATGGGCATTCGCAATTTTTGCCGCTTCTTGAATCGGTTCCAGATCGGTGTAGTTCTGCCCAAAAGCAATGTTTTGAGCGATCGTGCCGGAGAACAAAATGGTTTCCTGGGGGACGATGCCAATCTGGCGACGCAAACTCCGGAGCGTGACATCGCGAATATTCACCCCATCAATCAAAATGTGACCCGACTGGGGGTCGTAAAAGCGAGGCAGCAAATTCGCCAGCGTTGTTTTACCCGAACCCGAATGTCCCACTAGGGCGATTGCTTCTCCCGGCAACGCCAGCAAGTTGAGGTTCGTCAGCACGGGTTGATCAACGTGATAGGCAAAGCCCACATCCTGGTACTCCACTTTGCCCGTTACTTGGGGCAAAATGATGGCGTTGGGATGTTCCACGACCGTCGGTTGCATCGACATCAGTTCAAACACTCGATCAATTGAAGCTTCGCCCTGCTTAAACTCGTTGTAATTGCTGGTCAATAACGCGATCGGGTCAATCAACATCACAACCGCCGCCAGATAACTCACAAATTGGCTACCAGTCAAATTATTTTGGGAAACCTGCCACCCTCCCAGCAGCAGCAGCAACAGCAGCGCGATCGCTTCCAAAAAACCCACCACAGGCGACTGAATTGCTTTTAATTTTTCAGTCCGGTATCGGGCTAAACGATTTCGCTCTGCCTCGCGACTAAACCGTTCCAGGGTGTAATCCTCAGCCGCAAATGCCTGCACCAACCGCATCCCGCTAAAGACTTCCACCAACAGGGCAGAAAGGTTAGAAATGCGGCTCTGAGTGCGGTAAGACAGGTTGCGAATTTGCTCCCCAAACCAGGCGATGAGGGTTGCCATGATGGGCGCGATGATCAGAGTGGTGATAGTGAGTTGCCAGTTGAGATAAACCATGTAGCCCAGTACCACGATGAGTTGCAGCAAACTGGGCAGAAATTGGTGAAAGACTTTATTGATCACTTCCCCGATGCGATCGATGTCTTCCGTCATTCGGTAGGCTAGATCGCCGCTTTGAGCCGTTTCAAAATAGCTGAGGCTCAACCGCTGGAGATGGGCATATACCTGCGTCCGAATTTGAAACGCGATCGCCAGGGCTGCCTTTGCCATCAAGGTGTCCTGACCGTACTGGGCAATTTTTTGCACCAAAAAAGCTAATGCCCCAATTCCTGACAAACGGGCAATACCTAACACCTGCCCCCGTGCGATTGGTTCTGCAATTCCGCCTGCTAACCACGCTAAAACGGGCCACATCGCCGTAAAAATTAGCGTACAAAACAATGCTTGAAGAATTGTCTGGGATTGGGGTCGGATGTAAGCGAGAAGCTTCCAGTAGCGATCGCGGTCTTTCAACGTTTACTGAATTGTGTGTCTTAGTAAAAATGCAAAATCGGAAAAAATCTCTGTAAGTCTGATCATCAGGATACTTTGTACTAACTCCCTATCAACTTTTAAAAACCGTACTCCTCCACTATCACCCTAAAGTACGGTAACGCTGATTCTCCAAATTTATCCTCCGATGATATGAACGTCCCTCAGGCAGAAGAGTTTGATGTGCCATAACAACACAGGCTCCGTCTCATAGCCACATTGCCAACATTATCTCCTACAACGGCACTCACACAAGAATGGGGGCTGTAAGGTCGTGGCAGGTTCTCAACCACAAGCCCTGCCAGATCCCCTTGACGCAGTTGCAAAAATTATGTGCCCATCAGGTTCAAATATTTTTAACCTAAAAAATATTTGAGGCTTACAGTTTCCGGCGACGAGTTGCAGATTTTCTACGCCGCCAAATCCAAAATACCAACCCACCAACCAGCAGCACCAGCACTCCCTTGGAAACGGGAGCCAGCCAGTCGTCTACAAGGGCATAATTTTCACCCAGTTTGAACCCCAAGAAAGTCAAGAAACTGACCCAAATGATTGTTCCTAACGTCGAGAACACCAGAAATGGCACCAGTGGCATTGCATTAAAGCCCGCTGGAAGCGAAATCAGGGTTCGAACACCAGGAACGAGTCGGCATAGAAACACTGCCTTCACCCCGTGCCGCGTGAACCACTCATTCGCTTTATCGATATCTCGTCCCGATATTGTTAGCCACTTGCCATAATGATCTGCCCAATACCGCAAACGCTGTTCGCTGATGAGCTTACCGGCGTAATACCAGGGCAACGCACCTAACACCGTCCCCACGACACCCGCAACCACGGCTGGAACGAATTCCATTTTGCCTTGTGCCACGGTGAACCCTGCTAGGGGCATGATGAGTTCTGACGGGATCGGCGGAAACAAATTTTCCAGAAACATGAGTAACCCAATGCCCCAATAATCCATCGCAGTCATGACACTCACAATCCATTGGGAAATCATTTCAGACATGGGTTCTCTCCGTTTATCCTTGGGGAAATAGGGTTAGACGTATGGGGTTACTCGACGATCGCCAAATCTCCACCGTTCTAACAGAACGTGAAGTTTCGTCACAAATCATCCTGGTTCACCCTATCAAGTTTTTTCTTCATTCCATCAAGACTTCCCGAAATTTCATGCAAAGTTTTTTCGATCGCCATGCTCAACATTGATGCTTTTTTTCAAGCCTGTGATCCGGCTCTGCCCCTTTCCTACAACGAACCAGAGGAGCGCCAGTACTATATTGACTTTGCTCCAGTGCGTGGGAGTAACCATATTCGCGAGTTGAAGCGGACGATCGCTTTACTTTCCAACAAACGCACCTGTCAGCTATTCACCGGTCACGTAGGCTGTGGCAAATCGACCGAGCTACGCAGACTGCAAGCAGAGTTGGAAGAAATGGGCTTTTATGTAGTCTATTTCGAGTCGAGCGAGTTTCTGGATATGTCGGATGTGGATGTTACGGACATTTTGCTGGCGATCGCTCACCAGGTCAGCGAGAGTTTGGAGTCGATCCAGATTCGCTTAAAGCCAGATTATTTTGTCCGGTTGTTTCAGGAGATTGGCGACATTCTGCAAACGCCCGTTGAGTTTTCCAATGTTGAGTTTTCTGTCGGGATTAGCAAAATCACGGCTCGCACTAAAGATAGTCCCCGCTTACGCAGCCAACTCCGCCAGTTTATGGAACCACGCACCAACGGGATTCTCAAAGCGATTAACGATGAGCTATTAGGGCAAGCCACCACAGAATTACAGCAACGAGGACACCAGGGGCTGGTGGTGATTGTGGATAACCTCGATCGGGTGGATGGGCGACAGTTGCCCATTGGTCGCACTCAGCCAGAGTACCTGTTCATCGATCGAGGGGATCAGCTCTCCAAACTTAATTGCCATCTGGTTTACACCATCCCTTTGGCGTTAATTTATTCCAACGAGAATGAAACCTTGCGGCAGCGATTCGGCGGCGGCGTTGGACCCAAAGTTTTGCCCATGATTCTCGTCCGATCCCGTGAAGGCACTCCCTACGCCGAGGGCATTCATCTGCTGCGCCACATGGTGCTGGTTCGAGCCTTTCCCGATGCGGAACCAACCCGCCGCCTGGATTGCATCTCCCATGTGTTTGACCAACTGGCAACCCTGGATCGGTTGTGCCTGGTGAGCGGAGGACACGTCCGGAACCTGCTGGGGTTGGTGCGAAACTGTATTCAGCAGAGTGATCCGCCCTTTCCCCGTGACATCGTGGAACAGGTGATTCGCGGACAACGGGATGCTCTGGCACGGGCGATCGACGATGAAGAATGGCACCTGATCCGGCAGGTTGTTGACCAACAAAGCGTGACAGGCGAGGTGGAATACCAAATGC
This sequence comes from Leptolyngbyaceae cyanobacterium bins.302, assembly GCA_033764965.1. Taxonomy (GTDB): domain Bacteria; phylum Cyanobacteriota; class Cyanobacteriia; order Leptolyngbyales; family Leptolyngbyaceae; genus JSC-12. The sequence goes on along the minus strand of JANRIN010000108.1, from coordinate 42,003 downwards.
TCCTTCGCAGTATGTTTGTGTTTGAGTATCAAGACATCCAGGGAACCTGGTTTGGAGTGAACCCGGTGCTGGCAGAAACGACCAGATATCAGGGCTGGTTACGAGAAGACGAGAGAGAATAGACATATCAACCTTGTCCACCCCCAAATCCGTAGTTTTCCTTCGGAGAAACCTCCAGTTTTGGAGTTGGACGTGGTTTAGAAAAAACGTCAGGGTGCCTCGCGAAACACTCACCCAATTGTCAAGCGGCAGGGGAGGAAAGGAGGATAGCGAATGGTTGGGCAACAACAAGCAACCGAAAGCCGCAATGAACGATCGCTCGCAACCTTGAGTCGAGTCATCCTACTGGCGCAAAATCAATTTGTGCTGGTTCTGGTGCGGTGTAACTATGCCCATGTACGCGATCGCATGGCTCAAGCGGTGCAGGCTCAACTGCCCTTTCCCATTCATTCCCTGACCCTGCCAGAGTTTGCCAAAACGCTTTACACCACAATTCAAACGGCGATCGATAGTCAGGCAAAGCCACCCCACGCCTTGATGATTTTTGGGCTGGAAAATCTGCAAGACCTGGATCAAGCCCTCGTTGCAACAAATATTGTGCGGGAAGAACTACGGAAGCAATTTCAATTTCCACTTGTGTTATGGCTGACGGATGACGTTTTACGCCAGCTAGAGCGATTAGCGCCGGATCTCTCTAGTTGGGCGGGAAATGCGCTGATCGAGTTTGAGATGGCAACTCCAGAACTCATCCGCTCCCTCAAGCACCACAGCGATCGCCTGTTTAACTCCGTCCTCAGTTTAGGCGATGAACAGTTTTGGGCAACCTGGCAGTTTCCCCCACTCAACTCGCTTCGTCCCAATGAACTTCAGTTTGCCATGCAGGATTTGCAGGCTCACCAATCCGCGATCGATGCCGAACTTCAAGCCAGCCTGGATTTCTTGCTAGGGCAAAACGCTCACAGCCAGGGCGAACTGGAAACAGCTAAAGCACTATACGAGAGGAGCTTAACCTTTTGGCTTCAGCATCTGAAGGACGAGCCAGAAGCGGGGCAGAAAGCAGAGGAGCCAGGGAATCAGGGAGCAGAAGACGATCCCCATAAAGCCGTTTCGCGAAATGCTCCACCCGCCTCCCCCCCTGCTCCACCCTCCCCCCTTCCCCCTATCCCCTACCTGGAACGGGCAGCCTGTCTATTGTTTTACCTGGGCTTATGGTGGCGATCGTACGCCGTATTGCAGCGAGCCACCTATGACAATGCCTGCCTGCAAGCCCACCACTACTTTCAACGCAGCTTGACCTTGTTTTCTCAGGAAAATCGCCAGGATTTAGTGGCTCGATTTATTGCGGCTCAGGCGGAAACCCTGCAAAAACTAGAGCGCTGGGACGAGTTGGAACAGTTGGCAAAGCAATCCCTCGTATTACACAAGCTATACAAAGACCCGGTACGGGAAGCCCGCGATCGCGGTTTTTTGGCAGAAGTGGCGATCGCTCGTTCCCAATGGCAGACCGCAAAACAAGAGGTGGAGTTGGCATTACAAATTCTAGACAGGGTAGAAGCTGAGTTACACGCTACTGGGCATCCCGTCGAACCCCAGTTGGAAGCGAGTCTCGATCTGGCGCATCGTTACCACTACGGGTGGTATCTGTTCCTGCTTGCCCAAACCGAACAGGAATTAGGCAACTTGGATAGGGCAATTCGTCATCTGGAAGCGGCGCGCGATCGTAGCCATCCTCAAGATGATCCGCCGCTTTACATTCGAACTCTACGCAAGCTGCGAGAGGCTTACTTTGAAAAGGGCGAATATCAGCTTGCCTTTCGCACCCGCCAAGCTCGGCGTTTGATTGAACATCAGTATGGCTATCGAGCCTTTGTCGGCGCGTTAAAGCTCCAGCCTCAAGATTTTGCGATCGGCTCTCCCCTGCCCCTACCCGCCCAAATTGACCAGCAACGACTCCTGACTCAAGAGCTAGAAGCCTCTGGTCGCCAAAAAGACCTCAGTGCTCTGCTCCTGCGTCTCAGTCAGGCACAATATAAGCTGATTGTGATTCACGGTCCCTCTGGTGTGGGGAAAAGCTCTATCCTGAACGCCGGACTATTTCCCCTGCTACAAGAGCAAACCTTTGAGGGACGACTTCCCCTCCCCCTCCTGCTCGATTTTTATAATGACTGGGAAATCGCACTGCAACGGAAATTGAGCAACCAGGAAACCGACGATCGGCAAGAGCGAGAAGACCCAGAAGGCACCCCCCGTAAGGTCGTTTCGCGCCCCTCCCCTCCTGCTCCTCCCCTATCCCCCCTTGCGGAGCGTGGCGCAGCTCGCCCCCATCCCCCACCCTCCCGCCTGCTCGCCCACTTAAAAGCAGCCACAGAGCAGAATCAGCTTCCCATCCTGCTGCTGGATCAATTTGAGGAATTTTTCTTCACCTACCCTACGGTGCAAGAGCGCTTACCGTTCTACCGATTTCTGAGCGAATGCTTGAAATTGCCCTTTGTGAAGGTAGTGCTTTCGATTCGCGAAGACTATCTCCACTACCTGCTGGAGTTTCAGCGGTACACCGATCTGGACATCATCAACAACGATATTCTAGGCAGAGAGATTCGCTATCCTCTGGGAGATCTCACCCCGGAAGATGCCAAAGCGGTCATCATCAGCCTGACGAATCGCGCCCAGTTTTATCTACCCGATGATTTAGTGGATGCCCTGGTTCAAGATCTGGCGGGAGAGTTAAAAGAAGTTCGACCGATCGAACTGCAAGTCGTCGGCGCTCAACTCCAGGCAGAAGCGATTGACACCTTAGCCAAGTATCGCCAGCAAGGACCGAAGGAAAAGCTGGTGCAGCGATCGCTGGAGGATGTGATTCAAGATTGTGGACCTGAGAATGAAGACGTTGCTCGGATCATCCTATTTTTATTGACCAATGAAAATGGAACTCGCCCGCTCAAAACACGCGAAGATCTGGAATCTGATCTGGTTGATTTAGGGCTAATTCATGAAATTGACAATCTTGACCTGGTGCTGGAAGTCCTCTTGGGGTCTGGGCTGATCTTCCTGATTCCCGATTCTCCCGCCGATTGCTATCAACTCGTGCACGATTATCTGGTGGGATTTATTCGCCAGGAACAAGAATCAGAGGTTGCTCGACTTCAGGCAGAACTCCAGGAAGAGCGCGGACAGCGGCGGGATGCGGAAGATCGGCTGCAAGTTGAACTGCAACAACGCCTGCAAGCCGAAGAACAACTCCGATCGCGCTTGGGCGAACAAATGCAACTGCTCAAACGCCAACTCCAGCGATCGCAACTCTCGTTTCAGCTTGCCGTCGTGACCCTGGTGTTGGTTGGCATCATCACCGCGATCGTGTGGCAATCCCGGTAATCCGGGAAAACCTGCTGCCCGCATTACCGCAGAACGGGTAGACTGGGAGTACGATCGCACCAGCCATTCTTTTATTCCGCACAGGACAATCCCTATGGAGTCGATTATTGCCATCGCTACCCTTGCCGTTGTTGGCTACATGGTCGGTTCTGTCAGAGTCATTAACCAGGGCTACGAAGGGTTGGTGGAACGGCTGGGACGCTATGAACGCACGCTCAAACCAGGACTCAACTTCGTCGTGCCGCTGCTCGATACAGTGCTGGTTGAAACAACTCGTGAGCAATTGCTCGACATTGAGCCGCAATCTGCCATCACACGGGATAACGTCACCATCACCGTCAACGCCGTGCTGTACTGGAAAATTCTGGATGTGCAGAAGGCATACTACGCGATCGAAAACTTAGAAGATGCCTTGAGAAGCCTCGTACTCACCACGCTCCGTTCTGAGATTGGGCAAATGGACTTGCGCGAAACCGTATCCTCTCGCAACAAAATTAACCAGGCATTGCTGAAAGAACTGGATCAAGCCACCGAGCCGTGGGGGGTGCAAGTGATCCGGGTGGAAGTGCAAGAGATTAAACTATCCGCCACCCTGGAAAAATCTCTAGAAACAGAGCGAGCGGCTGAAAGTGAACGCCGTGCCCAAATCTCCAAGACAGAGGGGATGGTGGAGTCGATTCGCCGCATCTCCAAAGCCCTAAAAGAAGATAAGGAAAACACCTCCCCAATTCTGCGCTACCTCCTGGCACAACAGTATGTAGAAGCCAATACGGAGATCAGCAAAAGCGAGAATTCCAAGGTCGTGTTCATGGATCCTAAAAACCTGTCAGAAGCAATTACTGACCTGATTGGAACGGATCAAGAAGGCACTGGTGGTAGCCGTTAAATTAGGCGAGAAATTTCGACTTTCTACCGATCTAAAGTTTTTGTTAATGTTGAGTTACAGTGCAGTAAGCACATAGAACTTAGCTGATTTCTTATATGAATGATTAGAGGTGAGGGTTGATGGCTGCAACGGATTTCAAAGACTACTACACAATTTTGGGGGTGAGTAAGTCAGCAGATGCAGATGAAATCAAGAAAGCATTCCGCAAACTCGCGCGTAAGTATCACCCCGACATGAACCCCGGCGATCGTGCCGCCGAAGCGAAGTTTAAAGAAATCAACGAAGCTTACGAAGTTCTTTCAGACGCAGACAAGCGCCGCAAATACGACCAATTTGGGCAATATTGGCGACAGGCAGACCAGGCGGGTGCCTCCCCCTTCAACAATTCCAACGTAGATTTTGACGGATTTGAATTCGGTCGTTACGGCAGCTTTGAAGACTTCATCAACGAGTTGCTAGGTCGGATGGGGGGCAACTCCGCTCCAGGAAACACCCAAACTCGTTACCGTACCTCCACTTCTTCCACCGATTTTCGCGATCCAGGCTTTGGCTCTACAGCAACCGGATTAGACAGTGAAGCGACGATTACTCTGACCCTGGCGGAAGCTTTCAATGGCGTACAAAAGCGCTTACAGGTTGGGAATGAAGTGATCGATGTGCGAATTCCGGCAGGGGCAAAACCCAACAGCAAAATTCGGGTGCGGGGCAAAGGACGCTTCAGCCCTTACTACACCAGCCAACGAGGAGACTTGTATTTAATCGTAGACATCAAGCCCCATTCGTTCTTTCAATTTGAAGGGGAGAATCTGGTGTGTGAGGTGCCGATCGCTCCTGATGAAGCCGTGTTGGGTGCCCAAGTGGAAGTCCCCACTCCGGATGGCTCTGTCACCGTGAACATTCCCGCTGGAATTCGTTCTGGACAATCCCTGCGGTTACGCGGCAAGGGGTGGAGGAGTCCCAAGGGCGATCGCAGCGATCAAATCGTGAAAGTGACGATTCAGCCCCCCAAAGACCTGACTCCGATTGAACGAGACCTGTACGAGAAAATCCGCTCCAACCGCAGCTTTAACCCGCGATCTCATCTCAAAGACATGAGACTGTAGGCAGTCAGGAAAGAACAAGCTATAGGTACTTTACGCACTCGTCATCCTGAACTAGAGGTCGAGCTGATAGCTAAAGCCCATTTCAATAGACTGAAAACTCTATCCAGTCTTCTTTAGAAGACTTTTGCTATTAGCCAGGAAATAAATTTCCTGGTGAGACGGAGCATCCAATTGAGCATGGTGCAAGACTCGAGCTAAGGGAGTAGGGATAGCTAACTCCCTCTCCCTGGCTTTTCCCCTATCTGGGACAATCCTTTGGCTTGGGACTTTGCTGGCAGAAGCGAAATACTTCATTAAATTTACCGACTGTCATGCCATTGCTGGTAATGATGTCCCGCGAGACGGAATCAAACTCATCGCAGATTTTGCGGACATCGGGGGGTAAGTTTCCTTGCTGGCAGACATTCTCAGGCACATTGCCCCCCATTTTTTGCTTCACTTCTGAGTAAAGCTTCATCCGCTGCCGCTCAATTTGTTGAGCAACTTTGGTGTACTGAGCAATATCTCCTGGACTTTGCGCCTGAACAACCTCAGGCAGAAGGAGACTGGATGCCAAACCCAGAGCACATAGAGCACCCATCATGGAATAGGATGGACGGCGAGAAAATTGAAATACAGAAGAACGTTTCATCATGATTCGTATCGGATGCCAATAGCTGTAGCACATTAAAGGTCTTACAAGGTTTGAATTATTTTAAGGGCGATAAGTTCCAGGAAGTCAGGGGTTTTTACGGCAGAGTTCACACAACTCTACGATTTTTGTCTGAAGCGTGATCAAATCATCGGCACCCCGTTTCAAGTTAGCCTCCAACTCTAGCAGAACTGGCAGGGTTTGCAAGAGTGCGTGGAGTGGAATGGCTTGAACTTCTGGCTTCAAAAAATAGAGGCGTTTAGGATTCCCGATTTCAGCCGCTTGAGCGATCGCCAGTTCATCCCGCTCTCCCGCATCCAGCATGACTTTAATCCATGTCCAGGTGCGGAATTGTTTCACCAAACTGGCAACAATCAGCAAGGCAGGTTCATTCTGGCGCAGCAACTCTGCCACCATTTCCAGGGCGGCTCCAGTTTGCCCCTGGCGAATTGCGGCTGCCAGTTTAAAGGAGCTTTGGGTGGTGCTCGTAATCAGGGTGGCGATATCAGTTTCGGTCAGCGATCGCTTGGAGTGCCCCAGATAGAGCCGCAATTTCTCTAACTCTGTATGCAAGCGGCGAGTATCACTGCCAACTGCTTCCACTAACAAATCCACAGCTTCCGAGGTGAGCTTGATGTCCAGGGTTTGCGCCGTTTGACGAACATTTTTGGCGATTGCATCTGTCTTCCAAGCGTCAACCAGGGAAAAGTCACGCACCTCAGCCAATTTTTGCAGCAGCTTTGTAGACTTGAGACGACTGTCAGGTTTGTTCGGCGTGGTCAGTAATAACGTTGTGGCTTCTGGCAGCGCGGGTAAGGTGCGTTCTAGCTCATTTAGTTGGTCATCCGGACACTTCTGGCAAATTGTCGTGTTGACCAGCCAAACCAAGCGTCCTCCAGAGCCAAAGGGAGGAGTCATTGCCTGATTCAGCGCTTGAGTCAAAGCATCGGGTTGGTCGGGCGCAATTTTGTCAAAGTTAAAGCTTTCCCAACCAGGGTCAAGCACTTTTCCCCGGAGGGCAGCGCTGGCTTGAGCGATCGCAAACTCATCATTCCCCCAATAAAGGTAGATTGGCATGAAAGACACCTTCTAACCCGTGAAGTCATTGTATTGTTTTGTTTATTCCTTGTCGTGAAAAGCAGCCCTACCAGGAGATCAGCAAAGCCCTTTCTGAATGGGGCGATCCCCGATTTGTTATGGTGTGAAGATAAGGAATAATCTAAACGCTCCAACGCTGGGGTTGTAGTCATAAAATCAGTAAATCGACCTAACGAGGTATGCAAGCTTGGACGAGAACTTTCAGACTTACCTGAATCGAGCAGTGCGGATGACATTGCCAGAAACCTACCGCACTCAAGTACAGCACATTCAGGAATCCCCCAAGTATGAACTAGACTCAACCGGGGGGTTAAAAGCATTACCATTTCCTGGATACACCATCATTACCCCTCCCGGAAGCGAAGATAGTGCTGAAAATCACCCTCTTTTCGCCACTTTGGAGCAGACTCAGAAGCAACTGGTGGAGCGCTTAGGAGTCAGTATTTTTGCTCCAGTTCCCAGTTCTAGCTTTCACGTTACCTTGGCGGACTTAATTTGGGACAGCGCTTATCGTCATGCGGTGAAAGATGCGGCATTCGAGTCCCAGTTGCACGATCGCATGGCTCAAATTTTTCAGGAATGTGCGCCGATTCATGAAGGCAAGCCGATTCAGTTTCAAGTGCTGGGCTTAATGGTGATGACTCGTGCGGTGGCGGTGTGTCTGGCTCCTACGGATGAAGCGTCCTACGATCGCATCCTGAAGTTTCGCCGCGCCGTGTATCAAAATCGTGAGTTGATTGGGCTGGGGATTGAGCAGCAATATTACTTCACACCCCACATTACTTTGGGCTATTTTGGTAGCGATCCCTCGGCGGAACAGCGCTCTGAGATGGGAGAAGCGTTTGTGGATCTGAATCAGCAATGGCTGGATCAAGAACCCTGGTTGTATCATGTTGCGCGTGCTGAACTCCGCAAGTTCGATGACATGACCCACTACTATCGAGAACCCGATTGGGCAGCGTTCCAGTTTTGAGTATGGCGCGTGCTCCCATCCCAATTCACCCCATTATGGAGAAAAGTTTCGCAGTCATCGATCGCGAGATGGGAGCGCATTCCTTTCAACCGGATGAATACGCGATCGTGCGGCGAGTCATTCACACCACGGCAGATTTTGAGTTTAAACAATTAATTCGCTTCAGTCCGGGGGCAATTGCTGGGGCGATCGCCGCCCTACAACAACAAGTTCCGATCGTGACGGACGTGAGCATGGTGAAACAGGGCATCATCAATTTGGTCGCCCAAACTTTTCAAAATCCAGTGATTGTTGCCGTTGAGCAAGCCACAACTGCCGCTTTTGGCAAGACGCGCACCGAAACTGGGCTTTTGCAATGTTTGGAGCACTATCCCAATGCTCTTTACGCGATCGGCAATGCGCCCACTGCTCTGCTGGCGTTGTGTCATGCGGTTCAGGCGCAGGCAGATACAGAGCAACCAGAGCAACCTGCTTTGGTTATCGGCGCACCCGTGGGGTTTATTTCTGTCGTTGAATCGAAAATTGCCCTGGCACAAACCCCTATGCCCCAAATTCGAGTGGAAGGGCGGAAAGGGGGATCTCCAGTCGCCGCCGCGATCGTCAATGCCTTACTGATGCTGGCGTGGGAGCAATCTTGATAGTGAGCATACTATTCTTAATGGCATGGCGCTGATTCATGTGATTGGGATTGGGCTGGATGGGGCGGCTAGCTTAGGCGAAACGCCGCGACAGTTGGTTGAAACTGCCACCCTGCTGGTGGGTAGCTCACGCCATCTCAGTTACTTTCCCCACCATCCCGCCCCAACGCTGAAGCTGGGTGAGCTTAAGGACGCGATCGCCCAAATTCGTCACCACTTGTCTACCGCAACCACTCCATCCGTCGTCATCCTCACATCGGGCGATCCGTTGTTTTTTGGGCTGGGGCGGTTGTTGCTGCTGGAGTTTGCCGCCGCGCATCTAACGTTCCATCCCCATCTCAGTTCTGTCCAACTGGCGTTTAGTCGGGCAAAAGTTCCCTGGCAAGATGCCCGTGTGATTAGCGGACATGGACGATCGCTGGACGAGTTGATCTCAGCACTCCAGCAAGGCATCTCCCCCCTAGCCATCTTGACCGACCCCACCAACACTCCCGCTGCGATCGCCCAGTTAATCGCCGCCTTAGATTTGCCCAGCACGTACCAAATTTGGGTCTGCGAAAACCTGGGCGCATCGGAGGAGCGCATCACCACAACCACCAGCAATCACGCCGATCTAACCCATCTCGCTCAAAAAGAATTTTCTGCCCTAAACGTTGTGATCCTTCAGCGCCTAGTTACCGTTGCAGCCTCAAGGGGCACTTATCCGCTGTTGGGTATCTCCGACTCTGCGTTCGTGAGCTTTCCCGATCGCCCCGGACTCATGACCAAGCGCGAGATCCGAACCCTGGTGCTGGCAGAATTAGCCCTCCAACCCCACCTAGTGATTTGGGATATTGGTGCAGGCACTGGCTCGGTTTCTATTGAAATTGCTCGGCTTTGCCCCACCGTCAGAATTTATGCGATCGAGAAAACTGCCGTGGGAATATCCCTGATCCAGCAAAATTCCCAACGATTTCAAGTGCCGACGGTTCAGCCGATTCAAGGCTCGGCTCCAGAGGCATTACAAGCACTGCCCGATCCCGATCGCATTTTCCTGGGTGGTAGTGGCGGTCACTTGATCCCGATCCTGGATCACTGCGAAGCCCGATTAAGATCTGATGGTCGAATTGTTCTGGCGCTGACCACCCTGGAGCATCTCACAACCACTCTGACCTGGCTGGCAAATCGCGCCGATCGTTCCCGTTGGAATCACCACTTGTTACAGATCAATCTTGCTCGATCAGTTCCCCTGGCTGCCTTCACTCGCTGGGCACCTTTAAATCCAGTCACGCTGGTCACGCTGGAGCGACTGCCGTGAGCAGACAAGCCAAAGGCACATACCAATGTCACAAGTTAAATCAGTATCAATTGAAATTGCCAATGCCGTAGACGACTCCGCCCGTGAGTGCCATCAGCAAAATTCCGCCCAAGCCTGCCAGGGGTTTATTGCCGATGCCTGTAAACCAGGTTGGCGCACGATCGCCATATTCAATGAACTGCACGGAATCAAGGCTGATCATGCCACCCACCCAGCCCCCATGTAGCCCGATCGCCAAGCCTAATATCCCGTCGTCTGCCCAACGTGCCAGTACTAGCACCATCCCCATCAGCCACAATCCAGGCAACTGAGGAATGGTTTCTTGCTGCTCCCAGACCAGGTGCAGGAGGGCAAAAATGACGCTAGAGACGATCGCCGCTCCCCACCACGGCAACCCGAAGAGCAGTTGGTTCAGGACAAACCCCCGGAACACGAGTTCTTCTGTACCGCTCACCCATAGCCCAATTAAAAAACTGGGTAGGATGGCGATTCCCAGCGGTTTGATCGCCGCGATTTGCCAATGACTCCAGCCCTGCCATTGCTGCAAACTGAATAACAGAGTCAACCCCAGCAGGGCGATCGCCATTCCCCCAAGCCCCGAAATGAATAAGCTCCCCTGCCAACGCAACCCATACTGCTCGAAGGGTTGCTGTTGAAGTGCGGCAAAGCCCCACAAAAGTAGGGGCACGATCGCATAAAGAGAGGCTAGTAACGGTAACTTTTGTGACGGTGCAAGGGGCGTAAATGGTCGCCATTTTAGGAGGATAGCCAGTGGAATTGCAATGGGAATCCACACAAGCAACCAGGCTAAAAAAAATGCCCCTATCGTTGTGATAGCAGACATTTGAGTAACAAAGTGAATCATTAAAGTTTAGCTAAATTTTAATAACTATTCTGGCTCAAACCCATTCCCATCGCGATCGCTACTGCCTAGCTGAACCAGTCGAATATGCTTGTACCCCAGCTTAATCTCAAATTCATCTCCCGGCTTCAAACCCATCGCCTGAGTATAAGCTGCACCAATGACAATTTGCCCATTCTTATGCACACTAACTCGGTAGGTTGGTTCCCGCCCTCGCCCATCTTTTGAGCCTTCAGGATCGAGCGGAAGCCCCTTTGCCACAAGCAGTGCATCGTAGAAATCCGTCAGATTTACCCGAGTCTGATTGTTTTTAGTAATTGTGTAATAGCCACAGCGTTTCGCAGTTTCCCGGCGTGGCAAGTGCGATAGTTCCTTGACTTTTTGAAGTAATGCTTTTCCCGTTAAAGGAGTTGGAGAGGTGTCTGCCATCTTTTCCCAAATTGCCCCAAATCTTCAGATGATGAATAACGCTCGAAGACGATTCAGCACTATAAGAAATATATCCTTTTACCCCTCTACTTTGGCAATAACTAGCACTTTCTTTCGTATTAATATTTTTTGAATCATTCTTACAAATTCTTGTAAATATACCGTAGCGATCGCAGAACTGATACCGATTAGAACTAAATCTACAAGAAATGATCCTATTTTTTACTGTCACATTTTTCTTTGAGTTATTGCTCCTCCCGTTTTTTCTGACAATTCATTTCAAGCAAACCATCAAATTATTAGCCCTCAAATCTCTGCCAAACTGAAGTTTCAGTAAGGTGCCTACTGTTAAATACCATCTGAATGACAGCTTAAGATGACATTTAATAACCGCCCTGTCCACCTGATCTGAATTATCGTTAAAGAAGCTCTTCAGTTAGTACTCACATTCAGAATGCAAGTCATTTTCAAAGTTTTTCGCCAAACGAATGGGACATCACCCAAATTTCAGGACTACAGGCTGGATATGGAGCCTGGAACAACGATTTTGGACTGTTTGAACCGGATTAAATGGGAGCAGGATGGTACTTTAGCATTTCGCAAGAATTGCCGAAATACCATCTGTGGAAGCTGCTCTATGCGAATTAATGGGCGATCGGCATTAGCGTGCAAAGAAAATGTGGGCAGTGAAATCAAGCGCTTACAAGCTGCATCCGAATCTGTGCCTGAGGCTGAACTCACCAGCGGCACAGCACCATCCTGGACTGCCAATGGCATTCCCGTGATGACGGTGGCACCGATGGGAAATATGCCCGTGATCAAAGATCTGGTGGTGGACATGGACAGCTTTTGGCAGAACTTGAAAGCCGTTGATCCCTACGTCAGCACAGCATCCCGGCACATTCCTGAGCGTGAGTTTTTACAAACTCCAGAGGAGCGATCGCGGTTGAATCAGGTCGGGAATTGCATCCTCTGTGGTGCCTGCTACTCAGAATGTAACGCCCGCGAAGTGAACGATACCTTCGTTGGTCCTCATGCCTTGGCAAAAGCTTATCGGATGGTGGCAGACTCTCGTGATCAGCAGCAAGATGCCCGCTTAGAGCAATACAACGAAGCAACAGCAGGCGTTTGGGGCTGTACCCGGTGCTACTACTGCAATGCTGTATGCCCGATGGAAGTGGCACCAATGGATCAAATTAGCAAAATCAAATCTGCCATTCTGGATCAAAAAGCCGCGCGCTCCAGTGTTTCCATCCGGCACCGTAAGACGCTGGTTGATCTGGTGAAAAAAGGCGGTTGGGTGGATGAACGCCAGTTTGGTTTACGGGTAGTCGGTAACTCTTTCCGAGATATCCGGGGAATTTTGAGTTTAGCGCCCCTGGGACTGCGTATGATGGCTACAGGTAAGTTTCCCCTTACCTTTGAAAAGTCGGAAGGCACCGCTGCAGTGCGATCGCTGATCGAATCAGTTGAGCGCATTGATCAATCTGCGATCGTGGAGCCTTTGACTGATACACCCGAACCCGTAGGTGGCTAACCATGTCTGAGAGTCCGAAGTCTGAGAATCCGCAACCTAGCCGTCCGCAACCTGAACCACCCAAAGTAAATTCTTCTGCGTTTAACAATCGTCCTGAACCGGGCTTTGGCTGGACATCCTACGCCGAGCAACTGAATGGACGGTTTGCCATGATCGGCATCGTTGCCCTGATTCTGATTGAAGTTGTCACAGGGCAGGGATTGATCGCTTGGCTGGGATTTTAGAAAGGTGGAGTCATGCCGCTAATGGGTTGCCCAAAACGGTTATAAATCAAAATATCCCATTGCCCATTGGCACTGGATTCAAAGGCGATCGCGTTGCCATCAGCGCTAATGGCGGGATTGCGTACCTGCGCCCGCAGATTTTCCGTCAGGTTGCGGAGTTGGCGCGTCTCCCGATCATATAAATAGATTCCTGTTCGTCCTTCTCGTGAGCCGGAAAAGGCAATGTAGCGACCATTGTCTGAAACAGAGGGATTAGACTCGATCATATCGATCGCGTTCAGTCCAGGAGTTTCGATCAGGTTGCGAGTCACGGTGTCATACAGGTAAATATCCTGACTGTTGCGCCGATCGGACGTAAAGACAATGTAGCGTCCGGCGATCGCGGGACTTTGCTCCGAAAATTGACTGTTGAGACTGCGCCCGCCAGGATCGTAAGGGAAATTGATCAGGCGAGGTGCTGCACACCCTCCCAACAGTCCAACCATTGCGAATAGCGTGACTGGTATAAATCGCCGCAACAGTCCCCTACAGGTTTTCATACTCCTTTAATCCTTCCGCCTTTTGCCCGCTGCCTTCATGGTGGTGAGGCTCCTGGGTTGGGACGATTGCGCTGATAGTCGGGCATATCTAATTCGATGCCAGAGCCACGATCGAGCACTTCAATGTCCCATTGTCCGCGACTACCCGTTTCAAACGCAATGTAGCGTCCGTCTGGACTAATTTTAGGGTTGCGAAACCAGCCCCGATACCCGATCGTCAAAATTTGGGTTTGCTGAGTCGCCCGATCGTACAACTCGATTTCCGGACGAGCACTATCACTCGCCACGTAAGCAATGTAACGTCCGGTGTAACTTAAGCTGGGAGACTCAGCGATCGCATCCCTGCGGTTAAGCCGTGGTAGGATCACGTATCGCTTATCCCGCAAATCGTACAGCAGAATACTCCGGGTGCCATCCCGATTGGAGACAAACGCCAGGAAACGACCATTCCCGCTCAAGGCAGGTTGTTCATCGTTAAAACGGCTTTCTAATTCAACCGGGCCGGTCGGCACTTGGGGTTGATCACAACCCGTTAGCAAACCAACTGAAAAAATCCCTAACGCTCCAATCAACCAGTGACCAATGACCAATGACCAATGACCAATGACCAATGACAAAAGAACCATTAACCCTACCAAACTCTTGGGGTGAACCAGTTGCACAATTCTGAAGCATTACCGTAGCCGATTCACCCTCACCCATTCGCCCAAACTGCGGCTCTACTCATCGCCCCAATTATCAGTTTCATCGGTGTCAATGGGACGATAATCCACGTATTCAGAAGGCGTTTCATCCACCGATCGCCGCTCCCTGGAACGTAGATCTTCATCATCCCGTGGGCGACGAGGTCTGGAAGCGGGTGGCTCATTGCCCGATCGCGGCGGCGTGTTGCGCGTCCGAGGGCGACGGAAAAAGTCATCTTCCGGCACATCTGAACCGAACGAATCATCAGAGCGGGGGCGACGGCGGGGGCGATCATTGTATCCAGAACGCTCATCCAGGCTGGCACGGGGAGGAGCGGCGGGACGACGACGAGTGCCTTCTTCATACTCATCTCGATTGGGGCGAGCATCCCGTGTGCCGCGAATTCTGCGAGTCGTCGAGCGATCATCAAATGCCCCAAACTCATCTAACTCCGCCCGATAAACCTTGCTAACGGGACGATCTTCATCCACGATCGGCGCATTGCGTTTTGCTTGCTCAGTGGCAGCACCCCGTAGTCGCACACTTTCGAAGGCAAAGAAAATGGCAGAACCAGTCAAGAGAAATTGCCCAAACTGCAAAATTGGGTCTTGTCGCCAGCCCTGGAAAAACAAAATGCCGCCACACAACAGCGCAACAGCCGCAAAGAAAATGTCATGATCGCGAGCCAGCTTAGGGCGAAAGGATCGCAAAAAGTAAAGAGCCAGCCCGGATGCCGCCAGTGCAATCCCAACAATACTGCTCCAACCTAATCCGACATTAACCATCGCCAAGCCTCGCTCAAGTACATCCTATGTTAACGAGAAACGCCCAAAATCTCCACATAAAAGTACCCTGGAAGCCAGAAACCGAGAGAATATTCGGATAACCGGACAATCCAGGGTTATTAACACACCGCATCTTAAAAAGTTTACCCAGATAGGCAACTAGGAGCGCTGAATTTTATCTTTTTGGCTAATAAAAACAAGAGCCACGGTTGCAGGAATTAAAACAATCACAGCACCTGCCAGCAGACTGAGCAAAAAGTTCATTAACGAAGGAGTCATGTTCCCTAAGCCTCTCACATTCAAGATTTATTGCTTATTTTATCGGTCTGTTACACCATTGAGAAGCCACTTGGACAGAAGGTTTAGGAATCAACCCGATGAAAGCCTCTTGGAAAGCGGTATTGATGGTAAAAGAATACCGCTAAGATCATGAGAGAGTGTTTACATCCCTTAAACTTTTGAGTTTTCTATGACCACCACTGATATTGCATCCTGGGGCTTGGGTCTACTCCTCGCTCTGATGATTTTCCTGTTCATCTTTCGGATTGTGTTGACCTGGTATCCCCAGGTTGATGTCACTCGCTTTCCCTTTAACTTAGTTTTTTTACCGACAGAACCTTTTCTAGCTCCCGCCCGTAAGTTGATTCCACCCCTGGGAGGAGTGGATATTACGCCAATTCTTTGGGTTGGCATTCTCAGTTTGCTGCGAGAAGTCCTGTTAGGACAGCAGGGACTGTTAACAATGATGTCGAGAATTGGCTAACCCAGCTTGACCCACAAATAACCGTTGCATCATCCCACTGTTTTTTGGAATGCTGACGAAAACTGGCTCCGATGGCAGCATTTTAAAATGCAAGTAGGTGGTTAACGGTATTCATTTGTGGGGTGAGGTGATGCACAAGCTGCTGACTGGAGCGCTAACCATAGAACGGTTGGAGATTTCGATCGCTGGACTTCCCCCGCAGTTACAGGGTGTGCGTTTGGTTCAACTATCCGATTTTCACTTTGATGGCATCCGCCTCTCAAAGTCGATGTTGGATCAAGCGATCGCAGCCTGCAATGCGTCCCAGCCTGATTTAGTGTTGTTGACGGGAGACTTTGTTACGGATAACCCGGCACCCATCCATGACCTAGCTCAACGTCTCACTGCCATTAAGAGCAGATCTGGAGTATTTGCGGTGTTGGGCAATCACGATATTCGTTACCGCCACTCCCGTCCAGAAATCACCGCAGCTTTGCACAAAAACAGGATTCAGGTGTTGTGGAATCAGGTGGCGTATCCCTTGGGTTCCGATTTAGCGATCGTTGGATTAGCCGATTACTGGTCGTCCCGGTTTGAACCCGCCGCCGTGTTTGATCAGGTTGGTGCGACTGTGCCTCGCATCGTGTTGTCTCATAATCCTGATACGGCGGAAGTGTTGCAGCGCTGGCGCGTTGATTTACAGCTCTCTGGTCATACGCATGGAGGGCAGGTGTTTTTGCCTGGGATTGGCAACATGGCGCACCATATCTCGACCTTCTATCGCAAGTTGCCCCGGTCTGCCAAACGTTGGGTGCCTTTGTTGAAGGAGTGCTCCAGAACTATGAAGCATTGGGAATGGGCGCAGGGATTGCACACCGTCGGGCACAATCAACTGTACGTCAATCGTGGTTTGGGGACGTATTTACCAGGACGATTTTGTTGTCCTCCAGAAGTCACGGTGATTACGCTAGTTTAATCGTCAATCAAGTCAGCGACCGCGACAAAACCAGCCAAAAAGGTTGAGGTCGTTTTTCAACTTTTGGTGTTCCCGACGATGACTTTCAGCAGTTGCGGCATACCACTGGCAGTAGCGATCGAAGGCTTCCCGCTGCTGAACTTCCTGGTAGAACTGTCGGGTAAATTGATGGGACTCCAAAACGTCATGCTTCGGTTCTGGAGGGATTGGAGCTAGCCATCGCAGATCTTGGGACATGAAGTTTCCCTAACTGGTAAGCAGTCGTTCCCCTTTTAGCATCCGTTGAGCCGCATCTAGAAGAGCTTCTTCCAGATACGGTTTGGTAAAGTAACCGCTGGCTCCCAATGTGGCTGCCATTTGACGGTGACGATCGGCACCACGGGAAGTCAACATAGCGATGGGAAGATGCTTGAGGTTGGCATCTTTTTGAATGCGGGAGAGCAGTTCTAGCCCATCCATACGTGGCATCTCGATGTCGCAGAAGACGATATCACAGGGTAGCCCAGAGCGCAGCTTTTCCCAGGCTTCCTGTCCGTCTCGCGCTTGCTCGACTCGGTAGCCAACTTTGTTGAAGGTCATGGACAACAGTTCGCGCACAGTGATGGAGTCGTCCACGATCAGCACCATCGGCTCGGTCTTGGCAACTGGAGTATCTGGAATTGCCGTGACTCCCTCTTGCTCCCAGAGAGAACCCCCCGCATCACGGCGAATGCGTCCCATTGAAAGATCAATCAGTTCCAGCACGTCGGCGATCGGCATAATTCGCCCATCCCCTAACACAGTCGCCCCTGCCACACCCACGGGTTTAGGCACGGGACCTTCCAACTGCTTAATTACAATTTCTTGTTCGCCCATCACCTGATCCACTTGCAGCGCCAGGAAATTGCCTGCACTTCGCAAGACCACAATGGAAACCATGTCATCTTCCTGATTGCCCCCGTACACGTTGCCCCGACTCAAGTGGCGATTGTAGCCCAGCAAATCGGCAAGAGGACGCACAGGCAAGATCGTATCCCGCCAGGCAATGCAGGGTTGCCCGTCGGCATTTGTCTGAATGCGCTCCTTGGGCAAATCCAACATATCTTCCACCCCATCCATTGGGAAGGCAATACGGGCACGATCGCTGATACAACACAGCGCTTTGGAAATACTGAGGGTAAGGGGTAGGCGAATTGTGAACGTAGTCCCTTTGCCAGAGTTGGAGTCGGTATTGATCACCCCACGGATATCGCTCAAACTGGTACGCACCACATCCATGCCCACACCCCGACCAGAGAAATCATCTGCCTGGTCCTTGGTACTAAAACCGGGATGGAAAAGAATGTCGTATACATCTAGCCGAGAGATGGTTCTAGCTTCTGCGGACGTGAGCAACCCTTTTTCAACA
Source organism: Leptolyngbyaceae cyanobacterium bins.302 (assembly GCA_033764965.1). Classification (GTDB taxonomy): domain Bacteria; phylum Cyanobacteriota; class Cyanobacteriia; order Leptolyngbyales; family Leptolyngbyaceae; genus JSC-12. The sequence goes on along the minus strand of JANRIN010000108.1, from coordinate 23,840 downwards.
GCTTTTGTTTTGACTCGTTCCACATCAATGCCCGCCCCATCATCCGAGACCGAAATGATGGTTTGGTTCCCCTGGTGGAAGGCACGAATACTGATTCGTCCAGCCGGAGGTTTGCCAGCCGCTATCCGCACCGCAGGGGGTTCAATCCCGTGGGTAATGGCGTTGTTGACCAGATGGGTCATGGGGTCATAAAGCTGCTCCAGGATCATCTTGTCAATCAGGGTTTCCCGTCCCTCAATCACCAGTTCAGCTTGCTTGCCCACTTTCATGGAAATGTCTCGCACTGCACGAGGCAAGCGATCGGCAGTTTGGGCGAAGGGCACCATGCGCGATCGAGTGAGACCTTCTTGAAGCTGAGTTGTGACTTGGCGGAACATCCGAGTCACCTGTTCCGTTTCATCTACAATGAACTCAATGTCAGAGGACGATTCGCGCACTCGCACAATCAGTTCGATCATTTCCTGAGACAAGGAGTGGAAACCGGTGAACCGATCCATTTCCAGAGGATCGTATTCCATTCCATTTGACCCATGCGGTTCTAATTCAACCACGGTTGAATCTCCCGGTCTGCCTGGAAGCGGACTGCGATACCCTTGGCGACTGGCGAGGAGAGAACTCTCCAGCAGCGATCGCTCGTATAAATCTTGCATCCGCTGCCCCACATCGCTGAGTTGCTGCACCTGGTAAAGCAAGTTATCCAGCGATTGGCGTAATCGTTCTTGATCTTGCTCCAGGCTGTTCCGATTAACCACCAATTCCCCAACTAAGTTGCTGAGGTTGTCCAGGTGTTTCACCGGAACCCGCATGGTTTGCTCACTGAAAACCCGCCCCGGTCGCATAACCCGCCGAGCCTGGGTGATGCCAGCCCCCACTTTGACCGATGGTGAGCCACCCATGCGCTCTTCAGCATCTTTGAGCAAGTCGTTTAAGTCATCAAACTCAGAGTCCATTCCAGAGGCAGTGGTGGTTAGGTCAGTTTCTCCTTCCAAACCATCTTCTGAAAGCAAGGACTCTAAATCAGAAAAGTCTTCTGAATCAGAAACCGCAGGCACGATCGAGTGACTTGCATTGTCAAACCCCTCTCCCACAAGATCGCTGCCAGGGGAGAAGTTGGAGTCATCCAGTAACCCATCTAAATCGGCAAAATTTGATGTTGGGTCACTGTCTAGCAAGGTTTCCAGATCGCCAAATTCATCGATCGCGGCTTGGCTTGCAGTGACTTGCCCTAGCGGATTCTCTTGCCCTAGCAGATCCTCTAGACCATCCAGATCATCCAGAGGACTCAATTGATCAATGTCTGCAAAATTTTCTAATTCATTTGTTTCGGTGCTTGTTGCGTTGACGGGGAAATCACTAAATTCTGAGTCACCTAAAAGGTTATCTAAGTCGCCGAAAGAACTATCTAAGTCGCCGAAAGAATTAGATGGTTCGGGTTCAAGCGCGTCGATCGCCCGCTCGTCAGACTCTGATCCCAAAAGGTCATCTAGATCGCCAAACGAGTCAGATGCGTCACCCGATTCAAGGTCAGGCAATGAGCCATCAGCAAGGAGCAGTTCGCCATCAGATAGCAGATCGGCACTAGACAATAATGCTTCATCCGACACCAAGCCGTCATCCATGCCAGATAACAGGTTGGCATCGATCGAGGCAGGTTCATCGAGGTCTAATTCTGCGTCCCCTATTGAGGCATCAGTGATTGAGACATCAGTCATTTCAAAAAGGGATTCGGCTTCCCCTGGTGAGGAAGTTGAAGCGTCGGCGATCCCCAAAAGAAATTCGTCTTCCTCCAGCGAGGAATCACTTAGAGCAAACAGGGATTCGTCTAGACCTTGGTTGAAATCGAGGTTAACAGCTGCCGGAGCAGCGGAGGTCAATTCTTCTAAAGATGCTGCTGCTAATTCTGAATCATTCCCTGAGGGGGAGAAACTTTCTGCATCAGCCTTTTCAAAGCTCAACACATCGTCATCGAGGTTGATATCCTCCTGGATGATGGTGCCAAACAGGCTGTCCAGGTCTGATGCTGAGTCAACTTCAGCGGTATCGACCTCCAAATTGTTGAGTTCTATATCAAAGGAGGAAACTTCGGAGGTCGCGAGAGATTCAATGTCAAATTCATTCAAAGGTAGATCAAGATCGCCATCGCCAAGATCTTGTAACCAGGTTTCAGTGGCACCTGGAGTTTCAGAGACCTCAAAGCTAAGGGCTTGAGTCAGAAGGTCATCATTCTCCAGGTCTGCATCATTCTCTAGGTCTGTAAGACTTAAGTTTTCTGTAGAACCTTGCTCATCTAAGCTAAGGTCGTCAAGCTGCAAATCGGTGAAAGAGGTGGCTGCTGGTTCTCCGATTTCCAATGCCTCATCGCTCCAGGGATCAGGGATCACGGGCGACGAATCAGGAGAGAGATTCGCTTCCAGGGGTGGTGTCAAGAAGTCAGCTTGAGCCAGGTCGAATTGTCCGAGATCAGTCAGGTTGAGATCCGCCAGATTTAGATCGATCGCTGCCTCGTTGTCAGGTTGAAGCTCCAGTTCGCTAATAAGCTCGTCAGCATTGAGTTCAAGGGCATCAAAATCACTGACTGAATCGGCGGTGTTTGGGTCAGATAAATCCAGATCGCTCAATGCTGTGTCTGAACTTAATTCGTCAAACAAGGCAGAATCCAGTCCTAGAGAGTCGATCGCGTCACCAAAAATTAACGGGTCTTCTGTTTCTGAGAATAGAATCGAAGGTTCGCCAGAACTGTCACTACTTAAGGCTTCTCCAGCTTCAGGTGCATCGATTGGATTGATCGCCATCAGGTCATCAAAGTCAAAATCGAATGCAGAGGCTGCGTCAGATTCACCCGATAGCTCATCCAGATTGGCGATCGGTGAATCGATTAAATCCAAACGATTCAGATCTTCTAAATCCTGGGCTTCTGGACTTTCCCCTTCAGACACATCTAAGCTCACCTGGCTCCAGGGATCGGCTACCAGAGTTGGTTCCTCGGATGCTGTTGAGTTGAACTCGGTGCTGCTGAATCCGTCCAGTTCGTTAAGTCCGTCAAACAAATTATCCAAATCGTCAAGAGCGCCATCCAGTTCAAGCTCTGGCGCGGTATCAAAGTTAAGTTCAGCACCAGGATTCGGTGCAGAGGGTTCGGATAAACCCAAATCAAAATCGGTAGAGTCGTCGAAGCCTAGAAGAGACAAATCGCCAGCAGCCTCTAAGCTGGGATCGAATTCTGTAGCTGGTTCCGCTGCATCCGTAGATAGCGTGGACTCAGAAATTTCCAGTAAATCTGCAAAATCATCGAGTTCAGAATCCGGGGCAGCAGTGGCAGGAGGATTGGTTGATGCTTGGGTGGGTAGATCGTCTAGATCGTCGCCAAACAAATCATTCAAGTCTTCGATCGGGGAAGTAACATCAGACGCTTGAACCGTGCTGTCATCAAATAACAAATCTGAAAAATCAGCAGCATCACTCGTGCCTTCCAACCCAGCTTCAGTTGCGGAGAGGTCAGATCCATCTGCCAGGATTTCTTCCTGTTGCCAGGTTAGCCCAAGTTCAGGCATTTCTCCCTCAAACAAATCTGCCAGAGAGTTTAGTTCCGCCGTTCCAACTTCTGGACCCTGACGAATATCCAGGTCGGCTAAATCTGCATCCAGATCCGCCCCAGTCAGGTCAAGATCACTACCTGGCATCAGATCTGCAAACGGCAGGTCTAGAGACAGGTCTGAGTCCACCAGGGAATCAGCCGTTGGCAGATCTCCGGTTAGAAGATCTGCCAGATCATCCTGAACCAGAGTTTCGGAGGGAATCACAGCCGTCGGCACCATATCCTGTAGCTGGGTGCAGGGCGTGATTTCGATCGTGCGCCCAGCCAGCACCAATTCTTGAGCCAGTTTGATGTCTCGAATGACGATCGGTGCCAGGACACGGTAAGGATTTTCAGGGTGGGCGATCGCACGGCGAGCCGTTTCAACCAGGTTGCACCACGAATCGAGCTGGTACTGTTCTCCCATACTCCCCAAGCTACGGCATAGTTCCTGAAGCTGTTGCCGTGCTGTGGGATCGGTTTCTGGCTGTTTGAACAATTGCAACATTTCGCGCAACCGCAACGGCACTTCGTTTCTGAACAGTTGCTCTAGCGCTTCTTGGAGTTGGTTCGTAGCAAGTTCAGGTTCTAAGTCCAGTCCGCTGGTAACAGGAATTTCTGGTAGGGGCGTTCCAGCTAGTTGATTTAGATGTTGCTCCAACTCTTCGAAAGTTGGCTCCACTCCCGCAATAATTTGATTGGCAGCATCCTCGGTTAACCCAAACGGACCCTGTAGCTGCCCAAGCAGTTCTTGGAGGGCATCAAAGGCTCGCAGAAATAAGGTTTCTAGCTTCTGATCAACTTGAATGGGAGACTCCTTCAAGACCTTAAAGAAGTCTTCCAATCGGTGAGACACGCGCTGAATGCCATTCAGTCCCAGCATGGCAGCCCCACCCTTGACCGAGTGTGCCGCTCGGAAGACCTCGTTAATCATTTCTGTGTCTTCGATGGTGCTTTGCAGATTTAGCAAGCCCTGCTCGATCGTATTGAGGTGGTCTTTTGCCTCCTCAATGAAATAGCCCATGATTCGCTGTTGTTGATCAGGCTGCATGGCAGAACTCCATTTCTAGGACGGGGCGTACCCTTACTTGCGCTCCACTGTTTCAACGCGGAATCGTTCTACTGAGGTTAACAAATCTCGCGCCACACCCACCAGGTTTTGCAGGGAGGCGGAGACTCGTTGCGCTTCTTGGGAAGTTTCTTGCGCGGTTAATTCAACGGATTGCATGACTTGTGCGACGGCGCGGGAGGTTTCGGTTTGTTCGACGGTGTCGGCGGTAATAGAACGGACGAGTACATCAATTCGGTTCGAAACTTGAATGATATCTTCGAGCGATCGCTTCGCCTGTTCTGCCAGCTTCGTTCCCTCAATCACCTGCTGGGTGCCTTCCTCCATTGCCGTCATAACCGAGCCTGTTTCACTTTGAATTTGTAAAACGATCTGCTCGATTTCCTTCGATGCTTTGGCGGCTCGGTCTGCCAGTTGTCGGACTTCATCCGCCACGATCGCGAAGCCTCGTCCGGCCTCTCCTGCTCTAGCCGCTTCGATACTGGCGTTGAGTGCCAACAAGTTCGTTCGAGACGCAATTTGAGAAATCAATGCCACAATCTTAGAGATTTCCTGGGAAGATTCTGCCAAGCGTTTCACCTTGCGCGTGGTTTCTGCGACCGTTTCCCGAATTTGCAAAATCCCTGCTACCGTTCGTTCCACCGCTTCCCCACCTTTGAGCGCGGTAGACGATGCCGAACGGGCGACTTCCTCCGCTTCCCGCGCACTTTCTGCCACCCGTTGAATCGACTCGGTCATCACCTGCACCGAGTTCAGGGTAACCGCTAACTCTTCTGCCTGTCGCAAGGCATCCGAGGACAGGCTACGGGCAAACATTTCGTTGTCGGTAGAACTCTTCGTCACCTGACGAGTTGCGGTTTTCACCTGTTGCACAATTTCCCGCAGGTTTTGAATCGTGAGGTTGAACGAGTCAGCAACGGCACCCAACACGTCAGCCGTGACTTCTGCCTGCACGGTCAAGTCTCCACGGGCTGCCCCTTCCACGTCATCCAGTAGCCGAATCACCTGACGCTGCAAATCCTCTTTAGCTTGTTCCTGTTCTTCTGCCTTGCGCTGGGCTTCGCTGGTGGTGGTGAGAATGACTCGCGCCATCTGATTGAAACCACTCGACAGGTGCCCAAATTCGTCCTCTGAATAAACCGTGGCGCGGGCGTTCAAATTGCCCTGACAAACCGAGTTGAACTGGTTCTGCAAATCATCTGTCGATCGCTTGATTTGCTTGGCAGCGATTTGTCCAACTGCGAATGCCGCTCCACCACCCACCACGCCACTGGCTAAAGCGGCAATCCAGCCACTGTTCCGCAGTTGGTTAACGACTGCTGGCTCTTGATCGGCAACACTGGAGGCAACGAACACATTCACACCCGCGACCGCGATCGCCGAGCAAACCCCAGCCGCAAGTGCCGTAATCATCAGCTTGGTTGCCAGGGGAGCATTCTCCAGGGGAGCCAAAAAGCCTTGCTCAACGTTTGCCACTGGTTCAACTGCGCCGCTGGAATCAAGCTGAGTGAAGGCAGGCACCTGATCAGCAGCACTAGAAAGACTAAAGACTTCATCATCTCGAATAACGGAGCGATCGGGCGGCGCAGAAAAGTCCATGCTGGTTTCAGCCGAGTCTTGAGGAGCCGTCACCACTCCGGGCATCATAAATTCGCCGCCCATCGCCGGACGAGTGAAACCAGCGGAATTTTCAGACAAATCAAAATCAGACAAGTTGCCTAAATCGTCGAACTCGTCAAATTCGTCCAGAAAGTCTACATTGCTCTGTCCACCAACATCCCCTCCAGAAAAGGAATCCATGTAAGCAGAATCAGGCTCAGGGCTGGCGGCAAAACGGTCTTCGATCGCCGCTTGGTCAAACGCTGAATTGTAGCCCGATGGCTCGTCGTAGAGGTTGGTGCTACCCATGAAAAGGGTTTCATCTTCACCAGCCTGACGAGCTGGAGGAGCGTCCCTCAGCCCAGTGGATGCTTCTGGCGGGAAATCAGTCATGCCGCCAGGGTTTCCCAGGGAAGGCTGGGAGGGGTTGTCGTCGGGCAGATCGAGTGGCGGAAAGGGTTCATCAAATTGATCAAACGCTGCCGGGTCAAATGCAGCAGCAGGACTACCGATAGTACTGTTGGGAACTTCAAAGGCACTGTTGCCGCTGAATTCGTCGTCTAGGGCAAATTGATTCGAAGCAGGTGGAAAAGGATCTGCTCCCAGATCCGGATCCGCAGCATCCAGTCCAAAGGGATCCGTCAGGGCAAAATCCTTTGGATCGACGGTTGCAGAACTCGCAGCTTCGCCAAAAGGATTGGAAGGGGTTTCGGCGGAGTAATCTGGAATATCTAGGTTGAATGGCTCATCATCTAATGCCCCAAAGTCAACTTCGTCTAGGGTTGCGCTCGGTTCAGGAGCGCGGGAAAAAGCGGCATCGGCAGGATTAGGGGTTGGATCATCAAAGGTTTGACTGCCAAAGGGTTGATTGTCAAACGTCTGGTTATCAAAGGGCTGATTGTCAAAGGCTTGATGATCAAAAGTTTGGTTGTCAAAGGCATTATCATCGAAGGCTTGATCATCGAACGCCTGATTATCAAAGGATTCAAAGCTTGCGCCGTTGGATTCAAACTCGGAGCTGATAAACGCTTCAGACCCGTTGGCGTTGTCCTGGATGTGCTGCAAGCCCTGGTTGGCGTAGTTCGTGTAATCAGGGTCGGTTGTGAGGTGCAGAACCGATTCGTACTGCTCACGGGCGACGTCGTACTGTTGCAACCCGTAGCAGTAGATGTGTCCTCGCAGCAGGCTAGCACTTGGATCATTCGGAAATTCGTTGACCAGTCGATCGACAATTCCGGCAGCTTCTTCGTAACTGCCGTTCATGTAGGCAATCTGCGCTCGCTGATATTCCTGTGCGTACTCAGTACCTGATGCCATGTGCCTTCTCCCAATTCATTGACGAGTACGATAACTGCAGCCTCAAAGGCTTACTCGATAGCGCTGGAGTAGCCTCCATCCTATCCTCAATTTTCAAGAGTGCTTGTCCAATTTTATCGCTTGCATCTGGAGTCATCGTCTACTCTCCCTCAGGCTGCCCAGCGAGCCGATCGTAGAATTGCCACCTGATCGAGTAACCGCAGTGTCTTGTTTGCGTGTTCATCCAGTATCCACTCACCCCGAAGAAATGGCGCAACGCTGTCTGGAACGTTGGCTGACATCTGCACTTCATCCAGGTCCAGCCATTCCATGCCAACAATGCGATCGACGGCTAACCCCAACATGGTGTCCTGGTCTTCAACAGCAATCACCGAAACCTCTGGCTTGTCCGTATTCAATGGAGTCGGGTCTCCCAGGAACTGACCCAGGTCAGCCACCCAAACCACCCGACCCCGCACGTTGAGCGTACCCAAAAGTAGCGGCGAAACATTCGGGATCGGCGTAATTCGATCCGGGGTGGGAGATAGAACCTCTCGAATTCCCGTGGCAGGTAAAGCAAACTCGTTGCCGGAAGTGACGTAAAAGCGAAGGTGTAACTCACCTTCCGGGCTTTCGAGTTCTTGAAACTCCGGAGCTTGATCCTGTCCTCTACCGGTTAAAAAATCGGGGTTTCCTACCATCCGAACAGCACCTATCCTCTTAATAATTGTTTGACTGTTCCCACCAGTTCCGTTGGCTGAAAAGGTTTCGCAATGTAAGCATCGGCTCCCTGTTTCATCCCCCAGTAGCGATCGAACTCTTCTCCCTTGGAGGAACACATCACAACGGGCACATTTTGCGTTTTGGGGTCTGCTTTGAGGCGACGGCAGACCTCATAGCCGTTCATCCGAGGCATCACAATATCCAGCACGACCAGGTCAGGGCAACTTCCCTGGATTTGTTCCAGCGCCTCTACACCATCGCTTGCGACTGAAACATCCAGACCACTGCCTTTCAAGAGGTCTTTAATCATTTCCCGTTGGGTGACACTGTCTTCCACAACCAGAACTGTACTCATACTTTGCTACCTGCTTGCCGCCTTATTCGTTGATGGGGAAGAACCCAACATCGTTCATTGTCAACCGCTAATAACTAAAGTACCCCTAATTTCCTAATTAAGTGGCGTTGATGATGTCGAAGTTGCGTCAGTTCTATTCATTATTAACTCATGAGCGGATGAGTTAATCGATGGATCTGCCAATAGAGTACTCTGTTGGCGTTCAGGATAGCCTAAACCTGCATATTTTTCGACTATCATTAATAACTCATTTTCACCAAAGGGTTTAGTTAAGTATTCTGTGGCTCCAACCATGCGAGCTTTGACGCGATCGATAAATCCATCTTTGCCCGTCAGCATGACGATCGGCGTTTGGCGGAAGGCAGTGGAGGTTCGCAACATGGCACAAATTTCGTACCCATCTAGCTCTGGCATCGCAATATCGCACAGAATCAAATCTGGATTAAGTCGAAAAACCAGGCTCAGGGCATCCAGGGGATTTTCGATCGTCGTCACTTCGTACCCATAGGGAGACAACATCGCCTGCACCATTTCGCGCACGGTTGCCCCGTCATCAATGCAAACAACTTTAGGGCTGGTGCGAGGGTCTTGACTCAGGGGCGATCGTGCCAAATTCGGCTTCGGTTCATCTCCCGGCAAAGGCATCTGAATCACGCCCTGCTGCACGTAAGGATAAATCGCTTTGGCAACGGTCAAAATATCTCGATTTAAGTAGCGGGCTATTTGTCGCAGAGAAGTTTTGCCATCAGCAAATCCTTTCAATTTGTCAAACGTGCGCCCTGATAGGCTGTGCTTCAGGACTTCGACATTTGCCACATAAGGACACTGTTCCGGAGTTTGAATGTACGGATGCAACAACTTCCACTGCTGCACTTGCTTCATGGTTCGGGTCAATTGCGGCGAGATTTCCAGGGTGGTGAGTTGGGGCGACAGGGGCGGACTGACTTCAAACACAAAGGAACCCTGGTGCAAACTCAGCAAATCAAACAAAGTTTCATGCACCATGCTGTGGATGATGCTGCGTCCCTGCGCTGGAGTCAGGGTGTGGCGTTCTAGCAGTGCCCACAAGTAGCCATACTCAGCCGCATTGGTAGTGGCGATCGCTTGCTCAGTAAACTGGCTCACTAGCGCATCAGCTTGATAACGGCGTAAATAATCCCGTAACCGAGCAATGCTGCGATCGGTATCTGCGGCATAGATAATGCGCCCGTTTAAGAAAAAAACAAACCAGAAGCGACCGCCCAAAGACTGAGCATTTCGAGCATCAGAGGAACTAACGGGCTCAGGGATGCTGGGCTGCGGAGGGTAGGCTTCAACAAATAGCTCACCGGTACGCTGCCCCAACTCAATCAGTTGCAGAATACTGCGAATATCAATTTCACTGAGCTTGCCTTGCATTGGAATAAGTTTTCGGTTTTAGGCTGGGGCAGGTCGCAATAAATCTACTTTCAAGAAACTATCCCTGTTATACCTCTTCCTTAAAATCATCGTTGCAGAGGGTTTGCAATTCGTGAAGCTTGGGGATTTGTCCAACCTGGTTGTTACACTTCTTTGCAACCACTCAGCAAAGCGATGTTAGATTAGAGAGCAAGATTCAGCATGACTCTATCCTTCCCATTGATTGCAGTCCTTGCTTTTGTCAGATGACTAAGATAGTTTGCCTGATATGCGGCTTATTTCTGATAGGCGATCGTGTTGGTTGGGCACGCTAACCTTACTGGATTCTTCGTGGCACATGGACTATAACTCTGGCTAGGTGACTGAAAGTTAATATTGAAAGGAGTTTTCAACACTTCTCACTGGGTGACATTGAATTGCAAGCAACTAAAATTGCGATCGCAACGCATCCAACCTGTTTGGTTGAAGTAAATTGAAGCAGTATTCAGTCGTTCGAACGTTGGATTGACTTGAAGGTTTGCTAGTTATCGAAGTTAGCTCAGGGCATTGAGTTCTCAGTCAGAGGGGTCGAGACTGAGTTAGAGGTGAGTTCTTATCGGTCACAGACACAGAAGAGGATTGTTGGCGTGCTGTATCTAGCGGAAGTTCAAAAGAAAAGTGGATTTATTGGTGGAGCAAAGGCAGAACTGAAACTGCTGGCGTGTCAGCGGACAGAGCAAAACTGGACAGCAGTGTCCGGCGATGAAATCATTCCATCAGACGAAGCAAACAATTACGGTGCAGGCACTCTCGTCTTGGTGGACATTGCTGGAAATCGTCAAATTCAGCGAGTTCAAGAAGCTGGACGACCCCTCGTCAGCATTCTGCAAAATTTCTCCCGGATGCAGGAGAAATTTAAAACCCAGGAAGAAGAGATTGAGCAGTGGAAGCAATCTCTGACCTATCAAAGTCAGGAGCTAAATCGTCGAGAAATGGATATGGAAGCTCGACGAGAACAGCTTCAGCAAATGGAAGAAGACTTTGAAAAGTTCGACTCTCAACGGCAGGAACTGGAAGCGCTCCGGGAAGAAATTGAACGCCAGAAAGAATCTTACGAGCGCAATCGCCAAGAACTGGAAGGTGCCTGGGAGCATCTCCGGGGAGAGATGCGCCGGTTTGAAGAACAACAATCGTCTGCCGCTCCAGGAGGAGCCTTAGACGAGGAAAAAGCTCGATCGCTGCAAAACTTCTTAAACCAACTCGCCAGCACGCTGCCTGCAACTGATGTCGTGCAGGAACAGGTCAACCGCTCTCTGGCAACGTTTAACCAGCAGCAGGAGCAATTGGGGCAACACTGGCAAACCTTTGAGCAGTTACGATCGCAGGCACAGCAACAACAAAGTGACGTGGAGCGGCAAGCGCAGGAGATTCACGATCGCTGGCAATCCTGGCACGAAGCCCAAAACGCTTTGGAACAAGCTCGCTCGGAGTTAAAGGCACAGCAAACCGCTTTGACAACCAAGCAAGAATATTTACACCTGCTATCGGCTCAATCCCAAACCTCGGAAGAGATGCACCAGCAGTTATTCCGTTTAGCAGAAAGCGATGGGGTGAATGTAGGCACTCAAATCGACGTTGAGGCATTGGAGAAAATGCCGATCGATGAGTTGCAACGGTTAGCCCAGGAGATGGAAGCGGAACTCGCTAAACTCTCTGGCTTTGTGCAAAGTCAAGAAGAAGAACTGACAGCCAAACAACAGGAGATCGATCAACTCAAGGCAAAAATTCAATCTGCCAACGAGTACGATCGCCTGAATTTGGAGAATGAACTGGCAGATGAGCAGGATGGCTACCAGATGCTGAATGAAACTCTAGTAGGTCAGCGGCGAAGTTTGCAATCGCGTAAAAGTATTTTGAGCCAGCATCAGGCGGTGTTGTGTCGGCGGCAAGGACTTCCCGCCCCAGAAGGCGCGACTGTTAGCATCGATCTCAGTCCAATCACGGCGTTAGTGGAGACTCAGCGCCAGCAACAAGTTGAAGAACTGCAAAAATTGGAAGCTCAGATTGAGCAAATGAAGACTGCAATTCAGCAGGCAGAACAATTGGTCACGAGTCAAACTGCAGAGCAAGAAAACCGCCGCAGTGAGTTGAAGCAGTTGGAGTTTGAATTGGTGGGTCATAGGGTAGCCGCTGCCGAAGCCCAGGGTCGGGTCATGCTGTATCAGGAAATCTTGCAACCCGTCCAAGATGGAGCCGATAGCATTCGGCAACAACTGGAAGCAATTGCGGGATCTCTCAGCCAGGTACAAGAAAGCCGCGACTACCAGCAACAGACGCTCGCCGAGATGCAGCAGTTGCTTCACAGCCTGACCACTCCTCAACCCGTAGGAGCATCCTGATCGGTAGTTGTCGTGCTTAAAAAATGAATCCAGTCTCCTTGTACCTGGGCGATCGTGCCACTGGGGAACGGATCAGTTTGGCTACGATTCGGAGCCTTGATCAGCGCAACTAACTTTTCAATGTGTTCAAATTCTGGTGGGACTGGCAACAGCGCCTGAAGCAACTGCCGCATGGCTCGGCGTTGCAGGGCGATCGGTGCAACTTGCAACACACGGCGATCGAGCGACACTCGATCAGGACTTGCTTGTTGCAATAACTGAGCCGCTTCCTGCTCCAAAAACTCCACATCTGCCTGTAAAAGTTCAGCCGTGCGTGCCAGGGTGCGATCAACTTGAGGATTCAGGTGGGTTCGCAGGTAGGTCAGTACGTCCAGACGAATGCGGTTGCGGGCATGGCTCAAATCTTGATTGGTAGAATCCTCCCATACTGGAAGCTGTTGCTCCTGACAAAACTCGCCCGTTTGCTGCCGAGTTATCTCCAGCAAGGGACGCACCAGCGTCACGCCTGGAACTAAAGGACGCTGCCAGGTGAGCGCTTGCAACCCATCTGCCCCACTGCCGCGAATCAGGTTGTAGAGCAAGGTTTCAGCACGATCGCTGGCGGTGTGTCCTGTGACAACCTGGTCGTAACCCTGCTGCTGGGCGATCGTTGCCAAAGCGGCATAACGCCATTCCCTAGCTGTCGCTTCCGTAGGAGGAATCTCATCCGCAGTTTGCTGAAAGTAAGGTAGTTTCCAGGTTTGGGCGAGGTGCTGCACAAACGCCGCATTTGCAGAAGAGTCGGCTCGCCAACGATGATCACAATGGACGATCGCCAACTGCCATTGCCATTTAGGTTGCAGATCGAGCAGTAGTTTCGCCAGACAGAGAGAATCTTGTCCACCGGACACCGCCACCAAAATAGGTTGACTCTGCTTCAGCAGTTGCCGCGCCTTGAGAGTTTGGTGCAGGCAAGCATGAAGCGGAGTCCAGGAGGAATTCATTAGCGGAATTCATTAATAATCGTCAGGGGCGCGATAAATGTCATCTAGCTCCAAGCGGGGACGATCGGATCGCAGGCTATCGTCTCGGTCAGCACGATAAATATCATCCGGACGAGGTTCAATTTTTTCTGCCCGTCTGTGGCTGGTGCGACGCTCCGGCAGTTGTGGTCTGGGTCCATCCGGCATAAACTCTAATCGAATTCGGACTCGCCCCCGCTGCCAACCCTGAGAATTAAATCGCAACGCTTCACAGTCCAACCCGTCACTAAACCAGCCTTCGTGGTCATCGGTCCAATCATCTTCGCGATCGCTAATGGCTTGAGCCAGCGCATCCAAAAATTCCCCCACTTTGAAGGTGGGGTTCGACATCAGCACGCGACCCAGGCTCACGTACAATACTTCATCGTCACTCAGGGGTTGAAAATCATTCATTACAGAAACCAGCCGTAGCTATGAAGCCCTTGACCCAACAAATTCACACCAAGATAACAAACCCAAACCACGAAAAACCCGATCGCTGCCAAAATCGCGGGTCGTCTGCCCTGCCAACCTTTGGTAATGCGTGCATGCAGATAGGCAGCAAACACTAGCCAGGTAATCAATGCCCAGGTTTCTTTGGGATCCCAACTCCAATAAGAACCCCACGCCTCGTTTGCCCAAACCGCTCCCGCAATAATCCCGATCGTCAGGAGGGGAAAGCCCAGCCCAATCACCCGATAGCTGATGTTGTCCAGGGTGTCTGCCAAAGTCAGGCGTTGGGGCGAGAGAACAGGCGCGGTTGTTGCGGCTGGAGGAGTCAAAACAGCCGTCGAGCCAGTTCCTCCCGAAAATGCAGCCGTCACTTCGGGGGTGAATTCGTTGACGGGTTCGCCGGCTTTACGGAGTTGATAGCCGCGATCGCGATAGCTTCCCGTTCCGACTGAACTGCCGCGCAACTCAATATTTTGCCCACGAGTCACAACCAGAAACGCGATCGCCAACAGTGCCCCCACCATCAGCGTGGCGTAACTCAGCATCATGACGCTGACGTGCATCATCAACCAGTTGGACTTGAGCGCCGGAACGAGGGGCGCAGACTCCTGCATATCCTGGGGCAGCGTCAGGGCAGCAAAGGCAGCGATCCCCATTGCCACGGGAGCCGTCACTGTGCCTACTAACCGACTCCGGCTCATCTGCTCGGCAATGAGATGAATCGTAGTGATGCCCCAGGTAAGAAAAAACAAGGACTCGTACAAATTGCTTAAAGGGAAATAGCCTGCTTCCAGCCAGCGGGCACCCAGTAAGGTTGCCATACACAGGTTTGCGATCGCCATCCCCGTCGTCCCAATCAGGCTCAGGTAAGGGACAGCCGGAAAAGCTGCGCCCACCCAATAGCCCAACATCGTGACAAACAGGATGGCAAAAGCTGTGTTGTCTAAAATGTTCTGGAGTTTTACCAGATCCATGCCAATCCTCTCCTCCGGCATTCGTTGTGTGAATGCAGTACTCTCTACTATCCTACGATGTTGCCCAGCTACTCACCTATCTATCTACTTTTCACTCGCGATCGGTTCGTGTCGTAAAGTCCGTACTACGATGTTGCCCAGCTACTCACCTATCTATCTACCCACCCACTCCTGACACATCCAGTTGCTTAAGGCGGTGGTGCTGGGCTGGCGGGGGGAATCGTGGGCGCAGGCAAGGGTTGAGGGCTGTTCCCTTTTTGCAATGCAGCAAAGACATCGTATCGAATACTGCGAGCATCTCGAATGGCAGCGGTGACGCCGATCGAGCGGATTGCAGCCACCAGTTCCTTGTTGCCGGGGGGAAGTTGCAAAATGGGGAAGCGCTTAGAGTTGATTGCCTGATCAACATTGACGAAAAAGTGCCCATTGTTGGAGTTGAGGTCGGAAGCCGTTGCTTCCTTAAAGGCATCGCTGTCTTGCAGAGTTTTGCTGGGACGGGGGACGATCGCGTTGGCGATGGGCGCACCTAGAGACAAAAACGCAATATCGTTATCTAGCCAACCTCGATTGATTGTCGCGTTACTTTGAGGCACAATCCAGGACACAACGGGTTGTCCATTCACCTGATTTTCCTGCACCTGAAACTTATAGCTACTCACCATTGCGTCATCCAGCTTCTTGAGGGAGGCTTCGGCAGCACGACGATCGCTGGCTTTGGTCAGAAATAGAATGCTGAAGGGCAGGCTGGGAGACGTTCCTTCGGGGGCACCGGTGAGGGCGATCGCAAACTCTCCTTTCATCCAGGATAGGAAATCCTGCTCCCAATCCATCCCAACCGTAGATTTAATGCCGTCTTGCACAATTTTGGGATCAATAGGGGTGACGGGGTTGGTGCCAGCCCCCTGGCTATAATCCTGCCAAAACTGCTGAAGATTCCCACCAGATACCATCATGATCGTGTCTGCGGGAAGTCTTTCCGGCAGGAGTTTGGCATTGTTTTGCACATCTAATGTCCGCTGGCTGTCTGGTTTGAGCCAGGACACGCTCTTAAACTGAATTCCGTTGGGCTGGAGGGTGGCAGTTGCCGCCAAACCTTGATTTTGTTGGGCTTGTGCCTCTGGAGCGGGAGTTTTGCCAGAATTGGTGGCTGAAATGGCAGAGGCAGCAGGCAAGTTGACATAGACCTTGCCAAAGGGTTGCTCGGCTTTAATTTGTCCCAGTGCCTGAGTGTAGCCCGGAGTGGTGGAGAGGGTAGTTTTTCCGGTGTAGCTGTCGATCGTTTGGTCAGTGGCTTTAGGATCGGTGGTCACGACTAAAAACTTGCCATCAATCACGGTTGCGGAATAGCCTTGATTTGCCGTCCCTTGAGTCTCTTTAATTTGGAAGCCTTTGTAGGTACGATCGCTCAACTTGGCAGATCCAGGACGGGGCGTTTCTAACACTTGCTTTGCCTTGAGTGCATCCCGAATCGGCAAGACGACGACAACCGGTTGCTGCGTGGTGCCGGGGGGCGCGGTAAACGGGGCGCTAGTGCCCAAAAAGGCAAACGTCACTTCTTCCCCCACCCAGGGCTGGATGTCTTTTTGATAATCAAATCCGTTTGCTGTAAGCAGGCGATCGCGCAGTTGTGCCAAATTTCGATCAAACGCAACCTGGCTTTGAGGCGTACCAAACTGTCGAAATTGCTGCCATTGACCAGGATCAGTCGTAACCGAGACCGTCATCAGGGCGGCTTGGGGAATAACCGCTGCTCCTGACGGTAGATCTCCAAGGCTGGCTTTGGGTTGGGAAAAATACCAGTAGGCAGCTCCACCACCCACTACCAGAGCAGCAGCAGTACCCAATGTCAACAAAAGTGGGGGCTTGGTTAGCTTCGCCATAGCAAGAAAGCTCTCTATAAATACAACAAATCTAAAACCACGTTTATGCCGTAGACACTCTAGCAAACTTCAGCCATTTCAGGCGTGCATCCGTCCCTCTTTTGAAAGAGAGGAATCTCAGACAGATGAGGGAGTTTGTCTAATCAGCGAATTCATAAGCTTAGGTGTTGTTTGAAAGCTAAAGGGGATCAAACCGTGGCACTCTACAAAATCAAGGACTTTGACCCAGACTACAAAAATCATTTTGATCAAGACATTCTAGGCTTCGAGTTGTACTCCGGTGCAGACAAGATTGGCTCAGTGGATAACTTGCTAGTCGATGAGCAGGGACACTTCCGTTATTTGGTGATCAACACTGGTGTATGGATTTTTGGCAAGAAGGTGTTGCTGCCTATTGGTCGTTCACGCATCAGTTTTAGCGATCGACGGGTATATGCAGACGGCTTGACCCGCGAACAAGTGGAGCAACTGCCTGACTTTGGCGAAACCCGAACGATTGACTATGACCACGAAGAACGAGTTCGCGGATCGTATCGCCAACCTTCTGCCGATCGCCTGAACATTAACGATCCCATTGATCGCTCGGCAAGCCTGGATCGATCCGCCGCTCTGGAACAATCCGCACCTTTGAACACTGGCGCAACCCGTTACGATCGCGATGTCGTGAGTCCAGGGATTGGTGCGGCTGGGGTTGGTGCAGCCTATGATCGCGACACTTACAACTACGATCGTGATCCAGATCTCTACAATCTGGACGATCGTAATCACCAAAACCTGCGCTTGTACGAAGAACGCTTGATTGCCAACAAAACTCGCCAACGCACGGGTGAAGTCCGAGTCGGCAAACACGTCGAAACTGAAACGGCTCATGTCTCTGTGCCGATTGAGAAAGAGCGGGTGGTGGTTGAACGGAGTGCGCCTGTCGATGCAGGAGTTGCCACTCCCGGAGCAGGAGATTTCCACGAAGGCGAAGTAGCCCGAATTGAAGTGTACGAAGAAACTCCTGACATTCGCAAAGAGGCATTTGTGCGTGAGGAAGTGCGGGTTCGCAAGGAAGTCGAGCGTCAGAATGTGGAAGCTGAAGAAACCCTGCGGAAAGAACGCCTGGACATCGACACCGATGGCAACCCCATTGTTGATCGGGGCGATCGGCGGATCTAACTGGAATCTTTCTCCCTGAGACTTGATGTCATAATCGGGCTTACCAGGTAATTCGTCTATTTCTAGATTCCAGCAATCGAAAGCGGTGCAGTGATTGTTGCTCATTGCACCGCTTTCGTAGGTGAAAAATCTTTGCTGCAAGCTTGGTCGCACATGAACTGGGGATTAACCAGCGAAGTCTATTCAACTGAAAATTTAGACTGTCCGCGTGTGGAATCAGGCTGAAACATACTGAAACTTGGGCAGTTTCCCCAACCTGCTACGCTAGGCAGAACGTGTTGCAGTAGAAGTGATGCAAGCCTATGTACGGTTCATCGATTCCAGAAGTAAGTGTGGCAGAGTTAAAGCAGGCATTGGCGGAGGGCGGCGATCGCCAGTTTGTGGATGTGCGAGAGCCGCAAGAGTTGGAATTGGCAAAGCTGGAAGGATTTCAAAACTTGCCATTGAGTGAGTATGGTGAGTGGTCGGGCAATATTTTGACCCTGCTGGATCCAGAGAAGGAAACGCTGGTGATGTGTCATCACGGGATGCGATCGGCGCAGATGTGTCAGTGGTTGATGAGTCAGGGTTTTGTCAACGTGAAAAATGTGGCAGGTGGGATTGATGCCTACTCTCTGGTCGTTGATCCCGCCATACCCAGGTATTAAGTTCAACCAAAATTAAGCCGATGCAAAACCCCGCAGAGACATCTCAGGCAACGTCCCTACGGGGTTTAGAAGAAGTACAGATATACAAGACTAATATGCGTCTTGGAGTTCGTAGAAGTCGGGTGAGATGTAATCTTTCCGTAAGGGATAGCCAATCCAGTCTTCTGGCATGAGGATGCGCTTCAGGTTAGGATGCCCTTCGTACACAATGCCGTACATATCGTAGGTTTCCCGTTCTTGCCAGTCCGCAGCTTTCCAAATCCAGTAAACCGAGGGTACGGTGGGATTTTCGCGGGACAGAAAAACCTTAACGCGAATCTCATCCGGGCGATCGACATCGTCTGCCACTTTGATCAGGTGATAGAAGCTGACCAAATCTTGCCCGGGACCGGAATCGTACCCACCCTGGCATTGCAGATAGTTAAATCCATAAGCATAAAGCGCAGTACAAATGGGAATCAGGAAGTCGCGATCGACCTTTACCGTTTCCACCCCGGAGGCATCCAAGCCCAAAAACTCGTGCTCAAAGCCGTTCTCGGTCAACCACTTGGAAGCTTTTCCGGCTTCTGCCAGAGGTGCGGATTCAACGATCGCCGATTGTTCTTGTTCATCAGCCACGGTTCACTTCCTCCTTCTGAGCCGAAGTCAACAATGCGGGAGGAACGGGCATTCCCATCGCCTCGACCAACTCTTTGGGTGCGACATCGCGAGTTCCTGTTTGCAGATACTTGCCATCCAGAATCGGTTCAACTGCCTGCATGGTGTGGGTGGTGCTGTAATAACGATGCACCTGACGCAAACTCGCCCGCTCCTGAATTGATTCGTTGGAGATTTTTTTGCGAAGCTTGATGATCGCATCAATGATGGCTTCTGGGCGGGGCGGACAACCAGGCAGATAGATATCCACTGGAATCAGCTTATCTACACCCCGCACGGCAGAGGGAGAATCGACGCTGAACATTCCACCCGTGATGGTGCAAGCTCCCATTGCAATCACATATTTGGGGTCGGGCATTTGCTCGTACAGCCGCACCAGAGCGGGAGCCATTTTCATCGTAATCGTTCCAGCGGTGATGATCAAATCTGCCTGACGAGGAGTGGAACGCGGCACCAGACCAAAGCGATCGAAGTCAAAGCGGGAACCAATCAGCGCAGCAAACTCAATGAAGCAGCAGGCAGTGCCGTAGAGCAGGGGCCACAAGCTGGAAAGCCGCGCCCAGTTGTAAAGGTCGTCAACCGTGGTGAGAATGACGTTTTCGGACAAATCTTGAGTAACCGGGGGTCGCTCAATCGGGTTTAACATCTGCTCGCCCTGCGCCAAAATGGGGCTGCGAGTTGTGGAATTTGGATTCAAGACCATTCCAGTGCTCCTTTCCGCCAAGCATAAACAAGACCAACGACCAGGATGGCAACGAAAATCAAGGCTTCGATGAATGCGAGCAAGCCTAGTTTGCTAAACGCCACCGCCCAGGGATACAGAAAAACCGTTTCTACGTCAAAAATGACGAATATCAAGGCAAACATATAGTAACGAATGTTGAACTGAATCCAGGCTCCTCCAATGGGTTCCATGCCAGATTCGTAGGTGGTGCGGCGCTCGGGACCACGGCGACTGGGACGCAGCAACTTGGCAGCAGTCAAGGCCAGAGCAGGAACTAGGCTGCACACGAGAAGAAAACCTAGAAGATATTCGTATCCGGTAAGAACAAACACGTTAGCAATTACCTTTCGTGAATGGGGGATTGAAGGTTCGGCGATCGATACCCCTCATATTATAGGGGGCTGAACTTTACAAAAGGATAGAGATAGGGAGTGAATGTTTGCGGCGGGCTTGATAGGTTTTAGTCAATAGTGGGTCGGCAACCGCAATCAACCGTCCCCGAAATTCACCCAACTCAACTCCAGATCTAGTCCATATTGCCAGTCTATGAGGCTCCGCACCACCTCTGCTGCGTGCTGATCGCAGTTCTTCGTAAGCAGCGATCGCGCGAGGGGCAAACTGTAAGTTGTGGAATTATTTCCCGGCACTCTTCAAAACTTGATCCAGCAATTCTCTGGCAGCTTGGGCATGGGTCAAAGCGGTTTGGTGGTCACTGTAGGCGCGTACCAGTTTGAACAGCCCGCCAACGCCAGCCTTAAGTTGTTCCAGTTCATCCCCCGTGACCACTTCACCATCCAACATTCTGACTAACAACGGTTTGATGTCCCCCACTTCCTGTCGCACTTTTTGCAGCTTTTCAACAGCGCTCAGTAGAGCTTTGAGGGCATTCAGAGATTCGTCCACATCCTGATTATTGGGAATGGCACCCGATGGTTTTGAGGGAGGTGAAGGAGTATCCTCAATTTTCTCTACGATCGCCGCTTCAATCGACTCTTCGGGTTCTGCGATCGCATCCTCCGTTTTAGGGGTCTGGGGGGCTGGCTTGACAACAGGTTCAGTTTTAGCGCCGTTTACTTTTGCCATGAATCGTCTCGTTAGGATGCTGCTTTGGTTGTGCTGGAGCGTTTGCTAGTGGTCTTTTTGGCGGCTGTTTTGCTGGTGGAGGCTCGCTTCGTTGTGGATTTCTTGGTCGTCTTTGTTTTTGCTGCCTCAGTTGTTTCGGCTGAGTCATCCGCTGCTTTCTTGCTAGAGGATTTTGTGGTCTTTGTGGATTTCGTCGTTTTGCCAGACTTGGTGGATTTTTTGGAGCCTGCTTTCGCGACGATCGCTTCTAGCGCGGTTTCTAACGTGATCGCTTCTACGGTTTGTCCTTCTGGCAAAGAGGCATTCACCTTACCATGCTTAATGTAAGGACCGTAGGGACCATCGTAAATATTCACGGGTTCATTATCGGCAGGATGTGCCCCCAATTCGCGAATTGGTTTGGCAGCCGCACGGCGACCCCGACCAGTTTTGGGTTCTGCCAAAATTTCCAGCGCCCGCTCTAAAGTGACCGTCAACAAATCGTCTCCAGCTTTCAAGGAACGGTACTCTTTGCCATCTTTGCCCTGGTCATGTACGACGTAGGGACCAAAGCGCCCCAAGCCTGCTTGCAATTTGCCGCCCGTCTCCGGATGCACACCCAGCAGGCGCGGCAGAGACAGCAGACCTACCGCCTTTTCCAGAGTCACATCATCGGGAGTCAAGCCTTTGGGCAGAGAAGCTCGTTTGGGTTTGGGATTGTCGTCTGTCACATCCCCCAATTGCACATAGGGACCGTAGGCACCAATCAGCAAGTAAATGGGTTCGCCCGTTTCGGGATGGAAGCCCACTTTGTCAGGACCTTCGGTTTTCTGGCGCAGCAGCGTTTCCACCTGTTCCGGGTCTAAGTCCGATGGCGTTAAGTCTTTTGGAATAGAAGCTTTGACCGTACCTTCGTCGCTTTCTACTTCCAGAAAGGCACCGTACCGACCAATGCGAACTTTGGCATCCAGGTTTTCTAACTCGATCGTGCGGGCAGCATTGGGATCGATCTGGCTCTCCCGGTCTTTCACCTGAGTTTCCAAACCAGTGTCGCCCAGGTAGAACTCTTTCAAATAGGGAAGATAATCCACTTCTCCAGTGGAAATGTCATCCAGAGTTTCTTCCATCCGAGCGGTGAAGCTGGTGTCTACCAGGTCGGGGAAATGTTGTTCCAGCAAGGAAGTGACCGCAAAGGCAGTGAAGGTAGGAACCAGGGAGTTGTTCACCATCTGGGCATAACCCCGATCGATAATGGTGCCGATGATGCTGGCGTAGGTGCTGGGGCGACCAATTCCTTCGCTCTCCAACATTTTCACCAGGGATGCTTCAGTGTAACGGGCGGGGGGTTGGGTTTCGTGCCCGATCGCGTCCAGATCAGTGCAATTGGGCGTATCCCCCACGCGCAGCAGTGGCAAGATCACTTCCTGATTCTCGATCGCCGCATCTGGATCATCCGATCCTTCCACATAGGCGCGAAAGAATCCAGGAAAATCAATTCGCTTGCCGCTGGCACGAAATCCCGCATCTTCCACTTGAATTTGCACCGTGATGCTAGTTTGCCGAGCTTCTGCCATTTGGGTAGCGACAGTTCGCTTCCAGATCAGGTCGTACAGGCGAAATTCCCGATCTTTCAAGCCAGTTTGCTGGGGAGTGCGGAAAGAACTTCCAGCCGGACGAATGGCTTCGTGCGCTTCCTGTGCGCCTTTGCTCTTGGTGGAATAGCGCCGAGGTTCAGGACTGAGATAGTCGTTGCCGTACATCGCCTGCACACAGTCCCGCGCCGCCGAAATCGCTTGCTGAGACAGGTTCACGGAATCCGTCCGCATGTAGGTGATGTAACCCTGTTCGTACAAGCTCTGTGCCACTCGCATGGTGTCACGGGCAGAAAGCCCCAATTTCCGGTTCGCCTCCTGTTGCAAGGTGGAGGTGGTGAAGGGAGGGGATGGTTTGCGGATGACGGGACGTTCTTCCAGGTTGGTCACCGTCCAGGGACGATCGCGAATCCGCTCCTGTAGTGCTCTCGCCTCATCTTCGCTGAGCAAGACAACGTTCCGTCCCGCCGTAATTTGTCCTGTTGCCTCATCAAAATCGCTACCCGTGGCAACTTTGACCCCGTTCAGGCTGACCAGCTTGGCTTCAAAGGCATTCTTGGCGGAGCGATCGCCCGTGGCTTCCAGAGTTGCTTTCAAGTCCCAATAGGTGCCTTTGCGAAACGCCCGTCGTTGCCGTTCACGAGAGACCAGTAACCGCACTGCCACAGATTGCACCCGTCCAGCAGATAGCCCGAAGGCAATTTTTTTCCACAGTAAGGGAGACAGAGTGTAGCCGACTAACCGATCCAAAATGCGGCGGGTTTCCTGGGCACGTACCAGCCGTTCATCCACTGTGCGACAGTTGCGAATGGCTTCCTGAATCGCCTCCTGGGTAATTTCGTGAAACACCATGCGCTTGATCGGCACTTTCGGCTGCAAGAGCTGCAACAGATGCCAGCTAATACTTTCTCCCTCCCGGTCTTCGTCCGTCGCCAGGAGCAATTCATCCGCTTGCTTCAGTGCCTCTTTCAGTTCTTTGACAACTTTCTTTTTATCCTGCGGCACCACATACAGCGGCTCAAAGTCAGCACCCACATTCACGCCTAGCTGTGCCCACTTTTCCCCCTTCACGCTTGCCGGAATCTCACTAGCAGATTGGGGTAAATCGCGGACATGACCCATTGATGCCTCAACTCGATAGCTGGAAGGCAGGTAGTTGCGGATGGTGCGAGCTTTGGTAGGAGATTCGACAATGACAAGGGTTGACATGGACTCGTTAACCGTAGAAGTCAATAACAGTTACTTACTTAATCCAACAGTAGGCAGTAATCGGCGAAATGTCAGCAGGCGATTCCTC